>CAIUSV010000080.1 GCA_903901915.1 uncultured Rhodospirillaceae bacterium | reverse complement strand
ACCGTCGTGCCGACATTGTTGCCGGCGGCATCGACCAGATGGAAGCTGTGGCTGTCGCCGACGTCGATGTCGCTCGCCGTCGCCGTGCCGCCCACCGTCCCGGTCTCGCCCACCTGCAGATCGGCGGCGGTCACCGACACCGTCGGCCCTTCGTTGGCCCCGGTGATGGTCACCGAGATCGGCGCCGCCAGACTGTCGGCGTGACCGTCGTTGGTCGCCACCTGGAAGTCGAACTTGGCCTCGACACCCTCGCCCAGCGTCGCCGCGTGGGCGCTGGGGGTGAAGCTGTATTCGCCGGTGCCGGCATCGATGGTAAAGGTGCCGTATTCGTTGCTTACCGTCGTGCCGACATTGTTGCCGGCGGCATCGACCAGATGGAAGGTATGCTGGTCGTTGGTATCGATGTCGCTTGCCGTCGCCGTGCCGCCCACCGTCCCGGTCTCGCCCACCGACAGAATACCGGCGTCGATCGCCACTGTCGGGCCTTCGTTGGCGCCAGCGATGGTAACGCCGACCTCGTGACTGTCGCTGCCGCCATGGCCGTCGGAAACGGTGACGGTAAAGCTGTCGGGAACGCTCTCGCCCAGGCCAAGGTGCTGGGTGTCGGCATTGCCCTTGAATTCATAGGAGCCGGTGGCGGTATCGAGGGCGACGACGCCGTGTTCGGTCTGCACCACCTCGATGGTGTGGCCATCGACCACCACCGTCTGCACCGGATGGTCGACGCTGCCGCTCAGATGGAAGGTGGCAGTGTCGCCGGCGTCGGTATCCTTGGCGGAGAGCTGACCATACATCCCCTGGTTTTCGGTCTCGGCGATGGCGGCCGGCGCGGTCAGAGTCGGGGCGGCGTTGGTCTCGGTCACCGTCACCGTCTGGGTCGCGGTGCCGCCGTGACCGTCGGACACCTGGACCTCGAAGGTGGCGGTATCGTCGCCCTTCCAGCCATCGGCCGGAACGAAGGTGTAGTTGCCGGCGGAATCGATCGACACCACGCCGTTGCCAAGATGAAGCGTACCGTCCGCCCCGGCTCCGGTCAGCGAATAGCTCAGCGAGTCGCCTTCGACATCGCTGGCCCCGACGCTGCCTGAAATGGTGCCGTGGTCCTTGGCCGCGCCGACGGCATCGGCGGTCGGCGCGATATCGACTTCGGTCAGGCTGATGGTCTGGAATGCGGTGCCGCCGCGGCCGTCCGAGGCCTCGATCTGGAACGAGACGTTCTCGCCGCCCTGCCAATCGGCATTGGGGGTAAAGGTGTAGGAATGGCCATCGGCCGACAGCGTTACCGTGCCGGCAGGATTACCGTTGGCGTCGGTCACCGTCAGCACGCCGTTATCGGCGCCGACCAGACTGATGGACACGACATCGCCATCGACGTCGGTTGCACCGAAAGTGCCGCTGATGGCGCCGTGACCCGACTTGGCGGCGGCATCGACCGTCAGCGTCGGGTCGTGATTGACCGCCTGGGTCTGGTCAAGGGTAATTGTGTCGGCCGCGGCCGCCGCCGGCGGCGCGGCCGCGGCGGCGGCAACCGGAGCGGAATAACCCGAAACGCCACCGATGGGTGCGGTGGCGCCGACCGCCTGGCCGAGCGCCGCGGCCTGTGGCTTGAAGCTATCGTCGGCCTGCGCCAGATCCGGCAATTGCTGGACATTCAGCGGCGCGGCGCCGGCGGCAGAAACACTGATAGCGCCGGCATCGTCGCTGACCAGAGCCGCGGTGGTACCCAGTTCGGGCGGCGCCACGGTGCCGCCATGGGTGCTTTCGATCGCCACGTCGAGCGCAACGTTGATGCCGCCGGTGATGCCGCCCAGCGACTGCACCTGGGGCGAGCCGGTCGAGCCCTGCTGCACGTTGGCGAGGTTGCCCAGCGAGGTGTCCGAGACATCGGTCGGCCGGGCGACGTTGAGGCGCGCATCGCCCAGGCTTTGATCCTGGACATTGTGCAACACCGTCAGATCATCGAGAGCCTGTTGCGCATTCCCCGAACCGGTACCCTGATCGTTGTTCGCGGAAGCGTTGATGTCGTCGGCCATGGATGTCTCCCAGGCAAAAATATAGCCCGGCCTCGAAGAGGCTCGGGCAGATTTGACACTTTTAACCGCGATCTAGAATTTTTGCAAGCTAAAACGCTTTCCAGCCCTCCCCCAAGCATGACCGCCGTGACTGGACCATTGCACCCCTGGCATGGGTCCAATGTCGAGAACGCTGTGGCGGCGCCACCACCGGACACAATATGTTGATTGTGCATCGCAGCAAAACAGGAGTCGCCGCCGTGCTTGAGCAATGGATCAGGAATGTACCCACGGCCCTGGTCGAACGCATTGTCGCCGACACGGCCGTCTGTTGGGCGCCGATCTGGTTTCTGGCCAGTGCCGAACTGGACCGGCGTCGGAACGCCTCGCTGGCGGCAGCCTGAAGGCGAAGAGCCGACCGCGAGCCCCTGTTCCCCCGCCAGCCCGCTCCGCCGGGGCGGAATTTTATTTCCTTTCTCTATCGGTTTACGTAAGGGACTTGCGAAATCGCGAGAGCGATGTTTATTCTGCCGCCGCCTGAATGGTGGCGGAAACCGGGGCTTCCCGCGTGTCCTCTATGGATGAATCGAGCTGAGAGATTGGGACGGATATGGCAGACAGGGCACTGATCACGGTCGATGGCAACGAGGCGTGCGCCTCGGTGGCTTACCGGGTGAGCGAGGTGGCGGCGATCTATCCGATCACCCCATCGTCCACGATGGGCGAGTTCGCCGACCAGTGGGCGGCCGAAGGCCAGAAGAACATCTGGGGCCT
This sequence comes from uncultured Rhodospirillaceae bacterium, assembly GCA_903901915.1. Lineage (GTDB taxonomy): Bacteria > Pseudomonadota > Alphaproteobacteria > Rhodospirillales > Magnetospirillaceae > Phaeospirillum. The sequence goes on along the minus strand of CAIUSV010000080.1, from coordinate 96,071 downwards.
CATCCCCGACGTGGCCGAGATGCAGCACGAGGGCGGTGCCGCCGGCGCGGCCCACGGCGCGCTTCAGGCCGGTTCGCTGGCGACCACCTTCACGGCCAGCCAGGGCCTGCTGTTGATGATCCCCAACATGTACAAGATCGCCGGCGAGCTGACGAGCTTCTGCATGCACGTCACCGCCCGCACCGTGGCCACCCACGCGCTGTCCATCTTCGGCGACCACTCGGACGTCATGGCCTGCCGCCAGACCGGCTTCGCCATGCTGGCCTCGGCCTCGGTGCAGGAGGCCCACGACATGGCCGCCGTCGCCCACGCCGCGACCCTGAAGTCGCGGGTGCCGTTCCTCCACTTCTTCGACGGCTTCCGCACCTCGCACGAGGTCGCCAAGATCGAGGAACTGACCGACGACGACCTGCTGTCGCTGATGGATCCCAAGGGCATCGCCGACCACCGCGCCCGCGCGCTGTCGCCCGACCATCCCACCCTGCGCGGCACGGCGCAGAACCCTGACACCTTCTTTCAGATGCAGGAGGCCCGCAATCCCTGGCACCAGGCCTGCCCCGGCATCGTTCAACAGGAAATGGACCGCTTCGCCGCCCTGACCGGCCGGTCGTACAAGCTGTTCGATTATTTCGGCGATCCCGAGGCCGAGCGGGTCATGGTGATCATGGGCTCGGGCACCGAGACCGCGCACGAGACCGTCGCCAAGCTGAACGCGGCGCATCAGAAGGTTGGCGTGCTCAAGGTCCGCCTCTACCGGCCGTTCTCGGTCGACGCCTTCGTCGCCGCCCTGCCGCCGACGGTACGGGCCATCGCGGTGATGGACCGCACCAAGGAGCATGGCGCCATCGGCGAGCCGCTCTATCTCGACGTGCTGGCGGCGTTGCAGGAGGCCAAGGTCGAGGGTCTGCGCGCCACCGCCGTCGATCCGGTGGTGATCGGCGGCCGCTATGGCCTGGCGTCCAAGGAATTCACCCCCGCCATGGTCAAGGCGGTGTTCGATGAACTGAGCAAGCCCAAGCCCAAGCTTCACTTCACCGTCGGCATCACCGACGACATCACCCATCTGTCGTTGGAGGTCGACCCCCATTTCCGTATCGAGGATCACGGGGTCAAGAGCGCGGTGTTCTTCGGCCTGGGCGCCGACGGCACGGTGGGCGCCAACAAGAATTCGATCAAGATCATCGCCGAGAACGCCGGCTTCCAGGGCCAGGGCTATTTCGTCTATGACTCGAAGAAGTCGGGCGCCATCACCATCTCGCACCTGCGCTTTTCGCGTCACGCCATCCGCTCGGCCTATCTGGTGGACGAGGCCGACTTCGTCGCCTGCCATCATTTCGTCTTCTTCGACAAGGTCGACGTGGTGAAGTATGCCGCGCCGGGCGCCACCTTGCTGCTGAACGCGCCCTACTCCCCCCACGAGGTGTGGGACAGCCTGCCCCACGAGGTCCAGCAAGAGATCATCGACAAGCACCTGACGCTGTGGACCATCGACGCCCGCAAGGTCGCGCTGGCCGCCGGCATGGGCAACCGCATCAACACCATCATGCAGACCTGCTTCTTCGCCCTGTCCGGCGTTCTGCCCAAGGACGAGGCCATCGCCCACATCAAGAAGGCGATCAAGAAGACCTACGGCCGCAAGTCGGAAAAGATGGTGACCAAGAACTTCGCCGCCGTCGACATGGCGCTGGAGCATCTGTCCGAGGTGGCGGTTCCCCACCGCATCACCTCGACCCGCGGCCGCCCGCCCATCGTGTCCGACGACTCGCCTGATTTCGTCAAGCGCGTCACCGCCATGATGCTGGCCAATCGCGGCGACATGCTGCCGGTGTCGTGCTTCCCGGTGGACGGCGTGTGGCCGACCGGCACCGCCCGCTTCGAGCGCCGCAACATCGCCGCCGAGATCCCGGTGTGGGACCAGGGGCCATGCATCCAGTGCAACAAGTGCGCCATGGTCTGCCCCCATGCCGCCATCCGCGCCAAGGTAGCCGATCCCGCCGCCGTCGAAGCCGCGCCGGAATCGTTCAAGCGCATGCCCTACAAGGGTGGCGAATTCAAGGGCTCGGAATACATCATCCAGGTGGCGCCGGAGGACTGCACCGGCTGCATGCTCTGCGTCAAGGTCTGCCCCGGCAAGGACAAGAAGGACCCGTCGCGGCTGGCGCTGCGCATGGCGGAAAAGTCCCCGATCCTGGAGGCGGAAAAGGCCAACTGGGCCTTCTTCCGCGACCTCCCCGAGGCCGATCGCGGCAAGCTGGGTCAGCCCACCGTCAAGACCGCCCAGCTGCTTCAGCCGCTGTTCGAGTTCTCGGGCGCCTGCCTGGGCTGCGGCGAAACCCCCTACATCAAGCTGATGAGCCAGTTGTGGGGCGACCGGCTGATGATCGCCAACGCCACCGGCTGCTCGTCGATCTTCGGCGGCAACCTGCCCACCACCCCCTACGCCACCAATTCCGACGGGCGCGGTCCGGCCTGGGCCAACTCGCTGTTCGAGGACAACGCCGAATTCGGCCTGGGCTTCCGCCTTGCCATCGACCGCCACCGTGAACATGCCCGCCTGATCCTGGCGGCGCTGGCGGCCAAGGGCAAGCTGCCCGAGCGGCTGGTCAACGACCTGAGCCATGCCCCGCAAACCGACGAAGTCCTGATCGCCGCCCAACGTGGCCGGGTCGAGGAACTGCGCCGGCTGCTGACCGGCATCAAGGACCCGATGGCGCGGCGGCTGGAGCAGGTGGCCGACTATCTGGTCGAGAAGGTGGTGTGGATCATCGGCGGCGACGGCTGGGCCTACGACATCGGCTACGGCGGTCTCGACCACGTCTTCGCCTCGGGCAAGAACGTCAACATCCTGGTCATGGATACCGAGGTGTACTCCAACACCGGCGGCCAGCAGTCCAAGGCGACCCCCATCGGCGCCTCGGCCAAGTTCGCCACCGCCGGCAAGTCGCTGCCCAAGAAGGATCTGGGCATGATGGCCATGGCCTACGAGGACGTCTACGTCGCCAACGTCGCCTTCGGCTCGCGCGATGTTCAGACGGTGCGCGCCATCCAGGACGCCGTCTCCTATCCCGGCGTGTCGCTGATCGTCGCCTACTCGCACTGCATCGCCCACGGCTACGACCTGTCCCACGGCCTCGACCAGCAGAAGATGGCGGTGGATGCCGGCTATTGGCCGCTGTACCGCTGGGACCCGCGCAAGCTGGGTACCAACGAGGCGCCGCTGATCCTCGACAGCAAGGAACCGTCGCTGCCGCTGGCCGAGTTCATGAAGGGCGAGGCCCGGTTCCAGATGGTCGAACGCGCCGACCCCGAGCGTTACAAGCATCTGGTCGAGCACGCAGAAAGCAACATCCGGCGCCGTTTCGCCATGCTGCGCCGCTTTGCCGGCCTGCCCGACGTGACGCCGCCGACCACCCGGACCGCCGGAACCGGCGAAGCCGCCGAATAGGCCTCCAACGCCGACGGAAAGCCCCTCCCCTTCCGGGAGGGGCTTTTTTCGTTGCCCGAGCCATGCGCCGACGCTAACGTCGCCCACTGGTCATACCGGAGACAGGCCATGCGTATTCTCGTTCTGGGTGCGGGAGGCACCGGCGGCTATTTCGGCGGACGGTTGGCGCAAGCCGGGGCCGACGTTACCTTCCTGGTGCGGCCGGCCCGGGCGGCCAGGCTGGCCGAGACCGGACTGCGTATCGCCAGCCCGCTGGGCGACGCCCAACTTCCGGTAAATACGGTGACCGCCGATACCCTGACCGGGTCCTGGGATCTGGTGATCCTCAGTTGCAAGGCCTACGACCTGGACGACGCCATCACCGCCGTCGGACCGGCCGTCGGCCCCGCCACCATGGTGCTGCCGATTCTCAACGCCCTGGCGCATTACCCGACGCTGGACGCCGCCTTCGGCCGCGATCGGGTGCTGGGCGGCCTGTGCCATATCTTCGCCACCTTGGGACCGGAGGGCGAGGTCTTGCACATGAACAAGATCCACCGCCTGACCTTCGGCGAGCGCGATGGCGGCACCAGCCTCCGCACCGAAGCCGTTGCCGCCGCCTTCGCCGGTGCCAACTTCCAGTCGGTCCACAGCCTGAACCTGATCCAGGACGCCTGGGAGAAGTATGTGCTGCTGGCGCCGCTGGCGGCGATGACCTGCCTGATGCGGGCCAGCGTCGGTACCATCGTGGCCACCGACGAGGGCGAGACGATCACCCGCGAAATTTTCGCCGAATGCTGTGCCGTGGCCGCCGCCGCCGGACACACCCCGCGCCCCGAGGCCCGTAATCTCGCCCTGGGCTTCCTCACCGAGGCCAAGTCGGCCATGACCGCCTCGATGATGCGCGACCTGGAAGGCGGCGGCCGCACCGAGGGCGAACACATCGTCGGCGACATGCTGCGCCATGCCCGGGAATTCGGCATCGCCGCGCCATTGCTGCGGGTAGCGCACTGCCACCTTCAGGCCTATGAAATCAGGCGGTCGCAGACCTGAGCAGCCGCTCGACCTCGGCCACCGCCAGCGGCAGCGCCGCCGCCACCGCCGGGCTGAAGCCCTCGCCGGGCGAGAAGTCGGCACCCTCGACGCCGACCACCCACACCGCCGGCGGCAAGCGTCCGAGCAAACGGGCCATGGCGATACCCTCGGCGGGGCCGATGACGTGGCTGCCCTTGGGCAGAAGGCCGGTGGGCAGGTCGGCGGTGGAGGCGTCGAACACCAAGATGGCCCCCGGCGCGGCGCCGGAACAGGTGGCATCGACCAGGACCAGACGATCGCAGCCCGACCACCGTTCCATCAGATCCATGCCCTCGCCGTGGTGGGCCAAGCCACCCACCGCCTCGGCCACCGCCGGGCCGATGCCGTCGTCGCGGCGATAGGGATGGCCGATGCCGATGACGAGAATGGTCATCCCTCCCCGTACCAGCGGGTGAAGAAGGTCTCGTCGCCTTCGGTGCGCAGCCCCATGGTGGGGGCGCCGGTCTGGTCGATCAGGCCCATTTCGGCCAACCAGCGGACGATCTTGCGGAAATGGGCGAGGTTGTGAAGGCTGGTGCCGCCCTCCATCCAGTTCTGCTCAAGGAAGGCGAGCACCGCCGGTTGGCCCAATTCCGCCTCCCACAGGATGCCCAGCAGCGAGCACAGTCCCTCTTCGACATCGCGTTCGGGCAGGAACAGGGTCTGCAGCGCGTCGGCCTCGGCCTTGCGCCCCGATTCGGGACCGGCGCCCAGGCCGAAATCCAGGATCGTCCGCCGCTCGGGCGACGCCAGTTGATAATGCCCGACCTCGTGGATCAGCACGCTGGGTTCCATGCGGATGGCCACCGAATGGCCGTCCCAGGTGAAATAGTCATGCGGATCGACATCGAGAATGCCGAAGCCGAAACGGCGGCACAGCTCGACCCCCTGGGCGTGATGGACCGGATCGGTCGACAGGCTGAGCAGGTCGCCGTCGGGCACCAGGGCGGTGACCCGGCGGAAAACCGCCAGCGCCAATGGGTCGTCGGCCAGCGCCTCGGCGAAGCCGGCGCGAAGGCCATGGAGAACGGAATGGTCGATGGGGGTCAGGATCATGGCAGGTGTTTTAACCGCCGCCCTTGACCTCGGCAAGGGGGGGCGTTAAAGGACAGCCTCTCTCCGGCCAGAGGATATCAATGGACAGGATCCGCATTATCGGCGGGACGCCGCTCAAGGGCACCATCACCGTCGGCGGCGCCAAGAACGCCGCCCTGGCGCTGATGCCGGCCTGCCTGCTGACCGACGAGACCCTGTCGCTGGCCAACCTGCCCCATCTGGTGGACATCACCACCATGGCCAATCTGCTGGCCCAGCATGGCGCCCGCATGATCCTCAACGGCGACGCCGCCAATGGCGGCCATACCGGCCGGGTGCTGGAGCTGACCGCCGGCGAGATCACCAGCACCACCGCGCCCTATGATCTGGTCCGCAAGATGCGCGCCAGCGTGCTGGTGCTGGGGCCGCTGCTGGCCCGCTGCGGCCGGGCACGGGTATCGCTGCCGGGCGGCTGCGCCATCGGCACGCGGCCGGTCGATCTGCACCTCAAGGCGCTGGAACAGATGGGCGCGGCGATCGAGCTGGAAGACGGCTACATCGTCGCCCAGGTCAACGGCCGCCTCAAGGGCGCCCACATTATCTTCCCCCAGGTTACCGTCGGCGGCACCGAGAACATTCTGATGGCCGCCACCCTGGCCGAGGGTGAAACCGTCATCGCCAACGCCGCGCGCGAACCCGAGGTTTCCGACCTCGCCCAATGCCTGGTCGCCATGGGGGCGCGCATCGACGGCATCGGCAGCGGCACCATCCGCGTCCAGGGCGTCGATCGGCTGCACGGCGCCGAATATTCGGTGGTTCCCGACCGTATCGAGACCGGCTCCTACGCCGTCGCCGCCGCCATCACCCGCGGCGACATCGAACTGGTGGGCGCCCGCATCGACCTGATGGAATCGGTCAACAAGGTGCTGACCGAATGCGGCGTGCTGATCGAGGAAACCCCGCGCGGCATGCGCGTTGCCGCCGAGGGCCGCGAGATCCGGGGCGTCGATATCATGACCGAACCCTATCCCGGTTTTCCCACCGACATGCAGGCGCAACTGATGGCGCTGATGAGCACCGCCGCGGGCGCCTCCATGATCACCGAGACCATCTTCGAGAATCGCTTCATGCACGTTCCCGAGATGACCCGCATGGGCGCACGCATCAACGTCCACGGCGCCTCGGCCATCGTGCGCGGCTCGGCCCGGCTGTCGGGCGCCCAGGTGATGGCCACCGATCTGCGGGCTTCGGTGTCGCTGATCCTGGCCGGGCTGGCGGCCGAGGGCGAAACCATCGTCAACCGCGTCTATCACCTGGATCGCGGCTACGAGCGGGTCGAGGAAAAGCTGGCCGCCTGCGGCGCCCGCATCGAGCGCCTCAAGGGCAACGCGGCGGAGTAGACCCCCACCCTATTTCGGAATCATCGCCCACAGCTTGGCCAGCGCGCCGAACTTCCACAGCAGCCCCAGCACGCCGACGGCCGCCGCCGCCAGGGCGTAGCCGCGCCACGGCGGCTCCTTCTGGGCGTAGGGGTCCTTCATCGAGCGCACCGCCCCCTCGGGCAGCTTGGCCATCTGGGTCAGTGCGGTGCCGAAGGGAATATTGATACGGGCATGGGTGTTTACCGCCCAGCCGTTGGCATCGAGAATCGGCCCCAGGTTGCGTTGGTGCAGCTTGAACGAGGCGATCACCACCGACGGCCCCGACACCACCAGCAACCCACCGATCAGCGCCAGCGGAATCTGCCACCACGGCAGCGCCAGGAACCCGGTCACCACCGAGGCGATGGCGGTGCCGATGGCCCCCACCGCCAGACCCAGCGCCGCGAAGATACCGGCGAAACGCCCGGCATCGAATGGCTGGGCCGGCGCGGCGGCGGCGGCAGGCGCGGGCACGGGCGCCGGCGCCGACGGCTTGGCGGGGGCCGGCGCGGAAGTTGAGGTGGCCGCCGGCTTGGCCGGCTCGGGCGCGGCGACGACGGCGGACCGGGCGGCAGCCATCTTTTCCGCCTGCTGGGCAATCATCTTGCCCGCCTTCTTGTAAGGCGCCCAGAACGACTGGCGAATGCTGATGGGATGATCGACGATGCGCACCACGGTAGCATCCCAGTCGCCGCCACGGCGATCGTAGAACACGCCGTTACGTCCCACCATCAACTGATCGGAATCGCCGGCGGTCACCGCCGCGGCGATATGCATCTTCTCATCGCCGCCCCGCCGGACGCATTGGCAGTAGATCAGAAAGATACGGCTGAGGGTGGCGATGGGGGCATGTTTGTCGGGGTCATCGACCCGCACGCACAATTCGCACGAGCGCCCGTCGATGAACAGGGTTCCCGCCTGGAATACCGCCTTGTGCTTGCGGGTATAGAAGTCGCGGAAGGCGACGAAATTGTTGAGCAGCGTCGCCAGGTCACGGCAGCAGCGCAACAGCCGGTCCACCGAAGCGATGGCACGGGCCTCGGCCTCCAGCGCCAGATCCTGGGCAATCAGCTCCTCGATGGCGGCCCGGGCGCCGGTCGCCAGAATGTCGCCGATCCGAGCGGCCCCGAGGGCGCGCAACGGGCTGTCCGGCTGCTCGGCCTGCCACGCCGTCCAGGGCGCGAAGCGCGCCTTGATCCCGGCCCATTCCTCGGCACTCAGCGACTGGCGCTCACCCAGCAACGGCGTCACCGCCTCGGCCTTGAACCGCGCCAGCGCGTCGGCCCAGGCGGGATTGAGGCCCAGCCCCAGCGGCAACGACGCCCCGGCCGCCACGGTGGCCAGCGGAAACGCCACCAGCCCCTCCTCGGAAGGCGACAGCAGATGATGGGCCAGCGCCGCCCAATCGTCCTCGGTATGGTTGAGCGGTCCGGCGGCGCGTGGATCGAAGGCGGCCAGGGCGCAGCGGGTGAACCAGTCATCCACCTTGGCGGCCACCACCGCCAGCGCCCCCGCGGCAGCGGCGCTGGCATCGCCCAGGGGCTTCAGCGCCGGATCGGACTCCGCCTTGGCCGCCCAGGCGGCATAGATCTCCGCCGCCTCGAAGAACGCCTTGACCTTGTCGCCCGACACCCCGGGCAGGCCGCTGCGGTCGATGTCGCCGCCCAGACAGCCGATGATGTCCTCGATCACCGCGCGCAACGCCGGATCATCGACGATTTCGGCCGGAACGATACCGTCGCCGTTGAAATCGTTGGCGGAAAACACCTCTTCAACCCCGGCCACTTCGGCCAGGGTGATGGTGTCGGCACCGGCCTTGCCGCTTTTTGCCAGGATGCGCCGGGCCGCCGCCAGTACCGCCCGGCCCTCGTCCTTGCTGTCGTCGATGGCGTCGAGCGGCAGCGAATCCTCGCGCCGGAGCAGGATGTCGGCCTGCTTCAGCAGGTTGCCCGCCCATTCCACCGCGGCAATGACCTCGCCGGCGCGGATACGGCCATCGCCGTCGGAATCGATGATGTCCAGGGTGCGCTGGTCAAGCTCGATCCCCCGGGTGGGGCACGACAGCGCCGCCCATAACTTCTGGTCCAACCGGCCCAGCGAGGTGATGGCACGGCCGGTGTCGAGCCGGACCTGATCGAAGCCGCCTGCCCGGAAGAACTTCCAGTGCTCGCCATCCTGGATGTCGGTCGCCCGCTCGGTCATGTCCGCCCCCATCGGTCGCGTGAAGTACAATCATGCCCTAAGCGGGGAAAGAGGCAAGCCGCTCAGACGGAGGAGGCTTGCAGACCGTTCAAAAGGCGTTCCAGCATGGTCAGTTGCCTTGCCCGGTTTGCCTGCTGCTCGGGCTGATCGTACTGGCTCGACAGTTTGGCGCCTTCGATGGTGCGGCTGACGATCTCGGCGTAGTCGGCGTCCGGGCTGATATAGGCGTTGCCACCGTTGCCGAGGGACAAGGGCAGGAAGCTGCCACTCAGCAGCATGACATCGTGGTCGCTCATATTGGCGGTGGCGTCCTTCCAGGCCTGCTTGACCTTGGCGGGGGCATTGGGCGGCGGGAAGGTCCACGTCTTGGCCGCGCCGACCTGCTCGAATCCGTCATTGTCGATGTCCTGGGCATGGCCGGGGCACACCAGCAGATTCAACGCCCCCTCCTTGCTCAGGCCGGCGGCGTCGATGGGTGCCGCCAGACAGTGAATCGCCTGTAACGTGCTTAGTTCGGACGGCGACAGGGATTGCAGGAAGGTCTGGGGATCGCTGAAGGCGTTGCTGGATGCCGCCTTCGCCGTCAGCGCCTCGAAGGCGGCTGAGTTGTCCTCGACCTGCTGGCGCCGATCCGCGCTGATGCCATGCCGGAAATATTCGGATTTCCAAGCGGCGAACTCCGACTGACCGGAGTCAAGCAGGCTCGCCGCCGTCGACGGGGACAACACCGCCGCCCCGGATTGCCCGGTCTCGGCAGATTTTGCCGGGTCGGCACCCGGCCGCTCGCCGACAGCGGCATAAAGTTCCGCGCCGAACGAGGCCGAGGCCGTCCCCGGAGCCGAAGCGGAAGCCGTGGACCGTCCTTGCCTGACGCCGGAACTGGCCAAAATCGATGCAATCATGAGAATGTCCCCCAAACCATATCCGAAAAAGTTGCAGCAATTTTGGTGCCAAGGCCCGCCTTGACAGCCGGGAGAGGGACTTCGATGCTGTCGTTCAGCCGTCCCGCCGCCAGGAGCATCCTCATGCGACGCCTGTTAGCCGCCCTGATACTGATGCTGCTGTCGTGGCCGGCGGCGGCGAAGGATGAACTGGTGATCGGCATCTCCCAGTTTCCCGCCAACTTCAACCCGCTGATCGAATCCATGCTGGCGAAAAGCTATGTCCTGGCCTTCGCTCAGCGCCCGATCACCGTCTACGACGCCAAGTGGCAATTGGTCTGCCTGCTGTGCGAGACCCTGCCCACCCTGGAGAATGGCTTGGCCAAGCGGGAAGGCAAGGGCATGGCGGTCACCTATACCCTGCGTGCCGACGCGCGCTGGGCCGACGGCAAGCCGGTCGGCAGCGCCGACGTGGTGTTCGCCTGGCAGGTGGGGCGGCACCCCCAGTCGGGGGTAGCCAGCGCCGAGGCGTTCCGCCGCATCACCTGGATCGACGTCAAAGACGCCCGCACCTTCACCGTGCACGTCGATCGCCAGACCTTCGACTACAATGCCTTCGGCGACCTGGGGCCGCTGCCCGCCCATGTCGAGCGCGCCCGCTTCGAGCCGGCGCCGGGGGAATACCGCAACCGCACCGCCTATGACCAGGACACCACCAATCCCGGCCTCTACAACGGCCCCTACCGCATTGCCCAGGTGGTCCAGGGCAGTCATGTGGTGCTGGAGCGTAACGCCTATTGGGCAGGCGCAAAGCCGGCCTTCGCCCGCATCGTCATCAAGGTCATCGAGAACACCGCCTCGCTGGAAGCCAACCTGCTGTCGGGCGGCATCGACATGATCGCGGGCGAACTGGGGCTGCCGCTGGAACCGACCCTGGCCTTCGAGAAGCGCCACGGTGGCCGTTTCAGCGTAATCACCCGCCCCAGCCTGGCCTACGAGCACATCGATCTCAACCTCGGCTCGCCGGTCCTGGCCGACGTCCGGGTGCGTCGCGCGCTTCTACTGGCGCTCGACCGCGACGCCATGACCCGGCAACTGTTCGACGGGCGCGAGCCGGTGGCTAATTCCATGGTGCCGCAACTGGACTGGGTCCACGCCGACGACATTCCGAAATACGCCTTCGATACCGCCAAGGCCGCCGCCCTGCTCGACGAGGCCGGTTGGAAGCCCGGCCCCGGCGGCATCCGCGTCAACGCCCGGGGGGAACGGCTGGCCCTGGATCTGGTCACCACCGCCGGCAACCGCTCGCGCGAGTTGGTGGCGCAGGTGCTGCAAGCACAATGGCGCAAGGCCGGCGTCGAGCTCAAGGTCAAGACCGAGCCGCCGCGCGTGCTGTTCGGCGAGACCGTGACCCGGCGCAAGTTCGCCCACATGGCCATGTTCGCGTGGTACTCGGCTCCGGAAAACGTGCCGCGCTCGACCCTGCACTCGGCGATGATTCCCGCCGCCGCCAACAACTGGTCGGGCGAGAACTATAGCGGCTATGCCAACCCGGCGATGGACGCCCTGATCGACGCGGTCGAGACCGAGTTGGACCGGCCGAGGCGCAAGGCGCTGTGGCGCGAGATCCAGGCGCTGTACGCCGCCGACCTGCCGGCGCTGCCGCTATATTTCAAGGCCGACGGCTTCATCCTGCCGCGCGAACTGAAGGGGCTGGAGCCCACCGGCCACCAGGACCCCACGCCCTATTGGGTGGAGAACTGGCGGTGGGAGTGACCATCCTTTCCCGCCTGCTGCAATCGCTGGCGGTGCTGGTGGCGATGTCGTTCGTGGTCTATGGCCTGATGGGGCTGATGCCGGGCGACCCCATCGACCTGATGATCGCCGGCAATCCCCATCTCAACGCCGCCGACGCGGTGCGGCTGAAGGCGCTGTACGGTCTCGACCGGCCGTGGACCGAACGCTGGCTGCGCTGGCTGGCGCAGGTGGGACAGGGCGAACTGGGCTATTCCCGCCTCCATGCCCGACCGGTCATGGCGGCGATGATACCGGCCCTGGTCAATACCGCCATCCTGATGGCCTCCAGCCTGCTGCTGGCCCTGGTGGTGGCGCTGCCGCTGGGAATCCTGGCCTCGCTACGTCCCGGCTCGGTGCTGGACCGACTGGTTAATCTGGTATCGGTCGCCTCGGTGTCGCTACCGGTGTTCTGGCTGGGGTTGATGCTGATCGTGGTGTTCGCGGTGGAACTGGCCTGGCTGCCGGCCGGCGGCATGGCCGAGGTGACCGGCGGCGGCAGGCTGGCGCACATGATCCTGCCGGTCGCCACCCTGGCGTTGTCCGGGATCGGCCAATACGCCCGGCACATGCGTGCGGCCATGATCGCCGAAGCCGGCCACGACTACATCCGCACCGCCCGCGCCAAGGGCTGTTCACCGGCGCGGGTGGTGATCCGCCACCAGTTGCGCAACGCCCTGATCCCGGTCACCACCATCGTGGCGCTGGAAGTCGGTGGATTGTTCTCGGGCGCGTTGATCACCGAGACGGTGTTTGCCTGGCCGGGAATGGGGCGGCTGATCTACGAGGCGGTGATGGGCAACGACTTCAATCTGGCGCTGTCGGGGCTGTTGCTGGCCACCGCCATGACCCTGGTCGGCTCGATCCTGGCCGACATCGCCTATGTCCGGCTCGATCCGAGGGTGAGGACGCCATGAGAGCCGGCGCCACCATCCTGATCCTGCTGGCGCTGGCCATGGCGCTGGCGCCGCTGCTGCTGCCCGATCCCGAGGCGCTGGACCTGTCCGTCCGCTTCGCGCCGCCCGCCCTTCTCCACCCACTGGGAACCGACGAATTGGGCCGCGATCTCGCCGCACGGCTGCTGGCCGGGGGCCGGGTGTCGCTGGCGGTGGCGGCGGCGACGGCTCTGCTGGCGGCGATCATCGGCACCGTGATCGGGCTGGTGGCCGGCTATCGCGGCGGCTTCACCGACGCGGCGCTGATGCGCCTGACCGACGGAGTGATGGCGCTGCCGCTGCTGCCGCTGCTGATCGTGCTGGCGGCAGCCGATCCCGCCAAGCTGGGCCTCGGCGCCGAGGTTCTGAATTCGGAGGGCTTCGCCATCGCCAGGCTGGCGCTGATCATCGCCGCCGTCGGCTGGACCACGGTGGCACGGCTGGTGCGGGCCTCGGCGCTGACGGTGCGCAGCCGCGACTATGTCCGCGCCGCGGTGGCGGTGGGCGCCACCCCCGGGCGCATCATGATCCGTCATATCCTGCCCAACGTCGCCTCGCCCATCGTGGTGGCGACGACGCTGTCGATCGGCAACATCATCCTGATCGAAAGCGCACTGTCGTTCCTGGGACTCGGCATCCGCCCGCCGATGGCATCGTGGGGCAACATGCTGACCGGCGCCATGGACGTGGTGTGGAGCGCCCCCGCCCTGGCGGTATGGCCCGGCGGCGCCATCCTGCTGGCGGTGTTGGCCTTCAACCTGCTGGGCGACGGGCTGCAACGCCGGCTCGACCCCAGGGGCGGACAGACGTCACAGAAAGCCGGTGGATAGCCAGGGAACCGCCGCCACCACCACCAGCCCGGCCATCAGCGCCAGCAGATAGCCCCAGATCGGGCCGATACCGGCATCCGGATTGACCCGGCCGATGGCGCAGGCGGCGTAATAGCCGACACCGAACGGCGGCGCGAACAGCCCCAGGCCCATGGCCAGAATCACCACCATGGCGTAGTGGACCTCGTGGATGCCGACGGCGCGGGCGATGGGAAACAGCAGCGGCCCGAACAGGACGATGGCCGGAATCCCCTCCAGCACGCTGCCCAGAATGACGAAGGTGACGATGGACACCGCCATGAAGGTGACGGCGCCGCCGGGAAGCTGCGCCATCATCGCGGCCAGGGTACGCGAGAAGCCCGACTGGGTCAGCCCCCAGGCCATGGAGGTGGCGGCGCCGATGATCAGCAGAATGGCGCCGGACAGCGATGCCGTCTCCACCAGCATCGGCATCACCCGGCGCCAATTGAACTGGCGATAGAACAGCAGACCGGCAACGACGGAATAGGCGATACCGATGGTCGAGACCTCGGTGGCGGTGGCGATGCCCTCGATCACCGCGGCGCGGATCACGAACGGCAGGGCAATAGCCGGCAAGGCGATCAGGAAGGCCCGACGGATCTCGGCGCCGTCGGCCCGCCTGACGTGGCTGAGGTCCTCGCCGCGATAGCGACGGCGCACCACCAGGCACAGCCCCACCGCCAGCACCAGGCCGGGAACGAGCCCGCCGGTGAACAGCGCGGCGATGGACACCCCCGTCACCGAGCCGATGGTGATCAGCACCAGACTGGGCGGCACCGTCTCGGTCTGGGCGCCGGTGGCCGACAGCAGCGCCACCAGATCACCCGGCTTGGCGCCACGCTCCTTCATCTCGGGAAACAGCACCGGAGCGACGGCAGCCATGTCGGCGGCCTTCGAGCCGGATATCCCCGACACCAGATACATCGCCCCGATCAGTACATAGGACAGCCCGCCGCGCACGTGCCCCAGCAGACAGGCGAGAAACCGCACCATGGCGCGGGCCATGCCGGTCATCTCGATCAGCAGGCCGAGAAAGACGAACAGCGGCACCGCCAGCAGAATCAACTGTGACATGCCCTCGTCCATGCGCCCGACCATGGTCATGGCCGGCACCCGGGTGGTCAGGGTCAGATAGCCGAAGGTGGACAGCGCGAAGGCAAAGGCGATGGGAACCCCGGCGAAGACGCAAGCGGCGACGACGCCGACAAAGAAGATGACGAGATTGAGATTGCCCAGGCCCTTCAGGGTGGCGCCGTTCAGCCAGAACACCAGCACCAGTCCGGCGACCACCGCCAGCGCGGCGGCGATCGCACCGACGCTGCCCACCCGAGCCAGCCGGATCGTCGAGAACACCAGCATCAACACCACACCGACCGGAATCGCCGCCACCCGCCAGGAATTGGGGATTTCCAGCGCCGGGGTGACGACGAAGCTTTCCTCGTAGGCGTAATGCACCGCCGGCATCAGCAGCAGGATCAGCAACGCCAATCCCGCCGCCAGCGCCAGCGCCTCCAGAAAGGCCCGCCGGCGGGGCGGCAACGCGGCCACCAGCGCGGTCATGCGCATGTGCTCGCCGCGCCGCAAAGCCACCACCGCCCCCGCCATGGCCAGCCACAGGAACAGGATCGACGCCAGTTCGTCGGACCACACCAACGGGGTATGGAAGACGTAGCGGGCCAGCACCCCCGACAGCAGCACGACGATCTCGACCGCCACCAGCGCCGCCGCCGGAATCTCGACGGCGACGCCCAGCACGCGCTCGGCCCTCGCCGCCCAGCCGGGCGGAGCGGCGCCGTTCGGCGGTACTTCCAGGGAAACGCGACCGCTCATGTCAGCCGAGCGAACCGACCGCATCTTCCAGGATGGCCCAGGCCTCGGCGCCGTATTTCCCCTTCCACTCGGCATAGAAACCGGCGGATTTCAGCTTGTCGCGGAACGCGGCGGTATCGACCGCATTGAACTTCATCCCCTTGGCCAACAGCTCCTGCTGGATCGAGCCGTTGAGCGCCGCGACGTCGGCACGCTCGGCCATGCCGGCGGCGTTGATGTTCTTCTCGACGATAGCGCGGATATCGGCGGGCAGCGCCTCGAAGTTCTGGCGATTGCCCAGGAACCAGAAGCCATCCCACATGTGGTTGGTCATGGAACAGAAATTCTGCACCTCGAACAGCTTGGCGGTGGAAATCACCGCCAGGGGGTTTTCCTGGGCATCCACCAGCTTGGTCTGCAACGCGGAATAGGTCTCGGCGAAGTTGATGGAGGCGACCGCCGAACCGAACGACTTGAACATCGATGTCCACAGTGGCGACACCGGCACCCGGATGCGCAACCCGACCAGATCGGCGGGGCCTTGAATCGGCTTGGTCGAGGTGGTGATCTGGCGGAAGCCGTTGTCCCAGACCTTCTCGAAGGCGAAAATCTGCCGCGACTTGGCGATCTCGCCGCGGACATGGGCGCCAAGCTTGCCGTCCATCGCCCGCCACACCGTGTCGTAATCCTTGAAGGCGAAGCCGATGCCGTTGATCGAGGCCGCCGGCACCAGCGTCGACAGAATCAGCCCGGACATGGTGAAGAAGTCGATGGCGCCGGATCGGACCTGCCCCAGCATGTCGGTATCCGAGCCCAACTGGTTGGAGGGAAAAACCTGCAACTCGAAGCGGCCGTTGGTCTCGGCCTTGATCCGCTCCGCCGCCTCCATGGCCCGGATGTTCATGGGGTGGCTGGCCGGAAGGTTGTTCGCGTACTTATAGGTGAACTCGGCGGCGCGGGCGCGACCGATGAAAAAGGTCGAAACGGCGACGGCACTGGCCGCGCCGATGGCGAAATCGCGTCGAGAAATCCCGGTCATGCTGTTCCCTCCCAAGATGATCCGGCTGAACCTAATCTAGCGCTGACGATCGTCGTCGGCCCGGCCCCGTGTCAATGATCTTGTCGTATGGTATCGGGGTGGTATGGCGGCGAAACATTCCGGCTTGGCGTTCCCCCGGCGCCTCGCGCCGTCACGCGGGTTTGCACCCGGGCGCGGCAATCATTATCCTTGGCCGTGGACGGCGACACATGCCGTGACGCTCGGCGGTCGTCGCCGATTGAGGAATTGCGATGAACAGACTGGCAGCGATAGTCCTGATCGGCATACTTGGCGCCTGCGCCGAAGTGTCGGAGTTCAAGAAATCGAATGGAACATCGTACTATTATATAAATTGCGACAACACGATGCAGCTTTTCGAGTCTTGCGGACATGCCGCGAGACGGATGTGCCCAAACGGCTATGAGCGTATCAACATCGCCGCCGATGACGTCACGAATAGCGACAGGAAATACAATAACTGCACCGAGGAGAACCGGGAAAGAAAGGCACAAGGCCAGCCGGAAACCCCCTGCGCCAGGACCGTCCGCAACGAAGGCTTTTTCGCCTGTAAATGAGCGCCGTCACGCCAGCGTCACGATGGACAGCTTGTCCGGCGCCGCCTTGGCCTCCTTCTTACGCGACGCGATGGCGGTGGAGATGTCGTCCATGCTGACGGTGCGGCACCCCGGCGGCAGCACGCAAATCACCGCACTGGCCGACAGCAGCGGAAACGTCTTCACATGCCCCTCGCGGTCCTGGGCGGTGATGCAGCCGCGATTGCGGGCCTCGGCGTCGTAGAAGCTTTCGGCGTCGGAACTGAAACGGCCGATCAGCTCGCCGATGGCGACGGCGGCTTCGTCCCCGGTAATCCCCTTGATGCCGACGAAGAAATCATCGCCACCGATGTGGCCGACGAACCAGGTCTCGGGCATCGCCGCCTTGCGGCATAATTCGGCGAACAGCAAGATGGCGCGATCGCCCTGACGAAACCCATAGGTGTCGTTGAACGGCTTGAAATTGTCGAAATCAATATAGGCCAGCACCACGCCCTCGCCGCCACCGACGCATCCGGTGACATAATCGTTGATGACGACGTTGCCCGGCAGCTTGCTCAAGGGGTTCTCGTCGCGTGCCCGAGCCAAGGTCTTTTCATGGGTGGCGCGGATCAGCGAGCGCGCCGACAGGAAGCCACGATACTCCATATGTTCGCTGACCAGGACGCCATCGACATTCTCGGCGGCGGCATATATCGCCAGCATCTGGTCCAACGGCGTGGCGATGTCGGCCATGGGACAGCGGACCACGAAATCACGCAGCCGCCGGCCCAGCGCCTTGTTGGCGATCAGATCCTTGCCGAAGGCGGAATAGGCATAATTCTTGAGATCACTCTCACGAACAATGCCCAACGGCCGTCCCGAGCCATCCACCACCGGCACATAATTGACGGAGGCATCGCGGGCGAAACGATCGAACATCTCTCGTACCGAGGCATCGACCAGAATCGCCGGCACCGAATCCATCTGCTGCACGACCCATTTCTGGTCGATCTGCCGCCGCCGGTCGCCCCGAGCCAAGGCGTCCACATGAGGATGGGCGGCCAACAATCGTGATGGGGCTTCCTCGGGCGCGCCGATGAAATGACCCTGAACCAGATCCAGCCCCAGTTCGCGACAGACATTGAGTTCGCGAACAGTCTCCACCCCTACCGCGATCACCTCGATTCCCAGGGTGTGGGCCATGCCGATCAGCTGGGCCAGAACCACTCGCTTGCGCGCCTCGGTGTCGATGCCGCGAATGAATGTACGGTCGATCTTGATGAAATCGGGGTCGCAACCGGTGAGCAGGCGCAGCGAATCGGCGGAATCGCCGAAGCGATCCACCGCCAGCATGCCGCCGTCTCGCCGCATGGTCTTGGCGGAATAGACCGCGCAGCTCTCGCCCTCGGGCAGAGCGCGAACCTCGGTAACGACATGGGTGAACAGCGGTTGCAATGTGGCGCGGGTCATCGCCATCACCGCGTCGAGCTGGGGCAGCACCCGGGGGTCGAGATTGACGAACAGGGCGCCGGCAGCCACCGCCGGTACAGCGGCGGCGATGTCGGCCACCCGGGCGCGGATGGCGGTCTCCAGCTCCACCAGCCGCCCTTCCCGCCAAACCGCCGTCAACATCTCCTCGGGGGTTTCCGCCGGTTGCGACTCCCATCCCCTCAGCAGGACTTCATGGCCGAAGCACTGCCCGGAATGGACATTGACGATCGCCTGCAACGCGACCCTGAGACCGGGAAATCCGGTCGTTTGCTGGGCTGGGGATGCCATGGAACGCTTTCGGGATCACGTGGTCGCGACCATCGGACGTCCTTCGGCCGCATGGCGCGACTATAGCGTCGGCCCCGGCGCGATACATGCCCCGCGATCGACCGCAACAAAACAATCACGTAAGCGTTACAGTCGCGACGCCGCCTAAACCACCCGGACGTTCTTGAACTGCCACGGATCGTCGCGGTCGATGTCCTCGGGGAACAGAGTCTCCCGCCCGACCAGTGGCGTCCAGTCGGTATAGTGCCCGACCACCGGCCCGAGATAGGGCCGGCAGATCTCAAGGATACGCCGGAAATCGACCTCGTCCGGCTCGATGATCCCGACATCGGGATTCTCGATCGCCCAGATCACCCCGGCCAGAGCCGCGATGGTGACCTGAAGGCTGGTGGCGTTATTGTGCGGAGCCAGGGCACGGGCCTCGGCGATGGACAATT
Organism: uncultured Rhodospirillaceae bacterium; assembly: GCA_903901915.1. GTDB lineage: Bacteria > Pseudomonadota > Alphaproteobacteria > Rhodospirillales > Magnetospirillaceae > Phaeospirillum. The sequence goes on along the minus strand of CAIUSV010000080.1, from coordinate 76,854 downwards.
GCGATCCGTACCAATAGGCGCCCTTGTCGTGTCCGGCCAACAAAACCCCAAGCTCGTCGATACCGCCGATGATTTCGTCCATCAGCAGGCGCTTGGATGGTTGCAGCCGCCAGACCTTGCCGGCGAATTCGTGCAGCGACAGCACCGCGTCGTCACACGGATGATAGGCGTAATGCACGGTCGGGCGGTAGGCGACACGGTCGCCCTCCTTCACCGTCAGGTAGTCGGCCAGGGAAATGGCCTCGCCGTGGGTGATGAGAAAGCCCTGAAAGTGGCCTTCCAATGGAGTCCAGGTCCGCACCCGCTGGCTGGCCCCCGGACGCATCAGATGGATGGCGCAGTCGGGGCCGAAATCAAAGCGGCGGCCATCGTGCGGCAACGCCTTCTCGTGGGTGCCCCAGCCCAGTTCGGCCGGCTGGCAGCCCTCGCCGACGAAGCCGTCGATCGACCAGGTGTTGACGAATTCCCCCACCGCCTTGGGCCGATTGGCCACCTGCGTGTCGCGCTCGGCGATATGAATGACCTTGACGCCCAGCCGGTGGGCCAGATCGGCCCATTCCTCGCGACTGCCGGGCACATCGGCCTCGGTCCCGGTGTCGCGCGCCACATCCAGCAGCCCCTGCTTGACGAAATGCGACACCAGACCGGGATTGGCGCCGTGCGTGACCATGGCGGTGGGACCATGACCGCCATTGCGCAGGGCCAGCAGGCTTTCCCGCAGGGCGTAATTGGTCCGCCGCGACGGCGGCAGGCTGGGATCGGTATAGCCGCCCGCCCATGGCTCGGTGCAGGTATCGAGATAAAGCGCGCCCAACTCGCGGCACAGCGCGATCAGCGCCACCGAGGAAACATCCACCGACAGGTTCAACAGGAAATCGCCGCGGCCCAGTTCCGGAACCAGCATGTCGCGATAATTCTCGCGGGTCAGGGCGTGGTTGACGAACTTGATGGCGTATTCATTGGCCTCGTCGTGGCCGCGTTCCTCGGCGGTGATGATGGTGATCTGGGAGGGCTTGATATCGATATGGCGCAGAATCAGCGGCAGAACCCCCTGACCAATGCTGCCGAAGCCGACCATCACCATTCGGCCGGAGAACGCGATATGCTTCATTGTCTGTCGCCCCCCTGGCGAACCACCTTCCGGACTACCCCGGGGCCGCTATATACGCGCCACCGGCCGGACATGCAAGACACCCCGGCCTTGCGGTCGGGTAGCGGTCATGGCGGCACGACGGCCGGCAACGGCTTCAACGACGCCTTGAAAGCCCGGTCGCGCTTGATGGCGGCCTCGCGCCGCAGCGCTTCACCATGTGCCATCGGCCCCTCGCGATGAACCTCGCGCCAGGGACCACGGCCACGGGTGAACTTGGCCCCGCAGCCGTTGTTATGCCGGCGCAGGCGATCTTCGACGTCAACGGCGATTCCGGTATAGGCGATCCCGGCCGGATTAAGCAGAACATAGACGTACCAGGTCATCGCGCCACGATCAGACGCAGCCCCAAGGCGATGAACACGCCGCCGGCAATCCGATCGAGCCACGGCCCCACCCGACCATGGCGCCCCAACCAACCGCCCAGCCGGCCGGCAAACCAGCCGATGGCGCCGAACAGCAGGCAGGCCTGCGCCGTGAACAGCAGCCCGAGTTGGGCTGTCTGCCAGCCGACATCCGCCCTGGCGGAATCGACGAACTGCGGCAGAAAGGCCAGAAAGAACAACACCACCTTGGGATTGATGGCATTGGCCAGCAGACCACGCCGAAACAACCGCCACAGACCGTCATCGCCCCCCTGACGCTCGACCGTTACGGCGCCGCCGGCACGCCAGGCCTGCACCCCCAACCAGACCAGATACAGTCCGCCACACACCTTCAGGGCGGTGAACAGAACCGTCGAGGCGGCGATCAGCGCGCCGATCCCCAGCGCCGCCAGGGTGGTATGGCTGAGACAGCCCAGGGCGCAGCCCAGCCCGAACACCACCCCCTGCCGACGCCCCCGTGACAACCCCAGGCCCAGCACCATCAGGTTGTCCGGCCCCGGCGCCAGCGTGACCAGCACCGCCGCCGCCAGGAACCCGGAGGCCTGCACCGGTTCCAGCATTTGCATCATTATCGCCCCCTCCCATTCCATTCACTCTCGCCGCGCCATGTGCGCAACGCCGCCATGCCGCCGACGCGATCATCTCGGGATTTACTATTGCGGACAATCTGGTCATTATTTATCGGATTATCCGAGTCCAATGGCGCCCTGATGAACAGCCCCCCACCCTACCATGTGCTGGTTGTCGATGACGATGCGGCCGATGCGGCGCTGGTCTCCACCGCCATCGAGGCCGGGCGCTTCTCCTGTGTCGTCGAACGCGCCACCGACGGTGTCGAGGCGCTGGAAAAGCTACGGACGGCGGCGGGGCAGCCTCCCCCCCATCAGTTGGTGCTGCTCGACATCAACATGCCGCGCAAGAACGGATTCCAGGTGCTGAGCGAGATCCGCGCCGACCCCCGGCTCTGTCATCTGCCGGTGGTCATGCTGTCGACCTCGTCGGCCGAGTGCGACGTGACCTCGGCCTACCAGTCCGGTGCCCACGGCTATGTCACCAAGCCGATGGACGTGGATGATCTGTTCCAGGCCATCCACGGCATCCAGGAATATTGGTTCGCCACCGTGCGGCGGCCCGATCTCCTCTAGCCGTCTACGTCTCGAAACATGGTCAGTTCGAGATGCGGCACGGTCAAAACGGCATTTATGGATTTGGCATAATCGCGATCGAATGTCCGAATATGCTCGACGATTGCAAGTATCAAATCAGCCGCGTTCCGCTCATCAGCGGCACCACTGGCAACATCCTCAATGAACTTATCAAATATCTCCGACAACTTTCGATGATCTTTGGCCGCCGCGTCAAAATTGGCATAGCCAGCCTCTTTCATCAAATACTCTTCCTTGGCGCAGTGAAGGGAGAATAATTCCCGTGCAAACACAGCACCGGATGCGATGTCGGGGGTTGGCTCGTTTTTCTCCAATCCGTGGCGAACTTCGTTCAAAACGACAAAGATCTTACTATGGTCGTCATTCAACGTACCTACCCCCGTATCGAGGGGACCATTATATTTCCTGCCGTCGCTCATGTAATACCATATTCCTAAAGGGGATTACGGTCGCGCCGCCCCAGACGCCCATCTGTGCCGAAAGGCATATATATGATTATGTCTTTTGGATGGAATATCAACAAAAAGCCATTCACCGCGAAGGGAGCGATGATGAGTCGGTCGCCGTTGCAACCGCGTCTCGCACATTCGGCAAATCAGGGGGAATCCGCCATGGGACTTTTCCGTCGGATTTGGTCCACGACAGTTCGATGCCGCCACACCGACTCAAACTCTTAAGCCCGAGCGGCTTCCTGCAACATCGGCGCCGAGACCGGCCGATGGTACTTCCACATGGTGATTTCGACGAACAGCGGCCCGAACATCTCTTCCACGCCCAAACCCCAGCGGGCGCGGAAGGCGACCTTGGCTTCGTCGTTCATGGCGGAGGGGCGGACGCTGGAAAACATGGCGTCGAGCAATACCATCAGGTTGGCTTCGTTGAACCCCTGCACCGTCTTGGATGATGGCCCGGTGCGGGCGATGAACGCGGTGCTGCCCGTCGACTGGCTGGTGGGATTGGAGTTCATCACGATCAGCAGCCAATCCTTGCGCGGCTCGAACCGGCGCAGCGCCTTGGCCATCGAAACCAGAACTATTTCCGTGATGCGGACGACTTCCGGGTGGGCATAGAACTCCTCCCATGGCGTCACACCGCTGGTCTCGGACAGTTGGGCGACAACGGCCGCGCACTTCTCCTGCAAGCTGTCATGGATCTCTTCCCCCAGAATCATGCGCAAGGCCGAAAAGAAGGGGGTGAGATGCTTGCGTCCGATCCCCGACGACGGGTCGAGCAACAGATGGGAAAACGTCTTGACGGCGATCCGGCCGACATAGTTGGTCCGCTGCAAATCCATCTGCTGCATCGCGAAATTGCTGACGCACGTCTGTTCGGCGATGGCGTAATGCGCCGCCAGCGGCCCCGGCACCTGCGACAGCACCTCGCTCAGACGGCGGATCGTCGAAACCGACACCCGCCCGCCGACCGCCTGCTCTTCGAGGGCTTCGGCGAATGCCTTGATAGCCAGACTTGCCGTTGACCGGCAATGTGAACCCATCATCGCACTGCCCATCAGGAGCCTCCGTCCATAGTCCCCGCTTCAGCTAGGGTTATTTGGACGCTCTCCGCCGGAAGGCCGATAGTCCCATATGGGGGGACGGCGATTGGGCTGCCCTTTTCAGCGCGTCATACCGGATCGTCGCCCTCATTACAGAACCCGGCCAGATGGGCGGTATCGCGGATGTTCACCAGACTGCCACTGACCGAGACCCCCTCGCTCTTCAGCGCCGCGAAGGCGCGCGACAGGGTTTCCGCCCGCACGCCGACACGGGCGGCGATGACCCCCTTTGAATGGGGCAGATGCACCATCGCCGGACCGTGGCGGCGCGGGGTCAACGCCGTCAGGTACATGGCCAGACGCTGGGCTGCCGATTTCAGCTTCAGATCCTTCACTTCGCGCACCAGACTGCGGTAGTAGGTGGACAGCGACGTCAACATGGCCACGGCGAGATCAGGATTGGCCCGGATATCGCGACGCAGCCGCTCGGCGGGAAGGGCGAGGATGCGGCAAGGCTGCAACGCCACGGCAGCCATCAGGTAGGGCCGCCGGGTCAGAACGGCGGCGGGAATGAAGATTTCCCCGGGCTTGAGGATTTCGACCACGGTTTCCTCGCCGTCGCCGATACCGCCCAGCAGGCCGACTTGGCCTTGCAGCAGCACATGCAGAAAGCGCGCCTCCTCGCCTTGATGAAAGATCACCTCGCCCCGCCCCGGGCGCAACACCGGGGCGTCGGCGGTAACGTGAAGCAGGCATTGGGGCTCCAGACCGCTGAACAGGGGAAAACTGTTCAAGGTCTCGATGTCCTGACACCGCAGACCACACGATTCGGCCGGTTTGTCATCGGCAGCCATGCGCCCCCCCCTCCCCACCCTTCTTGTCATTGGCGTCATTATGGCAGGGCCGGATATCCGCCGACTTGACATTGGTCAAACCGACGGAGCGCGACAAGTTGTCGCGGGCTTTCCCAACGTCAAGACCATCCTTGCGCCACCGCCTTAGTGTTTCGCTTGCGCGTTTCGGGTTGCGGCAGGGGGGCTCAGGCATGGGTGGAATTTCAGCCAAGCAGATTGCGGTGGTTTCAAGCAGCACGTGGTCTTTCACCATCTGCTTCGCCGTCTGGATGATGTTCGCCGTCATCGGCATTCCCATAAAACAGAAGCTGGGACTCAACGAGACCGAGTTCGGGCTGCTGGCGGCAATGCCGGTACTGACCGGATCGCTGATCCGGTTGCCCCTTGGCATGTGGACCGACCGCTTCGGTGGCCGCATCGTGTTCTTCATTCTGATGCTCTCGACCGTGGTGCCGATCTATCTGATCGGCCACGCTACCGCGTTCTGGCAATTCCTGGTGGCCGGTCTGTTCGTCGGCCTGGCCGGCGGCTCGTTCTCGGTGGGAATCGCCTATTGCGCCCGCTGGTTCCCCCCGGCGCAGCAAGGCTTCGCCATGGGCATCTTCGGCGCCGGCAATTCCGGCGCGGCGGTGACCAAATTCGTCGCGCCCGCCATTCTGGCCGGCTGGGGATGGGAGATGGTCCCCACCGCCTACGCCGTCGCCATGTTGGTCACCTGCGGCATCTTCTGGCTGTTCAGTTACGACGACCCCCGGCATCGCGTCGGCACTACCGTGACGGTGGCACAGCAGATCGTCGCCCTGAGAGACCCGCGCGTCTGGAAGTACTGTCAATACTATTCCATCGTCTTCGGCGGCTACGTCGGACTGTCGCTGTGGATGGTGAAATACTACGTCGGCGAGTACGGGTTCTCCATCCAGAATGCCGCGTTGCTGGCCGCCTGTTTTTCGCTGCCCGGCGGTGTGTTGCGCGCCATCGGCGGCTATCTCTCCGACCGCTTCGGCGCCCATAAGATTACCTGGTGGGTACTGTGGGTCAGCTGGATCTGCCTGTTCATGCTGAGCTATCCGCAAACCGACTTCACCGTGCAGACCACAACGGGACCACGGACCTTTCACATCGGCCTCAACGTCTGGGCATTCACCGGGCTGATGTTCGTGATGGGCGTGGCCTGGGCCTTCGGCAAGGCATCGGTCTTCAAGTACATCTCGGACGAATACCCCCACAACATCGGCGTCATCTCGGGCATCGTCGGCCTGGTCGGCGGCCTGGGCGGTTTTGTGCTGCCGATCATGTTCGGCGCCCTGCTGGACCTGACCGGGGTGCGAAGCTCGGCCTTCATGCTGCTCTACGGCATCGTCTGGGTATCGCTGATCTGGATGTACTGGACCGAGGTCCGCTCCATCGACCTCATGCCCGGCCGCAAGCCAGCCGCAGTCGAAATCGCTGAATAAGACTTCCTCTCAAGGAGACGCAGACGATGACTATCGACGTCACTGTCAAGCCGAACGCGCCCGCGCACGTTCTGACCGACTGGACCCCCGAGGACCCCGCCTATTGGCAGGCCAAGGGCAGCAAGGTCGCCACCCGCAACCTGTTCATTTCCATGCCGTCGCTGCTGCTCGCCTTCGCCGTGTGGATGGTGTGGTCGGTGGTGGTGGTCAACCTGCCCAACATCGGCTTCAAATTCGATAACGACCAGCTGTTCTGGCTGACCTCGTTGCCGGGCTTGTCGGGGGCGACGCTCCGCATCTTCTACTCCTTCATGATCCCCATCTTCGGTGGCCGGTTGTGGACGACCCTTTCCACCATCTCGCTGCTGGCCCCGGCCATCGGCATCGGCCTGGCGGTGCAGGACCCCTCCACCCCCTATGCCGCGTTCCTGGTGCTGGCATTGTTGTGCGGCTTCGGTGGCGGCAATTTCGCCTCGTCCATGGCCAACATCAGCTTCTTCTACCCCAAGGCGAAGAAGGGCACGGCACTGGGGCTGAACGCCGGCATCGGCAACCTGGGGGTTTCGGTGGTCCAGTTCGTGGTGCCGATGGTGGTCGGCATGAGCCTGTTCGGCGGTCTCGGCGGCGAGGCCCAGACCTGGGCCAAGGGGGCCGCCACCAAGGCCATGTGGTTGCAGAACGCCGGCTTCGTCTGGGTGCCGTTCATCGTCGCCTGCGCCGCCGCCGCGTGGTTCGGCATGAACGACCTGTCCAGCGCCAAGGCGTCCTTCGCCGAGCAGGCGGTGATCTTTAAGCGCAAGCACAATTGGATCATGTGCTGGCTGTATGTCGGGACCTTCGGCTCGTTCATCGGCTATTCCGCCGGCTTCCCGCTGCTGACCAAGATCCAGTTCCCCGACGTCAATCCGCTGACCTATGCCTTCCTCGGCCCGCTGGTGGGGTCCATCGCCCGTGTCATCGGCGGCTTTCTGTCCGACCGGTTCGGCGGCGGCCGCGTCACCTTCTGGACCTTCCTCCTGATGATGGTCGGCGTCGGTGGTGTCCTGCATTTTCTGGCGGAAAAGAATTTCGTCGGCTTCTTGGGCAGCTTCCTGGTGTTGTTCGCCGGCACCGGTATCGGCAACGCTTCGACCTTCCAGATGATCCCGGCGATTTTCGGCATACTGCACCAGCGCGCCTCCCACGGGCGCAATCCGGCCGCCCAGGCCGAAGCGAGCAAGGCCGCCGGCAAGGAAGCCGCCGCCGTCCTGGGCTTTTCCTCGGCGGTCGCCGCCTATGGCGCCTTCTTCATCCCCAAGGGCTTCGGCACCTCGATCAGCCTGACCGGCGGCCCGCAGACGGCGCTGTACTGCTACCTCGCCTTCTACGCCACCTGCGTGGTGGCGACGTGGTTCTGGTACACGCGCGCCAATGCGGAAGTGAAGTGCTGAGCAAATAACGCAAACAAAGGTAGACCCGTCATGAGCCATTTCCTCGACCGGCTGTTCTTTTTCAAAAAGGAATTGGGAACGTTCTCGAACGGTCACGGCACCGTGACCAACGAGGACCGCAAGTGGGAGGACGCCTACCGCAACCGCTGGCGCCACGACAAGGTAGTGCGTTCGACCCACGGCGTTAACTGCACCGGCGGCTGCTCGTGGAAGATCTTCGTCAAGAACGGCTTGGTGTCGTTCGAGATGCAGCAGACCGACTATCCCCGCACCCGCGAGGACATGCCCAACCATGAACCACGCGGCTGCCAGCGCGGCGCCAGCTTTTCCTGGTACCTGTACTCGCCCCACCGCATCAAGTACCCGCTGATCCGCGGCCGCCTGCTGGAGCTGTACCGGGCCGAGCGCAAGGCCGGCCGCGATCCGGTCGAAGCCTGGGCCGCGATCCAGGCCGACCCGGCCAAGCGCAAGACCTATACCGCCGTGCGCGGTCTGGGTGGATTTGTCCGTGCCGGTTGGGACGAGGCCAACGAGATCATTGCCGCCGCCAACGTCCACACCATCAAGAAATGGGGGCCGGACCGCATTTTCGGCTTCTCGCCCATTCCCGCCATGTCGATGATTTCCTACGCGGCGGGGGCGCGCTATCTGTCGCTGATCGGCGGGGCCTGCGGCAGTTTCTATGACTGGTACTGCGACCTGCCGGCGGCATCGCCCCAGACCTGGGGCGAGCAGACCGACGTACCGGAAGCGGCCGACTGGTACAACTCGACCTACATCGTCATCTGCGGCGCCAACCTGCCGATGACCCGCACCCCCGACGCCCATTTCTGCGTCGAGGTACGCTACAAGGGCGCCAAGGTGGTGTCCATGGCCCCGGACTACGCCGAGTACGTCAAGTTCGCCGATCTGTGGATGCCGGTGAAGCAGGGCACCGATTCCGCCGCCTTCCTGGCCATGGGCCATGTGGCGCTGAAGGAATTCTACATCCAGCGCCAGGACCCGTACTTCCAGGAATACGCCCGCAAGTACACCGATCTGCCCATGCAGATCATGCTGCGGCCGATGGGCGACGGCTATGTCACCGACCGCAATCTGCGCGCGTCGGATTTCGATGGCGGCCTGGGCCAGGCCAACAATCCCGAATGGAAGACGGTGGTGTGGGACGCCCGCGCCAAGGCCTTCGTCGCGCCCAATGGCTCGATCGGCTTCCGCTGGGGCGAAGAGGGCAAGTGGAACCTGCTGCCCAAGGACGGCACCTCACAGGCGGAAATCGAGGCGGAGCTGTCGTGCATCGACAGCCGCGACGAGGTGGTGTCGGTCGGCTTTCCCCACTTCCAGCCCGGTGAGAAGGACCTTCTGTTCCGCAACGTTCCCGTCCGCCGCCTGACCCTGGCCAATGGCGAAGCGGTGCTGGTCGCCTCGGTGTTCGACCTCCAGATCGCCCAGTACGGCATCGATCGCGGCCTGGGCGGCGACCACGTCGCCTCGTCCTACGACGACGCCACCGTGGCCTACACCCCCGCCTGGGCGCAGAAGGTCACCGGCGTCAAGGCCGCCGACATCGAGCGCACCGGCCGCGAATTCACCGACAACGCCGCCAGGACCAGGGGCAAGTCCATGATCATCATGGGCGCCGCCATCAACCATTGGTACCACAACGACATGACCTACCGCTCGATCATGAACCTGCTGCACATCTGCGGCTGCGTCGGTCAGAGCGGCGGCGGCTGGGCGCATTACGTCGGGCAAGAAAAGCTGCGACCCCAGGCCGGCTGGGCGCCCATCGCCTTTGCCCTCGACTGGCACCGGCCACCGCGCCACACCAACTCGACCTCCTACTGGTACTTCCATACCGACCAGTGGCGTTACGAGACCCTGGACGCCGACCAATTGCTCTCGCCCGCCGGGCGGAACCGCTACAAGGGCCATACCCTGGCCGACTATAACGTCACCGCCAGCCGCCTGGGCTGGCTGCCGTCGACTCCCAACTTCAACCGCAACTCGCTGGACCTCGCCGACGAGGCCACGGCCGGCGGCGCCACCGACGAGGCCTCGGTGGGCAAATACGTGGCGCGACAGCTTCAGGCCGGCAAGCTTGACGTCGCCTATGCCGATCCCGACGCCGAGGAAAACTGGCCGCGCAACCTGTTCGTCTGGCGCGCCAACCTGCTGGGCAGCTCGGCCAAGGGCCACGAGTACTTCCTGAAACACCTGCTGGGCGCCCAGAACGGCGTGTTGCAGGAGGGCGGCGCCGGCCGCAATTCCCGCGAGGTGACGTGGCACGAGGAAGGGCCGACCGGCAAGCTCGACCTGATGGTGGACATCAATTTCCGCCTGAACTCCACCGGGTCGTATTCCGACATCGTGCTGCCGACCGCCACCTGGTACGAGAAGAACGACCTCAACACCACCGACATGCATCCCTTCATCCATCCGCTGTCTGAAGCGGTGGAGCCGGCGTGGCAGTCCAAATCCGACTGGCAGATCTTCCGGGTGATCGCCAAGAAATTCTCGGAACTGGCCGGCAAGCATCTGGGGGTACGCCGCGACGTGGTCGCCCTGCCCATGCAGCACGATTCGCCGGCGGAACTGGCACAGCCCTTCGGCCAGGTCAAGGACTGGAAGCGCGACGGCAGCGAACCCGTCCCCGGCAAGACCATGGCCATCATCAAGCTGGTCGAGCGCGATTTCGGCAGCACCTACAGCAAGTATATCGGCCTCGGGCCGCTGATGACCAGGCTGGGCAATTCCATCAAGGGCATCGACTGGAATACCGAGCACGAATACGACGAGTTGAAGCGTCACAACGGCACCGTTCGCGAAGCCGGGATATCCCAGGGGATGCCCTCGCTCGAGGAAGACATCTTCGTCTGCGACGCGGTGATGCGCATGGCGCCCGAAACCAACGGCGAGGTCGCCCACAAGTCGTGGACCGCCCTGTCGCGGAAGACCGGCATCGACCATCATCACCTTTATGCCGGCCGCCACGAGGACAAGTTCACCTTCCGCGACATCCAGGCCCAGCCGCGCAAGATCATCACCGCGCCGACCTGGTCGGGGATCGAGTCGGAAAAGGTGTCCTACACCGCCGGCTACACCAACGTGCATGAACACATTCCGTTCCGCACTCTGACCGGCCGCGCCCAGTTCTATCAGGATCACGAATGGTTCCTGGACTTCGGCGAGGGCTTTTGCACCTTCAAGCCGGCGGTGGACATGAAGTCCCACGAAACCGTCCCCGCCTCGGTCAAGGCCAAGCCGCACCTGACGCTGAATTGGATCACGCCTCATTCCAAGTGGGGCATCCATTCGACCTATCAGGACAACCTGCGCATGTTGAACCTGTTCCGCGGCGGGCCCTACATCTGGCTGGCCGAGGACGACGCCCGGAAGGTCGGCATCGCCGACAACGACTGGGTCGAGGCGGTCAACGTCAACGGCGCCACCGTCGCCCGCGCGGTGGTGTCGCAGCGCGTGCCGCTGGGCATGGCGCTGATGTACCACGCCCAGGAAAAGACCATCAACGTGCCGGGTTCCAACACCACCGGCAAGCGTGGCGGCATCCTGAACTCGGTGACCCGCGTGGTGGTCAAGCCCACCAACATGGTGGGCGGCTACGCCCAGCTTGCCTACGGCTTCAACTACTACGGCACGGTGGGTTGCCAGCGCGACGAGGTGGTGATCCTGCACAAGATCGCCGATCAGGACGTGGATTGGCTCGAACGGCCGCTGACGCCCGGCCGCGAGGCCGCCATCAACCCGCCCGGCATCGGCCGTCGCTAAGGATTCGAGGAGAGCACCATGAAAATCCGTGCCCAATTCGCGTTGGTCTTCAATCTGGACAAGTGCATCGGCTGCCATACCTGTTCGGTGACCTGCAAGAACGTATGGACCAACCGCAAGGGTGTCGAATACGCCTGGTTCAATAACGTCGAGTCAAAACCCGGCATCGGCTATCCCAAGAACTGGGAAGACCAGGACAAGTGGAACGGCGGCTGGGAACTGAGAAATGGCAAACTGGAGCTGAAGTCCGGCGGGCGCATGAAACGCCTGCTCAACATCTTCGCCAATCCGGACATGCCACAGATCGACGACTATTACGAGCCGTACAGCTATGATTACGGCCATCTGGTGTCGGCGCCGCTGTCCGAGGCGGCCCCAACCGCCCGGCCCCGGTCACAGATCGACGGTAGCCGGATGGACAAGGTCACCTGGGGGCCCAACTGGGAAGACGATCTGGCCGGCGAGTTCGACAAGCGCTCGAAGGACCGCAACTTCGACAACATCGAGAAGGAGGTCTATCGCCAGTTCGAGAACACCTTTCACATGTATCTGCCGCGCATCTGCAACCACTGCCTCAACCCGGCCTGCGTCGCGGCATGTCCGTCCAGCTCGATCTACAAGCGCGAAGAGGACGGTATCGTCCTGGTCGATCAGGACAAGTGCCGGGGCTGGCGCATGTGCGTCTCGTCGTGCCCGTACAAGAAGGTTTTCTACAACTGGGAATCGGGCAAGGCCGAAAAGTGCATCGGCTGCTATCCCCGCGTCGAATCCGGCATGCCGACGGTGTGTTCGGAAAGCTGCGTCGGCCGCATCCGCTATAACGGCATCATGCTCTATGATGCCGACCGCATCGAGGAACTGGCGTCCAAGACGGACGAGAAGGACCTTTACGGCGCCCATCTGTCCATCTTCCTCGACCCCGACGACCCCAAGGTGGTCGCCGAGGCGGAAAAGCAGGGCATTCCGCTGGCCTGGATCGAGGCGGCGCGGAAATCGCCCATCTACAAGATGGCGGTGGACTGGAAGATCGCCTTCCCGCTGCATCCCGAATTCCGCACCCTGCCCATGGTGTGGTACGTGCCGCCGCTGTCGCCGGTGCAGTCGCAGATCGATCTGGGCAACCTGCCCACCGGCCCCGACGGGGTGCTGCCGCTGGCCGAGACCTTGCGCATGCCGCTGCAATACCTGGCCAACCTGCTGACCGCCGGCGACAAGAAGCCGGTGATGGCGGCGCTGAACCGGATGATCGCCATGCGCTCGTACCAGCGTTCGATCCACGTCGACGGCAAGGCCGACACCCGGGCCTTGACCGCCGTGGGCATGACCGAGCAGGAAGCGCAGGACATGTACCATCTGCTGGCCATCGCCAACCACGAGGACCGCTTCGTGGTGCCGACCAGTCAGGCGGGGCTGGACATGGAGCAGTTCCACGCCTTCCAAGGCCAGAACGGCTTCACCTTCGGCAACGACTCGTCCACCGGCATCAGCCCGTTCGCGCTGTTTCCCGACCGTCGCGCCGAAGGCGTCGAGGACGAGACCCATCCCTGCAAGGCCGAGTGAAGGAGGCGGGCAATGAGCATCCATAAGATCCTGTCGATCCTGCTGGAATACCCCACCGAGGAGATGCGCCGGCATCACTTCGAGATCCGCCGCCGCGCCGCCGCCGATCTGGACGACGCCGGACTGAAACGCATCGATGCCTTCCTGTCCTATGCCGGCAGCATCGACCTGATCGACCTCCAGGCGGAATACGTCCAGACCTTCGACCAGACGCCGGAACATTCCCTGCATCTGACCCACCATGTCTTCGGCGAGGACAAGGCGCGGGGGCCGGCGCTGATCGACCTGAGCGAACTGTATCGCCGCCACGGTCTGGAGATCGGCACCAACGAGTTGCCCGACTACCTGCCGCTGATCCTGGAGTTCACCGATCAGATCCCCGCCGCCGAGGCCTGTCGCTTCCTGGCCGATGCCGGCAAGGTGCTGGAGGTGCTGACCGCCAATCTGGAACGGTCCGGCAGTCCGTGGGCCAACCTGCTGCACGTCGTGGTCTCGCTGTGCGGCGACGCCGCGCCGCTGGTTTGCGGAGAGGTCGGGGCCGGCGAGCCCGCCGCCTGCGTGGCGCCTTGCGGTGGCGAAATCCAATAAAGGAGACGCGAGACATGTTGGAAAACTTCCTTTTCGGAGCCTATCCGTATATCGCGCTCACCGTCTTCGCCGTGGGCTCGTGGGTACGGTTCGACAGCGAGCAGTACACCTGGAAGGCCGATTCCAGCCAACTGCTGTCCAACGCCGGCATGCGCGTCGCCAGCAACCTTTTCCATGTCGGCGTGCTTGCGGTTCTTGGCGGCCATGCCGTCGGCCTGCTGACCCCCCACTCGGTATTCCAGGGGCTTGGAATCAGCGACATCGCCCATCAGTGGGCGGCGATCATCGCCGGGTCGGTGTTCGGCGGGATGGCGTTGCTGGGCGGAGTGATGCTGTGGTTGCGCCGCACCGGCAACCGCCGCGTCCGCGCCGCCAGCCGCCGCAGCGACCTGCCCATTCTGACGTGGCTGGTGGCCACCCTGGTGCTCGGCCTGTCCACGGTTCCGGTGTCGGCCGGCCATGCCGGCCATGGTGACGCCTCGGTGATGGTGGCGCTGGCCGAGTGGGCGCTGGGCATCGTCACCCTTCGACCGCAGCCCGGACTGCTGGCTGCGGTGGACGCCGTTTTCAAGGTCCACATTTTCTTCGGGCTGACCGTTCTGCTGGTCTTCCCGTTCACCCGTCTCGTCCACATCTGGAGCGTGCCCGTCGCCTATCTTGGCCGGGCGTATCAGGTGGTTCGGGCCAAAAGGAAAGCCGCCTAATCCGGGGCGTGCTTGTTCAAGATGCGCTGCAACGTCCGGCGGTGCATCTTGAGGCGGCGGGCGGTTTCGCTGACGTTCTGGCCGTTCTCCTCCAACACCCGCTGGATATGTTCCCAGCGAACCCGTTCCGGTGTCATCGGATCTTCCGGCGGCGCGGCGGTCTCCACCGCCGTGCCGATCAGCACGGCGCTCAGGCGGTCGGCCTCTACCGGCTTGGGCAGATAGTCCACCGCCCCGGCCTTGATGGCCGACACCGCCGAGGCGATGTTGCCGTAGCCGGTCAGCATCACTAGGCGGATGCCGGGAACGATCTGGCGCAGCAGATCCACCAGATCCATGCCGTTGCCGTCGTCGAGCCGGAGATCGATCACCGCATGGGTGGGGGCCTTGGCGTCGGCGATGGCGACCGCCTCGGAAATCGAGGCGGCGGGCAGCACCCGGAATCCCCGCCGCTCCATGGCGCGCGACAGACTGAGACGGAACGGCTCGTCGTCATCAACCACCAACAGCGTGTGCGCCATCGCTTCGTCTCCAACTGACACGGATCTCGGCACCGCCATGGGCGGCGTTGGCGAACTCCACCTTCGCCCCGGTACGGGCCAGCAAGGTCACGGCGATGAACACCCCCAGGCCCAGATGACTGTCGATGGCCTGGGATCGACCCGACAGATAGGGTTCCCCCAGGCGGGAAAGCAGGTGTTCGGGAAATCCGCCGCCGTCGTCGGCGATACGCACACCCATGCGCCGATCGTCCCAACTGGTTTCCACCTCGACCCGGCTGCCGGCGAATTGGATGGCGTTCTGGATGAAATTGCCCAGGCCGTGAAGGATCTCCGGGCTGTGTTCCATCCATGGCGCCGGAGTGAAATCGGCGGCGCGATGGTCGAACGCCACCGGCACCCGCGCCTCCTCGACATGAACGGCGGCGGCCATCTCGACCAGGAAGGGAAAGGGAACCCGCTCGGCCTCCACCGCCTCGGCACGCGGCCGATGCAAGGTGAGCCGCGCCAGGGTATCACGGCACCGCTGGGTCTGGCCGATCAGCGTCTCCATGTCGGCGCGCAGCGGGTCGTCGGGGTTCATCTCCGCCGCCACCTCGCGCGCCAGCAGGCACACCGTCGCCAGCGGCGTGTTCAGTTCGTGCGCCACCGCCGCCGCCAGGGCACCGACTTCGGCCACCCGCTGTTCCTGCGCCAGAGCCAGGCGGCTTTCCGAATAGGCCGAGGCGATGCGGCGCCCCTCCTCGGCCATGCGCCAAGTGAAGAACGCCACCGAGGCCACCCCCAGCACCAGCGCCATCCACATACCGAAGACATACAGCACCGGGATCAGCAGACCCGGCGGCGGCCAGGGCAGGGGCTGATGCCACCGGGCCAGCGCCGACACCGCCACCACCGCCAATACCGCCAGCCAGACCGTCCGCCGCATCGGCAAGGTGGCGGCGGCGACGGTGACCGGGGCCAGGATGAACAGCGAGAACGGGTTGGATAATCCGCCGGTCAGCCCGATCAGCACCGCCAGTTGGACAATGTCGAAGGCCAGATGGCGGGCGGCGCGATGCTCTTCCAGCCGGCGGTGCAGGCCGGGGGCCACGGTCAAACCGGCATTCAACAGGGCCGACACCGCCACCGTCGCCATCACCGGAAGCAACGCCAATTCGGCCACGGCGACATGGACGACGCCAATGGTCAGCGCCTGACCACCGACGGCCAGCCAGCGGATCATGACAAGGGTTGAAAGCCGGGCTTCCAATGGGGCGGTCGGAATGCTCATGGCGCCATCATCGGTGCAATGCCAGAGGCGTGGATTGACTGCGGTCAAGACCACCGCCCGCCGCCCCTGCCTTGTCCAACGTCAAGGTTGGGGCCGGCGCTTCCCCCTAGCTTCGCCAGCCAAGTGAAGCGGCCTGCGCGCCGCGGGGGCGGACTGCCGAAAAGTGGCACCTGCCGACACGACGAGAACTCCAACGCGCTTTGAATGAGACCTTGATGTACATGATTATGGAGGGGCGCAATGTCTGAAATACTAACTAAATCCGCGGCAAGAAACATATTCTACGGTGGCACCGCGTTTTTCTTCATCGTATTTGCCGGCCTGGTAGCGCACAGCGTTTCAACCGTCAATGCGATGAGCGAGACCCATCCGGTGACCCCGTCGGTCGCCGCCGGCAAGAAGGTGTGGGAACGCCACGCCTGCATCGACTGCCATACCATCTTGGGCGAAGGCGCCTACTACGCACCGGAACTGGGCAATGTCTGGGTCCGCTATGGCGGGCGCGAGGATGCCGCCACCGCCCGCGAAGGGATCAAGCTGTGGATCAAGAGCCAGCCCACCGGCGTCGAAGGCCGGCGCCAGATGCCGCATTTCGACATTTCCGATGCCGAACTGGACTCCCTGGTCGATTTCTTCAAGTGGACCAGCGAGATAAACACCCAGAACTGGCCGCCAAAAGTCTCCGGCTAAGAAGGAGTAGAGAGTCATGAAATATCAATCACAAAGAGTCGCGCTCTACTACTTTGCCGGGGCGCTTGGCCTGTTCGTTGCCCAGATTCTGTTCGGCGTTATCATGGGTACGATCGTGGTGGTTCCCAACTTTCTGTCGGAACTTCTGCCGTTCAACATCGCCCGCATGATCCACACCAACGCCCTGATCGTGTGGCTGCTGATGGGGTTCTTCGGCTGCGCCTATTACCTGATTCCCGAGGAATCCGAGACCGAACTGTACAGTCCCAAACTGGCGATCCTCCAGTTCTGGCTGTTCCTGTTCGGCGCGGCGGCGGCGGTGGTCGGTTATCTGTTCCGCATCCACGAGGGGCGCGAGTTCCTGGAACAGCCGCTGTGGATCAAGCTGGCCATCGTCGTCGTGGCATTGATGTTCCTCTTCAACGTCTCCATGACGGTGCTGAAGGGGCGCAAGACCGCCATCACCAACGTGCTGCTGCTGGGGCTGTGGGGCATCGCGGTGTTCTTCCTGTTCTCGCTTTACAACCCGTCGAACCTGATCCTGGACAAGATGTTCTGGTGGTGGGTCGTGCATCTGTGGGTCGAGGGCGTGTGGGAACTGGTCATGGCCTCGGTGCTGGCCTTCCTGATGATCAAGCTGACCGGCGTCGATCGCGAAGTGGTGGAAAAGTGGCTGTACATCATCATCTCGCTGACCCTGTTCACCGGTATCCTGGGCACCGGCCACCACTATTACTGGATCGGCACCCCGGCCTACTGGCAGTGGATCGGCTCGATCTTCTCGGCGCTGGAAGTGGTTCCGTTCTTCGCCATGGTGATCTTCACCTTCATGATGGTGTGGAAGGGCGGCCGCAGCCATGCCAACAAGGCGGCGCTGCTGTGGTCGCTGGGCTGCTCGACCTTCGCCTTCTTCGGCGCCGGAGTCTGGGGCTTCCTGCATACCCTGGCCCCGATCAACTACGTCACCCACGGCACCCAGGTCACGGCGGCGCACGGGCATCTCGCCTTCTACGGCGCCTATGTGATGCTCAACATCGCCATGTTCACCTATGCCATGCCCAACCTGCTGAAGCGTGAACCCTACAATCAGGTTCTCAACATGTGGGGCTTCTGGATCACCTCGTCGGGGGTGACGTTCATGACCTTCGCCCTGACCTTCGCCGGTGTGGTTCAGGCCCACCTGCAACGGGTGATGGGCATGGGCTTCATGGATGTGCAGGACCAGCTTGGCCTGTTCTACTGGATGCGGCTTGGCGCCGGGGTGGTCACCCTGCTCGGCGTCATCCTGATCGTGTGGTCGCTGGCCGTTCCCGGCAGCGCCCGCCAAGCGGGGCGGGTCGCCGCCCAGCCCGCCGAATAGTCGCCAGGTGAAACGGGGCGGTCGCCGTCGCGGCCGCCCCCATTTCCCGGAGTTTCCCATGTCCGTTCAATTGCCTTTCTACCTGCCCCAGGGCAACGAGTGCGCCCTGTTCGAGCTGGCCTGGACCCATCGCCTGCCGCTGCTGCTCAAGGGGCCGACCGGCTGCGGCAAGACCCGATTCGTCGCCCACATGGCGGCCAGGCTGCAAAGATCCCTGTTCACCGTTTCCTGCCATGATGACCTGACCGCCGCCGACCTGACCGGCCGCTACCTGCTGAAGGGCGGCGACACGGTTTGGTCGGACGGACCGCTGACCCGCGCCGTGCGCACCGGCGGCATCTGCTATCTCGACGAGGTGGTGGAGGCGCGCAAGGACGTCACCGTGGTGCTGCACCCTCTCACCGACGACCGCCGCATCCTGCCGCTGGAACGTACCGGCGAGATGCTGGAGGCTCCCGCCCAATTCATGCTGGTGGCGTCGTACAACCCCGGCTACCAGAACGTTCTGAAGCAGTTGAAGCCCTCGACGCGCCAGCGCTTCGTCGCCATCGAATTCGATTTCCCCGCCCCCGAGCTGGAGCGCCGCGTCGTCGCCGAGGAGTCCGGACTGGACGAAGCCCGCGTCCAACCGCTGATCCTGCTGGCCCAGCGGCTGCGGGCACTGAAGGGGCAGGACCTGGAGGAAGGGGTTTCCACCCGCCTGCTGGTCTACTGCGCCACCCTGATCCAGGCCGGGCTCGGCATTCGCGAGGCCGTCCAGGTGACGATGATCGAACCACTGTCCGATGACCCCGAGGTCAAGGCCGGTCTGGAAGACGTCAGCAAGGCCATCTTCGGATGAGCCTGCTGTCCGCCCTGGAACTGGAGGAACGGGTCGGCGAGATCTGGCATCGCTGGGTGGGGGAAAAGGCCAGTTGGCCAAGCCATCCCGACGCTCAGGTCAACCTGGAGGAGGTGCGTTCGCGGCTGGCGGTATTCTTCCGCGGCCTCGGCGGCGACCGGGGATTGCGGATCGTCGCGGCGGCGGCGCGCGGCTCCGGCCACCGGCTGAGCCTCAGGCAGCGTATCGGCATGGATGCCGAGCGGCTGGTGACCGCCAGCCGCGACCAATCCAGCCTGTCGCTGCCGCCGGCCATCGCCCTGTTTCCCATCGAGAGCCTCAATCGCGACCTCTATTTCTGGCTGGCCGCCTATTTCTCGGTGGTGGACGCCACCCCCCTGCCCGCCGGCGATCCGTTGCAAACCGACCTCGCCCGGCTGGCCCTGGCCCGGCACGTCACCTTGCGCGTCCGCCGCCTGTTTCCAGGATTGGGCCAGACCCACCGCAGGCTGTGCGAGGCGGTGATGGCCGCGCGCCCGGTCCGTCGCCTTTCCCGCACCGAGGCCGGGATCGAGACGGCGGTGATGGCTTTGTTGAACGACCCCGACACCCCCCCGCGCGATCTGCCCACCCATGCGCCCCGCGATTACCGCCCGTTCCTGCCGGTGCCGCTGTGGGGCGAGGCGCTGCCCGGCGCCGTCGGCGCCCTTCCCCCCGAAGACGCCGAACCCGAACGGGGCGGCGGGAACGACCAGTCGGAAGAACAGGCCCGCCGCAAGGCCGAACGGCGCAGCCAGGACAACGCCGACCGCAAGGACCCGCTGATCCTCAATCGCTTCGAGAAGATCCTGTCCATGGCCGACATGGTCAACGTCAATCGCGGCGCCGACGACACCGACGAGGAGGAAGCCAAGAAGGCCGCCGACGACCTGGACACCATCACCTTATCGCCGCACTCGCGCCGCGCGGCCACCAAACTGAAATTCGATCTGGACCTGCCGCCGGGCGCCATGGATTTAGGCGGCCTGACCGGCTCTGTCGTGTTGCCGGAATGGGATTACCGCGCCGGCATCTACCATCGCGACCATTGCTCGCTCCTGGTTGGACCCGCCGCCGAAGAGGGCGAGGACTGGGTGCCCGACGACAACGCCAAGCGACGTATCCGCGCGGTCAAGCGACAGTTCGAGGCCTTGCGCACCCGGCCGATGCTGTTGCGCGCCCAGCAGGACGGAGCGGAACTGGACACCGATGCGCTGGTCCGCACCCGCTGCGACCTCCGGGCCAGCGGCAACGGCTCGGACCGGGTGTGGCTGCAGCACCGCCCGCAGGAACGTGATCTGGCGGTGATGGTGCTGGTGGACGCCTCGCTGTCCACCGACGCCTGGATCGAAAACCGCCGCGTCCTCGACGTGGAAAAGGAAGCCTTGGCGGTGTTCTGCCATGGCCTTGCCGCTTGCGGCGATCCTTTCGCGGTGGCGACCTTCACCTCCCGCAAGCGCGACTGGGTCAAGATCGACATGGTCAAGGATTTCGACGATCCGTTCGGCGAACGGACCATGCGGCGCATCGGCGCCGTCCGCCCCGGCTATTACACCCGGATCGGCGCGGCGCTGCGCTACGCCGTCACCCGGCTGGAGGATCGCCCCGAGCGTCACCGGTTGCTGCTGGTGCTGACCGACGGCAAGCCCAACGACGTGGACCATTACGAAGGCCGCTACGGCGTCGAGGACACCCGCAAGGCGGTGCTGGAAGCCCGCGCAAAAGGCCTTGCCGTGTTCGGCATCACCGTTGACCGCAAGGCCCACGCCTATTTCCCCCACCTGTTCGGACGCGGGCATTACGCCCTGGTCGGCCACCTCGCCCATCTGTCGGCGGCGCTGCCCAGGATCTACCGGCAGTTGGCGGCATGACCGACCATTCCGAGGCGCATGGCGGCTGGGGCGCGCTTGACCATCTGCCCGGCAACCCGCTGATGTGGGTGCTGATCCTGAGCGAACTGGTGGTGTTCGGAGCCTTCTTCGTCGCCTTCTCGGTCAGCCGGGTGCTGCATCCGGCGATGTTCCTGGCCGGGCAGGCCAAGCTTGACCGGCTGGCCGGCGGCGTCAACACCATGCTGCTGCTGACCAGCGGCCTGGCAGCGGCGCTGGCGGTATCGGCCTGCGCGGCAGGCGACACGCGGCGCTGCCGCCGATGGCTGGCGGGCGCGGGGCTGCTGGGAGTCGGCTTCCTTGGGGTCAAGCTGGCGGAATATGCCGGCAAGGCATCGCAGGGCATCGGCATCGACACCGACACCTTCTTCACCCTCTTCTACCTGATGACCGGCTTCCACGCCGCGCACGTCATCCTGGGCCTCGTCATCCTGGCGGTGGTCGCCTGGAAGCCGTCCCTGGAGAATGCCGAGACCGGCGCGGCCTTCTGGCACATGGTCGATCTGATCTGGGTATTGCTTTATCCCATCGTCTATCTGATCCGGTGAGCGCCATGCCATCCCGAACCACCTTGCTGCGGGCCTGGGGACTGATGATGGGGCTGACGGCCCTGTCGATCTGGGCGGCGGTATCGGACGAGGGACCGGCCCCGGCGACGGCGGCCATGGCCGCCGGCCTCTTCAAGGGATTGCTGATCCTGTGGGTCTACCTCAATCTCGGTCGCGGCAATCCCGGCTGGAAGGCGGTGTTCATCGTCTTCCTCGCCACCATCGCCGTGCTGGTACTGGGTATCTTCCTGCTGGGCCCCCTGGTCGCCAAGCCGTGACCGCCGCCTACCGCGCCTTGACGAGGTCGGCCCAACTCGGCTCGCCGTCCATCGACGAAACCTCGATGGCTGCCCGCTTCACGCCGAGCGGCCGCTGCGATTCGAGATCGGCGGCGACACGATAGCTGCCCGCTGCAAAGCCGCCGACGGTGAAGCGGGCCACCGACGCGCCCAGGGACGCCTCGTGACGGAACACGCCCCAGACGCCGATTTCCTTGCGGATCGCGCCGTCCATGTCGAACACCTTGACGATGGCCTTGGCGGCGGTCTCCTCCAAGGTGTCGGATCGGCGGAAGTGAAGGACCATCACGCCATCGCGCGCGGTGACGGCGGTTCCGGCGAAGGACTGATGCTCCGGCAATGCCTCTTCGCGAACCGCCGGGGCCGAGGCCGCGACCACGGGCGGCGGCCGGCTCGACAGCCACCGCCGGGCGGCATCGACGTCGCCGTATCGCAGCCAAGCCGACAGCCCGGCCGCCACGAGGCACCCCAGCGCCATCAGGATCTTGCGGACGATGGACACCGGCCCGACCCTCCCCTTCCTCAGAAACGCCCCGGCGCAGGCGGGTCCGGCCGCAGGCGGGCGGCGGCGTCGGGGGCGCGCCCCGCCAGCCACAACGCCGCCAGTTTGGGATTGCGCAGCAAGGCAACCACCGCCGCCGATAATTCCAGCGTCACCAGCGCCTTGGGCGCCCGCGCCCGCAGCAGCGCCACCAGACCGGCCAGCGCCGCGTCGTAGATCCGTTCCGGCGTTTCGAGGAAGGCCGGCTTGACCTCGCCCCGCTCAAGCCGCGCCAGCATCTCGTCCACCTTCTCGTGGCAGTCGATACAGAACTGAACGTCGATGGAATACAGCCCCCGGCAGCGCAGCGGCCGTACCGCATAGATCATGCAGCGGCCGTCCGCCCCCAGGAAGGCGCAGGCGATCTTTGACCGGGCCCGCTCGCCGGTGGTCATGCCGGCGGTACGCCGCGCCGTGTCCGTCACCCGCGCCATCAGCGCGCCCCCCTCGTCGGCCGGCAGATCGCCCAGATGCCGCGCGATGCGGACCGCCTCGATCACCGTCACCCCCACCTGCTGGTGGCAGCACCAGCCGCAACCGACCTTGCAGGCCGCCGCTGGCGCCGACCGCAGGTAGTCGAGGCCGAGACGGCGGCCGTCCCAGGCGCCGTCGGCCATGCGGAACGCCTCGTCCATGGCGGCGCACACCGCCGCCGGATCGGGCTTGGGCCAGCAGGGATCGAGCACGGCGCGGACGCCGTCGGCGAGAAAGGCGTGTGAATTGGCGAACATGATCGGAAGACTATCAGGGTGCGAACCGGGGCGCACGACCGAAAAAGGGCGGTGGTGGGATCGCCGCCGACATCGTATAAACGATGGCAGGTTCGATCAGCCGTCGAGGACAGTGGTTATGACCATCCGTTGGGACGACAAATTGAAGGTCGGCAATCTGGAAATCGACTCCGACCACCGCGAATTGGTTTCCCTCATCAACGATTTCGAGATTGAAGCCAAATCCGCCAGCGGCATCGACCGCCACCGCATCCAGGTGACGCTGGAACGCCTCCAGCTTTACGCCCATGACCACTTCGCCCGCGAGGAATACATCCAGGCGGTGGCCAAGTACGCCGGCCTGGAGGAAAACCGCCGCCAGCACCTGGCGCTGCGCAAGACCCTGGCCGAGTACATCCGCAAGTTCAACGCCGACGAATTCGCCGATGCCGCCGCCGCCGCGGCCGAGATGTCGGCCTTTCTCGACGACTGGCTGATGACCCATATCGTCGAGGTCGACCTCAAGATGCGTGGTGCCATGACCGTGGAGCAGTGGCGCTGACGACAGGAAAAAAGACGCCTTCGGGCGCTTTTTCCTTCGTCCGAATGCTCCCACGATTTTGCCACACTTGGCCGTCACCTTAACAATCGTGACCGTGCCCCTGTGATGGCATGTGGTCGAGCCCGCGTGGGGGGAAAGCATGACCTTCTTCCTCGGACGTATTGTTCTCGTTGCCGCCATCGTTCTGAGTTGCGGCTTCGGCCTGCGCGCTTCGGCGGCACCGACATCGACGCGGCTGGACGAGGCCAACGGCCTGATCGACGCGGAACAGTTCCAGACCGCGCTCGACGTTCTCAAAAGCATCGATCCCCAGTCCGACGGCGAAACCGCCGAAATCGACCGTGCCCTGGGCCGGATCTATCTGGCATTGAACAAACCGGCCAAGGCGGTGGAGTTCTTCGAGCAGGCCCTGACCACCTCGACCCAGGGCGAGGCCGATTCCTATCTCGGCCTTGCCGAGGCCAGACTGCTACAGGGCAATCTCGCCCAGGCCCGCCGCCACGCCGAGGCGATGCTGCACGCCGACCCCGATCAGGTCGGCGCTCATCTGGTGCTGGCCCGCATCGACCAGCGCCTGGGACGCGACCGCGAGGCCATGGGCCGCCTGGAGACCCTGGCCAAGGCTCAACCCGCCAGCGAGGACGTGGCCATGGTCCTGGCCCGCTATCAGACCCGCGCCGCCTCTCCGGCGGCGGCGGCCGATCGGCTGGCCGCCTTCCTGCGCCAAGTCCCCACCGCCGCCCACGCCACCGACCTGCTGGGCCAGCTCTACTGGGAAATGAACCGCAAGGACGACGCCATCCGCACCCGGTTGCGCGCCGCCGACCTCTACACGGCGCAAAAACGCGAGGGACGCGCCGCCGCCATCGCCGCATGGCTGCGGGCGGTGGCGCCCGACTACAAGGCGGTGGCCCCAGTCCCCGAGACCCAGGCCCCCGAGACCCAGGCCCCCGGAACCCAGGCTCCTGGAACCCAGACCCTGGCGCCGCCGGACGCCCCCGCCGTCGTGGTCGAGCCGCCCCTCCCGCAGGCGGTCAAGCGCGAGCCGATGCCGGCCGCCCCGCTCGCCGCCCCCCCTCCCCCCTCCCCACCGGCTTCGACCGGTCGGTCGCGGACCTACACCGCCCTGGCGACGCCCGAACCGCTGCCCTTTGCCCCCGGAACCTCGATCCTGACCGGCAGCGGCGTGGTGCTGGAAGGCGGGCGTCTGGTCATCACTAACCGCCATGTGGTCGAGGGCATGAAGCGTACCGCGGTGCGTAACGGCACCGGTTATGTGCGCCAAGCCCGGGTGGTGCGGGTCTCGTCCGAAGACGATCTGGCGTTGCTGGAACTGTCCGCCCCCTTCCCCGAGGGAGAGGCCATGCCGCTGTCGGCGCTGGCCGATCCGACGCCGGGACGGCCGGCGGTGGTGATGGGGTTCCCGCTGATCGGCCTGCTGGGCGACGAACAGCCGTCACTGGCCGAGGGCATCGTCAGCAAGACCATCGGCCTCAACAACGACCCCACCAGCTTCCAGATGACCACCAAGCTGAACAAAGGCAATTCCGGCGGCCCGGTGTTCGACCGCCACGGCACCCTGATCGGCATCGCCGTCGGCAAGCTCGACCTTGCCGGATTGATGCGCGACCAGGGCTTCATGGCCGAGGACGTCAATTTCGCCATCAAGGCCAGCCGGGCGTTGCGCTTCATCGGTCGTGGCCCTGGCGGCGGCGGCACCCAGCCGACCGCCGACGTGCCGCTGGAAGACCTTTACCAAGCCATGCTGCCGCGCGTCGTCCTGATCGCGTCGGTCAAATGAGAGCCGGTGTCGCCCTTCTCGGCCTCCTGGTCCTGCTGGCGCCACTGCCGGCAGCGGCCGGCTGGGTGTCGGCGCGGGCGGAGCGGATCTTCTCCCCCGACACCCCCGAGGCCGAAGCCTGCGCCGCCGCCGAGGAGCGCGCCAAGGAAGATGCCATTCGCCAGGTCAGCGGCGAACGCCTCGCTTCCGAGGACCTGATGCGCTGCGAGGAACGCGGCGAGGAAGCAAGCTGCACCCTCAACCGCAGCGTCTGGAATACCGTCGACGGCGATGTCCGCGCCGTGCGCAACCGCCGGACCGAGACCACGGCGCTGGCCGACGGCCTGCGTCGCTGCACGGTCAGCCTGGAGGCCGAGATCATCGTCGCCAAGGGCGTTCCCGACCCGTCCTTCGACCTCGGCGTCACGCTCAATACTTCGGTGTTCCGCCAGGGCGAGGCCATGGAGATCGCGCTTACCCCCAACCGGCCGATGTCGGTGGCCATCTTCCTGTGGCTGCCCTACGAGAGCGGTGAAGCCCAGGTGACGCGTGTCTTCCCCAATTCCATGGACCCGTCGACGACCATTACCGGACCCGCCACCGTTCCTTCGGCCGAGGGTAAGCGGCGCTATGTGATGCGGGTCGGCTTCCCCGACGGCCAACCGGCGACACGGCGGCTGGTGGACGAATACCTGATGGTGGTGGCCACCCGCCAGCCGGTGGAGTGGCGCGGCAGCTATCGCCTCGACGAGTTCCGCGCCCGGTTGCTGGAACTGCCGCGCGGCGACTCGCGCATCGTACGGCGCGGCTACGCCGTGGTGAGGGCGCCATGAGGCGACGGTCTTTACTGCACGCTCTCGTTCTCACCGCCGCGATGTCGGCCTGCAGCCCGACCTATATCGATCAGGGCGAGGGCGAAAGCGGTTGGCTCGGCTTCAACGAAGTGAAATTTCAGGTCCACGACGCCTACAAGGCGGCGCCACCCGATTGCGTGGCGATCCTGCCGCTGTCGGTCAAGACGCCGTCCCAGCCCATGGCCACCGCCGAGGATGCCGCCAAGGTGCGCCTTTCGCTTTATGCCCACCTCGCCATCCAATCCAAGCGCGAGATCAAGCTGGAACGGGTTGACCGGGTGCTGAAGGAAACCGGCGGGGACCGCAAGGCCATGGCCGAGCGGCTGCACTGTCCCGCCTTCATCGAGGGCGAGATCACCGAATACGGCTCGATGTTTCTCGCCCTCTATTCCCGCGTCGCCGTCGGCCTCGAGCTCAAGATGGTGCGCGCCGCCGACGGCGTGGTGCTGTGGCGGGGCAGCCATACCGCGTCCAGCCATGGCGGCGCCCTGCCGCTCGACCCGGTCGGTGTCGCCATGGGCCTGGCCGATGCCGCCAGCAACGTCCGCGACGAACAGATCCTGCGGGTGACCGACGATATCGCCCGCCGCCTGGTCTCGACCATTCCCGACGACAAGGTGGCGGCGCTGGACGATCCCGTCGCCGAACCGATCAAGGCGGCCCCGGCCGAGCAGGCGGCGGTACCGGAAGACCCGGTCGCCGCCGGCGAACGCCTGCTGGCCCAGGGAGATCACGAAGGGGCACTGGCCGCCGCCGACCGGGCCGTCGCCGCCGACCCCGACAACGCTCGCGGCCATTTCCTCAAGGGACGGGTGTTGATGATCGAGGGCGATCATGCCAGGGCCGAACCCGCCATCCTCAAGGCGGTGGCGCTGGATCGCGCCAATGCCGGCTACCTCAACGCCCTGGGGGCGGTCAACGCCCGCAAGGGCGCCACCGAACGCGCCCTGGCCGCCTATGGCATGGCCATCGAGGCCGACCCGGCCAACGGCTTCGCCTACTACAACACCGCCATCATCCACTACAACGCCGGAGCGCCCAGACAGGCCGCCGACGCCTTCTATGGCGCCGGACTGGCCTATATCAAGACCGGCGACTACGCCCGCGCGGAAAAAGCCCTGGGCGACCTGCACGACTTGGCCAAGGCGGGAATTCCGGTCGATTGGGAGATCGCCACCATCAAGGAAGCCCTCGCCCGGAAACTTCAGCGTCTCGACGCCACGCCGCAATCGAACTTATTTCACCAATTCAACCGGCCGGTGGATCGATTCACCTGACGCCCCCGGATTCGGGCGCGACAATCGGACCGTTGGCTCTGACACGGAGGAAACCATGAAACGCAAAGCCATTCTCGCCGTCGCCCTGCTGGGCCTCGGCGCCTGCGCCTCGCCGGAGCCCGGTACCCCGGCCTGGACCGCCCGGCAAGAGCAGGTCAAGCAGGAAACCCGCGCCGAAGCGGTCAAGGCCTCGGTGGAGGAGGCGCCATCGTGGTTCTTCACCAACCCGGACGCCGACGAATTCTCGGTCTACGCCGCCGGAACCGCGACCTCGGCCGATCTCCAGCTTGCCGTCGACAAGGCGGTGCTGGCGGCCAAGCGAACGCTGGCCGACCGCATCAACGGCAAGCTGTCGTCGAAGATGAGGGAGTTCATCTCCGAAACCGGCAGCGCCGAGAACGCCCAGGTGTTGAGCGAAAGCGAGCGGGTGACCAGCAACCTCATCACCGAGGTCAATGTTGCCGGCTACAGCGTCAAGCAGCAGAAGGTAAACCCCAGCGGCAGCCAGTATCGCGCCTACGTCTTGCTGCAATACCCGCTGGGCTCGGCCAACCGCATCCTGGTCGATCAGGTCAAGAAGAACGACCTGCTGCAAAGCAAGCTGCGAGCCTCCAAGGCGTTCGAGGATTTGGAAAAAGAGATTCAGGCCGCCCGCAAACCAAACTGAACCGGGGAGACGCGCCATGAAAGCCCTGCCGAGCCTTATGGTCGGAGCGTTGCTGCTGGCCGCCTCCACGGCCGGGGCCAGCGAAGGCCGCTGGTTGATCACGCCGGACGAGGCGGCGAGCGCCGGCGATTTCGCCGCGTCCCCCCTCGATCCCGCCGCCGCCGGCGAGGGCGGACCGGCGATCGTGGTCGAGCATCCCAAACTGTTGGAGCGCCTGCACCCGCCCGTCAACATCCGGGTGTATTTCCGGCCGGGCGAAAGCGGATTGGCACCCGACATGAGCAGCCTGACGGTGACGCTGCGCGGCTTCATCACCATCGATCTGACCGACCGTTTGCGCGAGTATCTGCGTGGTAACGAACTGGCGGTGGAAGAGGCCGATCTGCCGACCGGCCGCCACCGTATCCGCCTCGCCATCTCCGACATCGGCGGCAACCTGTCGGCCCGCGATATGATGCTGACGGTGGTGGAGCGCGAGCAATAGGAGGGGACGCGATGAGACGCCTGTCCGGTATTCTGCTGGTGTCGTTGGCGCTGTCGGCGACGGCCATGGCGGCGGACGAGCGCCCCGAGGTCCGCCAGGTCCAGGCCGACAACCGCGACACGGTCGATCGGATCATGTTCGAGTGCGGAACCTCGTACAAGACCGCCGAACTCGACCCCATCCGCGACAAAGTCAATCTGAGCGGCCGCGAGCAGGCTGCACCGCCCGCCCACATGCTGGCCGACGCCACCTATCCCACCCCCGGCGAGGCCCGGGCCATCGCGGCTTGGTCGGCCCTTCGCGAGTCGTGCGTCAAGAAGGTCTCCACCTTCCTCGACAACGTGCCGCTGCCGGCCAACACCAACCGGGAAACCGCCAGTTGGGGCCACTCGTTCTTCGTGCGCGGCATGACCGCCACGGGCGAACTGGTGGCGGCGCTGGGCCAGGGGCGCTTGACCTACGGCGAATTCGCCCGCCGACGGGCCGAGCTGATCGCCGAGGTCGATGCCGATCATCGGCGGTGGCGGGACGCCATGCGGCTGATGGACACCAGCCGCCGCATCCAAGAGGCCGAACAGGCCGACCGTCGGCTGAAGTCCTACCTCCAGGACATGACGGCCTCCCTGGGCAGCCGGCCCCCGGTCGCAGCGCCGGTGCCGCCATCGGCTCCGGCGTCGACCCGGCTGGCCGAGGCGCCGCTGGTGCTGGACTTCCCAAAGGGGCGCGAACGCCCAGACGACATCGCCGTGATCATCGGCAATGGCGATTACACCCGTCAGGGCCGCGATATTCCCGATGTCCGCCCGGCCCATGCCGACGCCGCCAGCATCCGGCTTTATGTCTCCCAGGCCCTGGGTATTTCCGACGGCAACATCATCTTGCTGCGCGACGCCACCGCCGCCCAGATGGCCCAGGTGTTCGGGTCGCGGGACAACTACCGCGGCCAGTTGTTCGACTGGGTCAAGCCCGGCCGCTCGCGGGTTTTCGTTTACTACGCCGGACATGGGGCACCGTCCCTGGACTCGGGCGGCCCCTATCTGGTGCCGACCGACGCCGATTCCGGGCGGATCGGCCTGTCGGGCTATCCCCTGGCCCAGCTTTACGACAATCTCGGCCGACTGCCGGCGGAAAGCGTCACCCTGGTGCTGGAGGCATGCTTCTCCGGCCAGTCGCCGGCAGGCTCACTGGTGGGCAAGGCCTCGCCAATCCTGCTGGAAAGCAAGGCAACCACCGTACCGGCCAACCTGACGGTCATCTCCGCCGCCGGTGGCAACCAGATCGCCAACTGGGAACAGGACGAAACCCATGGCCTGTTCACCGTCTATTTCCTCAAGGGGATGAGCGGCGAGGCCGACAAGGCCCCCTTCGGCAACGGCGACGGCTCGGTGACACTGGACGAACTCGACCGGTATCTCGGCGAAACCGTGACCTATCTCGCCCGGCGCTACTACGGCCGCGACCAGACGGCGCAGATCGCCAGGGGCACGGCCAAGGCCAAATAGCCATCCTCGCCACCCGGGTGAACCGAATCACAGTCATGATTTTTCCACAGTGTTAGCCTACAGTACTCGTCTGGCGGATGGGCGATAACGCTCCGTCCCCTGGCGTCGACCCGATAAGGGGGTGCGTCATGAGTTCGCCGGTTTCGTGTGCTGTTCTCGCCCGCAGGTTCGCCACCGCTCTCGGTCTGGCCGCCTGTCTGCTGCCCCTGTTCACCGACCCCGCCCTGGCGGATGGCTGGCGCCGTCGATACTCCTATGGCGGCGGCGGCTGGGGGGGCGGGCCATCGCGCTCCTACTACCGCGAGCCCTACTATGCCGCCCCCCCCTCGGTGGTGCTGGCGCCATCCCCACGGGTGATCTACGTGCCGCAGGCCCCCTCGGTGGTTTATGCGCCGTCCCCGCCGTCGGTGACCTATGCGCCGTCGGCCCCCAGCGTAACCTATTCGACACCCACCCCGCCGTCGGTCTACGCCGCCGCGCCATCGCCCCAGTATTCCACCCTGCCGCCCATGGCGGTGGCGTCGGCACCCGAGGTCTCCGGCTTGCCCAGCGACATGAGCGCCGTTTTATTGCCGTGACGGGCCGTTGAAAACTTTTGCAAAGGTGGCATCTTTGAAGGAGGTGGCAGGAAGGTAGCGGCGGGGGATTGAGGCATGATTCTATGGCGTGACGCCATGTCGGTCGGGGCTCCGGCCCTGGATGCCGACCACAAGAGGCTGATCGATCTGGTCAATCTGACCGAACAGTGGATCGAACAGGAGAACTGGCAGCAGGTCGGAAGCATCACCGGCGAGCTTCTGGCCTACGTCAAGGATCACTTCAGCCGCGAAGAGGCCGTCCAGGCGGCCATCAAGTTTCCCGAGGCCGAGGCGCACAAGAAACTGCACGAGGCCCTGGCGCTCAAGGCGCGGGTACTCAGCGACAAGTTCAAGGCGGCAACCACCCAGGACGAGTTGAAATCCTGCGCGGTGGTGATGGCCAAGGTGCTGGGCGACTGGCTGGTCACGCACAATCTCAAGGAGGACATGCGCTACAAGCCGTTCATTCCCAAGAAGGCGCAGCCACCCGCCGCCGCCGCCGCCGTCGAAATCAAGACCGGCGCGCCACCGGCGGAGTCGGAGGACGAACGCAAGGCCAGATGGGAAAAGCGCCACCGCGATATCGAATACAACCTGCCGCCCAATCTGGCCCATCTGCTCAAGCATATCGAGTACGAGATACCAAAGCTGCCCTATCCGGAACGGCGGTTCGAGAGTTTCGAGAAGCTTTGCGAAGGGGCGATCTGTCGGCGCGTCGACTCCGTGCTGGTGTTCTTTCAGCGCCACAACCCATCGCTCAAGCTTGAATTGCCGCCGTTCTTCCTCGCCTCGCCCGAATTCGCCGACAAATTCCGTCAAGCCATCGGCAAGTTCATCTTTCCCGCCATCTGGGAAAGCCGGCAGATCCGGATGCTGTCCACCAGCTTTGAATGGGCCGAGGAGGATGCCGACAGTTTCTGGGAGCACGTCACCAAACCGCTGCAGGACTGCATCCTGTTGGGCTGGAACCAGGGATGGGACGATCTCAAGCTGATCGAAACCCGCAAGGACGGCGCCAAGGTGATGCAGGTCAAGGACAACACCAAGGCGCTGCGCGAGATGCTTTTGCCGTCCAGTCCCACCGCCTACGACCTGCCCCGGATCGGTAACCGCGAGATCGAGACCTTCCGCTCGCTGCTGGACCCCGCCAACAACTGGTGGGAACGGCTTAATATGGCATGGAAGAGCTGCCATGATCTCTACGAGCAGGAAAAGGACCCCCGCGTCTTCCAGCAGAAGGCCCGCGACGGCGCGCTGCGGGACAACCTGCTCAACGCCTTCCAGCGCTTCCCCAACGAGTGGGTGGACTTCCTGGTACTGGCCTGCCACCGGGTCTTTCCCCGGGTCTCCACCCTGTTCCTGGAAAGCTTCATCACCAATGTCGGCACCAATGACGCCATGCGCGAGGCATATCTGCCCTATACCATGCGCTACCTGCGTCAGGTCCGCGAAATGCCGGAAATCCGCGCGCGGGAACGGGCCGAGGAGGCCGAGTGGGATGCCCGGGTGAAGGAACTGCGCGATTTCATCGCCGGCCGCGAGAAGGAAGAGGAGAAGAAGACGTGATCGACCTCTATTATTGGACCACGCCCAACGGCCACAAGATCACCGTCTTCCTGGAAGAGGCGGGGTTGGACTATCGGCTACTGCCGGTGAACATCTCGGCGGGCGAGCAGTTCAAGCCGGACTTCCTCGAGATATCGCCCAACAACCGCATCCCCGCCATCGTCGACCACCAGCCCGCCGAGCCCGGGCCGCCGGTCAGCGTGTTCGAGTCGGGCGCCATCCTGCTCTATCTCGCCGAAAAGACCGGCCGCTTCCTCGCAACCGACCTGCGCGGCCGCACCGAGACGCTGCAATGGCTGTTCTGGCAGATGGGCGGGCTGGGGCCGATGGCCGGGCAGAACCACCATTTCGCCCTGTACGCCCCGGAAAAGATCCCCTACGCCATCAACCGCTACGTCAAGGAGACCAGCCGCCTTTATGCCGTTCTGGACAAGCGCCTTGCCGACCGCGACTTCATCGCCGGGGCCTACTCCATCGCCGACATGGCGTGCTATCCCTGGATCGTGCCATGGGAGCGCCAGAGCCAGAGGCTGGACGACTTCCCCAACCTCCGACGCTGGTTCGAGACCATCGCCGCCCGGCCGGCGGTCCAGCGTGCCTACGAGCGCGCCAAGACCGTCAACACCCAACCGACAGTCAGCGAAGAGGCCAAGAAGATCCTGTTCGGCCAGGATTCCGGGTCGGTCCCGCGATAGATCGCGGCGGGGCTACACCTGCTCCACCGCCGACAACAGCCAGCGACCGCTGCCGCCGGCGGCGCGCATGAAGGTCCACGCCTCGGTGTGGCTCACCGGCACGCTGGGGTTGCCCTTGACCACGGCGCCGGTGTCGGCCCGCACCATGACATCGATGCACTGGAAGGTCAGCACGGCGGTGACGTAATCAAAACCGCCTTCACTCCAACTGCCGCTGATATCCCCCTTCAACAGGGAGACATTCTCGACCTTGTTGACCAGCCCCTCGCTGGCGTTGCGGCTGAGATCCTCGGACAGCCACGACACCACCTCGGGGGTGGCAAAGCGCCGGAGCGCCGCCAGATTGCCCTCGCTCCAGGCATTCTGCACCCCCAGCAGGATATCGGTGAAATCCTGTTGATCGACCGCCGCCGGCTCGAATTCCTTTTCCACCCGCGGCGCCGCCGGCATCATGCTGGGCTCGACATGGCCGTGGGCGGGCGCGGCGAAGGGGTTGGCCTGTTCGGCGCGGCTGCCGCCCCGGAACATGCGCACCGCCAGCCAGATCAGGCCTCCGACCAGGGCAAGCTGCAACAGCAGCCCCAGCATGCTGCCCACCGGCGAAGCCTCGGCACCCGAGGCCAGAGCCGGCGAATGGCCGAACAGCAGGCTGCCGATGCCGGTACCGATCAGACCACCGGCCAGACCGGCCATGAACGGGTTGCGCTGAAAGAAGCCGGGCTGCGCCACCGGCGCCGGCGCCTGGAGGCCCGGCCGGGAGGCGCCGGGCGCCAGCGGCTGCGCATCGACGTTGCCGGGGCGCGGCGCCGCCTGGGGCGGCGGCGGCGGAACGTTGCTGGGCCGGGGTGCGCCGGCCGGCGGCGGGGTCAGCGTGCGTTCCATCGGGGCGTCATGGGTGCGCGACCCCTTGGAGCCAAAGCTGCCACCGCTGGACTTGGAGGTGCTGCCGGCCTTGGCCAGGGCATCCCCGCTTCCCGCCAGGGCCACCACGATCGCCACCAGGGCCGTGAAGATGATCCGCCTCATGTCCGTCCTTCCCTCAAATCCCGACGGTAAAGGTATAGGGGGAAAATCGACGAATGCAAACCGGAGGCTGAAAATTAGCCTTCCTTGCCCTTGATCCGCCCGGCCAGCGACGCCGCCATGAACGGATCGAGGTCGCCGTCGAGCACGCCCTGGGTGTCGGAAGTCTCGAAGTTGGTGCGCAGGTCCTTGACCATCTGATAGGGCTGCAACACGTAGGAGCGGATCTGGTGGCCCCAGCCGATATCGGTCTTCTGATCTTCCAGCGCCTGGGCGGCGGCTTCGCGCTTTTGCAACTCGGCCTCGTACATGCGCGCCCGCAGCATGTCCCAGGCCCTGGCCCGGTTCTGGTGCTGCGACCGTTCCATCTGGCAAGCGGCGACGATGCCGGTGGGAATGTGGGTGATGCGCACCGCCGAATCGGTCTTGTTGATGTGCTGGCCACCGGCGCCCGAGGCACGATAGGTATCGATGCGGCAGTCGCTTTCGTTGATCTGGATGTCGATGGTGTCGTCGATCACCGGATAGACCCATACCGATGAGAAGCTGGTGTGACGCCGCGCCGCGCTGTCATAGGGCGAAATGCGCACCAGACGGTGAACGCCGCTTTCGGTCTTCAGCCAGCCATAGGCGTTGTGTCCGAGAATGCGGACCGTGGCGGACTTGATGCCCGCCTGCTCGCCGGCGCTTTCCTCCAGCCACTCCACCTTGTAGCCGTGCTTTTCCGCCCAGCGGGTGTACATGCGCAACAGCATCTCGGCCCAATCCTGGGATTCGGTGCCGCCGGCGCCGGCGTTGATTTCGATGTAGCAGTCGTTGTGGTCAGCCTCGCCCGACAGCAGGGTTTCCAGCTCCATCTTGCCGGCGCGTTCCTTCAGGGCGCGGACCTGGCCTTCCGCGTCATCGACCACCCCTTGGTCGCCCTCCATCTCGCCCAGTTCGATCAGGTCCAGCAGGTCGGCCAACTCGCGCTCGGCGGCGCGGCAGCCCTGGACGGCATTATCCAGTTCGGTGCGCTCGCGCATGATCTTCTGCGCGGCGGCGGCATCGTTCCACAGGTCAGGATTCTCGGCCGAGGCATTCAGCTCGTCGAGCCGCATCAACGCCTCGTCCCAGTTGAGGTGGCGCTTGAGCAGCGCGACGGAGCGCCGGATATCCTGGGCAAGCGCCTCGATTTCGGCGCGCATGATGGTTCCCCTCGGCCAGCTTGGAGGTGACTTTTTAAGGAACTCGGCCGATCATGGCAACGCCTTATCGTCAGGAAAGCCCGCATGAGACCGCACATCAAGATCGCCACCCCCTGTTACGGCGGGCTGGTCAGCCAGCTTTACATGCTGTCGGTGGTCCGGCTGATGCAGCGGGCGCCCGACCTGGGCTTCGATATCGGCCTGTCGCTGCTGGGTGGCGACGCCCTGGTATCGCGGGCGCGCTCGACCCTGGTGGCGGCCTTCATGGACTCGCCCGAGGCCACCCATCTGCTGTTCATCGACGCCGACATCTCGTTCGAGCCCGATCAGGTCAAGCGGCTACTGGAGGCCGACAAGGATTTCACCGGCGCCTTCTATCCGATGAAACTGGTGGACTGGACCCGTCTGCCGGGACGCTGCGTCGAAGGTGGCGAGCCGCTGGAAACAGCGGGACTGTCCTATGTCGGCACGCTTTGCCGGGGCGAGGCGTTGCGCCAGGACGGGCGCTTCGCCACAGCCATCTATGCCGGCGGCGGCTTCCAACTGGTGCGGCGGTCCGCCATCCAACGCCTGTTCGACGCCTACCCCGAGACCCGCTTTACCGCCACCCATGCCTATCCGGCGCCCCCCACCGCCAGCCCGCATCTCTACGCCCTGTTCGAGAGCATGATCGATCCCGACAACGGCGCCTATGTCAGCGAGGATTACGCCTTCTGCCGGCGCTGGCGCGACCTGGGCGGCGAAATCTGGCTGGATCTGGACTCGCGCCTGACCCACACCGGGCCGCAAAGCTTCGCCGGCGACTTTGCGCCGCGCGCCGCCGCCGGCCTCGCCGACGCCACCTGCCGCTAAAGGTTTGGGCTTGGACCTCAGTGGAGTTTTCCACCTCGGTCAGCGGCTGTTGCCGGACCGCTCTTCGGCCAAGCCTCAGAAACGATCAAGGGGTTAGCCCATTTCCGAGCTAACCCCTTGAGAAATTTGGTAGCGGGAGAGGGACTTGAACCCCCGACCCCAGGATTATGATTCCCGTGCTCTAACCAGCTGAGCTACCCCGCCGTAAGATCGAGAGCGGCCGGTATAAATGTCTCGACCCGGTGATGTCAAGGGGCGATCCACCCGCCACCCAGCACCCGGTCTCCCTGGTAGAAAACGCAGGCCTGTCCGGGCGCCACCCCTTCCTCGGGGTGGTCCAGGACCACCTCGGCGACGGCGCCGTCGAGGTGGCGCAACCGGGCCGGAACCGGCGGACGGGTCGAGCGTACCCGCACTTCGACCCGCATCTCCCGCTCATCGCCTCCCAGCCAGTTGACGGCCCGTACCATGACGAGGTCGCGGGCCAGTGACCGACGTGACCCAACCACCACCCGGTCGGTATCCGGTTCCAGCGCCAGCACGTAAAGCGGTGGCCCGCCGCCCAGGCCCAGGCCCTTGCGCTGGCCGATGGTGAAATGGACGATACCGGGGTGGCGCCCCAGCACCCGGCCGGCGGCATCGACGATATCGCCGGGGCGGACCGCCTCGGGACGCAGGGCGGCTATCAGCGCGGCATAATCGCCGTCGGGCACGAAGCAGATATCCTGGCTGTCGCGCTTGGCCGCCACCGGCAGGCGGTGACGGGCGGCGATGGCGCGGGTTTCGTCCTTGCCGGCCATGTCGCCCAGGGGAAAGCGCAGAAACGCCAGTTGTTCCGGCGTGGTGGCGAACAGGAAATAGCTCTGGTCGCGGGCGGGGTCGGCGCCCTTCAGCAGTTCCGGTCCATGCGGTCCCAGGCGGCGGCGGACATAATGGCCGGTGGCCAGCGCATCGGCGCCGAGATCCTTCGCCACCCCGAGGAGATCGCGGAACTTGACCGTCCGGTTGCACTCGACGCAGGGGATCGGCGTTTCGCCGGCCACATAGGAATCGGCGAAGCGCTCGATCACGTCGCGGCGAAAGGCGTCCTCGAAGTCCAGGACGTAATGGGGAATGCCCAAGGCGTCGGCGACGGCGCGGGCGTCATGAATATCCTTGCCGGCGCAGCAGGTGTTGGGCCGGCAGGCGGTCCGCCCTCGTCCCTCCGTCGCCAGATCATAGAGTTGCAGGGTGACGCCGACCACGTCGAAGCCCTGGTCCTTCAGCAACGCCGCCGTCGCCGAGGAATCGACGCCGCCCGACATGGCCACCACCACCCGGGTCGCCGCTTCCGGCTTATCGAACCCCAGGGCGTTCATGGCCGCGGAATGGCCGCGTTCAGCGCCTTCAACGTGCGAGAGCGGAATTCCCGGCGATAAAGCACCGCCACCACCACCACCGTGGCGGCGACCATCACCCCGGCATGAAGAAACCAGGTCATCATCGCCAGGGCGAAGTAATAGCCCCGAAGCCCCCGGTTGAAGCTGTGCGCCGCCAGGGCGTTCAGCCGCGCCGCGTGCTCGGCGAAAGTATCCTTGGCGGCGGCATCGGCATCGGGTGTCGGCGCCGCCCCCAACAGCACGCAGCAGTAATTGAACTGCCGCAGCGACCAGGTGATCTGGAAGAAGGCATAGACGAACACCCCGGCCAGCAGCACCACCTTGGTCTCGAAGCCGCCACGCCCGGATACCGCCACCAGCGGCAGTTCCCGGAACACGTCATAGGCCCGCTCGCCCGCCCCCAGCAGGGCCACCAGCCCGCCCAGAATCAGGATGCTGGCGGAGGCGAAGAACGAGACGCTGCGCATCAGATTGCCCAGCAAGGCGCTGTCGGCGACCCGGGCTTCACGATCGCACAGATTGCGCATCCAGGTGCGGCGGTGGCGGGCGGTGGCCGACAACAGGGAATGACCGCCGACGGTCAGGCGGTCGGCGGCGACGGTATATCCCACCCACAGCAGCAAAAAGGCGGCCAGGGCGGCGAAATCGGCGGCGGGCAGCAGGGCGAACACGCTCATGGCGATAAGATAAGACTTCTAATCCCGCTCGTCGATCCAGGCCAGTTGGATGGCTTCAAGAATCTTTTCGTTGGATTTCAGCGGATCATCGCTGAATCCCGGCAGGGCGCAGACCCACCGATGCAAATCGGTGAAGCGCAGATTGACGTTGTCCGCCGTGGGGTGAGCCTCTTCCAGCGCGATGGCGATGTCTATTGTATCGCTCCACTTCATGGCGGCGCCTTGCCTATTTCTTGTCGACCATCATGTTGCGGGTGGCGGCCGGCAGCGTCACCGTCAGGCCGTCGAGATCCTTGCTCATGATGATCTGGCAGCCCAGCCGCGAAGTGGCGGTCAGCCCGAAGGCGAGGTCGAGCATGTCTTCTTCGTCCTCGCTGGCCGGCTTCAGCTTGTCGTACCATTCGCGCGCCACCACTACATGGCAGGTGGAACAGGCCAGCGAGCCCTCGCAGGCGCCTTCCAGCTCGATCTTATTGCGGTGGGCGATCTCCAGCACCGACAGCCCTTCGGCCGCCTCGACTTCCTTGCGGGTACCGTCCGGTGCGATGAACGTCATCTTGGGCATGAGGGCAGCCTTTTTCCTGATCCGATTACTCGCCCCCGAGGGCGTCATCCAGCCTGTCGACCGCCATGCCGGCCAGCGCCGCCCGGATGCCGCGATCCATCCGCCGTTCGGCGAACACCTTGGTGGCCGCCTCCAGCGCTTCGGTCGCGGCGATGACCGTGTCGCGGTCGCCGGTGGCGATGGCCGTATCGACCTGCCCGATAGCGCCATCGATATCCTGTCGCTCGGCCGGAGACAAGAGGTCCGAGTCAACTTTCAGCGCCGCCTGCACCGCCAGCACCGAGCGGCGGGCCTCGACCACGGTTTCGGCGAACAGCCGGCTGGCCATGTCGTCCTTGGCGTGTTCCAGCGAATCGCGCAGCATGGTGGCCATTTCGTCCTCGGTCAGGCCATAGGACGGCTTGACCGCCACCTGCTGTTCGACTCCGGTGGTGGCCTCGCTGGCGGCGACGGTCAACAGGCCGTCGGCGTCCACGGTGAAGGTGACGCGGATGCGCGCCGCCCCCGCCGCCATGTTGGGAATGCCGCGCAGCACGAAACGGGCCAGCGACCGGCATTGATCCACCATCTCGCGCTCGCCCTGAAGGACATGGACGGACATGGCGGTCTGGCCGTCCTGATAGGTGGTGAACTCCTGGGCCATGGCCACCGGAATCGGGGTGTTGCGCGGAATCACCTTTTCGACGATGCCGCCCATGGTCTCGATCCCCAGCGACAGCGGGGTGACGTCCAGCAGCAGGGTATCGGAGCCGACGGTCAGCGCCTCGGCCTGCAGCGCGGCGCCGACCGCCACCACCTCGTCGGGGTTGATGTTGGACAGCGGCTCGCGGCCGAAAATCTCACGCACCTTGCGCCGCACCACCGGCATCCGGGTGGAGCCGCCCACCAGCACCACGCCCTTGATATCGGCCAGATCGACGCCGGAATCGGCGATGACGCCACGGCAGATGGCGGTGGTGCGCTCGACCCACGGCGCCGCCAGGTCTTCCAGTTGAACGCGGGTCAGGGCGTGACGCGACGGCTTGCCGTCAACCTCGATCACCCACTCGCCCTCGGGACGCGACGACAGGCATTCCTTGGCGACCCGGGCCGCCGCCAGCGCCTGCTTGGCCTCGCCGGCGGTGATGGCGACCTCGCCATGGGTGGCGCTCCGCTCGGCCAGAAAGTGTTCGGCGATGGCGTGGTCGATATCGTCACCGCCCAGGGCGGCATCGCCACCGGTGGCCTTGACCTGGAACACGCCCTTTTCCATGCGCAGAATCGAGATGTCGAAGGTGCCGCCGCCCAGATCGTAGACGGCGTAGAAGCCCTCGGCGGCATTGTCGAGACCATAGGCCAGCGCCGCCGCGGTCGGCTCGTTGACCAGGCGCAGCACCTCCAGCCCGGCAAGACGGGCGGCGTCCTTGGTGGCGGTGCGGGCGCCGTCGTCGAAATAGGCGGGAACGGTGATCACCGCACGATCGACGGTCTTGCCCTGGGCCGCCTCGGCGCGGGCGCGCAACGCCCGCAGGATATCGGCCGAGACCTCGACCGGGGTCAGGATGCGCTCGCCCACCGACAGCCGCACCATGCCGCCGTCGGCGGCGACGTCGAGCTTGAACGGCAGGGTGCCGGCCAGGGTCTTCAGGTCCTCGACACCGCGCCCCATCAGCCGCTTGATCGAGCTGACCACATGGTCGGGTTCCTCCAGCAGCATGCGCCGGGCGTCCTGGCCGACGGTGACGGCGCCATCGCCGCCGTAATACACCACCGACGGTACCAGCCCCTTGCCCTCGGCGTCGCGCAGCACCTCGACGGTGCCGTCACGGGCCAGCGCCACCACCGAATTGGTGGTTCCCAGGTCGATGCCGATGGCCAAGCCGCGCTCGGATTCGTGCGGAGCTGGGCTCTCGCCGGGTTCGGACAACTGCAACAGCATTCAGGGCATCCTTGTGATGCGGGATTTCTTGGCGCGCGCCTCTTCGGCCAGCTTGGCAAGGTATTTGAGGCGGATGCACAGATGCCCCGCCCCGTCCAGATCGGCGGCATTGAACGCCGCCGAGATGTGGCACTGGCAGGCGATGACCTCGGACTCGGCCTCGACCGCCAGCTTGGCCACCTGCTCGGGGGTGGTGGCGTCGGCCAGGGCCTCGCGCTTTTCCATCTGCTCCATCAGCAGGGCGCGGTCGTTGATGGTACCACAGGCGGTGAGATCGACCGGATGGCCCAGCAGGGTAAGCAGATAGGCCGCCCGCTTCATCGGGTCCTTCAGGGTCTCGTAGGCGTCGTTGAGCGAGGTGGCCTGGGCTTGGGACAGCGCCTTTTCCTTGCCCGATTTTGAGGCGAAGCGGTCCGGATGCAGGCGGCGCTGAAAGCCGAAATACTGCCGTTCCAGCGCGTCCATATCGAGATCGAAGGTCGGCGTCATGCCAAGCCGGGTGAAATGGTCGATGGCGCCCGGCCCCTGGACCGCGCCGCACACCGAACAGAACAGCGCGCGCGACGCCACCGGTCCCTTGCAGGACCAGCACGGCACCACGGCGGCGAGGGCGGAGGCGTTCATGGTCGTGTCCGGATCAGACGTGGAACGACTCGCCACAACCGCAACGGCCCTTCTCGTTGGGATTCTTGAACACGAAGCCGGACTGCATCTTTTCTTCGACGTAATCCATCTCGGTCCCCAGGATGAACATGGTCGCCTTGGGATCGATCAGCACCGTGACCCCCTTGTCCTCGACGACCTCGTCGAACGGAGTCTTCTCGTCGGCGTATTCCAGGGTATAGGACATCCCGGAACAGCCCTTGGAACGGACGCCGATGCGGATTCCCACCGACGGCTTGCCGCGCTTGGCAAGCATGGTCTTGACCCGCTCGGCGGCGGCCTCGGTGATGGTCATGGGTGCGTTAGCCATAACAGTCCCCTTTGTTCTTCTTGCTTCCCTCTGGCGGCGGAGCTATTCCGCCGCCGCGCTGTCGTCCTTGCCCGACTTCTTCTTGTAGTCGGCGATGGCGGCCTTGATAGCATCCTCGGCCAGCACCGAACAATGGATCTTGACCGGCGGCAGGGCCAGCTCATGGGCGATGTCGGTGTTCTTGATGGTCGCCGCTTCGTCCAGGGTCTTGCCCTTGACCCACTCGGTCACCAGCGAACTGGAGGCGATGGCCGAGCCGCAGCCGAAGGTCTTGAACTTGGCGTCCTCGATGATGCCCTCGGCACTGACCTTGATCTGCAATTTCATCACGTCGCCGCAGGCCGGGGCACCCACCAGACCGGTGCCGACGGCGGCATCCTCCTTGTCCAGCGCGCCCACGTTGCGCGGGTGTTCGTAGTGGTCGATGACCTTGTCGCTATACGCCATAACCATCCTCCAGGTCGCAATCCGGACCACAGTCCAGAATAATTCCAAATCATAACACGTCCGGGGCCAGCCCAGGAATAATTAGTGCTCGGCCCACTTGATCGACTTGAGATCGACGCCTTCCAGGTGCATGTCCCACAGCGGGCTCATGGAGCGCAGATGCTCGACCGCCTCGACGATATGGTCGATGGCGAACTCGATGTCCTCCGAGGTGGTGAAGCGGCCCAGCCCGAAGCGCAACGAAGTGTGAGCCATCTCGACATCGACCCCCAGGGCGCGCAGGACGTAGGACGGCTCCAGGGACGCCGAGGTGCAGGCCGAGCCCGACGACACCGCCAGATCCTTGACCCCCATCATCAGCCCCTCGCCCTCGACGAAGGCGAACGAAATGTTGAGGTTGCCGGGGATGCGGTTTTCCAGGTCGCCGTTGACGTAGATTTCGGGCAGGCGTTGGCGCAGGCCCCCCAGCAGACGGTGCTGCAACCCCTTGAGGCGTTCGGACTCCTCGGCCATCTCGGCCTTGGCGATGGCGCAGGCCTCGCCGATACCGACGCACAGCGGTGTCGGCAGGGTGCCCGAACGCATGCCGCGTTCCTGGCC
Organism: uncultured Rhodospirillaceae bacterium; assembly: GCA_903901915.1. Taxonomy (GTDB): domain Bacteria; phylum Pseudomonadota; class Alphaproteobacteria; order Rhodospirillales; family Magnetospirillaceae; genus Phaeospirillum. The sequence goes on along the minus strand of CAIUSV010000080.1, from coordinate 34,026 downwards.
GCCGCCATTGATCATCGGCACCAGCCGAATACGCGGGCGACGCCGGACATAGAGGGCGCCGATGCCCTTGGGACCATAGAATTTATGGCCCGAGATGCTCATCAGGTCGATGTTCATGGCGTTGACGTCGAGCGGAATCTTGCCCACCGCCTGGGCGCAGTCGGTGTGGAAGAACGCCCCCTTGCGGCGACACAGCGCGCCGATCTCGGCCAGGGGCTGAATCACGCCGATCTCGTTGTTGACCGCCATCACCGAAACGATGACGGTGCGGTCGGTGATCGCCGCCTCCAGCTCGCCCAGATCGATCAGGCCGTCGGCCTTGACCGGCAGATAGGTCACCGAAAAACCTTCCTGCTCCAGGTGGCGACAGGTGTCGAGCACGCATTTGTGCTCGGTGACGACGGTGATGATGTGGTCCTTCTTCTCCTTGTAGAAGTGGGCCACGCCCTTGAGCGCCAGATTGTTGGACTCGGTGGCGCCCGAGGTGAAGATGATTTCCTTGGAATCGGCGGCGATGATATCGGCGATCTGCTCGCGCGCCTTTTCCACCGCCTCCTCGGCTTCCCAGCCATAGCGGTGGTTGCGCGAGTGGGGATTGCCGAACTTCTCGGTGAACCACGGCAGCATCGCCTCGACCACGCGCGGATCGCACGGCGTCGTCGCCTGATAGTCCAGGTAGACGGGCGCCCCCGGCGGACGGGACAGCGTGGGGGTGGTCTTGGAGCCGATAGCGGTCATAAGGTCGATCCCTTCTTCGTCATCTTTTCTCGCTCAGGCGGCGGCGACCGCCCCTGAAACCTTGAATCCCTTGCGCCGGGCGAGTCCCGCCCAGGCGGCCAGGAAAACGTCCACGTCCTCCGCCCGGCTGGCCCAGCCCAGGCTGACCCGGATGGCCGAGCCGCGCAATACCGGATCCAGCCCCATGGCCGCCAGCACCCGGCTTTCGGCCACCTTGCCCGAAGAACAGGCGGCACCGGCGCTGACCGCCACTCCGGCCAGATCCAGCGCCATCACCTGGGTCTGGCTGGCCACGCCGGGCAAGGCCAGACAGCAGGTGTTGGGCAACCGCGCGGCCCCGGCGGCGATCACCACCGCCTCGGGGACCAGCTCCAGCGCCTGACGTTCCAAACGGTCACGCAACCGGCCTGGGGCAGATATGGTGTCTCCGTCGTGCAATTCATCCCCCGCCAGGGTGGCGGCGACGCCGAACCCGGCGATGCCGCAAAGATTCTCGGTGCCCGCCCGACGGCGGCGCTCCTGCCCTCCTCCCAGCAAGATCGGTGCCACGGTGAAAGCGCCATCGGCCATCACCAGCGCCCCCACCCCCGCCGGCCCGCCCATCTTGTGGGCGCTGACGCTAAGAAAATCGGCACCCAGCGCGGCAAGCGACACCGGTATCCGCCCGACCGCCTGGGCGACGTCGCTGTGAAACAGGGCGCCGTGGGCACGGGCGATGGCGGCGGCCTCGGCCACCGGCTGTATCACCCCGGTTTCGTTGTTGGCCAGCATCACCGACACCAGCGCCGGCCGCCGGTCCGCGGCCAACAGACGTTCAAGCGCGGCGAGGTCGATGACGCCGTCGCCATCGACGGTAATGCGCTCGGCGGTGGGAACCGCATCAAGCACGGACGGGTGTTCGACGGCGGAAACGATGACGCGGGCACGGCCACTGCCGGCCAGGATCTGGGCGTTGGCCTCGGTGCCGCCGGAGGTGAATACCACGCCCTCGGGCGCGGCGCCCACCAGCGCGGCGACCTGGGCGCGCGCGGTCTCGATCCGCTGGCGGGCGGCCCGGCCGGGTCCGTGAATGGAAGACGGGTTGCCGGCCTCGGCCAAGGCCCCCGCCACCGCCACCACCACCTCGGGGCGCGCCGGAGCACCGGCGTTATAATCGAGGTAGACGACCCTGCTCACCCGTCGAGACTCCTTGGTTCGATGCCCTCTACTGGGCCGCCACCGCGCCGTTCTGCCCGCCGGCACCGTGAAACAGGCCGGAACTGCCCAGCAGACGGCGCTCGCAGACGTCATCCAGCGAAACCGAACTGAGATAAAGATAGATCTGATTGCCGAGCTCTTCCCACAGATCGTGGGTCAGACAGCGCCCCCGGTTGTTGTGGCAGCCGGCCGGGGTGCCGGGAGAGCACCGCGTGGTCTGGATCGGCTCGTCGACCGCTAGAATGATGTCGGAAATACGCAGATGTTGTGGGATTCGCGACAACAGATAGCCGCCGCCCGGACCGCGCACGCTTTTGACCAGCCCGCCCTTCCTGAGCTTGCCGAACAACTGCTCCAGATAGGACAGCGAGATTTCCTGGCGCTCGGCGATATCGGCAAGAGCCACCGGGCTGCCCTGGGAATGGCTGGCCAGATCGACCATCGCCATCACGGCGTAGCGTCCCTTTGTGCTGAGCTTCACGATCTCATCTCCCGTTCCAGATTACTGCTTTCCGTCACGCTTTGATTTTGTCGTTGATTGCGTGCCGTCGTCCGAAATCATCCCGGCTTCGCCGCCGGGAACAAGGTGTGGCAGCCGGTCACAGGCCTGCGATGGCCGTCCGTGCAGTTCCGTCTCCAGTTCCTGTACCCGTTCCAGCAAGGCCCCGACCTGCCCGCGCAGCGAATCGATGGCGCGGGCCACCGGATCGGGCAGATCCTCGGTCACCACGCCATAGGCGCAGAACTCGCTTTCCTGGCGGCGCATCACCATGCGGGCGGGAATGCCGACCATGGTCACTCCCGGCGGCACGTCGGCCAGCACCACGGCGTTGGCACCGATACGGGCGCCCTTGCCGACGGTGATCGGCCCCAGCACCTGGGCGCCGGAACCGACGATGACCCCATCTTCAAGCGTCGGGTGACGCTTGCCCTTGTGCAGCGAGGTCCCACCCAGGGTGACGCCGTGGTAAAGGGTCACGTCGGCGCCGATCACCGCGGTCTCGCCGATCACCACGCCGGTGCCATGGTCGATGAAGAAGCGCGGTCCCACCGTGGCGGCCGGGTGAATCTCGATGCCGGTGAGGAACTTGCCCAGGTGGGAAATCCACCGTCCCAGCACGCGCACCCCCTTGCCCCAGCACCAATGCGAGAGCCGGTGCAAGACCACCGCGTGCAATCCGGGATAGCACAACACCACCTCCAGCCACGAATGCGCTGCGGGGTCGCGGCTGCGAATGGACGCGATATCCTCTTGAAGCCTCTTGAAAACCATAGCTCTCAATATGTTAATGTACCACGCGATGACCGGCACGAACCCAAAGGGGGGTACCCATCCGGGGTGCCGGTGTGTATGAGGGTGAATATAGGATGTCGACAAGCCAGGTCAAGATTGACCGGCCACAATCCCCGTTCATGTGATTTTTTCCCCGACGCTTCCACTCAGGTATGAGGGGAGCGCAGGGCCAGGGAGACTCTACGGATACCATGCCCGAAGTGATTTTCAACGGACCGGACGGCCGCCTAGAGGGCCGCTATCATCATGGGAAGTCGCCGACCGCGCCGCTGGCGCTGCTGCTCCACCCCCATCCGCAACACGGCGGGACCATGAACAACAAGGTGGTCTACGCCCTTTATCACGCCTTCGTACGCCGGGGATTCTCGACGTTGCGCTTCAACTTTCGCGGTGTCGGGCGCAGCCAGGGCAAGTTCGACAACGGCCAGGGGGAACTGTCCGACGCCGCCGCCGCGCTGGACTGGATGCAGTCGTTCAACGCCAACGCCTCGGCCTGCTGGGTCGGCGGTTTCTCCTTCGGCGCCTGGATCGGCATGCAATTGCTGATGCGCCGGCCGGAAATCGACGGCTTCATCTCGGTGGCGCCACCGGCCAACGTGTTCGACTTCTCGTTCCTGGCGCCGTGTCCGTCGTCGGGCCTGATCGTCCACGGCACCGCCGACGATCTGGTACCGGAGCCGTCGGTTGCCAAGTTGGCCGCCAAGCTGGCGACCCAGCGCAACATCCGGGTCAGGTACCGCACCATCGAGGGCGCCAACCACTTCTTCGGCTCGCAGCTCGAACTGCTGGCCGAATATATCGATGATTATCTCGGGGAATCACCGGTGGCGGGAAATCCGCTGCCGCTGCGCGAGCCGGAACTGGCGGTCGCCCTGCCCTAAGTCGGTGAAAGCGAACGCCCGTTGATGCGCTCGGCGGGCGTTCCTTGCTATTGCAGCGCGGCGCAGTTCATCTGGGCCAGCTGTTTCCACTCGCCCGACTTGCGGCCTCGGCCCACCGAGGTGAAATCGACGACGTGGACGGCGAACACCCGCGCCTGATGCGGCCGAACCACGCCGCACATGAAGGCGGCGTATTGGTCCCAGGCGATGTTGGCGTTCTTGACCATCACCCACAGATTGCCGCGGGTGTCGATCTGCGCATCCATGACCCCCGGCTTGGACCGCACGGCGGCCAGCGCGGAATCCTGGTCAGCCTGGGCCGGAGCAAGCGGCGCCAGCAGGACAACAACGGCGGCGGCAAGAGCCTTGAAGCGCATGACGGGTCTCCTTTAGCCCCCATGATGCCTGCCGCCGCTTAACGGGCGGTTACAGCCGGTGGTCTCGGGATAGGTCAGGGGCAGGCGGCGCAACGACCGCACCGCCAGGAAGGCGAACGCCTGGGCCTCGATGGCATCGCCATCCCATCCCACCGCCTCGACCGGCTCGACCGGGATGCCGAGATGGGTGGTCAGCGCCCGCATCACCACCGGATTGCGCCGTCCGCCGCCGCAAACCAGCCAGCGCCCCGCCGCCGTCGGGAAATGGCGGGTGCCCGCCGATACCGCCGCAGCGGTGAAGGCGGCCAGCGTCGCGGCACCGTCGGCGGCGTCCAGGCCCGCCACCAGCTCGGCGGCGAAGGTGGCGAAATCGTCGCGGTCCAGCGATTTGGGCGGAGCCTTGGCGAAATAGTCATGGCGGACGAATTCGGCGACCCTGGCGGCGTGGATACGCCCCGTCGCCGCCAGCCGGCCATCCTCGTCGATCGGAACCCCGGTATGGGCCAGCGCCCAGTCGTCGATCAGGGCGTTGCCGGGGCCGGTATCGAACGCCAGCACACGGCCGTCGGCGCCGATCCAGGTCACATTGCCGACCCCTCCCAGGTTGAGCACCGCCAGCGGTGCTCCCAGACCCGCCGCCAACGCCCGGTGGAATACCGGCACCAGCGGCGCCCCCTGCCCGCCCGCCGCCACGTCGTCGCTACGGAAATCGTTGACCACGGCGATGCCGGTGGTCTCGGCCAGCAAGGCGCCGTCACCGATCTGCCAGGTTCGCCCTTCGTCGGGCCGGTGCAAAATGGTGTGGCCGTGAAAGCCGATCACGCCGACATCCTCTGCCCCCCGCCCGGCCTCGGCCAGCAGCCGGCGCACCACTTCGGCGTGGAACAGGGTCATGTCGCGCTCGACCGCCGCCACCGGGCCGACGCCCCCCAGCACCGAGCGCAATGCCCGGCGCAACTGGTCGGGATAGGGCTCGGTCCGGGCGGGACCGAGGTGCTCCACCGTCTCGCCATCGGTCGTCACCAGGGCGGCATCGACGCCGTCCAGCGAGGTGCCGCTCATCAGGCCCAAGGCCAACATCTCCGCCCCCGCATTGTGGTGAACCGAGGATTGTGATAAACGAGCGGCCTTCCACCAGCAAGCAGATCAGCCGCCATGACCAGTCTCAAGTCCGAATTCCTGCGCACCGTCACCGAACGCGGCTTCATGCACCAATGCACCGACCTGGAACGGCTCGACGCCCTCCTCGCCGGCGGCACGCGGGCGGCCTATATCGGCTTCGACTGCACCGCCCCGTCGTTACACGTCGGATCGCTGATGCAGATCATGCTGCTGCGCTGGTGGCAGAAGACCGGCCACCAGCCCATCGTGCTGATGGGCGGCGGCACCACCCGCATCGGCGATCCCTCGGGCAAGGACGAATCGCGCAAGCTGCTCACCGACGAGATCATCGCCGCCAACCTGGGCGGAATCAAAAGCGTATTCGGCAAGTACCTGACCTTCGGCACCGGCGCCACCGACGCCATCATGGTCAACAACGCCGACTGGCTGGACAAGCTGAACTACATCGACTTCCTGCGCGACTACGGGCGCCATTTCACCATCAACCGCATGCTGACCTTCGACTCGGTCAAGCTGCGGCTGGAGCGCGAGCAGCCGCTGACCTTCCTTGAATTCAACTATATGATCCTGCAAGGCTTCGACTTCGTTGAACTGTTCCGCCGCAACCGCTGCATTCTCCAGATGGGTGGCTCGGACCAATGGGGCAACATCGTCAACGGCGTCGAGCTGGGCCGCCGCGCCGATCAGGCCGAGCTGTTCGGCCTGACCAGCCCGCTGCTGACCACCTCTTCGGGCGCCAAGATGGGTAAGACCGCCCAGGGCGCGGTATGGCTGAACGCCGAATCCCTCAGCCCATGGGAATTCTGGCAGTACTGGCGCAACACCGAGGATGCCGATGTCGGCCGCTTCCTCAAACTGTTCACCGAACTGCCGCTGGCCGAGATCGCCCGGTTGGAGGCGCTTCAAGGTTCGGAGATCAACGAAGCCAAGAAGATCCTGGCGGGCGAGGTCACCCGGCTGGCCCATGGCGACGCCGCCGCCGCCGAAGCCGCCGAGACCGCGCGCAAGACCTTCGAGGAAGGTGCCGCCGCCGATACCCTGCCCACGGTGGAAATCCCGGCGGCCGAGCTGGAAGCCGGTATTCCCGCTTCCGTGCTGTTCACCCGCGCCGGACTGGCGGCCTCCAACGGCGAGGCCAAGCGCCTGATCAAGGGCGGCGGCGGCCGGATCAACGACACCGCCGTGGACAGCGAGACCCGCGTGGTCTCTCCCGCCGATCTCAAGGATGGGGCGATCAAGCTGACCGCGGGCAAGAAACGCCACATCCTGATCAAGCCGGTTTAAAGCTTCAGGTCCACCCCGGCGTTCCCTCCGATCTCGGCAACGAGCAGCGGCAGCAGCGATACCGAGGACTCGCGGGTCGATATCCATGCCTCGTCGCGCCACGCGAAGTGATGGGCGCCGCTTTTGGGCGACGACAGCCATATCTCGCGATTGGGCGTGTGCTTGTTGATCACATACTGGCCCAGGCCCGGCACTGTCATGGTCAGGATGCCGCCGTGCAGTTCGGCGTCGGCATCCTCCAGTGCGTCCTCGACGGCATCGGCGATGCGCTCAAGCAGTTGGTCGGCCATGGTGGCGAAGCGGCTTTCGTCCAAACTCATGCTGTCCTCCGGTATCGGGCGACAATGTTAGACCGGAATCACCGGATGGGTGAAGGACCGCTTGCGCCGCCCGCTCGTATTGGCTATATACGCGCCTTCGATTTGCGGAGCTGTAGGCCATGAAGGACAACATTCACCCCGACTACCACGAAATCAACGTGGTGATGACGGACGGAACCGAGTTCAAGACCCGTTCGACCATGGGCAAGGCCGGCGACACCCTCCGCCTGGACATCGACCCCAAGTCCCATCCGGCGTGGACCGGCGTGCATCGCTTGGTCGATACCGGCGGCCAGCTGGCCAAGTTCAAGAAGCGCTTTGAAGGGTTCGGCATCAAGTCGACCAATTCCTGATCCGGCGGCGGCCGTCAAGGTCGCCCCCGCGCATCTTGATAACAGTACGATCCTGTTTTCGGCCGGCAACTTGCCGGCCGAAAGTGTTTGCTGTGGACTTCGTCGGCCGAAGGGGTTAGAGGCAATCTAGCCTGTATTTCTTACCCTGACGCCGATCGCGACGGGGCAAGATATCCGGGTTAGGGAGAGGGTGGGCGCGGACGCCATGATCATCGTCCATTTTGAGGTCTACGTTCTCGAAGCCCGAGGATGGATGCTGCACGCGCGCTTTCCCCGGCTGGAGCGCGACGAGGCCGTGCGCGAGGCCAAGGAGCTTGAAGCCACCTTGGGGGTACGGGTCAAGGTCCTGCGCGAGACCTACAACACCGACTCCAACGCCTTCGACGAAACCGAAGTCTATTTAAGCGGTCGCGGCGTCCAGGCCAAGAAGGCCCCGGGGGCCACCGGCGGCGGCAGGGCGATGGCGGCATCGCGGCCGGCGGCCGGCAGAACTGCGGCCGGCGGCGGTGACAGAAAGGGCGCCCAGCCGGTGCGGCGCGGGGCGGTGGCACCCCCGGCCGCCGGTGCCGGAACCGTTCTATGGCGTCTCAGCTTCATTCTCCTGGTGGCGATCGCTCTGGCCCTGGCGGCATTGCGGCTGGTCCCCACTGTCATCGAATTCCTGTACGACTACGGCTACCGCGTCACCCCCGAAGGCTATGGCCAGTTGCTGTTCACCGTCTTTTGTCTGGTGTTCCTGGTTTCGGCGGTACCCCTGGCACTCCGCTTCCTGCCGCGCCACGCCAACCTTTCGCTGAACCGGCCGGGGTTTGCCTGGAACGCCGCCCCGAGCCGCAAGCAAAAAAGCGATGCCGAGGTTAAAAAGTCGTTGGACAAGCTCGCCCGCCAAGCCGAGGCGCAGATTCCCGACAAGTGGAGCGACGACGAACCCGAACCGGAACCGGAACCCGAACCGCCCCCACCCCCCGAGGACGAGGATTTCCTGCCCGAAATCCTGCCCAGTCCCGAAGACGACCTGCCCGAAATCAATCCTCCGTCGGATGACGCGGCGGTCGAAGCGGGACCCGAGGCCGGAGCGGTCGCCGCCGCCTTGGATGCCCTGCCCGCCACCCCGGCCTTCGAGGCTTCAAAGGGTGTCGTCGACCGGTTCTTCGACAACGCCATCGATACCGTGCGGCGAATCACCCCGGTATTGGACAAGTACAACAAGTTCGCCCTGAACCTGTACATGGCCGGCGCCATCGAAACCATTGCCCAGATGAAGAGCCTTGATCCCCCCGGGCGGCGCAAACTTCTCAAGGAGGTGCTGGAAAAGCTGGGAGCTTCCCCGGAGATGGCCGCCGGCTTTGGCGACAAGCTGCCCGAATACATGCTGGAACCGCGCTACATGCGCATGATCCAGGTCGGGCGCGGCGCCATGGATTCGTGGGCCGACGGCGACGAGATGAGTCCGGGCATCGCGCTCCAGACCGCGGTCAAGGACTGGAACAAGCCGGCCGGCGAAAAGAAGCCGTCGATCATGACGGTAATGTTCACCGACATGGTCGGTTCCACCGACCTGACCCAGGCCCGCGGCGATCTGGCGGCGCAGGAGATCGTGCGCAAGCACAACGCCATCGTGCGCACCGCCCTGACCCAGTTCGCCGGGCGCGAGGTCAAGCATACCGGCGACGGCATCATGGCGTCGTTCGCCTCCGCCGCCAATGCGGCCGACGCCACCATCCACATCCAACGCCAGGTCGCCACCCACAACGAGAAGCTGCCCAACCTGCCGCTGCACCTGCGCATCGGCCTGAATTCCGGCGAACCGATCCAGGAAGAGGACGACCTGTTCGGCTCGACCGTGCAACTGGCGGCCCGCGTCTGCGCCGCCACCCAATCGGATCAGACGCTGTGCACCCAGGTAGTCAAGGACCTGACCGGGGCCAAGGCCATCCGCTTCGAGGATGGCGGCATGCATTCCCTCAAAGGCTTTCGCGACAAGTTCCAACTGTGGGAAGTCGTCTGGCGCTGAAGACTCAGTGCAGCACGCGGCGCACCATCATCTCCTCAAGCCGCGCCACCCGGACGTAAAGCCGGAAACTGCGGTCCATCAGGCTACGCAACCCGTTGGGCAGGGTCTCGTCCCGGCCGAAACTTTCGTCCAGGCAGACGTCGGTCCCCGACAGGCGGCATTCGTCGGCCAACGCCTGTTCGGCGCTGACCTCGCCCTCGTGTACCGCGCGCTGCATCATCAGCCAGGCCATCACCTGGGTCAGCCGCGACGTCACCCGCATGGCCTCGCAGCTCATGCGCAGGCCGGCGACCGCGCCGGCCCGTTCGCGCTCGCGGCGCTCGGAATGGGTCAGGTAGTTTCGCGCCTCGACCATGAGATCCACGGTCTCGTCATAAGTCCGGCTGAAGAACGCGGGTGCCTGCATTCCACATCTCCCGGCCGCCTACAGCCGCCCGAACAGACCGTTCACCCGCCCCGTGTCGATTGCCCAACCACGGCCGACTCGGCTCCTTGTAAATATGGTGGCACCGAATCGCCAAAAATTCAACATATCGCCGCCGGATAAATCGTCGCCGCCATGTGATCTTTGGCCTATTTGGTAGAAATTTAGATAAAATTGATATGTTAAAGACATCACAGAACAAAACAGCAAAACGACATAAGATGATATCAGTTTAGTTCATCATAGACATGGCTGGTGTATCATGCGTTACGTTATCTCCGAGTCCTTCGACAAGGCAGAAGTCAACCGCTACTTCGAGGCTGATATAGCCCCCACCATCGGCAAGACCATCCGCACCCGAACCGGCAAATGGTACCGGATCAAGGACGTCGGCTGGACCATCGATGCGTTCGACCACCGCCCCAACATCAAGGTTCTGCTCAAGCGCATCCAGTAGGGTGCCCGCCGCCGGCATCTTCCGACCAGCCACGGAAAGAAGCCGGCTTTCGTCCGAAACGCTTGAAATCCGCCGCCGAATTGCCTAGAGCAGGCGGGATGAATACTCCCACACCCAAGGTCGGCATCGTCAGTCTCGGCTGCGCCAAGGCGCTGGTCGATTCCGAGCGCATCCTCACCCGCCTCCGCGCCGAGGGCTATGACATCTCGGCCAGCTACGACGGCGCCGACGTGGTGATCGTCAACACCTGTGGCTTTCTCGATTCCGCCCGCGCCGAATCGTTTGAAGCCATCGGCGAGGCCATGGCCGAGAACGGAAGGGTGATCGTCACCGGTTGCATGGGCGGCGACGAGGGAGCCATCCGCGCCATCCATCCCAACGTGCTGGCGGTAAGCGGGCCGCAGCAGTATCAGGCGGTGGTCGAGGCGGTGCATGCGGCGGTACCGCCGGTGCATGACCCCAAGCTGTCGCTGGTGCCGCCCGAGGGGCTGCACCTGACACCCAACCACTACGCCTATCTCAAGATCTCCGAGGGCTGCGACAATTCCTGCGCCTTCTGCATCATCCCCGCCCTGCGCGGATCGCTGGTCAGCCGCCCCGCCGCCGACGTGCTGGGCGAGGCCGAGCGACTGGCCGAAGCCGGGGTGCGCGAACTGCTGGTGATCTCGCAAGACACCAGCGCCTACGGCCTCGACCTGCGCCACGCCGCCTCCAACTGGCGCGGACGGCCGGTGCGGGCGCATCTCACCGATCTGGCGGCGGCGCTGGGCGATCTCGGCATCTGGATACGGCTGCACTACGTCTATCCCTACCCCCATGTGGACGAGGTCATTCCGCTGATGGCCGAGGGCCGGATTCTTCCCTATCTCGACGTCCCGTTCCAGCACGCCAGCCCGCCGGTGCTGAAGGCGATGCGCCGCCCCGCCAACCAGGACAAGGTACTGAACCGCATCCGCTCGTGGCGCCAGATCTGTCCCGAATTGGCGATCCGCTCGACCTTCATCGTCGGCTTCCCCGGCGAGACCGACGAGGATTTCGAGACGCTGCTGAGCTGGCTGGACGAGGCCCAATTGGACCGGGTCGGCTGCTTCAAGTACGAGAACGTAGCCGGTGCCGCCGCCAATGCCCTGGCCGATCAGATCGACGACGACGTCAAGGAGGAACGCCACCAGCGCTTCATGGAGGCCGCCCGCCAGATCGCCGATGCCCGCGCCGCCGCCAAGGTCGGCACCGTGGTCGAAGCGATCATCGACGAGGTTGACGAAGAGGGCGCCATCGGCCGGTCCAAGGCCGACAGTCCCGAGGTCGATGGCGCGGTGTTCATCAACGGCGAGACCGATCTGCAACCGGGCGACGTGGTTGAGGTCGAGGTCGAGGCCGCCGAGGATTACGACCTGTGGGGCTCACTGGTAACGCGCAAGCCGCCGTCCCGGCCCCGCCCCGGGTCCCTGCATGGCAAAGGCTAAGTCCATCGCCGTCATCCCACCGCCGGTGATGGTGGCGGTGTTCAACCAGAAGGGCGGCGTCGCCAAGACCACCACCGCCTGCAACCTCGCCGTCGGCCTTGGCGCCTTCGGCTACCGGGTGCTGCTGGTGGACCTCGACACCCAGGGCAATGCCACCAGCAGCTTCGGGGTGTCGCCGCTGCCCGCCACCGGGGCCTTCGAGGTCATCACCGGCCGGGCCAAGGCGTTGGAGGCGGCGTTGGACACGGCCTATGACGGGGTGTGGCTGCTGCCTGCCACCGCCAGCCTGCGCGACAACGACCATCTGCTGGCGCATGCCGGCCGCCGCCGGGGTCTGTTGGAGACCCGGCTTGCCGACACCGGGGTCGATGTGGTGGTGGTGGACTGCCCGCCCGCCCTGGCCGCCGCCACCTCGACGGCGTTGGCCTCGGCCTCGGCGGTGCTGATGCCGGTGCGGCCCGACCCCTACGCCCACGAGGGCTTGGTCAACACCTGGTACGAGATCAAACGCATCCGCGAAGCGATCAACGTCCAGCTCGGCGTTGCCGGCATCCTGCTGACCATGACCGGATCGGAACCCACCGGCGACGACGTCGCCCGGGTCATTCGCGCCGAATTCGGCGAGCAGGTCTACGCCGTCGATATCCCTACCGACCCCAAGGTCGCCGAAGCGGCGCAGATGGCGCTGCCGGTGGCGGTGCTCGACCCCGACGGTCTGGCCGGACGGGCCTATGTCGATGCCACCGAGGAGGTGCTGCGCCGGCTGGCGCGGCAGAACCGCCAAGGCACCCAACTGCCCCCACCACTGGGGCGCGACGAGGCGTTGAACCGGCTGCGCGGTTGGCGCGCCACCGCCCATGGCGCCCTGCTGCGCCGCCCCGACGCCTCGCCCGGCTGGGCAAAGCGGGCGCCCCTGGACGACGACGGCGACGAGGATGAAGCCGACGACCACGGCTATTCCGGCCCCGTCACCGTCGAAGCCGCCGCCGTCACCCCTGTCACCACCGGCCGCCGGCTGGTGGCCCTGCTGCTGGCCGCCTTTGCCGCCGGCATGGCCGCCGAGGCGTTGAGCGGAGTGCTGCGCCGGCTGTTCGGCTAGCGCGTCCGGCACCTCACAGCGGCAGATACATCCAACGGCCGAAGGCGAAGCCCAGTACCGAGCCCAACGCCACCAGCATCACCGCCACCCCGATCTTCCAGCCCAGCCCGGTGACCAACGGCATCTGGTCGGAGTTGGCGGCGATTTCCTCGTCCCAATTGGGACCCGGCTGCGGCCCCGGTTCCACCGCCGGAGATTCATGCACCGGGGGCAGAGCGCCGGGTTCATGGCTGACGGGCCGTGGCTTGCGCCACTCGCGCAGCACGCCCATGGCCCGGTCGCGCGCGCCCTCGGGCAGCTCGCGGTTTCCCGTGCCGATCAACCGGGTCAGCGCCAGTTCGGCGAGGCGCAAATAGGCTTGCGCCGCCGGCGTTTCCGGGTCGAGCACCACCAGCGGAATGTCGCGCGCCGCCGCCTCGATCACCTTGAGATCGCGCGGCACCATCACCGGCAGCACCCGGCCGCCGAATGACGCCATGATCGCCTCGGTAAGCCGATGCATCAGCTCGCTTTCCTCGGTCATGGTGAACAGAATGGCCATGGTATCGAGGTCGCGGTTGAAGTGCTTGCGCACCCGCTGGATGTTCCACCACGCCTTGTGCAGCCCGTCCAGCGCCATGGGCGACGGAACCACCGGCAGGATCACCACGTCGGCGGCCACCGCGGCGTTGACCGACAGGATGCCGAAGGCCGGCGGACAGTCGATCACCACCACATCCACGTCGGCCGGCGTGGTCTCCAACGCCCGTTCCAGCACATATTGCGGTTCGGGCTTGACCGCGATTTCCACGTCGGCCCACGACAGATCATCGGACCCGGCCACCAGCCGCAGGTTGGGATAGGGGGTCGGCCGACAGGCGTGCGACACGTCCACCTCGCCGCGCAGCAACTGATAGGCGCCGGTGGCGGCGGGCGACGACAGGCCGACGCTGGTGGTGGCGTTGCTCTGGGCATCGAGATCGACCAGAATCACCTCGCGGCCCAGCGCCGCGAGGCCGACCGCCAGATTGACGCTGGTGGTGGTCTTGCCGATGCCGCCCTTCTGGTTGAAGACGACCACCACCGTCGGCTTCGCCCCGCCCCGCCCCCCGCCACCGTCCGTCGCCGACATCCGCCCACCCTTTGAAGAAGTCCATCAGGACAATAGCCGCCTTGCCTCCGCCCTCGCAACCGCCTGTAACGCGGGTGTGCGCAATCCCCTGTTGTCGCGGCAGGGGAATGCCCTTATACTCCCACCCCGTGAGCCAGCCATATTTTGACATCATCCGACTGATCGAACGCCTGCACAGACATTTCTTGGATGTCTTGCGCACGGAGTTGCGCCGTCTTGGCATTGAAGACATCAATGCCGTGCAGGCCCTGCTCCTCTATAACATCGGCGAGAACGAGGTGGTGATCCGCGACCTCAAGGACCGCGGTTACTACCAGGGCTCCAACGTGTCCTACAACATCAAGGCCCTGACCGAGTGCGGTTACTTGATGCAGGAGCGTTCCCCCCATGACCGCCGCTCGGTCCGCCTCAAGCTGGCCGAGAAGGGGCTGACACTGTGCAACGCCATCCGCAAGTTGCAAGACGATCTCGCCGGCGCGCTTGGCGATGACGCCAAGACCCAGGATCAACTCGGCACCACGCTGGACACCATGCAGCGCCTCGAACGCACCTGGACCGACTTCGTCCATTACGGCCGCATCCGCGGGGTCTGATCTTCCGTCTTGGGCCGCGACGTGGTATCTCCCCCTGCCCGTGACGCAGAGGAGGCCAGCCCGCCATGATCCCCCGCTATTCCCGCCCGGAAATGACCAGGATCTGGGAGCCCGAAAACCGCTTTCGCATCTGGTTCGAGATCGAGGCCCACGCCTGCGACGCCCTGGCCGAGATCGGGGTGATTCCCAAGGACTCGGCCAAGGCGGTATGGGCCAACGGCGACAAGCCCTATACCCCGGCGCGCTCGGCCCGCATCGACGAGATCGAGCGGGAAACCAAGCATGACGTCATCGCCTTCCTGACCGAGCTGGCCGAACATGTCGGCCCGGACTCGCGCTTCATCCACCAGGGCATGACCTCATCGGACGTGCTCGACACCTGTCTCGGCGTCCAGTTGACCCAGGCGGCCGACATCCTGCTGGCCGATCTCGACCGGCTGTTGGCCGCGCTGGAAAAGCGCGCCTTCGAGCTGAAGGACGTGGTGTGCATGGGCCGCAGCCACGGCATCCACGCCGAGCCGGTGACCATGGGGCTGAAGTTCGCCACCTTCTTCGCCGAGTTCCAGCGCAACCGCCGCCGGCTGCTGGCGGCGCGTGAAGACGTGGCCACCTGCGCCATCTCGGGCGCGGTCGGCACCTTCGCCAACATCGACCCCCGTGTCGAGGAATACGTTGCCGCCAAGCTGGGCCTCGTCCCCGAGCCGGTCTCCACCCAGGTGATCCCGCGCGATCGCCATGCCCAGTTCTTCGCCACCCTGGGTGTCGTCGCCAGTTCGATCGAGCATGTCGCCATCGAGATCCGCCACCTTCAGCGCACCGAGGTGCGCGAGGTCGAGGAGTACTTCTCGCCCGGCCAGAAGGGCAGTTCGGCCATGCCGCACAAGCGCAACCCGGTGCTGACCGAGAATCTCACCGGTCTGGCCCGGCTGGTGCGCGGCATGGCGGTGCCGGCCATGGAGAATGTGGCGCTGTGGCACGAGCGCGACATCTCGCACTCGTCGGTGGAGCGCATGATCGGCCCCGACGCCACCGTCACCCTCGATTTCGCCCTCAACCGCCTTGCCGGGGTGATCGAGAATCTGGTGGTCTATCCCGACGCCATCGCCCGCAATCTCAACCAGCTCGGCGGGCTGGTGTTCTCGCAGCGGGTGCTGCTGGCGCTGACCCAGGCCGGCATGAGCCGGGAAGACAGCTACAAGGCGGTGCAGCGCAACGCCATGAAGGTATGGCAGGAGGGCGCCAACTTTCTCGCCCTGCTCAAGGCCGATGCCGAGGTGTCGGCCAAGATTCCGGCGGCGGAGCTGGAGACGCTGTTCGACCTCGGCTACCACACCAAGCATGTGGACACCATCTTCCGGCGGGTGTTCGGGCGGGCGTGAGGGGTCAGCCCAGCACGACGATGCCCTGCGCCTTCGCCGCCTGCCGCAACTGGCCGTCGAGTGTGGCCAGCGGCAGCCCTCGGCGCCGCGCCAGTTCAAGGTAGGCGGCGTCGTACAGGGTCAGGCCGTGTCTATCGGCCAGATGCAATGTCGCCGCCCAGGCATTCGCCGCCGTGTCCGGGTCAACGGCAATGGGCAAGTGTGTCAGATGCCCGATGGCGGCATCGCGGAAGGCGGCGTCGATGCGCTTGCGGCGAAGCGCCGACTGTAGCCCGTTGGCGATCTCAAGCCTCCACAGTCCGGGAACCACCGCGCCGGCCTCCACCACCCGGTCAAGCAGACCGTCCAGCGCCGGGGTGCGCTCGTCCTCGAAATACCAGCCCAACGCCACCGAGGTATCGAGAACCAGGCTCACCGCCGGCCCTCATCGACCAGTTCCTTGATGGTCAGTCCGCCCAGGCAAACCCCCTTGCTCATGGCACGGATTCGCCCCGCCGCTTCCCGCGCCGCCTCGCGATTGAAGCCGCCGGCGGGCGGAACAAGCCGGGCGGCCGGGCGGCCATGACGGGTAATGACCACCTCTTCGCCCTGCTCCACCAGATCCAATAGCGCGCTCAGGGTATTCTTGGCCTCGAAGGCCCCGACCTCGCGCATGACACCCTCCGTCATCAGACTAGCTTACGGCTAGCTTAACATGGCAGGCAGATGCGGGTCACGTGCGCGCTTGGGCCTCCCCCGACTCTCCCTCCGGCAGCACCGCCCAACTCGGCTTGGACGCGGTCAGGGTGGTGGTGCCCGAGGTCAGCCCCACGCCGCCCGAGGCACGGAACTGATCCAGGCGGATCAGCGCCAGCCCGACAGTGCCGCAGGCCGAGCGCATCTCGCCGGCCTCGGCGTCGCCCAGGCGGATTTCCGAACCCGCCGCCGGGGTCCGGCCGCTGATTTCCACCGGCAGCAACCGCTTGCGGATCAAGCCGCGATACTTGCTGCGGGCGGTCAGTTCCTGGCCGAGATAGCAGCCCTTCTGGAAATCGACGCCGCCCAACTCGTCGAAGCCGTTTTCCAGCAGCAGGCCCTTTTCCGGCTCGATGTCGCGGCTGCCGTCGGGTAGGCCAAGACGGATGCGGGTCTCGTCCCAGGTCTCGAACCCGGCGCAGGCAAAGTCGTTGGCCTCCAGCACGCGGGGGCCGCCATCGGCCGGCAACAGGGCGCGCAGACCGGCGGCCGCCAGCCGGGGATCGACGAAGACCACGCCGGCGCCGAACTCGGTGGCCGCCCCGGCCTCGGCCGGCAGATCGAACACCTGGGCGGCGCCGTCGCCCAGCACCGCGAACACCGCCACGTTGTCGGCGACGGCAACGGTGACCTTGGAACGCAGCTTGTACATGGCGAGCTTCTTGCGCAATTCCTCGGCACGCCCGGCCTCGGTCTCCAGCAAAAAGACGTCGCCGCGCTCGACCACGAACAGATCGAACAGGAACTTACCCTGGGGGGTCAGGAATGCGGCATAGACCGCCCGGTCATCGGCGACCTTGTTCATGTCGTTGGACACCAGCCCCTGAAGGAAAGTACGGCGGTCCTCGCCGCCCACCTCGATCACCGCCCGCTGGTCCAAGCGCACGAATACCTTGTCGGCCATGTCTTAAGTTCCCCGGCTTGCCTGAGATAACCTGAAGGTGAGGCATGGCGGCCGGGATGACAAGGCATCTTCGTCCCCGTATAAGGAACGGACCATGCATATCACCCTTGTCGACGACTCGATTCCCTTCGACGGCTACAGCGCCGCCAGCCGTGCCCTCGGCGGGGCGGAAAAGGCGTTCGCCTCGCTGCCCGGCGCCCTGGCCCGGCGCGGCCACACCGTCCAGGTGTTCAACCGCTGCCGCTGGGGCATGTATGTCGAGGGCGCCCAGTGGGAGACCTTCGAGGGCAAGAAGCCGTTGCGCACCGACGTGCTGATCGCCTTCCGCAAGCCGTCCCTGCTGGAGTTCATCCGTCAGGCCGGCAAGCGGGTGCTGTGGTTCACCGGTCCCGGCCGGCTGCTGGAGCGTGACGCCACCCGCGAGACCCTGGCCACCCACAAGCCGCTGATTCTGCTGACCGCCGAAGCCCAGGCGCGCGATTTCAAGGCGCGTGGCCTGACCGCCGGGCTGTTGCCGGCGGCGGTGCGCTCCGACTTCCTGACGGGCGAGCCCCGCCCGGCGAGCCCGCCGCATGCCATCGTCACCACCCATCCCGCCCACGGCCTGGACTGGTTGCTGGGCCTGTGGACCGGCCGCATCCGCCCGCTGGTTCCCGACGCCGAACTGCACATCCACTCCACCACCCTGGCCAAGGCCGCCGATGGCGGCGAGGTCGAGGCCGAGTTGCGCCCCCTGGCCGACAAGGCCCTGGCGGCGCGCGAACACGGCGTGGTCATCAGCCGGCCCCAGGGCGACTATCTGATGGCCGGGGCCTACCAGGAAGCCACCGTCCACCTGTTCCCCGGCCATGCCGACGACATGGGCGCCTTCACCTTGATGGAAAGCCAGGCGACCGGCTGTCCGGCGGTGATCCGTCCGCTCGGCGCGGCGCCGGAGCGAGTGACCGACGGCGTCACCGCCTATGTGGCGCCCGATGATGACGCCTTCGTCAATCTCACCGCCCTGCTGTTGAAGGACGCTACGCTACGCCGGAGCATGGGCGCCGAAGCCGCCGCCCGCTACGCGACCTCGACCTGGGACGCGGCGGCGGCGACGCTGGAAGGCTGGATCAAGTGATCCGGCTGATGCAGGCCATGGCCGGCGCCCCCCAGGGCGGCGCCGAGGCCTTCTTCGAGCGTCTTGCCCCGGCGTTGCAGCGGGCGGGCATCGCCCAGCGCACCCTGATCCGCACCAACCCCAAGCGCGCGGCCCTGCTGCGAGCCGATGGCGTCGGCGTGGCGCAGATGCCGTTCGGCGGCGCCCTGGACGTGGTCACCCGCTGGGCCTTCGCCACCGAGGTCAAGAAGTTCAAGCCCGACATCGTGCTGACCTGGATGAACCGGGCCAGCCGCTTCGTGCCCAAGGGCGACTTCGTCACCGTCGGGCGGCTGGGCGGCTATTACGACCTCAAATACTACCGGCGCTGTGATCATCTGATCGGCAACACCCCCGACATCCGCGACTGGATCGTCCGCCAGGGCTGGCCCGAGGATCGCGCCCATTACCTCCCCAACTTCGTCGCCGACACCGGGGCCGAACCGCTGCCCCGTGCCCAATTCGACACCCCGGCCGGCGCGCCGCTGATCGTGGCCCTTGGCCGGCTGCACGCCAACAAGGCGTTCGACGTGCTGCTGCGGGCGCTGGAGCGGGTGCCGGACGCCTTCCTGTGGATCGCCGGCGAGGGGCCGCTGCGGTCCGAGCTGGAAGCCCTGGCGGCGCGGCTCGGAATCGCGGCCAGGGTGCGCTTCCTCGGCTGGCGCGACGACGTGGCGGCGCTGTACGCCGCCGGCGACCTGTTCGTCTGCCCGTCGCGGCACGAACCGCTGGGTAATGTGGTGATCGAGGCTTGGGCGGCGGAACGGCCGGTGGTCGCCTGCGCCTCGCAGGGACCGGCCCAGTTGATCGCCGACGGCATCGACGGAGTGCTGGTGCCGGTGGACGACGCCGAGGCCCTGGCCGCCGCCATCGGCCGGCTGCTGACCGAACCGGACGGCGCCCGGACACTGGCCGCCGCCGGTCGGCGCGCTTTCGAGGACCGCTTCACCGAGGCGGCGGTGGTAGCCCGCTATCTGGAATTCCTCGCCCGGGTGAAACGCTGATGTGCGGCATCGCCGGGGTAATGACCACCGGAACCGCACCCGATGAACGGGTACTCGACCGCCTTGCCGAGGCGCTGGCTCATCGCGGCCCCGACGGTCGCGGCCGCCACATCGCCGACAACGTCGGCATGGTGCAGAACCGCCTGTCGATCATCGACCTGGAGGGCGGAAAACAGCCGATTCTCGACGCCGACGGCCGCGCCATCGTCGCCAACGGCGAGGTCTACAACTACCTGGAACTGAAGTCGGACATGCCGGGCCAGGCCTTCGCCACCGGCTCGGACTGCGAACCCCCGCTGCATCTCTACCGCGAGCGCGGCACCGCCTTTACCCATGCGCTGCGCGGCATGTACGCCGTCGCCATCCATGACCCCGCCGCCGGTCGGCTGGTGCTGGCCCGCGATCCCTTCGGCATCAAGCCACTTTATCTCGCCGAGGCCTCCGACGGCGTCGCCTTCGCCTCGGAGCCTCAGGCGCTGATCGCCGCCGGACTGGTCCGGCCGGACATCGCCACCACGGCGCGGGCCGAGCTGCTGCAACTCCAGTTCACCACCGGGGCGGCGACCATCTTTCCCGGCATCCGCCGGCTGTTGCCGGGCGAGACCGTGGTGATCGAACAAGGACGCATCAGCGACTCCCGGATTCTGCCGGCGCTGCCGAGCGGAGGGCCGGAGCCGGGCGATGCCGACGCCCTGCTCTACCGGCTGGACGAGGTGCTGACCGAGACGGTCGATCTGCACCAGCGGTCCGACGTGCCCTATGGCATGTTCCTGTCCGGCGGCATCGACTCGTCGGTGGTGCTGGCGATGATGGCGCGGCTCAATCCCAAGGGGGTGTTGGCGTTCACCGCCGGCTTCCCCGGCACCGGCGTTCACGACGAGCGCGCCCATGCCCGCGAGCTGGCCCGCGCCACCGGCGCCCGCCATGTCGAGGTCGAGTTCGGCGAATCCGATTTCTGGGATCTGCTGCCCCGGGTGGCCGCCTGCATGGACGACCCCGCCGCCGACTATGCCTGCCTGCCTACCTTCAAGCTAGCCCAGGTGGCCGGCCAGGAGGTCAAGGTCATCCTGTCGGGCGAGGGCGGCGACGAACTGTTCGGCGGCTATGGCCGCTATCGCCACGCCATGCGGCCATGGCCGTTCGCCAAGGCGATGCGGCGGAGCGGCACCTTCGACCGGCTGGAGGTGCTGCGCGACGGTATCGCCGACGGCTGGCGGGACGGCTTCGCCGCCACCGAACGGGCCGAAACCGTCGACGGCCGTTCGCGTCTGCAAGCGGCGCAGGCGGTGGACTGCGCCGACTGGCTTCCCAACGACCTGCTGACCAAGGCCGACCGCTGCCTGATGGCCAACGGCATCGAAGGACGGGTGCCGTTCCTCGATCCGGTGGTGGCGGCATTCGCCTTCCGCCTGCCCGACCGGCTCAAAGTGCGCAAGGGGCTGGGCAAGTGGCTGCTGCGCCGCTGGCTGGAAACCGCGTTGCCCGCCGCCCGACCGTTCGAGGCCAAGCGCGGTTTCACCGTGCCGGTGGGCGAATGGATCGCCGCCCGACCGGAAATCGGCCAATTGGTGGCGCGCCAACCCGGTATCATCGAAATCTGCCGCCCCGACAGTGTCGAACGGCTGTTCAGGACCGGCGGCAAGCAAGCCGGCTTCGCCTGCTGGACCCTGCTGTTCTACGCCCTGTGGCACCGGCGGCACATCCTGCAACGTCCGACGCAAGGCGACGCCTTCTCGGCGCTGGCGGATCGCGGATGAGCTATGTACTCTGACACCTTACGTTGACGCATCTCTACCGCGACGAGGGGGGCTGATGCCTGACGCTTTGTTCCCGAACCACGCCGCATTGGATTCCTTGTGCCGTCGCCATCATATCCGGCGATTGTCCCTGTTCGGCTCCGGACTGAAGGGAACCGCCCGCGACGATAGCGATGTCGATCTGTTGGTCGAGTTCGAGCCGCGTCTGGAACCCGGATTGATCGCTCTGGCGGGCATAGAAACCGATCTGTCGGCCCTGCCTGGGGGCAAGCGGGTTGCCCTGCGGACGGCGCAGGATCTCGGTCCCCATTTCCGCGAAGAGGTATGGAAGACGGCGACGGAGGAAATCCCCTCTCCCGTTGCACGGGTGAGGGTGCCGAGCGTAAGCGAGGCGGGTGAGGGTGCGCGCGTCCGCGCGCCATATGACTCTTTCTCCGGCGCGAGGCCCGCGCTGTCGCGCGTGCCACCCTCACCCCGTCCCTCTCCCGCAAGCGGGCGAGGGGGAAACAGCCTCATTCCAAGTCATAATGAGAAGAACCTCTCATGACCCAGACCTTCGATCTGATCCTGCGCCACGGCTTGGCCGTCACCCCCAACGGGACCGAACGCACCGATATCGGCGTTTCCGACGGCCGCATCAAGGCGATCGGAGACCTGCGGGCGGCCTCGGCCGCCGAGGAGATGGATCTGCGCGGCCTCGCCGTGCTGCCCGGCGTCATCGACACCCAGGTGCACTTCCGCGAACCCGGCCTGGAATACAAGGAGGATCTGGCCACCGGTACCGCCGCCGCCGCCCAAGGCGGCGTGGTGGCGGTGTTCGAGATGCCCAACACCAAGCCGTCGGCCACCACCGCCGACGCCATCGACGATAAATTGGCCCGCGCCAAGGGCCGTGCCTGGGTCGATCATGCCTTCTTTCTCGGCGCCGCCGCCGACAACATCGACCATCTCGCCCTATGGGAACGCCGGCCCGGTTGCGCCGGCATCAAGGTGTTCATGGGGTCCAGTACCGGCAACCTGCTGGTGCCCGACGACGAGACCCTGGCCGAGGTCCTGGCCCAAGGCGTGCGCCGCATCGCCGTCCACTGCGAGGACGAGGGCCGTCTGGCCGAACGCAAGCATCTGGCCGACGCGGGCGCCCATCCCCGCGTCCATCACGAATGGCGCGATGTGGAAACGGCGCTGAAGGCCAGTCAACGGCTGATCGCCCTGGCGGAAAAAGCCCGCCGCCGCGTCCATGTGCTGCACGTCACCACCGCCGAGGAGATGGAGTTCCTCGCCGACCACAAGGCGGTGGCGACGGTGGAGACGACGCCGCAGCACCTGACCCTCGCCGCCCCGGAATGCTATGAGCGCTTGGGCAGCTATGCCCAGATGAACCCGCCGATTCGCGGCGTCCACCACCGCGACGCGCTGTGGCGGGCCATCGCCAACGGCGTGGTTGACGTCCTCGGCTCCGACCATGCCCCCCATACCCGCGAGGAAAAGGACCGGCCCTATCCGCAAAGTCCGTCGGGAATGACCGGGGTGCAGACCCTGGTCCCCGTCATGCTCGACCATGTCAGCCAGGGTCGCCTTACGCTGGAACGTCTGGTCGATCTTACCAGCGCCGGCCCCGCCCGCATCTTCGGCATCACCGGCAAGGGACGCACCGCCGTAGGCTACGACGCCGATTTCACCATCGTCGATCTCAAGGCCGAACGGATCATCACCAACGACTGGATCGCCAGTCGCTGCGGCTGGACGCCGTTCGACGGCAAACGCGTCACCGGCTGGCCCACCGCGACCATCGTGCGCGGTCGCGTCGTGATGCGCGACGGCCAATTGTTGGGAGCGCCCTCGGGCCTGCCGGTTCGGTTCCAGGAATGCCCAGCCTAGGCGGGCGCGCCACCAACCGCCGGATCGTCTCGGCCCTGCTGGCGGCGCTGCTGCTGGCGCTATGGGCCTTCGTCGGCTATTGGTCGTGGTCGCAACGCCGCGGCGCGTTGACCGCCGCCACCGCCAACCTGGAACAGCTCACCTCGGCGGTGGACGAGCAGGTCATGCGGCTGCTCAAGCAGACCGAAACCTCGCTGGCGGTCGCCACCCACTGGATGGCCGAGCATCCGACCGAGGACCCCGGCGAAAGCGCCTCGTTCATCGCCCTGGTCGACCGCCTGCGCCTGCTATCGGGCGACGTTATGGACATCCGCATGGTCTCGCGGAGCGGCGGCCTGCACTACATCCCCAAACGCGACCGCAAGCCGCTGGCCGACGTGTCCGACCGCGACTATTTCCGCGCCCAGTTCAATGCCGCCACCAGGGGATTCTTCGTCGCCGATCCGGTGGTCAGCCGGGTCACCGGCAAATGGGGACTTCCGATATCGGTACCGGCCGAACCGGCCGGCGGCGATATCGCCGTGCTGTTCGCCGCCTTGGAACTGGACCGCCTTACCCCCATCTTCGAGGCCGAACGGGTCAAGCCGCTCGGCTCGGTCGCCATCACCAGAACCGACGGCACCTACATGTTCCGCACGCCGATGGACGAGAAATCCATCGGCATTTCGATCACCCAAACCCCCGACTGGAAGGAACATTTCTCCCAAAGGCCGCGCGGCGTGTTCCGTTCGGAAAGCCCGTTCACCGACCATCGCCGCCGACTGGTGTCGTTCTCGCGGCTGAAGGATTACCCGCTGATCATCATCGTCACCGCCACCGAGGAGGAACTGCTGGCCCCCTGGCGGCGCGAGACCGGAACACTGGTCAGCATCGCCACCGCCGTCACCATGGTCAGTCTGCTGCTCGGGGCCTTCCTGCTGCGCGCCATGCGGGCCGAAGAGACTGCCCAACGCGCCACCGAACGCGCCCATCGCGAGGCGCAACTGATCCTCAGTTCCGCCGGCGAGGGGATCTGCGGCGTCGATCCCACCGGACGGGTCAGCTTCATCAATCCCGCCGCCAGACGCATGTTGGGCTGGGAAAATTCCGACCCGGTCGGGGTGATGCTGCACGCGGCGACCCATCACAGCCACCCCGACGGCACCGCCTATCCCGAGACCGAATGCCCGGTCCGCCTGACCTTGAACGACGGTGAAACCCGCGAGGCGCGGCACGAGACCTTCTGGCGGCGCGACGGCGTCTCCTTTCCGGTGGAATTCGTCGTCACCGGCGCGGTGGAGGACGGCATCGTCAAGGGCGCGGTGCTGGTATTCCGCGACATCAGCGACCGGATCGAGGCGGGGCGGGCGCTACAGGCCAACACCAGGGATCTGGAACGGTCCAACGCCGAGTTGGAGCAGTTCGCCTTCATCGCCTCCCACGACCTGCGCGAGCCGCTGCGTCAGGTCTCCAGCTACGTCACCCTGCTGGAACGACGCTATGGCGCCCTGTTGCAAGACGATGGGCGCGAATTCATCCGCTACGCCCGCGACGGCGCCAAGCGTATGGATCAGCTGATCATCGACCTCCTGGAGTTCTCACGCATCGGCCACCATTCGCTGCCGGTGGAAGCCATCGACCTCACCGACACGGTTGATGACGTCATCTCCAACCTCACGCGCGGCATTGTCGAGGCGGGCGCGGTGGTCTATCGCGTCGACGAATTGCCCCGCGTCCGGGCCATCCGTCAGGAGATGATCCGGCTGTTCCAGAATCTGATCGGCAATGCCCTGAAATACCGCGACCCCTTCCGTACGCCGGTGATTCGCATTTCGGCCCGCCTTGAAGAGGGCGAATGGGTCATCACCGTTTCCGACAACGGTATCGGCATCGCCCCGGACTATTCCGAGAAAGTCTTCGGCATCTTCCAGCGGCTGCACACCCGCGACCGCTTCGAGGGCACCGGCATCGGACTGGCCATCTGCAAGAAGATCGTCGAATGCCAGGGCGGCCGGATCTGGCTGGACTCGCTGCCGGGCGAGGGCGCCGACTTCCATGTCGCGCTGCCGGTGATCGCCTGAACGGCACCCGATTCGGCCGGGATCACCGGCGCGGCTTGACCCGCGCCGTCGGTTCCGCCTGCATGGGATCGTCCGGCCACCAATGCTTGGGATACTGGCCCTTGAGGTCGGCCTTGACCTGCTTGTAGGCGTTGGCCCAGAAACTGGCGAGGTCACGGGTCACCTGCACCGGGCGCCGGGCCGGCGACAGCAGGTGCAACAGCAGCGCCACCCGGCCGCCGGCGATGCGCGGCGTATCGGCGCAACCGAACATTTCCTGGAGACGTACCGCCAGCACTGGCGCTTCGCCGCCATAGTCGATGGCCACCCGTGATCCCGAGGGCACCTCGGCATGGGTCGGCGCCAGATCATCGAGGCGACGGCGCTGCTCCCAGCTCAGCATTGCCTGCACCGCACCGGCAAGATCCAGCCGGGCAAGGTGCGCCCGTCGGGTAACGCCGCCGAGATGCGGCGCCAGCCACTGTTCCAGGGTCGCCGTCAGGGCGGCGTCCGACAGATCCGGCCAGCCCGACTCCGGCTCCAGCCCACGGATAAAGGCGACGCGACGGCGCAGCCGGTCCAGCTCCGGCGTCCACGGCAGGCACTCCGGCCCCATGGCACGGATGCCAACAGCCATGGCGGCGGCCATGTCCTCGGCTCCGGCCGCCTTGGACGGTACGTCCTCCAGCACCAGACGCCACAGCCGCCGCTGACGCCGGGCGGAGACCGCTTCCTCGCGGCCATCCCAGGCGCAGACCTCCACCGTCTCGATATCAGCGGCAAAATGCTCGTCGATCTCGGCGCGGCACAGCGGTGCCGCCAGAAAGATACGGGCGTCGCGGCGGTCGCCGTCCAACTCGGCCAGCGCCAGCCATTCCTCCGCCGCCAACGGCTCGTGCCCGGCAAAGACGGCACCGTGCCCGTTGGCCATGGCGTAGCGCGGATCGGAGCCCGGCCGCCGCCGGGCGATGCGGTCGGGATAGGCGAAAGCCAGCAGCACTCCGCACCGCGCGACGTCTCCTTGCTGTTCGCCGGCCTTCAGCCCCAGACGACGGCGCCACTCCCTCGCCGCCTGACGGACGCGCGACAGGGCGCCCCTGTCGATGGCAAGGCCGTGACGAGGATCAAAGCCCTCACCGGTCCGCAACGCCTCGATCCGTAGACGGATATCGCCATCACGGAATCCACGCCCCGCCCGCAACACGTCGCGCTCTTCCAGCAGGGCGGCAAGGTCGCAGGCCAGACCGGCCAGACCGAGGCGCCGTCCCCGCAACACCATATGGGCCAGACGTGGATGCAGCGCGAGACGCGCCATGTCGCGGCCATGGTCGGTGACCCGCCATTCGGCGTCCAACGCCCCCAGCCCGCGCAGCAATTCGCGGGCCTGGGCGAGATGGGGGGCGGGCGGCGGGTCGAGCCAGGCCAGCGCCGCCGGATCGGCGACTCCCCATTGCGCCAGATCAAGCGCCAACGGCGCCAGATCGGCCTCGACGATCTCCGGCGCGGTGAAGGGTTGCAGGGCGCGATCCTCGGCCTCGGACCACAGGCGGTAGCATACCCCCGGCCCCTGACGGCCGGCTCGACCGCGCCGCTGGTCGGCGGCGGCGCGCGACACCGCCAAGGTGACCAGCCGGGTCATGCCGGCACCGGGGTCGAAACGGGGACGCCGCATCACGCCGCCATCCACCACCACCCGCACCCCCTCGATGGTCAGCGAGGTCTCGGCGATGGAAGTCGCCAGAACCACCTTGCGAAAGCCGTCCGGCGACGGCCGAATGGCCTGGTCCTGCGCCTCCTGTGACAAATCGCCATAAAGCGGGGTCACCAGCACCCCGGCGGCGACGGGATGATCGGCCAACAGCGCCTCGACCCGGCGGATCTCGCCGGCGCCGGGCAAAAACACCAAGACGTCGCCGCTTTCCTCGCGCAGCGCCCGCACCACCGCCGCCGCCACCTCGTCGGTGAAGCGTCGGGCGTCGGGCCGGGTCAGGAAGCGGGTCTCCACCGGAAAGGCGCGCCCCTCGCTGGTCACCACCGGCACGCCGCCCATCAGCCGGGCCACCGGTTCACCGTCCAGCGTCGCCGACATCACCAGCAGCTTGAGATCCTCGCGCAGCCCCTGGCTCGCCTCCAGCGCCAGCGCCAATCCCAGGTCGGCATGCAGGCTGCGCTCGTGGAACTCGTCGAAAATCACCAGCCCGACTCCGGTCAGGGCAGGATCGTCCTGAAGCATGCGGACCAGGATGCCTTCGGTGACCACCTCGATGCGAGTGGCGGGGCCGACCCGCGAGTCGAACCGGATGCGCCAGCCCACCGTCTGGCCGGGTGCCTCGCCCAAAGTCCGCGCCATGCGGGTGGCGGCGGCGCGGGCGGCCAGACGGCGGGGTTCCAGCATGACGATGCGACCGTCCCTCAGCCACGGCTCGTCGAGCAGGGCCAGGGGCACCCGCGTGGTTTTACCGGCGCCGGGCGGCGCCTGAAGCACCAGGCCGGACGAAGCCGCCAGCGCGGCGCGGATGTCGGGAAGGATGGGATCGATGGGAAGGCTGCTCATTGACGCCCCTTATACCTTCGCGCAAGCCCCGATCCGACCGGAAACAACTTGGAACCTCTTGAAATCGACACAATCCTAGGGGATAAGAGGGGCGTCACGCCACCAATCCATCCCGCGCAATTGGAGACATTTGATGCTCACCACCAAGAAGCTGGGCCTCGTTCTCGGAGCCGCCCTCCTTGCCGCCCCCTTCACCGCCTCCGCCGCCGATGCCCCGGCCGCGTTCAATGTGTGCAAGGCCTGTCACAAGGTCGAAGCCGGCAAGAACGGTGTCGGCCCCAGCCTGTTCGGCGTGTTCGGCGCCAAGGCCGGTCATGCCGAGGGTTACAAGTATTCCGAAGCGCACCTCAAGTCGGGCCTGACCTGGGACGAAGCCACCCTTGCCAAGTACCTCGCCGACCCCAAGGCGGTGGTTCCCGGCAACAAGATGGCCTTCGTCGGCCTGAAGAAGCCTGACGACGTCACCGCCGTCATCGCCTATCTGAAGACCCTGAAATAGGGCTTCACGACGCAAGCGCCGCCGCCCTCGGCCGAGGGCGGCGGCGTTTTGTTGCGCGAGGGAACCACGGGGATCAGGCGGCCAGGCGCCGGTCCCGCATGAACTCCGCCAATGCCCGGTCGTCCTTGCGCGTGTGCTCGGCCAGCCAGGTCGAGACATAGGTGAACAGTTCCGAGACCGCCTCGGAACGATTGGCCTCGACCGCGGACTTGAGGCCGGCGATCCGCTCGAGGAAGAGCTTGTGGTTGCGGCGATGGCTGTCGGCGTCGCCATAGCGATTGCGGGACATCAACTCCTCTTCCTCATCGAAATGACCCTGGATGGAACGACCGATCTCGGACAGCAGGGCGATGGCCGCCTTGCCGCCGTCACCACCCATCATCTGACGATAGAATTCGTTGATGCGATCGAACTTCTCGCGGTGATAGCGGTCGATCGAGGCGATGCCGGTGTTCAAGGCATCGTCCCAATGCATCAGGGTCATGTCCTTCTTGTCGGCGCGCACCTGGACCAGGAACTGCCCGACCTCGTGCCGCAGGAATTCTGCCTGACGCGACAGATCGGTGGACGATTCCCGGATCTGTTCCGCCGCCGCCCCGGTCTCGCGCGCCGCCTGCTCGACGGACACGATATTTCGGGTCACCTCCTGGGTGCCCTCGGCCGCCTGCTCGACGTTGCGGGCGATTTCCCCGGTGGCGGCGGTCTGTTCCTCCACCGCCGCGGCGACGGCCGAGCTGATCTCGCCCATCTCGCCGATCACCTTCGAGATGCTGTCGATGGCATGGACCGCCACGTCGGTGCTTTCCTGTACCGCCTGGATCTGGCCGGCGATCTCGCTGGTGGCCCGAGCCGTCTGGCTGGCCAGGGTCTTGACCTCGTTGGCGACGACGGCGAAGCCCTTGCCGGCCTCGCCGGCCCTGGCCGCCTCGATGGTGGCGTTCAGCGCCAGCAGGTTGGTCTGGCTGGCGATATCGTTGATCAATTTGACGATCTCGCCGATCTTGCTGACGTTGTCCGACAGCGCCCGCACCTGGGCGGTGGTGGTGACGGCCTCTTCACCGGCACGCGCCGAAACCGTCTGCGAGCGTTCGACCTGATGGGCGATTTCCTTGATGGACGCCGCCAGTTCCTCGGTGGCGGACGCGACGGTCTGGACATTGGTCGATGCCTGCTGCGCCGCCGACGCCACCGTGGTGGCCTGGCTACTGGTCTCGGTGGCGGTCCCGGCCATCTGACCGGACGAGGCCTGCAGTTCGGTGGCGGCCGAGGTCACGGTCTCGATCACCTTGCCTACACTGCCCTCGAAGGTATCGGCCAGCTTTCGCATCGCCGCCAAGCGGTCGGCCTCGGCACGACGCTTCTGGTCCTCCTGGTCGGCCTCCAACTGCCGGACCCGGATCAACTGGTCCTTGAAGTGGCCGACCGACTTGGCCATGGCGCCGATCTCGTCGCCACGTTCGGTGAAGGGCACATCGACCGAAAGGTTGTTTCCCGCCAGTTCGCCCATCAGCCCGGTCATGGCGGTGATGGGAGCATAGATCGAACGGGCGATGACGGTGCCGATAGCGACCATGACAGCGAAACCGCCCAGCATGACCATGATCATCGTCCGGTTGGTGGCCTCGTCGATCTGCTGCGCCTCCCGCTTGGCGGCGGCCATGTCGTCAAGCGCCTTGTCCACCAGCGACTGGATCAGGGGATCGACGGTGGCATAGGACCCGCTCAACACTTTGGTGTCGGCGACGATGGCGAACGATCCATCCACCACGGCCTTGAAGTCGCGCTGATAGGTGGCAAGACTTTCCAGGATCGCCGGCCGCTCCTGAGGCGGAACCGACGATGACGGCAACATCTTCCCGAACTCGGCGGCCCGCCGCTCGAGCTCCTCGACATATTTGACCTCAATGCGGTCGAGGAAGTCCTTTTCGTCCCGCCGCATCGACAGCATCAGCACCGAAAGGCGCGGATCGTCATGGGATTTCAGCGCGGTCTCGATCTTGTGGACCGATCCCCGCAGCACCCCCATCAGGCCGTCATCGGCGGTAAGGCCGACCCGGGTCTGGCTTTCCACCATGGCACGGAAGGCATCGCCATAGGCGGCGACACCCTTGCCGATGGCATCGATCTGCGAACGGCGGGCATCGCCGCTGTCCATGGCCGCGGCTATGGCATCCATCGCCCCCCTGGCCACGCGAATGGAGTCCGCGTGCTGGGCAACGTATTTAACCTCCTTGCGCAGCAGGAAATCCTTCTCGTGCCGCCGGGCATTGAGCAGGGCGCGGTCCATGACCTCGGCCTGTTCTCCGATGGTCGCCTCCCGGTCGGCACGAACGGCGGCATGGTCGATAGCCGATTGGCCGATCAACAGGGCCGACATCAGGATCGCGAGAACCAAACCAGCCAGGGCGACCAGAGAACCAATCTGAACCCTGAGCGAAAATTGGGAGAGAGGATTTCTCATGGCACGATCTCCTCCGATCACACCGGAACAGCCCTGCCCGCCCCCATTCCGGAGTAAGGATGCCTGCGAATCGTGCGCCAGGGATAATCGGAAGCCCCGATATCTTCGGGATACAGGCCATCCGCGGACAACCGGACCCGGCAGCCGCTGGCCTGTCGCCACCTCCTATCCAATAGGAGCACTCCGAAGCCGGATACTATTCTACAGTATTAGGAAGAAAAAGAGAAGACGGCCGGGGGCACCGCTCGCCCCCCGGCAAGCGTCGGTCAGGCCGCCATGCCCTGACCGCGCAGAAAGGTGCCGAACGCCTTATCATCCTTACGGATATGGTCACCAAGCCATTTGGCGGCGTAATCGAAGAATTCGGCAACCACCTCGGGGTTCTTGGCCTCGACCTCGGCCCTCAACCCCTCGATCCGCGCCAGGAAGGCCTTGTGGGCGCCGCGATGGTGTTCCGCCCCGTGATAGCCGCGCGCGGCCATCAACGCCTCTTCCTCGCCGAAATGAATCTGGACGGAATTTCCAAGCTGGGACAGCATGACGGTGGCGCCTTCACCGCCTTCGCCCCCCATCATCCGCCGATAGAACTCGTTGACCAGATCGAATATCTTTCGATGATAGCCATCGACGGAAGCCACCCCCATGTCGAGGCTGTCTTCCCAGCGCAGCAAGGTCACATCCTTCTTGTCGGCGCGCACCTGGGCCAGGAACTGGCCGACCTCGTGCCGCAGGAATTCGGCTTGGCGCGACAGATCGGTCGAGGATTCCCGGATCTGTTCCGCCGCCGCCCCGGTTTCCTTCGCCGCCTGCTCGACCGAAGTGATGTTGCCGGTCACCTCCTGGGTCCCCACCGCGGCTTGCTCGACGTTGCGGGCGATCTCGTTGGTGGCGCTGCTTTGCTGTTCCACCGCCGCGGCGACGGCCGAGCTGATCTCGCCCATCTCGCCGATCACCGTGGTGATGCTGTCGATGGCCTGGACCGCGGCATCGGTGCTTTGCTGCACCGCCTGAATCTGGCCGGCGATCTCGCTGGTGGCGTGGGCGGTCTGGTTGGCGAGATGTTTGACCTCGTTGGCGACCACGGCGAAGCCCTTACCGGCATCACCGGCCCGCGCCGCCTCGATGGTGGCGTTCAGCGCCAGCAGGTTGGTCTGGGCGGCGATGTCGTTGATCAGATTGACGATCTCGCCGATCCTGCCGACATTGTCCGACAGCGCCCGCACCTGGGTGGTGGTGGCGGTGGCTTCCTCGCCGGCACGAGCGGAAACGGTCAACGAACGCTCGACCTGATGGGCGATCTCCTTGATCGAGGCCGCCAGTTGCTCGGTGGCGGAAGCGACGGTCTGGACGTTGGCCGACGCCTGCTGCGCCGCCGACGCCACCGTGGTGGCCTGGGTGCTGGTCTCGGTGGCGGTACCGGCCATCTGGCTGGAAGCCGCCTGAAGTTCGGTGGCGGCCGAGGTCACGGTCTCGATCACCTTGCCGACGCTGTCCTCGAAGGTATCGGCCATCTTGCGCATGGCGGTAAGACGATCGGCCTCGGCCCGGCGTTTCTGCTCCTCCTGCTCGGCCTCCAATTGGCGGATCCGCGTCAGGTCGTCCTTGAATTGACTGACCGACCCGGCCATGACACCGATCTCGTCATGACGGCCGGCACCCGGAACCGTCACCGTCAGATCGCCCTTGGCCATGCGGGCGATGGTGGCCGCCAGCGCGGTGATGGGGGAGTAGATCGAGCGGGCGATGGTACCGCCCAACACCACCATGACGACGAAGCCGATCAGCGTGACCACGGTCATCGTGCGGATGGAGACTTCATCGATCCGCAGAGCCTCCTGCCGGGCGGCCAGCATCTCCTTTTCGACACCCTCGTCCAGCACCTGGATTTCCGGCTCGATCGCGACATAGGTGTCGCTTAACACCTTGATCTCGGCCAACACGGCAAGCGAGGCTTCGGCGGCGGCCTTGAAGTCGCGGTGATAGGCCGCCAGCCGCTCGCGCAAGATGGCGCGTTCGGACGCGGCGAGGTCCGACCCCGTCAGCGCCTTGTCGAACTCGGCGACCCGCCGGTCGAGTTCTCCGATATATTTGGCGTCGTGCCGGGCGAAGAAGTCCTTCTCGTGGCGCCGCATCATCAGCATCAGCACGGTCAGGCGCGGATCGTCATGGGCCTCCAGGGCGGTCTCGATCTGGTGGACCGAAGCGCGCAACGCCCCCAGCAGCCCGTCCCCTTCGGTCAGGCCGACCCGGGTCATGCCCGCCGCCGCCAGACGAAAAGCCTCGTCATAGGTGGCGATGCCCTTGCGGATGACCCCATCCGCCCGGGCGCGATGCTGGTCGTCGGGGTCCATGGCGGCGACCATGGCATCCAACTCGGCGCGGGCGACGCGCATGAACTCGGCGTGCTCGGCGACATATTTGGCGTCGTTGCGCAGCAGGAAGTCCTTTTCCCGCCGCCGCGCCCCGGCCAACGCCCGGTCCAGCGACTCGGCATGGCGGCCGGTGGTCTCTTCCTTGGCGGCGACGGCGGCGGCGCGGTCGGAGTTGGCCTGCCCGACGAACAGCACCGCCAGCAGCGTCACCAGGATCAGCCCCGCCAGCGCCACCAGGGAACCGATCTGCACCTTGAGTGAGAACCGGGAGAACACCGCCTGCATGTCTCGACCACCGCTCTGCTGGGAAGGCGCCCGCCACGACGACGGACTCACCTTCTCCGTCCATAGCGAACAAAGCGATGACGCCACAAGCTATCGAACGAATAAGGGGACTGTCCGATGGTCAGGTCCGCCCGGTCGCGACGGATGGCGGAACGGCCGCTAGCTGTGGAGTCGCAAGACGTTGTCCCCGGTCAGACCGAGTCGGCTGATTGGTGTCTGCGCCTTGAGGCTACCATGGGGCCGATGCCAATTGTAGCGATGGAGCCATCGCGGCAGTTCATCGGCGCGGTCATT
>CAIUSV010000079.1 GCA_903901915.1 uncultured Rhodospirillaceae bacterium | reverse complement strand
GCGCTCCCTGCGGTCGCTTATTGGTTCAGCCCTCAGGCGCCGGGCGGTCGCTCCGCTCCCTGGGCTCCTCCGCTTCGCTTCGGGCGCCGCAATGGCGCCGCGCTCCCTGCGGTCGCTTATTGGTTCAGCCCTCAGGCGCCGGGCGGTCGCTCCGCTCCCTGGGCTCCTCCGCTTCGCTTCGGGCGCCGCAATGGCGCCACGCTCCCTGCGGTCGCTCATGGGGCATCCCCCTCGGGCGCCGGGATGTTCATTTGGGCGTGTCCGCCTTGACCTCGACCTTGGCGCCGTTCTGAAGGCGCATCTGGCCGGTGGTGACCACGTTTTCGCCATCGGCAACGCCGGACTCGATCACGGTGCGAGAGCCGTCGGTCTGGGCGACGGCGATCTGGCGGGCCTCGGCGGTGGCATCGGCACGGACGACATAGACATAGGCCCCCTGCTGGCCGCGCAGGATGGCCGAAGCCGGCACCGTCACCGCCTGGCGGCGGGTTCCCAGCACCAGATGGGCGTTGACGAACTGGCCGGGCCACAACAGGCCGGTCTCGTTGGGCATCGCCGCCTTCAGCTTGATGGTGCCGGTGGCCTGATCGATCTGGTTGTCCATCAACTCCAACCGGCCCTGGTCGAGCACCTGCCGGCCGTCGCGCGACAGCGCCGTCACCTCCAGCGGCCCCGCCGCCATGGCGCGGACGACGTCGGGCAGGGCGTCCTGCGGCAGGGTGAAGACGACGTTGATCGGCCGCATCTGGGTGATGGTCACCACCGGGGTGGCGTCGTTGACATGGACGATGTTGCCTTGGTCGATCTGGCGGAACCCGGCACGTCCGTCGATGGGCGAGCGGATGGTGGTGTAGCCGAGCAGGACCCGGGCGTTCTCGATCGTCGCCTGATCGGCCCTGACGGCGGCTTCCAACTGGGCGACCAGGGCCTGGGTGGTCTCGACCTGTTGGCGGGTGGCGTATTCGTTGCGCAGCAGCGACGAATAGCGGGCGAGGTCGCGGCGGGCATTGGCCAGCATCGCCTCGTTCTGCGCCTTCTTGGCGGTGGCCTGGTCGAGTTGGGCCTGATAGGCGCGCGAGTCGATCTGGACCAGCACGTCGCCGGCCTTGACCTCCTGGCCTTCGCGGAACAGCACCTGACGCAACTGGCCGTCCACCTGGGTGCGGACGGTGACGGTGTTGGCGGCGGCGACGGTGCCCAACCCGTCCAGGGTTACCGGCACGTCCGAGCGGATGGCGGCGGCGGTGGTTACCGGGATCACCGGCGCCGCCCGGGTGGGGGCGGTGACGCCCGTGCCGGGACTATACTGCCGCCAGCCCCACCAACCGAGACCGGCGATGGCGACAAGCAACACAAGTCTGCTGGTGTTTTTCGAGAACATTGGCCCCGTGCCATGGTGTCGATGACGCGCGGCTAGATCATTACGGCATTGGCGACGAAAGGCAAATATTTGAACGCGATCGCCGGGGATATACGTCCGTCCGTCGTATTGACGGCGGGGACGGGCGTGTCCTCCCATGGCTTGGCGCATTATCTGAAAAGGAGCCGCCTTCCATGTCGCTTCGGGCCATCCTCGTCGCCGTCCTAGTTGTTGTCGCCGGCCAGTCGCCTGCCGGGGCCGACGAGGTGAAGGTCGCCATCGGGCTGTCGTTGTCGCCCTACGTCATTCCCGACGAGGGGCGCGGGATGGAGTACGATATCGTCAAGGAGGCGTTGGCGATGGAGGGCCACGTCATGGCCCCGCGCTTCCTGCCGCTCGGGCGGGTGATCAAGGCGCTGGAGACCGGCGAGGCCGACGCCGCCATGACCCAAAAGCCCGAAGCCTCTTCCACGCTCAGTTTTTCCGCCGTCTACATCGCCTACCGCAATTTCGTCATCACCCTGGCGTCGCGCAACCTCATCATCAATCGGTTTCAAGACCTTGCCGACAAGTCGGTGGTGGCGTTTCAGAGGGCGACAACCTATCTGGAGCCGGAATTCAAGGCGGCGGTGGTGGACAATCCGCGGTATCGCGAGGAAGCCTTGCAGGTGGTCCAGCCGATCCTGCTGTATCTTGGGCGAGTGGATGCGGTGGTGGCCGACCGCAATATCTTCGCCTGGTTCGCCCACAGCCGGGAGGCCGTCGCCAAGGTCGATGTCTCGCAGCCGGTGCGCTTCCATCCGTTGTTTCAGCCCACCGAGTATCGGATGGCGTTCCGCGACGCCGCCCTTCGCGACAGTTTCGACCGCGGGTTGACCAGACTGCGCCGAAGCGGCGAATATGACCGCATCGTCGCCCGCTATAGCCCGCTGATGGCCGAGGAAAATCGTTAAACCTCCGATGGTCCGGCGTTTCGCTTCGGCTCAAGCCGAGGTGGTCGGGCACGCCGGCGCCCGCGGGCCGCCGAGGATATGCGCCTGCTGCAAGTTCGGCCGACCGGATGTGGGCCGGGTGTTGGCCTATCCGTTTCTCCATACGGAGAACGTCGCCGACAAGATCTTCGCGTCCAGCCACAAGGACCACGAGCGAATATACTCCAGATCGAGCGCCAGCCTGGCTTCGATGCCGTTGCGGTCCTCGACGAAGCCCCGATACCCCCTGACCTGGGCCAGACCGGTAATGCCCGGGGGCACTTCAAACCGGCGGGCATATCCGGGGACCATCTCGGACCACGTGACGTCATGGGGAAAGGCATGGGGGCGCGGCCCCACCAGCGACATATCCCCCTTGAGGACGTTGAGAATTTGCGGCAACTCGTCCAATCCGTACCGGCGCAGAAAACGGCCGATACCGGTGACGCGGTGATCCTCCCCCTCCACCTGGGGGGCTTCGGCCTCGTCGGACGCGGTCTCGGTCATGGTTCGGAACTTCAAGATGGTGAATGCCTTGCCCCCCAGACCCAGTCGCCTTTGACGGAAGAGGATCGGCCTTCCTTCGTCCCACCAGAGCAGGATGGCGATCCCGGCCATGGCGGGTGCGACCACGGGCAGACCGATCAGGATCAAGATCAGGTCTTCCGTCCTTTTTACGACCCTCTGCATCAAAGGCCGGCTTGGAGCCAGCGGCACGGTGAGATGGCCGGGGAATCCTCCGGTCCCGTGTTCGGGGATCAGCCCACCCAGGTCGACGCAATAGCGCAGATCGACCGGATTGCCGTGGAGGGCCAGGATCAGGGCCGACCGCACCGCTTCGTCGGGCACCGCCCCCACCACGATAATCTCGTCCACTACCCGGCACGGATCGGGCTGATCCCTCAGCCAGGCGATCAATTCGGCGAGCGGTTTGACCGAAACCTCCACCGACCCGACCGCTTCCAGCCGGGACCTGATGGGCAAGGTATGGTCCTGATCGCCGGCCAGTATGATGCGCCGCCTTGGAGACGCAGCCGGAATCCACATCTCCACGGCGGCGAGGCCCAGCCACGCCGTAATCAGCCAGATAACCGACCATATCCGCGAGAACTCGATGGAAACCTTGAGAAAATAGGCGGCCAGCACCAGGACCACGCCGGTAAGGGCCAGATGCGCCATGACGCGGGCGAGCCGCCGCAGGATTCCTTCCCCGGAACGGGACGGGAGCATGGCCCGCAGCCACACAAACACCCCGACTCCGGCGAGGATGGCCCCCCAATAGTGCGGCGGCATGACGACGGTGCCGTGACGGATGCCATAGGCCGTCACACCGGCAGCCGCCAGCATCACGGGCCGCAAGACGCGGCGGACGTATGCGGAGAATCCCCCGCTCATGGCGCGGGAACCGCCGCGCGAATCATCGCCTCGGCATCCTGGGGCACCTGGGTATATCGGGCGATTCCGCCATCAAGGGCTTGGCGTAACCGGGCCAATCCCTGCTGTTGTCGCCCATCACCGGGCTGAGCCAGCATGCGTAGCCCCCCAAACCATAGGACCACCGGATGCGACGGAGAGAGATGCTCAAGAGCCGGCAGCACCCTCTCACCCTCGCCATCCCGTCCCTGGCGCACCAACCAGTTCAGATAAATGGCCGCCACATCCATTCGCCCCGGGGCGATCGTCAACAGCCGGATCAGTTCGTCCCGCCACAGTATTTCGTCCTGGGGAGAAAGGGGGCCGAACCTCGATTTTTCAGGCAGAAACGCTGCCGTGCCGAAGGTGTTGACCAGGGCGAGCGATAATAGGGCCGAACGGGAAGGCTCCGGCCGCGCCGCCAACCGGCGCACCAGTTCCGCCAGGGATCGGTCGGCGGGTTCCCCGGCCTTGCCGCTTCGGGCGGTGACGATCCCGGAGGTGACGATCCCGGAGGTGACGATCCCGGAGGTGACGATCCCGGAGGTGACGATCATCGTCGCCATCGCCAGGTCTTGATCCATGGGGCGGCGAGATGGCGCCAGGGAATCACAGGTGTCCGAGCGAAGGCAGGCCATCAGCCGCTGGTTCGCCGCGCCGTCAACGACCAACAGGGCGGCGATGGCCATGGTCAGGACTGCCGCGCATCCGGCCGACGCCACTCCGACCCGGCCGGATCGTCCCGCGTCGAAAGCCGCCGGCTTGCCCTCGGGGGCCAAGGCGGCGGCGCCTATCGCCAGGAACGCAAGGCTGACCGGCAACATGAACCAGGTCGCCTCGGTCAGGGCAACGGACAAAGCAAAGGCGAAACCAATGGGAAATGCCGCCGGCCTCGCTCCAAGGGCTGTCCCGGCCCGCAAGAGGATCGCCAGCACGGCTCCCGGCACCCCGGCGGCGAAGGCGGCTTCGATGACGGCATTGTGCGAGTGGAATTCGTCCCGGGTAAGGTCCTTCCACGAGCTGTCCACCAGAGAGATGCCGGTATCGCCGACGTGGCGGGCCAGATATTCCTGGTAGTTTCCCCAGCCGTGTCCGAACAAGGCCGTCATTGGATCGTCGAAGATATGCCGGTCGACCACCGCCAGAAGAATCGACCTCGACCACAGCGAAAATGTCCCATGCAGCCAGTCCCCGTACCGAAGCAGAATGTAGGGGGCAACGGCCACGGCGGTCACGGCGGCCACGGTCAGCGGCAAGACGAAACGACGGCCGCCGCCGGACGGCGGAGAACGCCAGCGGATCAGGATCACCGGCACCATCGCCAGGCCGGCGATAGCCGTTCGGTTCTCCGACAGCACCACTCCCACCACGGCAATGGCCATGACACCGGTCCATGCCCGGTTATTGGCGTCGCGCAGGGCCCAGGCCGCGGGAAATAGGCCGAGCGCGCTGAATGCCAGAAATTTGGGAAAACTGAAAAAGCGCGGTATTTCGCCGATGGTCACGGCGGCGCGCAGGATGGGGGCATTGCAGATCGCCACGATCAGAACCACACCGCTTCCCACCGCGATCATCCGGCCGAATGTCTTCGGCGCGCGATCACGGACGCCCCACGCGGCGAGAGTGTAGGCGGCCAGATCAAGGCTCCAAAGCGCCCCTTCGCCGGTTTGGGGCGGCCCCAGAAGTCCCGCCAAGGGATGGCCGGACAAACACGCGGCGACGGCGCCCCACAAGGCCAGGGCCAAAGCGGGCATGATCAGGGGGGACTTCACCCGCGCAACCAACTCCGCCGGTCCGGCGGCGGCAATTCCCAACCAGCACAGAGCCGCTCCGGCATGAACCGCGATCACCACCGGCTCGGATTGTTGCCATACCCCGAAGGCGAAGACCGGCGAGGACAACAGGACCGAGAGCAGGCCGAGGCCCAACCCCAGAGCCGGGAGAATGATGGCTCCCCGCGTCACCGCCGTTGCTTCCCCAGGGCCATGGCCCTGTTTACCGCGTCCGACAATTCCGTCCGAAAGCGCTCGGTGGAAAAGCGCTCGGCATTGGCCCGGCAGGCCTCGGCGGTGATCCGGTCCGCCGCCGCCTCGAAGGCCTCCAGGCCTTCTTTCAGCGAATGCGGGGTCGGTTCGGCGAAGAACACCGCCGTGGGCCGATCCTCCTCCAGTCCGCGCAGCGTCTCCACGGCGCCCCCCCGGGCCAGGGCGATGACCGGGCGTCCGGCCGCCTGGGCTTCCAGCGGCGCAATCCCGAAATCTTCGGTCGCGGCCAGAATGAAAGCACGGCATCGGGAAAGGTAGTCGGCCACCACGCCTTCCGGTTGCCTCCCGAGCAGGGTGACATTGGGGCCAGCCATCGCCTTCAGGCGATTGAGTTCCGGCCCGTCACCGATCACCACCAGACGTCGTCCGGGAGTGGTGGAAAACAGCTGCACCAGCAGATCCACTCTCTTGTGGGGGACCAGCCTTGAAACACTGAGGTAGAAGTCTTCAGGCGAGTTCCGCGAAGCGAAACGCCTCACATCGACCGGAGGGTAAACCACCTCTGAATCGCGCCGCCAGTATTTACGGATACGTTCGGCGACAAAGAAGGAATTGGCGATGATGTGATCAGGACGCTGACCGGACAGTTGGTCCCACAGCCGCAGGCGATGCAACATCCAGCGGGCCGCCCAATCGAGCGGCCGCATCAATCCGGCCTGGCGAAGCGAGGGGGCCTGCAAGTCCCAGGCATAGCGCATCGGGGTGTGGATGTAGGCGACGTGCGTCTGCCCCGGCGACGAGATCACCCCTTTGGAAACGGCGTGGCTCGACGACAGAATCAGGTCGTAGCCCTGGAGATTCCATTGTTCGACCGCCATGGGCATCAACGGCAGATAGTGTCGGTAAAATCGTCGCGCCCCGGGAAGGTGCTGGATGAAGCTGGTGGTGACCGGACGTCCCCCCAGGATGCTCCGCTCTTCCAGGAAATCCATCACGGCATAGATATCGGCGGATGGATAAAGGGCCAGCATCTCGGCCAAGACGCGCTCGGCCCCGCCGATCACCGAAAGCCAATCGAAGGTGATGGCGATCTTCATGCCCCAAGACCTCCCTCGGCTTTGCGTCGTTCCGGCGCAACTGCTATCCGGCGGAAAAAGTCGGCCTTCCGGGGGCGACGAAACGACCGAGGCGCACCCGCGGAACGGATGCGCCTCGCCTGACCGAAACCAAGACGGATCAGAACCGGAAACGGACCGTCCCGGAAACACCGTCCATGCCCAAATAGGACCTGAACTGGCTGGTGGTGCCTTCGAGGTTCACGGAGGTGTCGTCGCCCGCCGCCACGGAGAGGCCCAGGCCGAACGTCGTGCCGAACCGATCCGCGGTCGATTTGGTCCCGCTCGTGGCGTCGAGCAGCGCCGCCGGCGACTTGTTGACGTCGTACTCCGGCCGCACCATGAGATAGGGCATGATCGAACCCCAGCTGGTCTGCTCGTAATATCCGACCTTATTGGTCGAGCGGAGCTGACCGAGGCGAATGTTCACGGCCGCAACCCCCATGGCGCCGGTTCCGGTTTCGGTATACCGGCCCTGGCTCTCCTGAAGGTACATATAGCCCAGACCGGTGCTAAGCCGCCACTTGTCCACCGATGTCTGCGCGGTGAAATTGGTCGATCCGAACACGCGCCCGCCGTCCGTCGATCCCTTAGCCTGGCCGCTGTTGCGAGTCATGCCATAGTTGACGAAGGCATAACCGGCCGTGGCGTCGATGCTGAAATTATCGTTGATCGAGTAGCCGATATAGGGAGCCAGGGCGACGTTGTCGGCGGTAAGGGTGCCGTTGTTGAAGGTGGTGGTGATCCGGGCCATCTCGTAGCCCAGGGCAACGCCGACGACCACGTTGTCGCGCACCCGGTAATCGACACCCGCCACCGCGGTGTTGATGCCCCCATGGAAGGTCTCGAAGGCATGCGTGTCCGACGCGTGGGCGGCGCCGACATTGAACCACAGGCCGATATTCTTGGTGGCGGAACCTGCCGCCTTGCCGGTGATGCCGCCTTCGAGCGAGCTGCCCTGAGATCCGGCCCCACCGCCCACGCCACCGCCGGGAGCGCCACCACCACCCGGAGCGCCGCCGCCGCCGGGGACGCCGCCGCCACCAAAGCCGCCACTGGCGCCCGAAGCGCCGGTCGCACCGGAAACCGCCTGGCTGATCCGCGACGAAATCTGGGTCGCCGTCTGCGAGGCGGACTGCTGCGACACCTGGGGCGAGGCAACGGTGTTGGTTCCGCTGTACGTGTCGGCCGCCTGGGCGCCGGCGGAGAACACGATGCCGAACAGCGACGCGGCTGAAACCCGGAGTGCGTACTTCACGGTGGTATCCCCTGAAACAATCATTACGACGTGCTGATTTTTTCTTACTCAATATTGGGGGCTTTGGCAAGCCGTCGACGCTACGTGGCAATGGAACGAATTGTGACGCGACAATCGCGCAACACTCAACCGCCAGCCCCTGAGGCGGACTATAAGCCGTGTATGCCGTCAACGTTGCGCCGAAAGCGGTTCGCTTCTAATATCTCTTCCGTGGGGCGGGACCACCCAAGCCCGCGCCGCTGAACCGATGAACGGGCGGAACGGAACCGGCGTCGGAAGCGGTCAGCCGGATTTCAAGGAGAACCTCCATGAAGATCATTCTCGCCGTTGCCGTCCTGATCGCCTTGTCGGCTCCCGCCTTCGCCCAATCCGTCTCCGGCGCCGTGACCCAGGCCACCGGGCAGGCGGCGACGCAGGGCGTGGGCGCGGTGACCGAGGCGACCAAGCAGCAGACGGATAAGGTCGAAGCGGCCAAGCCGGCGATGCCGAAGCCGCCGGCCGTTCCCGCCGTTCCGGCGCCGCCCGCCACGCCAAAGTAAGGTCAGCCGGTTCTGACGGTTTGCTCCGTCACTCTTCCGTCGGCGACTTCCAGGACACGGTCAGCGATGGCGATCATCGCTGGCCGGTGGGCGATGACCAGAACCGTCATGCGTCCTCTCAGGGCGGACAGGGCCTCCAGGACCACCCGTTCGGTATCCATGTCCAATCCACTGGTTGCTTCGTCGAGAACCAGGAAGCTGGGCTGCCGCAGCAGGGCCTGCGCCAGGACGATACGCTGACGCTCCCCGCCTGACAGACGCGAGCCGCGATCGCCCACGATCGTATCCAACCCGTTCGGCAAGGCCGCGACGATCTGATCCGCCGAGGCCAGGGACAGCGCCCGTTCCATCGCCGGCATGGACGCGCCGGGCGCGGCCCAGCGCAGGTTGTCGCGTACCGAGGCGTTCAGTAGGAACGGGTCCTGAGGCACATAAGCCACCGTACGTCGCCAGGCGCGGCGAAGGCCTCCGCTCAACGGCACGCCGTCGACGGTAATCGTCCCCTCTTCCGGCACCAGCAGTCCCAGCAGCATGTCGGCGACCGTGGTCTTGCCGGCCCCGGACGAACCGACCAGCGCGGTGATAAGGCCGGCGGGCACCACGGCGTCAACGCCCCGAAGCAGGAATGGGCCATCTCCATCATGGCGGAAACCGACATCGTGCATGCGAATGCCATGAGCGAGCCCGGGTGGGGATGCCTCGTCCATGTTTTCCGCCGCGGCCAGAAATCGACGCTCGGCCGAGGTTATGGCATCGTAGGTCGGCAGCATATGGACGATCCCGTCCCAACTTTCCTGCGCTTCCTGCAACAGGGGCATCATCCGCGCCAGAATGACCGCCAGAACCATCAGGGTGGCGGTCGCCAGATGGCCGAATGTCACCGCCAGCCACACCAGGACCGCCAGGGCGACGGCGGCGGCGACCTGCGCCACCATCCGCATCCGCGCTCCACCCTCCACAAACGTGCAGGTGCGCTCGCACATGGAGGCGGCGACCGTGGCGAAGGCATTGACATGCTCGTGTTCACAGGCATGGCTTTTCGCCGGCTTCAGCCCCTCCAGGAAACCCAGGATCTCGGAGAACAGCCGCCCCTGCTTATAGGTCAGATCGCCGCCAAGGCGCTGTACCGTGGTGGCCTTCATCCGGATCAGAACACCGATGCCGAAGGCGCAGCCGACGGCGATAAGTCCGATGGCGGAGGCGATGTACACGGCTGCCAAGGCCTGCGCCACCAGCATGGCCAAAACCGTCGGCAGCTTGAGCAGGTGGAAACAGCCGAGCCCAAGCCGGGCGACATCCCCCCCCAGGAGATTGCTCAATTCCGCGCGGGCCTGGCCCGCCACGAAGCGCCATTCCGCCCCGGCAACGGCCCGGAACAGCCGGACCCTCAAGACCTCGACGAAACCAAGGCGAATAGCGGCCATTGCCGTTTCCCGCCGCCAGGCCAGCGCCGAACGCACGACAACCACGGTCACGAACAGAGCGAGCAGGGCAGGCAGGCCGCCCCACGGGCCGAGCCACCCGATCAGATCGCCCATCCCCCCCTTCGCCGAGGCCATGCCGCCATCGAGGCTGGCAAGCAGCACCGGCAAGAGCGTGAAACCAAGCCCTTCCGTGGCGGCCGAGGCAAGCATGAGCAACGCCAGACGGCCGAGCGCGGCGGCACCGGCCCAGCGGTAAAGCGCCGTCACGCAGTCCCGGAGTTGGGCATGAACCGATGGAGTCATGGTCCCTGTCCCGGCCATCGCCGCAAGGCCCAGGCGACCGGGCGCAAAAACGGGTAGAGCCAGAAAAGCGCGTCCGGAAGCGCGATCGTCTCCCAGTCGGGTGGCCAGATCAGGATTCCCGAAAGTTCGCGCAGTCG
The DNA here is from genome assembly GCA_903901915.1 of uncultured Rhodospirillaceae bacterium. Lineage (GTDB taxonomy): Bacteria > Pseudomonadota > Alphaproteobacteria > Rhodospirillales > Magnetospirillaceae > Phaeospirillum. The sequence continues at coordinate 64,461 of CAIUSV010000079.1, read as the reverse complement.
ATAACGCCAGTCGGAGCGGAGCGACCAGCTGTGAATTCGTCCCCAGAAGGAATAGCGCCGCAGCCACTCCAGGCTTCCCGGCCTAACCGCCGGATTCCACCGCCCGCCCTCGAAGAAGCGGCGGATGAAGGGGGCAAGGGCCGCCGGCTCCAGCAGATTTTCCGGCGCGACCGGCAGTTCGAGCCAATGGTGGCAAAGGGTGATCGCTTCGCGCATGGGGGCGCCGAGTCCGGCGCCGTTCGCGTCGGCCAGCGCCGCTTCCACCGCCCCCGGCGCCCGCAACAGTTCGGCAAGATCCACCAGCCAGCGCAGACGTTCCCAACAATGGCTGGCGCCGTGAATGCAGAGGTAGAGGGCCAGATCACGGCGCGGCAAGGTCGCGATGGCCGTTCCATTCACCATGACCTCGTCCCGATTCCGCCAAAGCGCCGGAAAACGCCAAGGCAACAAATGCGGGTTCTCGGTAAGCCGTTGATGCAGTTCCACCATCTGACCGGATGTCCGATGCACATAGGCGACATCCTTGATCCGGCTCTGGCAGACCGTCTGGCGTCGGTCGAAAATTCGGGCGCCCTGCCTGACATAGCCAAGACCTTCCAGAACCGTGCCGGCGTGGCGCAATTGAGCCGGATCGACCAGGATATCGATATCGCCCGCTCCCCTTGCGGCCAGACGGCCGTAAAGCCCCAGCGACAGCGGGATTCCCTTCAGAACCAGCATGGCGATTCCCGCCGCGTCGCCGGCGCGGCCGATGCGGGTCAATTCCACCGCCTGGGCGTGACAGGTGGCCTGATCCACCAGGGACCGAACCCGCATGTCCTCCAGGATCGCCGGAGGGGCGATCCCGGCGGCATGATCCCGCAAGGCGACAAAGACCGCCTGTGTCACGCGATGGCGGCGAGCGCTCGCGGGTACGGTCTCCCAGTCGGTGACGGCCGACGCCAGCCGCCTTATCTCATCCGGCTTCGGCGCGGCTCCCACGGCGAGGCGGAAGAGGCGGAACTCGGGGGTGAGTTCCTTCGCCCCGGCGGGCCTGCCGACAAACCGCGCCAGAGGGGTAAACGAGGCGGATGTCTCCTCGCCGGCGATATTGACGTCACCGCAATTCAGCCACGCATGGGCCAGGAATTCCCCCTGGGCTTCTCCGCCCCCCTTGGCCACGCCGAGAGACAGGGTCCCCGGGAGGCCCCGGCGGGTGAGAAGGGCCATGCCGGCCAAGGCCTGAGACAGACAGGTGCAGGTCCAGGGCAGCCGGGCTGCCACCGCCCGCACCGCCCGCCTGATATCTTGCGCCCCGCCATCGGGCGGACTCGACGGCGCAATCGGCTCGCCACTCTCGCTAAGACCAAGAATCCTGGCGATCCGGCCGAACGCCAGGATACGGATGGCCACCGACATGATCATCAGCCATAACGCGGCTTCCACAAGCAGGACGATCCCGGCCGGACGTTCCGTCGCCAGCTTGGCGAGGTCACCCTTCCGCAGCATGTCCGCCCGCCCCGCTCCGCCCGGTGTCGCCCGGTGGAAAGGCATCTTCGGTGATTTGCGCCACCACGTCATCCACCGACCAGGGCTCGCTGGGGCGGCGCAGGCGGAAGACGGTGGTCTGGTTGGTCATGGCGGCATGAAGCGGCAGAATGCCGGCGTATTCCGAGGGAAGAACCGGCCCGTAGAGGCCGTCGTAAAGGGCGCCGAACCGCTGCGCCCCAAGCATCTTCTCGCGTTCCAGGGTGGGACCCGAGCCCAACTCCAGAATGAAGACCGTCCTTAACGGCACCGGCTCCGAACTCGTCGGCGCCGGAGAGGGGATGAGCGCCTTCATCCGCCGCCAGGGATACAGCGGCTGGCCGGCGACATCCATATCCAGCCGTTGCGCCGTGTGCTCGAACAGCGAGACCTGCGGCACCCCCGGCAGGACCTGTATTTCCCCCGCCAAGGAGCGCTGAAGAACGGTAACGTCGTCGGACAGCATGGACCACCCGCGCGCACACAGGGCGGCCAGGGTGGTGGATTTTCCCGCCCCCGAGACCCCCATCACCATGATCGCGGTCGAACCCCGCGCGGCGACGGAAGCGTGCATCACCAGATAACCACGCTGGCGCATGACGGCGGCCATGATCGAGTTGATCAAATGGTAGCCCAAGGCGGCTTCCTCCGCCGTGGAACCGCGCTGGAAGGTGACGCGGCGCCCGTTCTCGACGAGAAAGCGTCCCGAAAAGCGCCCAAGTTCCAGCAGAAGGCGGCCGGGCGCGGCCTCAAAGCCGTCCCCCCTGAGCTCGGCGGCGGCCAGGGTGGCGGGAACCTCGCCCTCGACCACCTCCAGATCGGGAGGAGTCCCCGGATCGCCCGTGGACAGGCCGGAGCAAACGAAGGGGACCCGCAGGGTCAAGCCATAGGCCTGGTAGGTATAAGCTGTGCCCAACCGCCAACATCCCGCCCGTGACCGGCCGGCCCCCAAAATTTCGTCGCCCCTTAACCCGGAACCGGATCAGGTTTCGGGGCGATCATCCCAAGCAACCGGTGGAGGGGCAGCCATTCAAGGTCAGGCGGCCGACATCAAGGCGGGTGACAACCGGGCGACGCCAAGCTTGACGCGGTGTGGACGACGAAGATGCGGGCACTTGATCGGCGGCGTTCAAGCGATCGGAGGTCGGGGTCATGTGAAGTATCATCCCAGGCAATGTTGGCAAAAGTATCGCAACCGGCGCCTCCTTAACCCGGAGGCCGATCCGGCCTCCTGGCAATCAGGTGGGGCAACCGGTGGAGGGGCAGCCATTCAAGGTCAGGCGGCCGACATCAATGCGGGTGACAACCGGGCGACGCCAGACTTGACGCGGTGTGGACGATGAAAACGCGGGCGCCTGACCGGCGGCGTTCGGACGATCGGAGGTCGGGGTCATGTGAAGCACCTTCCCAGGCAGGGTTTGACGAAAGTTTCGCACACAGACCGCCCTTTATACCCCGAAGTCCGGTTAACGTCTCGTGATAATCAATCGGGACAACCGGTGGAGGGGCACCACATCAAGGTCCGGCGGCCGACATCAAGGCGGGTGACGACCGGGCGACGCCAGATTTGACGAGCCTTGGAGGACGGAAACGCGGGCGCCGGATCGGCGGCGTTCAGGCGATCGGAGGTCGGGGTCATGTAAGCATCATCCCAAATTGTATCTAACAGGCGTATCGAACAGGATAAAGGCTTACTGCCACACCCAGACAGGCAATTCAATGAACATTTTGGCGCGAAAACAACCCCGGTCGCCGCCACGCCGATCACGTCGAGAGCCGATCGCCTACGCGCCGGATCGGCTTTTGGCGAAGTGTTTCCGGATGTGGTGGAGAAGAACGGCATAGTCGAGCAGCATCGCCCGATGCGAATCGTCGCCAATGGCGCGCACCGTCATGTAGGCGGAACGAAGGGGTTGTCCATCTTGCCCGGTAATGTCGGCCATCTGTTTTCGTAGTTTTGAAGACAACGCCTTCACCCTGGAGATGATTTCAAAGGCCGCCTCATAGCCTGCGGTTCCCTCCATGTATTTGATGAGAAGGTTGCATCTGAATTCGCCACAGATCCGGAGCCGATCGTCGTATATGGTGCAGATGTCCTTGTAGGCCGGACAGGGCAGGTGAAAGGACGTGCGATCGTCGCGCAGCCTGATACCCGCCGCGTCCACTACCCCGCGATCGTCTTCCGGCGCCAGACGGGCATGGTCGAAAAGGGTCCCGTCGCAGCACAGGCCGCACGCCTTGCAAAGGGAATGGGCGTTTGTTTCGGTATCGTGCATTTTCCTTGCGCCTTCGCGGCCGTCAGGTCTCCTGCAGCAGTCCCTCGGCCTCCAACTCGCGCAAGAACGACATCACGTCCGCGGCGATCTCGTCCGGCGAACCTTCAAACTCCTGGCCGAGATGCCGGCACAAGGCCTCGACGCTTTGCGGCGTTTCCAGCAATTCCCAGATGCGCCGCCCGATCCCGTCCAGGCCGACATAGGTGTTGGTCGCCAGGTTCAGGATGACAAGATCCTGATCCACCGGAGCGGCCATCATGTCGGCCATACGGGCAACTTGAGAATTGAGGTCCAACGGCATGGCGCATCCCCTTCCCGGCATTCCTTGATGTGTAGACCCAGGGTGGCGGCGTTATATCAGGCCGGGTCGGCGGCACGCAACGCCGCCGCCACCACCAAAGCACTCGCGTCCCAGCGAAATGAACGGCCGTGCGGACGTCCCGCCGCGGCCAGCCGACGCCGCAGCGCGTCGTCCTCGGCCATGACGATCATGGCGTCCGTCCAGGCCGGAACGTCAAGTGGCGACAGCAGAATACCGCCGGGGCCGACCGTTGCCGGCAACGCCCCGGCATTGGAGGCCAGAACCGGCGTGCCTCCCGCCAGGGCTTCCGCCACCGGCATCCCGAACCCTTCGTAAAGGGACGGCATGCACAGGGCGATGGCGCCGCCATACAGATCCGCAAGCGCCTCATCGGGAACATAATCGAGAATGCGCAGCTGACCGCTATTCGCCAATGTCTCCCAGGACGGCGCCCACCCGTAATTTCCCCATCCGGGCGCTCCCGCCAGCACCAGGGGAAAACGCTCCCGCATGCAAGATGGCAGTCGGGAATACGCCGCGACCAGGGTCGCCAGATTTTTTCGCGGCTCGAATGTGCCGACACAGAGGTAATAGCCTTGGGGGGAGAGAGAGAATTCGGCCAGACTTTCCGGGGGAGGGGGGGCGTCACGCCAGAATCGCGGCGCGACACCGGGCGGGGCCAGATGGATCCGCTCCGCGCGCAGGCCATATTCGGCAACCATCTCTTTGGCGGTGAACCCGGAAACCGCGATGATGGCGGACGCCCGGTGCAGGTGCCGCCGAAGATCTTGCAGCCGCGCCCTTCGTCCTTGGGGAAGACTCTCCGGCAGACGGAGAAAGGACAGGTCATGCACCACCGGCACGCACGGCGTCCACGGACATGGCGGCAGGAAATTGGGGGCGAAGCAGACGCTGCCCCGGTCTTCGGCCGAGAGGGAGCCGCGCCATAGCGCCGCCTGCAGGCCGCGCCACAAAGGCCAGCTGACGGGAATCCGCCGCGCCAAATGACGAAGAAGCCCCGCTTGGGTGAACGACCCCCTTGCCCGGTCGGGAAGGGCCGCCGCCCACCGGCCGCCGAGGAAATATCGAAATTCGGCATCGGGAAGTGCGGCGGGCAGCCGCTCGATGATGTTGCGGGCATAACGCCCGACACCGGTCAACGGCGGCGCCAAACACGATGCATCGATCAGTATTTTCACGTTACCGCCGTGGGATGATCGGGCAGATTACGATAATTGGGGCGGACTTGGAGAAAAACGTTTTCCCGCCCCAAGGGGCCTGGTGCCGCCCTATTTCCCCGGCCCGTATTCGGCCATGCAGTTGGGCGTTTCCCACACCCGCAGCGACACCAGCCGGGCGGTGCCGTCCGAGCGGTGCGCCACCGGCTCGGCCAGCAGCTCGAACCAGTGCTTGGCCAGACATTCCGCGGTGGGCTGGAACGGCACCACGTAAAGCTTGGTCCCCAACGCGGTATCGGTGGTCAGAGCCGCGCCGGTCCTGGCGACCTCGGTTCCGAGGCAGGCCAGCCATGCCGTCCGGTCGCCCCCCGGCGGCGCGAACAGCGCCAGCAGGGCATCGTCGGCGATGGCGGCGATGAAGCCGTGGTCGCAGGGACCGTCGATGCGCCGGACCATCTCGTCCTTGAGAAAGCCGAAATCGACCACCATGTCGGTCTGCTCGCCGGCGTCGCGCAGCCGGCGCGCCTCGCACTCGGCCTCGACCACATAGCGGTGGCCGTGCAGATTCCGGCATTTCGACCCGTGGGTCATGATGCGGTGGCCGGCATCGATCTCGATGCGGCGGCTGACGCGGAAGAACGGCATCAGGGTATCCCGACCAGCTTGTGGGTTTGCAGGCTGAGGCGCCAGCGCGGGCGAGTCAAGCACAGCGCCACCGCCGCCCTGGTATTGGCCGCCAGGTCCGGCCCGTCCATGGGCTGGAGAAAGAAATGGGTGAAGTCCAGGTGCTCGAACGCCTCGGGCAAGGCTCCATCCTGGGGAAAGATCAGCTTGAGTTCGTCGCCCCGGGTCACCGCCAGGGTGGTGCCGGCCTTGGGGCTGACGCAGATCCAGTCGAGGCCGTGGGGCAGCGCCAAGGTGCCGTTGGTCTCGATCGCCACCTGGAAGCCGCGATCGTGCAGCGCGTCGACCAGGACGCCATCCAACTGCAACGCCGGCTCGCCGCCGGTGGCGACCACCAGACGATGGGCGGGGATGCCGGCGGGCCAGATGGCGGCGATCTTTTCCGCCAGGGTCTCGGCGTCGGGATATTTGGTGCCGCCGACGAAGTCGGTGTCGCAAAAGCCGCAGGCGGCATCGGCCCGGTCGGCCTCGCGGCCGTTCCACAGATTGCAGCCGGCGAAACGCAGGAACACGGCGGCGCGCCCGGCCTGGGCGCCCTCGCCCTGCAACGAGTGGAAGATGTCCTTGACCGTATAGGGCATGGCCGGCTCAGTGATCCGAACCGTGGAGGATCTGGTCGGCGATGCCGGTGTCGTAGGCCAGCCCGGCCGGCGTCAGCGACAGCGCGAACGGGAAGCTGCCGCGGATGAGGCCCTTGCGCTCCAGCACCGTCCACACCGCCTGATTGGCCAGACCGGTGGCGTCCTTGGACAGCGCCACCTTGCCGCCGACATGGAAGTGATCGCCGTGGGGGTGCGGCAACCGGCTGAGAAACACCTCGCCGTTGTCCTGGCGGCTGGCGGACTGCGGATGGCGGGCCAGTTCCTGGAACATCACCAGGGTCTTCAGTTGCAGCGAATTAAGCTTGAGCGGATTGGTCCTGGGGGGCATGGCGGCGGAATCCGGGCTGACGGGAGGGAAAGACCTATTTGCGTGCCGCGACCACGTCGCTGCCGGCGATGCGGCGCAAGGACACCTCCAGCCGGGCGTCGGCCTTGGCGATCTCTTGCAGGGCGTCACGGGTGAAAACGATGTGGGCCTCGGCGGCGGCGCGGGCGGCTTCGGGGTCGCCCGCCATGATGGCGAGGTAGACGGCGCGGTGCTGCTCGAGCAGCAGTTCCCGCACCCCCTGGCGTTGATACAGCTTGGCGCGGTTGTAGAACACGTCCTTGCGGAACATGTCCGACAGCGATCGCATGATATGCAGCATCACCAGATTATGCGACGCTTCGTAGACCGCCAGATGGAAGTCGGCATCGGCCTCGGCCTCGTCGGAGGGGTCGTCGTGCTGATGCGCCGCCTCCATGGTCTCGAAGCCCTCGCGGATCATGGTGCGGTCGATGTCGGTACCGCGCAGCGCCGCGAAATAGGCGGCCGAACCCTCGACGAAACAGCGGAATTCCAGATAATCGAAAGTGGTCTCGGGCCGCGACGCCAGTGCGTCGTAAAGCGGTTCGGTGAAGCCCTCGCCCAGCAGCGGCGCGACGAAGGTGGCGCCGCCGCGACCGGATTGGAGCAGGCCCCGCCGCTCCAGCTTGTCCAGCGCCTCGCGCAACGACGGCCGCGACACGTCGAAACGCTGCGCCAGCTCGCGCTCGGCCAGCAGACGCTCGCCCGGCCGCAGACTTCCCTCCAGGATGAGCTGCTCCAGATGATCTGCTATGGTATCCGCCAGCTTGGCCGGTCGAATCGGTTCCGCCATCCCACACCCTCTTTGGTTCGCCGGGTTCCCTACCCCCGTATCATGCTCGTGTAAAGCCGCAAGCGAGGTCATGGTATCGCCTCGACCACGTTTACAACAGTGGTAAAAAGTTCTATCCAACAGCAATCTTTCGTACAAGCCGGTGTTCCATGACTGAATCCGCCCCGTGCCATCACCCCATCCGCAAGCTCCTGGTCGCCAATCGCGGCGAGATCGCCATCCGGGTCTGCCGCGCCGCCACCGAGCTGGGGCTGGCGACGGTGGCGGTATACTCGCAGGAGGATCGCTTTGCCCTGCATCGCTTCAAGGCGGACGAAAGCTATCTGATCGGCCGGGGTCTGGGACCGATCGAAGCCTATCTCGCCATCGACGAGATCATCCGGGTCGGCCGCGAGTCCGGCTGCGACGCGGTGCATCCCGGCTATGGCTTCCTGTCGGAGAATCCCGACTTCGCCGATGCGGTCGAGGCCGCCGGCATGGTGTTCGTCGGCCCATCGTCCGATGTCATGCGTCTGCTGGGCAACAAGGTCGCCGCCCGCCGGCTGGCCGAACAGGCGGGAGTGCCGGTGATGCCGGCCACCGGCGCGCTGCCCGACGACATGGACCAGTGCCTGAAGCTGGCGGCGGCGGTGGGCTATCCGCTGATGCTGAAGGCTAGTTGGGGCGGCGGCGGTCGTGGCATGCGGGTGGTGGAAGGACCCGACGACCTGGCCGAACTGGTGAGCGTGGCCCGGCGGGAAGCCAAGGCCGCCTTCGGCAACGACGAGGTCTACCTGGAAAAGCTGGTGCGCCGTGCCCGCCATGTCGAAGTCCAGATCCTGGGCGATTCCAGGGGCAATCTGGTGCATCTGTTCGAGCGCGACTGCTCGGTGCAGCGGCGCAATCAGAAGGTGGTCGAGCGGGCGCCGGCTCCCTATCTCGAATCACGCCAGCGCTCGGCGCTGTGCGAGACGGCGGTGCGTCTGGCCCGCGCCGCCCGCTACGAGAATGCCGGCACCGTCGAGTTCCTGATGGACATGGAATCGGGGGAATTCTATTTCATCGAGGTCAATCCCCGCATCCAGGTCGAGCACACCGTCACCGAACTGGTCACCGGCATCGACATCGTCAAGGCCCAGATCCGCATCAGCGGCGGTGCCCCCATCGGCTCGCCCGGCGCGGACGTGCCCCGGCAATCCGATATCCGGCTGAACGGCCATGCCATTCAGTGCCGTATCACCACCGAGGACCCGGCCAACAACTTCATTCCCGACTATGGCCGCATCACCGCCTATCGCGGCGCGGCGGGCTTCGGCATCCGGCTTGACGGCGGCACCGCCTTCTCCGGGGCGCTGATCACCCGCTATTACGATTCGTTGCTGGAGAAGGTCACCGCCTGGGCGCCGACCCCGGAAGAGACCATCGCCCGCATGGATCGGGCGCTGCGCGAATTCCGCATCCGCGGCGTCGCCACCAACCTGACCTTCCTGGAGGCGGTGATCAGCCATCCCCGCTTCGTCGGCTGTGCCTACACCACCCGCTTTATCGACGAGACCCCCGAGCTGTTCACCCGGCAGGAGCGTCGCGATCGCGCCACCCGAGTGCTGCGCTTCATCGCCGACGTCATGGTCAACGGCAATCCCGAGATGGCGGGCCTGGCCCGGCCCCGCACCCTGGACCTGCCCCCGCCGCCCGCCCACGCCGCCGGGCAGCCGCCGGCCGGAAGCAAACAATTGCTCGAGCGGCTGGGGGCGGATGGTCTGGCCCGGTGGATGCGGGACGAAAAGCGGGTGCTGATCACCGACACCACTTTCCGCGACGCCCATCAGTCGCTGATCGCGACGCGCATGCGCTCGCACGACATGCTGGCGGTGGCGCCGGCTTACGCGCATATGCTGCCCGGATTATTCTCGGTGGAATGCTGGGGTGGCGCCACCTTCGACGTCGCCATGCGCTTCCTCAAGGAAGACCCGTGGGAACGGCTGCGCGGCTTCCGCAAGGCGATGCCCAATCTGCTGTTGCAGATGCTGTTGCGCTCGGCCAACGCGGTGGGCTACGCCAACTATCCCGACAACGTGGTGCAGCACTTCGTCGCGAGGGCCGCCGAAAACGGCGTCGATGTGTTCCGGGTGTTCGATTCGCTCAACTGGGTGGACAACATGCGGGTCGCCATCGACGCGGTGCGCGACAGCGGCAAGGTCTGCGAGGCCGCCCTGTGCTACACCGGCGACATCTTCGATCCCGCCCGGTCCAAGTACGACCTTAAATACTATGTCGCCCTGGCACGTGAGCTGGAACGGGCCGGCGCCCACATCCTCGGCATCAAGGACATGGCCGGGCTGGCCAAGCCGCGCGCCATCGCCGCCCTGGTCAAGGCGCTGAAGCAGGAGGTCGGCCTGCCCATCCATTTCCACACCCACGACACGTCGGGCCTGTCGGCCGCCAGCGTCCTGGCCGCCGTCGACGCCGGCGTCGATGCGGTGGATGGCGCCATGGATGCCATGAGTGGGCTGACCTCGCAGCCCCCCCTGGGGTCGATCTCCGCCGCCCTGGCCCATCACGACCGCGATCCCTTGCTGGATCAGTCGGCGCTGGACGCTCTGTCGCGCTACTGGGAGGGGGTGCGGGCGGTCTATGCCCCGTTCGAGGCCGACATCCGCTCGGGCACCGCCGAGGTTTACCTGCACGAAATGCCGGGCGGCCAATACACCAACCTGCGCGCCCAGGCTCGTTCGCTGGGGATCGAGCAGCACTGGGACCGGGTGGCGCGGGCCTATGCCGACGTCAACCGCCTGTTCGGCGACGTCATCAAGGTGACGCCGACCAGCAAGGTGGTGGGTGACATGGCCCTGATGATGGTGACCGGCAACCTGACGCCGGCCGATCTGCTCGACCCCGACAAGGAAATCGCCTTTCCCGAATCGGTGGTGTCGTTCTTCAAGGGCGATCTGGGCCAGCCGCCCGGCGGCTTTCCCGTTGCCCTGCAAAGCAAGGTCCTCAACGGCGTCAGCCCGATCACGGTGCGTCCCGGCGCGGTGCTGCCGGCGGTGGATTTCGCCGCCGCCCGTGCCGAGGCCGAGGCCAAGGCCGGTCGCGCCGTCACCGAGGCCGAGTTGGCCTCGTGGCTGATGTATCCCAAGGTGTTCGCCGACTACGCCGCCCACCACCGCCATTACGGCGATGTCGAGCGCCTGCCCACCGACGTGTTCTTCTACGGCATGCGGCCGGGCCAGGAGATCGCCGTCGACCTGGAGCCGGGCAAAAGCCTGATCGTCCGGTTCCTGGCGGTGGCCGAACCCGACGAGGACGGCAGCCGCAAGGTGTTCTTCGAGCTGAACGGCCAACCCCGCACCGTCAAGGTCGCCGACCGCAAGGTCGTCCCCGCCCGCGTGGCCCGACCCAAGGCGGAACTGGGCAATCCCGCCCACGTCGCCGCCCCCATGCCCGGTCTGGTGGTCAGCGTCGCCGTCCACCCCGGCCAGCAGGTCGAGAAGGGTGATCTGCTGGTCGCCATCGAGGCGATGAAGATGGAAACCTCGGTCAGGGCCGAACGCGCCGGTACCGTCGCCTCCGTCGCCGTCACTCCGGGAACCCAGGTCGAAGCCAAGGATTTGCTGGTGGTGATGGCTTAAGCGTTTGATGCCGTTACATTGAATCAAACGCTTGAATCCAAGGACCCGGACGCCACGGATTCAATCGGTTGGTGGGCCGATCCAGGCGGGATTGCGCTTGTCGGCGACGGCGGCCAATCCCTCGCGGCCTTCGTCCGAGGCCCGCTGATCGGAGAAATGACTGGCGGCGAAGCGCATCAGGTCGGGACCGCGCGGGCTGTCCTCGACCACCCGGATCAGTTCCTTGGTGGCGGCCTGGGCCTTGGGGCCGCCCTTGAGGCACGCCTCGACCACATGGTCGCGGGCGGCGGCCAGCCGGTCGGCGGCGACGACGCCATGGACGAGGCCCAGCCGCAACGCCTCGCGGGAATCGAAGCGTTCGCCGGTCATCATGTAGCGGCGGCAGGCCCGCGCGCCGATGGCGGTCTCCAGATAGGGGGCGATCAGCGACGAGGCCAGGCCAAGGCGGACCTCGGACAGGGCAAAGCTGGCCTCGGTGGCGGCGATGGCGATGTCGGCGGCGGCCACCAGCCCGGCCCCGGCCCCCAGCGCGGCGCCGTGGACCATGGCCACCACCGGCTTGGGGCAGCGGTCGACCGCGTCCAGCATCATCGCCGCCTGCATGGCGTCGCGCAGGTTCTCGCCCGCCTCCTGCGCCGCCGAGTGGCGCATCCAGCCGATGTCGAGCCCGGCGGAGAAACTTGGCCCCGCCGCTTCCACCACCACCACCCGCACCGCGTCGGCGACCCCCAGCTTCTGGAACGCCTGGGTCAGGTTGGCCGCCAGCTGGGCGTCGAAGGCGTTGTGGACCTCGGCACGGTCGAGGGTGATGGTCGCGACGGGGCCGGAGACTTTGACACGCAGGGTTTCGGTCATGTGCGGGGTCCTCGCGCGTGACAGGCGGCGGCCTGACCGGATATGGTTCACGGTCGTTGCAGGATACGCCGAGGAATGGCCATGGAAAACCGCGAAATGTTCTCCGAGATCAATGCCCTGGTCGGCGCCGTCGCCAAGGCGCTGGAGATCGGCGAGGGCGAGGTCATCGCCGCCATCGAACAAGGCAGCCTGGGCATGGAGATGATCACCGACGATCAGGGCCGCAACTGCGTCGAGGTTACCAGCGAGGGCCGCACCGCCCGCATCTACCAGGGCGCCATCTTCCGCAAGGATAGCCAACCGGAGACGGCGGCCGACGACGATTGCGGCGGCGGCTGTTCCTGCGGGCACTGAAGACGTAAGGCAGCGGCTGCCAGTCCGGGGAGGCCTATTCTCGGGATGGTGGAATGCGAACGACTTCGTCTGCGGTCATCGCGTTACAGCGGCGCGAACCTTTTCGGTGATTTCAGCAAGTCCCCGGCTGATAATCTTTCGCCAGTCATTCTCAAAAACCGCCATCATCTGCTCCGAGACTTCGCCCTTGACCGTTATCCCTCTGCCTAACGCCGGCAATGGTCCCGCGAGGGTGATATCCTCGCGATTCCATATAGTTACTGACGAGAAACCGGGTTGAAACCACGACCAGAATTCATTTATTTGCGCCGTAACAGGTGTCGCCTGCTCATATCCAGGGGCTCCGGGTTTGAGGACCCGATAACCGGCGCGCCGGAACCCCGTGCAGATGGCGCCGTCCACCAGTTGGGATACCGATTGACCTTCCGGCAGCAAAACGTCGCCGAGAGCTAAGCCGAAGCTGTTGCGTTTTCTGGCGATGGCGCGGGAGGTCAAGGCTGCGTTACGGACGTCGTCTCCCGGCAACGATGGGATGTCCGGAGTTTTCGGCGACGGCTCAAACCGTCGCGCATCGTCCACCCGATCAATGCGAATAGCGATACCCTGCGTCGGATTATCAACGGTCGCCCCACCATCCGGGACCACAACACTGCGAGACGCGGCGCAACCGCCTAAGATCGCCATGCCCGCGACAAGGAGTGCGACTTTAAGCGGCTTAAGCATTCTGCCCCCCTCGGCGCATGACCCGCGACCATTAACACTTACAAGATAACGCTATCCATATTTTAGAGGGCTGTCCTATGGATATTTTCTACTTTTTGTGACGAGACGCTCAAGCGAGGCCCAAACTGCCGACGACGATTGCGGCGGCGGCTGTTCCTGCGGGCACTGATGAAATAGGGGGGGGTGGGGCGAGTGATCGGAATCGAACCGACGACATCCAGTACCACAAACTGGCGCTCTAACCAACTGAGCTACACCCGCCACCGGAGGGCGCATGTGTAGCGAACTCGGCCCTCGTCCGTCAAGCGTTTAGCGCGTGAAAAACCGCTCCAGCCGCGCCACCGCCTCGTCGATGGCGGCGTCGGTCTTGGCGAAGCAGAAGCGGGCGAAGTGGGTGACGTCGCCACCCTGGTAGAAGGCGCTGACCGGGATGGCGGCGACACCGGCCTTTTCGGTGATGTGGCGGCAGAACTCGGCGTCGTCGCCGTTGAAGCCCAGCGGGCGGAAATCGGCCGAGATGAAATAGCTGCCGCCGGTGGGCAGCACCGCGAAGCCTACCTTGGCCAAGCCCTCGCCCAGACGGTCGCGCCGGGCCTGCAGCATGGCGGTGAGGTCGTCGTAATAGGAATCATCCTTGCCCAGGCCCCAGGCCACCGCCGCCTGAAGGTTGGGCGGCGTGGTGAAGGTGAGGTACTGGTGCGCCTTGGCCACCGGCTGCAACAGCGCGGGCGCGGCGATCACCCAGCCCACCTTCCAGCCGGTGAGCGAGAAGATCTTGCCGGCCGACCCCAGCTTGAGGCAGCGTTGGCGCATTCCCGGCAGGGTCATCAGCGGAATATGGCGTTTGCCGTCATAGACCAGATGCTCGTAGACCTCGTCGCAGACGGCATAGGCGTCGAACCGCTCCAGCAGCCCGGCGACGAAGGCCAGTTCGTCGGCGTCCCACACCTTGCCGGCGGGGTTGGTCGGGGTGTTGAGCAGGATCAGCTTGGTCCGCTCGGAAAACGCCGCCGCCAACGCCTCGCGCGGCAGTTCCCAGGTGGGCGGTGCCACCCGCACCAGCTTGGGCACGCCGCCGGCGCGGCGGATGATCGGCAGATAGCTGTCGTAGAGCGGTTCGATCAGCACCACCTCGTCGCCCGGCTCGATCAGGCCGAACAGGCAGGCGGCCAGCGCCTCGGTGGCGCCCGATGTCACCATCACCTCGGCCATGGGGTCGAGGTCAAGGCCGTAGAACCGCCTGTCGTGGGTGGCGATGGCCTGGCGCAGGTCGGGGGTGCCCATCATCGACGGGTACTGGTTAGGGCCGTTCACCGTCGCCTCGGCGGCCTTGGCGATGACGTCGGCCGGTTCCAGCCCCTCGGGGAAGCCCTGGCCCAGGTTGATGGCGCCATGGGCCTGGGCGAGGCGCGACATGGTCTCGAAGATGGTGGTGCCGAACGACGACAGGATGGAATTGGCCGGTTTCATGCCTACTCCGCTGCTTTCTTGGCCTTCTTCGCCGGCGCCTTCTTGGCGGCGGGCTTCTTTTTCGCCGGGGCCTTGCGGGCCGGCGTCTTCTTGACGGGACCCTTGGCGGCCTTGGCCTTGATCAGGGCGACGGCGTCTTCCAGCGTCACCGTCTCCGGTTCGGTGCCCTTGGGCAGGGTGGCGTGGGTGCCGTCGCACGAGACATAGGGGCCATAGCGGCCGGAATGGACGGTGACCGGCTTGCCGCCTTCTTCCCCCAGGGTTCTGAGCGGGCCGGCGGCGCCGCGTCCCTTGGCCTGGGACAGCAGTTCGACGGCGCGGTTCATGCCGATGGCCAGCACGTCATCGCCGGCGGTCAGCGACTTGTAGGCGCCGTCGTGGAAGACATAGGGGCCGAACTTGCCGATGCCGGCGCTGATCGGCTTCTTGCTCTCGGGATGCAGCCCCAGTTCGCGCGGCAGCGCCAGCAGGCGACATGCCAGATCCAGGGTGACGGCGGCGGGTTCGAGGCCGGGATAGAGCGATACCCGCTTGGGCTTGACCGCCTTGGGTTTGGCCGCCTTCTTGCCTTTTTCCTTGGGCGGTTCGGCGGCGGCCTTGACGGTGGCGGCATCGCCCAGCTGGATGTAATGGCCGTAAGGTCCCTTGCGCAGGGTAACGGCAAGGCCGCTGGCGGGATCGGCGCCCAGCTCGCGCGGTTCCTCGCGCGGTTCCTCGGCGGCGCCATTCTCGCCGCCGGTGGTCAGCGGCCGGGTGAAGCGGCATTCGGGATAGGCCGAGCAGCCGATGAAGGCGCCGAACTTGCCCAGCTTGAGCGATAGCCGGCCGGCGGTGCAGGTCGGGCAGACGCGTGGGTCCTTGCCCGAGCCGTCGTCGGGGAAAAAGTGCGGCCCCAGCATCTGGTCGAGCGCGTCCAGCACCTGGGCGACCCGCAATTCCCTTGTATCTTCCACCGAGGCCGAGAAGGCGGACCAGAACTGCTCCAGCACCGTCTTCCACTCGATGCGGCCGCCCGAGATGTCGTCGAGCTGGTTTTCCAGATCGGCGGTGAAATTGTATTCGACGTAGCGGCGGAAAAAGCTTTCCAGGAACGAGGTGACGACGCGGCCGCGATCCTCGGGGATGAAGCGGCGGCTTTCCAGCCGGACGTAGTCGCGATCCTGGAGCACGCCGAGAATCGAGGCATAGGTGGAAGGGCGCCCGATGCCCAGTTCCTCCATCCGCTTGACCAGACTGGCTTCCGAAAAACGCGGCGGCGGCTGGGTGAAGTGCTGCTCGGCCTTGATGGCCTTGCGCTTCATGGCGTCGTTCTCGGTCACGTCGGGCAGCAGCTTTTCCGCGTCCTCGTCGTCGGGCTCGTCGCGGTCCTCGCGGTAGACCTTGAGGAAGCCGTCGAACACCACCACCGAACCGGTGGCGCGGAAGGTGATCTTGCGGTCGGTGCTGGCGATGTCCACCGCCACCTGATCCAGTTCGGCCGAGGCCATCTGGCTGGCGATGGTGCGCTTCCAGATCAGCTCGTACAGCCGCAGCTGGTCCTTGTCCAGAAACCGGGCGACGTCTTCGGGCCGGCGGGCAAGGTCGGTGGGGCGGATGGCCTCGTGGGCCTCCTGGGCGTTCTTGGCCTTGGTCTTGTACAGGCGCGGCGCATCGGGGACATAGGCCTTGCCGAACGCCTCGGCGATCACCGCGCGGGCGCCGGCGATGGCCTCGGCCGCCATCTGGACGCCGTCGGTTCGCATATAGGTGATGAGACCCACCGTCTCGCCGCCGATGTCGGCGCCTTCGTATAGCCGCTGGGCCAGCTGCATGGTGCGCTCGGCGCCGAAATAGAGTTTGCGGCTGGCTTCTTGCTGCAACGTCGATGTGGTGAAGGGCGGGAACGGGTTGCGCTTGGCCCGCTTGCGCTCGACCGCGGCGACGGCATAGCTGGCGGCGGCGGCCTTGGCCTCGGCGGCCCTGGCGGTGGCTTCGTCGCCCAGATCGAACTTGTCCAGCTTGCGGCCGTCGAGATGGGTCAGCGCCGCCGTCAGCACCGGCCCCTTGGGGGTCTCGAAGTCGGCGGCGATGGTCCAGTATTCCCGCGACTTGAACGCCTCGATCTCGGATTCGCGCTCGCAGATCAGCCGGAGCGCCACCGACTGCACCCGTCCGGCCGAGCGCGACCCCGGCAGCTTGCGCCACAGCACCGGCGACAGGGTGAAGCCGACCAGATAATCCAAGGCCCGGCGCGCCAGATAGGCATCGACCAGCTCCTGATCGATATCGCGCGGATTGCGCATGGCGTCGAGCACGGCGGTCTTGGTGATCTCGTTGAACACCACCCGTTTGACCTCGACGCCCTTCAGCGCCTTGCGTTCCTCCAGCACCTTCTTGACGTGCCACGAGATCGCCTCGCCCTCGCGGTCGGGGTCGGTGGCGAGGAACAGTTTTTCCGCGCCGCGGACGGCGGCGGCGATTTCCTTGATCTGGCGTTCCGACTTGCCGTCGGTTTCCCAGTCCATGGCGAAGCCTTCGCCGGGGCGTACCGAGCCGTCCTTGGCCGGCAGATCGCGGATGTGGCCATACGAGGCGATGACCTTGAAGTCGTCCCCAAGGTATTTGTTGATGGTCTTGGCCTTGGCCGGAGACTCGACGACGACGACTTTCATCCGCACCCAATCTTGCTCTCAGGCCCCGGTTTCTCAGCCGATCAGCAGCGAGACCCGGTTGCCGGGATGGCGTTCCAGGCGGCCGGCAAGCTCTAGCTCCAGCAGCACCAAGGACACCAAGGAGGGTGACAATTGGCACTGGCGGATGATTTCGTCAACCGTCACCGGCGATGGCCCCAGCGACTCGACGATTTCGGCGTGGGCCTCGCGCCCCTCGTCCTCGGCCGGCAAGGGGGGCGCGGACGCCCGGAAACCGCCGCCCGCCGGTTCGGCCAGCGGGCGCCGCAGCATGTCGCCCAGCACCGCCATGACGTCGTCGACGGATTCGGTCAAGGTGGCGCCGTGGCGGATCAGATCGTTGGGGCCGGCGGCGCGCGGGTCCAGCGGCGAGCCCGGCACCGCGAACACCTCGCGGCCCTGGTCGGCGGCGAAGCGCGCCGTGATCAGCGAGCCGGAACGGGCGTTGGCCTCGATCACCACCACCCCCAGCGACAGCCCCGAGATGATGCGGTTGCGCCGGGGAAAGTAGCTGGCCTGCGGCTGGGTGCCGGGCGGCATTTCCGATACCACCGCACCGGCTCCGGTGATGTCGCGCCACAGCGGTTCGTTTTCCGGCGGATAGACCACATCGACCCCGCCGGCCAGCACCGCCACCGTCCCCGTCGCCAAGGCCCCCTGATGCGCCGCCGTATCGATGCCGCGCGCCAGGCCGCTGGCCACCACCAGCCCGGCGCGTCCCAGGTCGGCGGCCATGCGCCGCGCCAGGTTGCGGCCGTTGAGCGAGGCGTTGCGGGCGCCGACCATGGCGACCATGGGACGGGCCAGGACGGCCGGCGACCCCATGACGACCAGCAGCGGCGGTGCGTCCTCGGCCGCCGCCAACCAGCGGGGATAGGTGGGTTCGATGGTGGCGAGCAGCCGGGCGCCCAGGCGCTCGACCGCCGCCAGTTCGCGCTCGGCGTCGGCCTTGGCGCAGATGCGGATGGACCGCTTCAACCCGCCGCGCCGCGCCAGATCGGGCAGGGCCGCCAGGGCGGCGGTGGCGCTGCCGAATTGTTCCAGCAAACGATTGAAGGTGCGCGGCCCGACATTCTCACTGCGGATCAGCCGCAGCCAGTCGAGCCGTTCCGCAGCCGAAAGTGTCCGCAATGTTTCATCCATGGCGTGTAGGATGGACAAGCCTATGCAATCGGTCAAGGGGTGGTGGGGTATTTTGACCAGGGCCGAGGGGTTTGTTACGGTGGGCACGGCAATCGGGAAAGGTTCGTCATGATCGACAGGTTCAAGAGCTACACCGCCCCCTTCACCGCCAGCGGCCGTGCCGCCCTGGTGCCGCCGCCGCCGTGGCATTATGCCGGCTGGCTGTTCAACGTCGCCATCCGGTTCGACCCCGGTGCCGGCGGCGAACTGGTCCCCGCCGCGCTGGGGCGGGTGACCGGTAAGGGCTGCGTCCACTTCGCCGACTGGCAGGCCACCACCGACGGCTCGGAACTGCTGGACCCGGTCTATTCCCAGTACCGTGAGACCATCGTCATCGTCGAGATCGAGCGTCCCGACGGCGCACTGTTCAATTTTTGTCCGTTCATCTGGGTCGATCAGGATATCTCGCTGATGCGTGGTCTGCTTCAAGGCTGGCCGAAGAAGCTGGGGACCACCCACATGACCCGCTCGCTGCCGCTGGATCACGCCGCCGCGTCGCCGATCCGTGCCGGCAGCCGGCTGGGCGCTAGCCTCAGCGTCAAGGACCGCCGGCTGGTCGAGGCGGGATTGACCCTGACCGGGCGGCCCGGACTTCCCCTGGGCTTCCTCACCGCGCCCACCATCGGTACCGTGGGCTGGGCCGATCTGACCCGGCCGGGCGAGTTGCCGCGGCAACAATGGGTGCTGCCCGACATTCAGGGCAAGGTCGCCTCGGACTGGCACGAGGCCGAGGCGACGCTGGCCATCCTGCCCCATCCCCGGGAGGAACTGGCGCTGCTGGGCCAAGTCGAAACCACCGGCGCCAGCGTCGGCTGGCTCGGCATGACGGTGGTGGGGGCCCGGCCGCTCCCCGGCTGAACCGGGGGTGCGGCTACTTCTCCCGCTGGGTGATGGCCTTGCGCGCCAGGATGTGGTCGCACACCTCGTTGGTGTCCCAGCTTGAGGTCTTGCCCAGATTGGCCCGGATCACCGGCCAGGACGTCCGGAACGCCTCGCGGCCCAGGTCGCGCAGATGGATCAGGAAGTCCCAGGCGGGGGCGTCCTTGGAATAGACCCCCAGCCCGGCCATGGCCTCGTCGGCGTGGATGCGGTGCAGGTTGATCCGGCCATAGGGATGCTGGCCGGCGGGCGGGGCCTTCAGCATGCCGGAATCATGCAGCCGGTTGATGGTTTCGATGGTGTTGACCTCATGCACCAGCGAGGCGTTGAACGCCACCTCGTTGAGGCGGTCCTGCACCTGACGCGCCCCCTTGGGCGGCGCGTCGCGGTGCAGCGGGTTGACCGTCACCAGCACCAGATCGCTGGCCTCGGCCTCGCGCAGTCGCTCGACCAGCGGGGTCAGCGGCGGGTTGCCCATATAGCCGCCGTCCCAGTAATGGTGGCCGTCGATCTCGACGGTGCGCAACGAGGCGGGCAGGCAGGTCGATGCCTTGATCGCCTCGGGCGATACCGCCCCATCGACGAACAGTTGGCGGCGGCATTCGCCGATGTCTGTGGCGGCGACCACCAAGGTGGGGGTGCCGGGTTGCGGCAGGGCGAAGATGGCGGGAATCTGGGGCAGCACGTCGCGCAGCACCGCGGTGAGGTAGCCGCCGAGTCCGGCCTCGGCCGACGGCGCCGAGGTGCCGGCCACGTCGGCCCAGCGGGCGGCGGCGCTGTCGTCGATGTTCCATCCCTGGGTCAGGCCGATGGCGGTGACGAACGGGTTGCCGCCCCAGAAGGCGACCCGGGCGACGGTTTCCCACAATTCGCGGATCTTGGCCCGCGCCGCCTCGGCCATGCGCTTCGACCGCGCGGTGGCGGGGCCGGGCTGGCCGGCGCCTTCGTGGTAGCCATAGGCCATGGCGGTGGCGGTCAGCGCCCCCGACGAGGCGCCGCTGACGCCGATGATGTCGATGCCGCCGTGGGCGGCCTCGTCAAGCAGGGCATCGATGACGCCCCAGGTAAAGGCCCCATGGACTCCGCCCCCTTGCAGGGCCAACGCGATCTTGTGCGCCTTACCCATGGCTAGTTCCTCCCTTGAGGTGAGAACCCTCGATCATTTTTATCGGGGAGAGACCCCGTATTTTGATCAAGCGTACTCCTGGTCCGTGCCGTGGGCAACCGACGGCATCGTGACGTTTGACGGTGGGGGGCGCGGCGCTATGCTGACGGCCACGCTCGATCGGAGCAATTGGGGGCGGATGTGACGGGTGGACTCGACGCTATCGGTGGTGCGCTGGCGCCGATCGTTCTGCTGATCGCGCTGGGTCACCAGTTGCGCTCCCGCCAGGTGGTCGCCGACGGCTTTTGGCTGCCGTTGGAGCGGCTGACCTTCCATGTGTTCTTTCCGGCGCTGCTGCTGTCGAGCCTGGCCAAGGCCCGGCTCGACGGCGTGCCGTTGGGTGGCATGGCGCTGACGGAAATGGGGGGCACGCTGGCCATGGCCGCGATGGCGGCGGCGCTTTCCGGCTTGGCGGCCAAGCCGCCGTTGCGATTGGACGGGCCGGGGTTCAGCTCGCTGTTCCAGTGTGTCATCCGGCCCAACACCTATGTCGGCCTGGCCGCCGCCGCCGGACTGTGGGGGGCGCGGGGGCTGACCCTGACGGCGGTGTGCGTCGCCCTGGTGGTGCCCATGGTCAACCTGC
This sequence comes from uncultured Rhodospirillaceae bacterium, assembly GCA_903901915.1. GTDB lineage: Bacteria > Pseudomonadota > Alphaproteobacteria > Rhodospirillales > Magnetospirillaceae > Phaeospirillum. Next base: position 43,284 of record CAIUSV010000079.1, on the reverse strand, counting down.
TGTCGGTGCTGGCCCTGCTGCATTGGGCCGGCGGCGGCGGCCGGTTCCGCTGGCGGGCGGCATTGCTTCCGGTCGCGGGCAATCCGCTGATCGTGTCGTGCCTGATCGGAATCGCCCTGAACGTTTCCGGCATCGGCTCGCCGCCGGTGATCGGGCCGTTTCTCGATATCCTGGGTAGCGCCTCGCTGCCGCTGGGGCTGTTGGCCATCGGCGCCGGGCTGGACCTGGGCGGCTTGAAACGGGCCAAGGCGCCGGTGCTGCTGGCGGTGGTGGTCAAGCTGGCGGGGATGCCGGCGCTGGTCTGGGGAATTGGCCGGCTGATCGGTCTGGAGGGGATGCCGCTGGCCGTCTGCGTACTGTATGCCGGCCTGCCGGCCTCGCCGGCGGGCTATGTCATGGCCCGCCAGATGGGCGGCGACGCGCCGCTGGCCGCCGGTATCTTGTCGCTCCAGGTCCTGACGGCGATGGTGACCATGCCCATCCTGGTCCTGCTGCTGGCGGGGTAGCAAATCGCTCTTGCGGCCGGATTAAAAAAACGTATGCTCGTTTAATCCGGCAACGAGGGGAACCGTGCGATGACGTCCTTCAATTCCGCGCTGAATTTCGACCTGGGCGAGACCGCCGACATGTTGCGCGATCAGGTCGCGGCCTTCGCGGCGGCCGAGATCGCGCCGCTGGCGGCCGAGATCGACCGCAGCAACGAGTTTCCCAATCAGCTGTGGCGCCGCTTCGGCGAGATGGGCCTGCTGGGCGTCACCGTCGAGGAGGAGTATGGCGGGTCCGCCATGGGCTACCTCGAACATGTGGTGGCGATGGAGGAGATCAGCCGCGCCAGCGCCTCGGTGGCGCTGTCCTACGGGGCGCATTCCAACCTTTGCGTCAACCAGATCCGCCGCAACGGCACCGAGGCGCAGAAGAAGAAGTATCTGCCCAGGCTGGTGTCCGGCGAACACATCGGCGCTCTGGCCATGAGCGAGCCCAATGCCGGTTCGGACGTGGTCTCGATGAAGCTGAAGGCGGAGAAGCGGGGCGACCGCTATATCCTCAATGGCTCGAAGATGTGGATCACCAACGGTCCCGACGCCGACGTGATCGTGGTCTACGCCAAGACCGACGTCCACGCCGGGCCGCGCGGCATCACCACCTTCATCGTCGAGAAGGGCTTCAAGGGCTTTTCGGTGGCGCAGAAGCTGGACAAGCTCGGCATGCGCGGCTCCAACACCGGCGAACTGGTGTTCCAGGATTGCGAGGTCCCGGAAGAGAACGTGCTCAACGCCGTCGGCAAGGGCGTCAACGTGCTGATGAGCGGGCTGGATTACGAGCGCGTCGTGCTGACCGGCGGGCCGCTCGGCATCATGGCCGCCTGTCTCGACGTGGTGGTGCCCTACGTCCACGAGCGCCAGCAGTTCGGCCAGCCCATCGGCCTGTTCCAGCTGATGCAGGGCAAGCTGGCCGACATGTACACCACCTTCAACGCCTGCCGCGCCTATACCTACGCGGTGGCCAAGGCCTGCGACCGGGGCGAGACCAATCGCAAGGACGCCGCCGGGGTGATCCTCTATTGCGCCGAGAAGGCCACCTGGATGGCGCTGGAGGCGATCCAGGCGCTGGGCGGCAACGGCTATATCAACGAATATCCCACCGGCCGGCTGCTGCGCGACGCCAAGCTTTACGAGATCGGCGCCGGCACCAGCGAAATCCGCCGCATGCTGATCGGCCGCGAGCTGTTCGAGGAAACCAAGTAGGCATCCTGAGTTACGGGGCGCGACATTGAGCGAGTGGAACGAGCGCGGGCGCGTCGAGCGCCCCGGAGCGAAGCGGAGGAGCCAGGCGCGCCACGGCGCGCGCCCGGCGCCTGAGGGGCAACAGCAATGACCGTCATCAAATCTTCCGTCAATCCGCGTTCGGACGAGTTCAAGGCCAACGCCGAGGCGATGGCCGCCCAGGTCGCCGACCTGAAACGGGTGGTGGCGGCGGTCAAGATGGGCGGCGGCGAGGCCATGCGCCAGCGCCATGTCGCTCGGGGCAAGCTGCTGCCGCGCGAACGCATCCGCCGTCTGCTCGACGTCGGCTCGCCGTTTCTGGAACTGTCGCAGCTGGCGGCGTGGGACATGTATTCCAAGGACGTCATGGCGGCCGGCATCATCACCGGCATCGGCCAGATCCAGGGCCAGGAATGCATGATCGTCGCTAACGACGGCACGGTGAAGGGCGGCAGCTATTATCCGCTGACGGTCAAGAAGCACCTGCGCGCCCAGGAGATCGCCAAGGAAAACAACCTGCCCTGCGTCTATCTGGTGGAATCGGGCGGTGCCAACCTGCCCAACCAGGACGAGGTATTTCCCGACCGCGACCATTTCGGCCGCATCTTCTATAATCAGGCCCAGATGTCGGCGCTGGGCATCCCGCAGATTTCGGTGGTGCACGGCTCGTGCACCGCCGGCGGTGCCTATATCCCGGCCATGAGCGACGAAAGCGTCATCGTCAAGGGCCAGGGCACCATCTTCCTCGGTGGGCCGCCGCTGGTGAAGGCCGCTACCGGTGAGGTGGTCACCGCCGAGGATCTGGGCGGCGCCGACGTCCATTGCCGGACCTCGGGCGTCACCGACCACTACGCCATGGATGACGGCCACGCCCTCGCCATTGCGCGGCGCATCGTCGGCAACCTCAACCGCACCAAGCCGGTGGGGCTTGATATCGCCGCGCCGGAAGAGCCGCTTTACGACCCGCGCGAGATCTATGGCATCATCCCCGCCGATCGGCGCAAGCCCTATGACGTGCGGGAAGTCATCGCTCGCATCGTCGATGGGTCCCGGCTCGACGAGTTCAAGCAGAGCTACGGCACCACCCTGGTCACCGGCTTCGCCCGCATCTGGGGCTATCCCGTCGGCATCGTCGCCAACAACGGCATCCTATTTTCCGAATCGGCCCAGAAGGGCGCCCATTTCGTCGAACTGTGCAGCCAGCGCGGCATTCCGCTGATCTTCCTGCAAAATATCACCGGCTTCATGGTCGGCCGCAAATACGAGGCCGGTGGCATCGCCAAGGACGGCGCCAAGATGGTTACCGCCGTCGCCTGCGCCAAGGTGCCGCGCTTCACCGTCATCCTCGGCGGCAGCTTCGGCGCCGGCAATTACGGCATGTGCGGCCGTGCCTATCAGCCGCGCCTGCTGTTCATGTGGCCCAGCGGCCGGGTCTCGGTGATGGGCGGCGATCAGGCCGCCAACGTCCTGGCCCAGATCAAGACCGACGCCATGGCGGCCAAGGGCCAAGGCTGGTCGGCCGAGGAGGAAGAGGCGTTCAAGGCCCCCATCCGCGACCAGTACGAGACCCAGGGGCACCCCTATTACGCCGGCGCCCGGCTGTGGGACGACGGGCTGGTCGATCCCGCCGAGACCCGCATGGTGCTGGCGCTGAGCCTGTCGGCCTCGTTCAACGCTCCCATCGAACAGACGCGCTTCGGCGTGTTCAGGATGTAGGAGGAGGGGATGGGATACTTCGACCGTTTGTTCGGCGGCTTCCAGTGGAATTCACCACAGAGGTACAGAGACACGGAGAAAGCACAGAGGAAAATTCAGATCTCCTTATTCTCTGTGTTTTCTCCGTGTCTCTGCGCCTCTGTGGTTGATCCCCTGTTTCCGCTGGCTAAGGCGGTACCGGGGAGAACTCCATGAGCGCCCTTCTCGTCAGCACCCATGACGGTGTGCGCACCATCACCCTTAACCGGCCCGAGCGCCATAACGCCTTCGACGACGGCCTGATCGCCGAGCTGACCGCCGCCTTCCGGGCGGTGGACGACGTTCACGCCGTGGTGCTGCAAAGCACCGGCAAAAGCTTTTCCGCTGGTGGCGATCTGGCGTGGATGCGGCGCATGGCCGACAACGGCCCGGCCGAGAACCTGGCCGACGCCAAGGCGCTGTCCGGGCTGATGGAGACCATCGATTCCTGTCCCCGTCCGGTGATCGGGGTGGTGCAGGGCGCGGCCTATGGCGGCGGCGTCGGGCTGGTGGCCTGCTGCGATCTGGCGGTGGCGGCCGAGGGCGCCACCTTCTGCCTGTCCGAGGTCAAGCTGGGCATCGTTCCCGCCGCCATCAGCCCCTATGTGGTCCGCGCCATGGGCGGCAGGGCGGCCCGGCGCTATGCCGTCACCGCCGAGCCGTTCGACGCCGCGCGGGCCAAGGAGTGCGGGCTGGTCCACGAGGTCGCCGCCGCCGACGGGCTGGCGGCGGTGCGCGACGCCTGGCTGGAGCGGTTGAAGGGCAACGGCCCAGGTGCCATGGGCGCCGCCAAGGAAATCATCCGCCGCGCCGCGGACCAGCCGCTGGACCAGGACCTGCGCGACTGGACCGCGTCGCGCATCGCCGATATCCGTGCCGGCGACGAGGGGCGCGAGGGGCTTTCCGCCTTTCTGGAAAAGCGTAAGCCGAGTTGGGTGAAGGGTTAGGGCGAGGGCGTCATGCCCGAGCGCGGCGCACGAGGGGCAAGAGGGAGAACCCATGTTCGACAAGATCCTGATCGCCAACCGGGGCGAGATCGCGGTACGGGTGATCCGCACCTGCAAGCGTCTAGGCATCCGCACCGTCGCGGTCTATTCCGAGGCCGACATCGGCGCCATGCATGTGGCCCTGGCCGACGAGGCATTTCTGATCGGACCGGCTCCGGCGGCGGAAAGTTATCTGCGCGCCGATGCCATTCTTGACGCGGCGGCCCGTTCGGGGGCGCAGGCGGTGCATCCCGGCTATGGCTTTCTGTCGGAGAACGCCGCCTTCGCCGAGGCCTGCGCCAAGGCGGGGGTGACCTTCATCGGCCCGCCGGTTCCGGCGATTCGCGCCATGGGCTCCAAGTCCGAATCCAAGCGGCTGATGGAGGCGGCGGGGGTGCCGCTGGTGCCGGGCTATCACGGCGCCGGCCAGTCGCCGGCCGAGTTGACCGCCGAGGCCGCCCGCATCGGCTATCCCGTGCTGGTCAAGGCCAGCGCCGGCGGTGGCGGCAAGGGCATGCGGGTGGTGGCGGACGAAACCGGGTTGGCCGACGCCATCGCCTCGGCCCGGCGGGAAGCCAAGGCGGCGTTCGGCGACGACACCTTGTTGCTTGAACGCTATCTCGGCCGGCCGCGCCATGTGGAGATCCAGGTGTTCGCCGACACGCTGGGCAACTGCGTCTATCTGTTCGAGCGTGACTGCTCCATTCAACGCCGCCACCAAAAGGTGATCGAGGAGGCACCGGCCCCCGCTCTCTCCGATCATCTCCGCCACGCCATGGGCGAGGCGGCGGTGGCGGCGGCCCAGGCGGTGAACTATGTCGGCGCCGGCACGGTGGAATTCCTCTACCAGGACGGCCGCTTCTTCTTCATCGAGATGAACACCCGGTTGCAGGTCGAGCACCCGGTCACCGAGATGATCACCGGTCTCGATCTGGTGGAATGGCAGTTGCGGGTGGCCTCGGGCGAGGCGCTGCCGCTGGAACAGGACCAGATCGTCCGCCACGGTCATGCCTTCGAGGCCCGGTTGTACGCCGAGGACCCGGCCAAGGACTTCCTGCCCGCCATCGGCCCGCTCACCCATCTGGAGCCGCCGGCCGAGAACCGTCATGTCCGGGTCGATACCGGGGTGCGTCAGGGCGACGAGGTCACCCGCTTCTACGACCCCATGATCGCCAAGCTGATCGTCTGGGATCAGGATCGTGACGCCGCCCTGCGGCGGCTGCGCCGCGCCCTGGCCGACTATCATGTCGCCGGCACGGCCACCAATATCGGCTTTCTCGGCGCCATCGCCGCTCATCCCGCCTTTGCCGCCATCGAGATCGATACCGGCTTCATCGAGCGCCACCGCGCCGACCTGCTGCCGCCGTCGCAGCCGGTTCCGGCCCTGGGATTGGCCTTCGCCGCCGTGGCCCTGCTGCTGTGGCGCGACGAGGAGGGCCGGGCGGCGGCCAAGCGGTCGGGCGATGCCTTTTCTCCCTGGCGCCAGACCAACGGTTGGCGTCTCAACGATGACAACCACCATGATTTCCGTTTCGTCGATGGGGCGGACGAGCGGCCGGTTCAGGTTCACTTCCATCGCGACGGCTGGCAGCTCGACCTGCCCGGCCACGCCCTGACGGCGCGGCGCGCCAGTCTGGCGGGGGGGCGGACCCTTACCGTCGAGATCGACGGCGAGCGGCGCACGGCCACGGTGGTGCGGGCCGGTTTCGACATCACCGTCCTGCATGACGGCCAGTGCTGGCGGATCAAGCTGGACGATCCCTCGGCCAAGGCCGCCGATCGCGATGCCGGTGACGGACGGCTTGCGGCGCCCATGCCGGGAACGGTGGTGCAGGTGCTGGTCAAGGCCGGCGACGCCGTCACCGCCGGGCAGCCCTTGGTGGTGGTCGAGGCGATGAAGATGGAGCACACCATCAAGGCCCCCGCCGACGGCACCGTGGCCGAGGTTCACTTTCGAGTCGGCGATCAGGTCAGCGAGGGCGCCGACCTGTTGGCGTTCGAGGCGGCCGCCGCATGAGGCTTCCCACCCAGGTCAAGCTGGTCGAGGTCGGCCCCCGCGACGGCTTGCAGAACGAGGCGCGGCCGGTGCCGATGGCGGCCAAGGTCGGGCTGATCGACCTGTTGTCGGCGACCGGGCTTGGGGTGATCGAATCGGGCAGTTTCGTCAGCGCCAAATGGGTGCCGCAGATGGCCGACACCGCCGAGGTGCTGGCCGCCATCCGACGCCGGCCGGGGGTTTGCTATCCGGTGCTGACCCCCAACCTGCAGGGGCTGGAGGCGGCGATGGCCGCCGGGGTGGACGAGGTGGCGGTGTTCGCCTCGGCCTCGGAGAGCTTTTCGCAAAAAAACATCAACTGTTCCATCGCCGAAAGTCTCGACCGCTTCGCCCCGGTCGCGGCCAAGGCCCTGGCGGCGGGGCTGCGGGTGCGGGGCTATGTCTCGTGCGTGCTGGGCTGCCCCTACGAGGGCGTCATCACCCCCGAGGCGGTGGCGGCGGTGGCGGTGCGGCTGGCCGAAATGGGCTGTGCCGAAATCTCGTTGGGTGACACCATCGGCACCGGCACTCCGGCCAAGGCCCAGGCGGTGGTCGCCGCGGTGGCGTCGCGACTGCCGGTGGCCATGCTGGCGGCCCATTTCCACGACACCTACGGCCAAGCCCTGGCCAATCTGCTGGCGGTGCTGGAGCAGGGGGTGGCGGTGATCGATGCCTCGGTGGCCGGGCTGGGCGGCTGCCCCTATGCCAAGGGCGCCTCGGGCAATGTCGCGTCCGAGGACGTGCTCTACATGCTGGACGGCCTGGGCATCGCCACCGGAGTGGATCTTGATCGCCTGATCGAGGCCGGCGCCTTCATCTGCCGGGCGCTGGAGCGGCCGAGCGGCTCCAAGGTGGCACGGGCCAGGGGCTGTTAGAGTTTTCCGCATTCAGACCGAATCGGAAAACTCTTAAGCCCAATCGGCGTTTTAGCCATGAAAGAGCGGAGCGGTTTATCCCGGAGTGCTTCAGCCTGGTCCGGTAAGGACTCTAGTCGCCCTGGACGACCGGCGCCCGCTGGAAGAAATCGGGATCGGACAGGGTCGAGGCGGATACGGTAATCATCGTCTTCGGCTGTCGCTTGTTGAACAGCCGCGCGTGCATGATGCCGTCCACATGCTCGAACAGCTTCTCCACCACCCAGACGTTGTTCTTGGTATCGTGTGCCTTGATGAACATGTCACCGACCTGGGCGTCGATCGACTTACGCTTGAACATTCCTACTCCCACCGGCAAGGCCAGGGCTGAAAAAAGACAGTCCACCGGGGCGGAGGTCCACCCCGGTTTCGACGCAGGGTATATGACACGAAGCCCGCCGTGAAGCGAGTCGTGTCGAAATGAGGCCGATCGCCGGATGTTTCCGGGCGGGTCGGCGGGCGATGGTGGTGGCACAACCCCATCCGGTTGCGCTTGTGAGCGCCATGGCCCACCATCCGTGGTCGTCGTTCGGCATTTTGGCTTCCAATTCCCATCGGAATTGGCTATGCCTATCCCTGTCACAAGGGGGTGTTCATGAGCCTGCCCAAGACCGTTCTCGACTGTCCGCACTGCAAGGAGTCCGGCGATCACCGGATTCATTCCTATGGCGATGGCACGGCGGTGGTGTGGTGTGGCTCGTGCCATAACCCGCGCGAGATGCTGGTTGCCCATCTCCGCGCCGGGGGCAAGACCCGCGCTCTCCCGTCCGCCGAGTAGCGTTTTCAGCTGATCGGGCGGCCGTCGCGCTGGCGGCGGACCTCGTCCAGGCAGGCCCGGGCGCCGATGTCGGCGCCTGTGCCGTCGGGGACGCGCACGGCGAAATGGGCCACCTTGCGGTTGCCGTCCTCGTCGTAAATAAACAGGTCGAGGGTGCAGCCGCGAACGCGGTATTGCCACACCTCGGCCGGTGGGTCGCGGCGGCGGAACGACGGCGGCCCCAGGGCGTCCTCGATCTGGGCCGCCGACAGGCCCTTCAGCATGTCCGGGGTCAGCGGAGCGCTTGCCGACGGCGGCAGGGCCGCCGTCTCGGGCCGGGAAGACTGTCCCGGTAGGGTGGCCGCCGGACCGCCGGCCTCGCGCGGGGCCGTGTTGCAGCCGGCCAGAAGCGTCAGAGCCAGCGCGATCATCGCCCGGCGGAGCGTCATGGCCGCAGCCCCTGGACGACGTGAACCATGAAGGCGGCGGCGATCACCGGCGCCGCCAGGTTCAACAGCGGGATCTGGAACATCAGGTTGATCACTCCACCGCACAGCCACAACCGGCCGAGATGATTGCGCAACAGCAGACGGACCTGTTCCGGCTCCAGCCGTCGGCCGGCCACCAGCTCGAAATATTCCCGGCCCAGCAGGTAGCCGTTGACCACATAGTTCAGCACGATGCCCAATCCGAACAGCAGCAGCGCCAGATAAACCGGCGCCGCCACCGCCGTCACCAGCACCATCACCGCCAGGAAGCGCGAGGACGTCGCCAGCACCTCGGTCCATTGCGGCCGGCGCGCCGGTCCCAGGCCGGGGTAGTGGCGGTCCTCGACCACTTCGGCGACACCGTCGAGCATGAAGCTCATGACGAAGGTGGCCAGGGCGGAAAAGAACAGCAGCGGCACCAGCAACGCCGAGACCGCCAGGGCGGCGCCGGCGCCGGCATCGGCCCAGTCGTTGCCGAACAGGTGGACGTGACCGACCAGTTGCGCCGCCGCCGCCGCCAGGGCCAGCCAGCAGCCCAGCGCCGCCAGGATGCCGATCTTCAGCACCCGGCGCAGCCGGGGGTCGCTCAACTGGGCGAATGCCTTGACGAGGGCGGACAGCATCGGGTGGTCTCCGGGGTGCCGAGGCGGCGATTCAACCACGCCGCCGCCGCCGCGCCAAGGGGGCCGCTTGAGTTTTTGTTGTTTATGCCGGTTGCGTCGCTATACTGCGCCGCAAAACGCCAAAGAGGGGCTGCGTCCGTCGCGCCCGAAGCGGCCAGATCCCTTGCGAAAGGCCCGTTTAGACCATGGCTGACACCAGCACCCACGTCGCCGGCATCGGCAACGCGATCGTCGATGTGCTTGTCCATGCCGACGATCTTCTGCTTCACCGCCTTGGATTGTCCAAGGGGGTGATGACCCTGATCGACGCGGCCCAGGCCGAGGCGATCTATAGCCAGTTGCCGCCCGGCATCGAATGTTCCGGCGGTTCCGCCGCCAACACCATCGTCGGCATCGCCCAGCTTGGCGGCCGTGCCGCCTATGTCGGCAAGGTCAAGGACGACCAGCTTGGTCAGGTCTTCCGCCACGACATCAAGAATGCCGGTGTCGCCTTCGACACCTCCGCCGCCGTCGATGGCCCTTCCACCGCGCGCTGTTTCGTGCTGGTCACTCCCGATGCCCAGCGCACCATGCTGACCTTCCTGGGGGCCTGCGTCGAGCTGGGACCCGACGACATCGACCCGGTGGTGATCGCCGGCGCCGGCGTGACCTATCTTGAAGGCTATCTCTACGATCCGCCGCTGGCCAAGCGCGCCTTCCTTCACGCCGCCGGCATCGCCCATGCCGCCGGCCGCTCGGTGTCTTTGTCGCTCTCCGACCCGTTCTGCGTCGAACGCCATCGCGCCGCCTTCCTCGATCTGGTGTCCGACCATGTCGACATCCTGTTCGCCAACGAGGCCGAGCTGTGCTCGCTCTATAAGACCCCGTCGTTCGACGACGCCGTCCGCAGCGCGCGCGGCCATTGCCGTGTCGCCGCCATCACCCGTGGCGCCAAGGGCTCGGTCGTGGTTTCGGGCGAGGACGTGCTGGTGGTCGACGCCGAGGCGGTCGAGGCGGTGGTCGACACCACCGGTGCCGGCGATCTCTACGCCGCCGGCTTCCTGGCCGGTCTGGCCGGCGGCTGCGACCTGGTCACCTGTGCCCGGCTGGGCGGCATCGCCGCCGCCGAAATCATCTCCCATTTCGGAGCCCGCCCCGAGCATCCGCTCAAGGATCTGGCGCGTGCCCGGCTGGGGTCCCACCTCTTTGAAAATTTAAGGTAGCGGCTGTTTCCATGGATCTTCGCAATATCGCCATCATCGCCCACGTCGACCACGGCAAGACCACCCTGGTGGATGCCATGCTGCGGCAATCCGGTACCTTCCGCGAGAACCAGCAGGTCGCCGAGCGGGTGATGGATTCCAACGACCTGGAAAAAGAGCGCGGCATCACCATCCTGGCCAAGTGCACCTCGGTGGAGTGGAAGGGGGTGCGCATCAATATCGTCGATACCCCCGGCCACGCCGATTTCGGCGGCGAGGTCGAGCGCATCTTGTCCATGGTCGATGGTGTGGTGGTGTTGGTGGACGCCGCCGAGGGGCCGATGCCCCAGACCAAGTTCGTCACCGGCAAGGCGCTGGGCCTGGGCCTGCGCCCCATCGTCGTGGTCAACAAGGTCGATCGCGGCGACGCCCGGCCGCATCAGGTCCATGACGAATGCTTTGACCTGTTCGCGGCGCTGGACGCCAACGATGACCAGCTGGACTTTCCCACCCTGTTCGCGGTCGGCCGCGACGGCTGGGCCGACGAAAGTCTGGAAGGGCCGCGCAAGGATCTTTCGGCGCTGTTCGACCTGATCGTCGCCCATGTGCCGCCGCCGGTCCGCGACCTCGACGCGCCGTTCTCGATGCTGGCCACCACCTTGGAGGCCGACCCTTATCTCGGCCGCGTCCTGACGGGGCGCATCTATTCCGGCACCGCCAGGCTCAACGCCCAGGTCAAGGGCCTGTCCCACGACGGCCAGGTTCTGGAAACCTTCCGCATGGCCAAGATCCTGGCCTTCCGCGGCATCGAGCGGGTGCCGGTGGAGTTTGCGGAGGCCGGCGACATCGTCGCCATCTCGGGCATGACCAAGCCCACCGTCGCCGATACCATCTGCGCTCCCGACGTCACCGAGCCGCTGAAGGCCAATCCCATCGATCCGCCGACGCTGGCCATGACCTTCTCGGTCAATGACAGTCCGCTCGCCGGACAGGAAGGCGACAAGGTCACCAGCCGCATGATCGGCGCCCGTCTGGCCCGCGAGTGCGAAAGCAACGTGGCCATTCACGTCAAGGAAACCGCGACCAAGGACGCCTTCGAGGTCTCGGGCCGTGGCGAATTGCAACTGGGCGTGCTGATCGAGCAGATGCGCCGCGAGGGCTTCGAGCTGTCGATCTCGCGCCCGCGCGTGCTGTTCCAGACCGACGAGCACGGCAAGCGGCTGGAGCCCATCGAGGAAGTCTTCATCGATGTCGATGACGAATATTCCGGCGCGGTGGTCGAGAAGATGAGCCTGCGCAAGGCCGAACTGACCGGCATGCGCCCCTCGGGCGGCGGCAAGACCCGCGTCACCTTCCTGGCCCCGGCGCGGGGCCTGATCGGCTATCACGGCGAGTTCCTCACCGACACCCGCGGCACCGGCCTGATGAACCGCATGTTCCATGGCTATGCCCCCTACAAGGGCGCCATCGAGGGCCGTCGCAACGGCGTGCTGATCTCCAACGGCCAGGGCGACGCCGTTACCTACGCGCTGTGGAACCTGGAAGATCGCGGCGCCATGTTCATCACCGGCAACGTCAAGATCTACGAGGGCATGATCATCGGCGAGCACAATCGCCCGAACGATCTCGAGGTCAATGCACTCAAGGGCAAGCAGCTCACCAACATCCGCGCCGCCGGCAAGGACGAGGCGGTCAAGCTGACGCCGCCGCGCAAGATGAGCCTGGAACAGGCCATCGCCTATATCGAGGACGACGAACTGGTGGAAGTGACGCCCAAGTCGATCCGCCTGCGCAAGCGTCTGCTTGATCCCAACGAGCGCAAGAAGGCCGAACGCGCCGCCGCCAAGAGTTAGGCGACCGCGCGTTCGGTCGGTGCCGCCGCGTCAGCCCGAGCGGGCCAGCGTCAGCGGCGGCACCGCGTTGACCATCGCCTCGGAATAGCAATCCATCAGTTCGGCCCAGTCGTGGAACACCGCGAACAGGCCGGTGGAGATTTCCTGCGTTACCGTCGTCGGGTCGGGTGGCGGCAGGTCGAGGAAGGCTTCCGATTCGCCGCCCTGAAAGCGCACCGCCATGCCGGTGCGTCGGGCCAGCGCCACCATCGAGCGGTTGTCGGACAGGCACAGGGTGTAAAGCTTCTCGGCGCGACGGTTGCGGGCGAAGGCCACCGCCTGGGTCAGCAGAGAAGACCCGATGCCGCCGGTGCGGTGATCGGCATCGACGCTGACGCCGACCTCGGCCACGGTGGTTCCCAGCGCCAGATGGGCGGCCCCGACCACCCGGTCGTCGTCCAGGGCGGCCAGGATCAAGTCGCCGGACGAGATGCCGGCGACGTGATCGTCGATCCAACCGTCGGAGACACCACCCCGGGCGAAACGCAGGCGGCGGTCGTCGCCTTCCAGTCGCTTCAGGTGATCGGCGTAAAGCCGGCGTTCATGGGCGTAGAGCCTGCGGATCAGCATGACGGGCCTCCTGCCTCGTGTATCCTATAGACATGGGGGTGTTTTGCTGCACTGCAACATGAACTTCCGTAGGGGGCGCGATACGAAAAGGCCGCCGGCACCGGGCCGGCGGCCTTTTTGACGCGTTGACCGGAAGCGCCCCGTGGAACGGTGTCACGCACCGTCGCAACCCACCTGGGGTTGCGGGCCTTGCCGAGTCGCCGTACGTGCATTACGGCGGCTTTGGTGTGGCCGATAGCCTCGACCACCCGAAAATAATGGCGTAAATCCGAGGAAAATGCAAGTTCTTTTCCCGTCGCGCGCGGAAAGGCGGGACGTTGGCCGCCCCCGCAATGGTGGAGTTATCCTATCGGGAACCGTTACGCCGCGGGCGGTCCGGGGGCGACGGCCGGCGTTTTCACGGCTGTGCCCGCGCAATGAAATCCGGGTTGCGGAAATCGGGCTTGGCATAGGCCAGCGGCACGCCGTCGAAGGTTTCGACCCTGCCGCCGGCCGCCAGCAGCACGGCACTGGCGGCGGCGGTGTCCCATTCGCAGGTGGGGCCGAAGCGGGGGTAAAGGTCGGCGCTGCCCTCGGCGACCTTGCAGAACTTGAGCGACGAGCCGGCAAAATCGAGGGTGGAACCGGGGAATTGCTCCATCCAGGTCTTCAGCGCCTCGGGATTGTTGTGCGAGCGGCTGGTCAGCACCACCGCGCCGCAGGCGGGCAGCGCCCGGCAGCGGATGGCCCGGCGTTCTCCGGTGGCATCGACGCGAAAGGCGCGGCCGCAGGCGCCGGACCACAGCACCCCCATGGCCGGGGCCAGCACCACCCCGGCCGCCGGCACGCCATCGGCGATCAGGCCGATGTTGACGGTGAACTCGCCGTTACGCTTGATGAACTCCTTGGTGCCGTCCAGCGGATCGACCAGCCAGAACGGTCCGCGACCCACCTTGGGGATACGGCCCGCCGCCGCCTCTTCCTCGGCGACGATGGGGATGTCCGGGGTCAGTGCCCGCAGACCGGGGAGGATCAGGGCCTCGGCCCGTTCATCGGCCGCGGTCACCGGCGACTGATCGCCCTTGCGCCGGACGTCGAAATCGTGGGCGTAAATCTCCATGATGGCGGCACCGGCGCGGCGGGCCAGTTCCTCCAGGGCGGGGAGCAGCGAGACGAGATCGGCGGGCAGGGTCATGCTCGGGCTTTCAGCGCGGTCCAGATCGCCAGCGGTGTTGCTGGCATGTCGATATGGCGGATATCCAGCGCGTTGCAAAGGGCGTTGATCACCGCCGGCGCGGCGCCGATGGTGCCGGCCTCGCCGGCGCCCTTGATCCCCAGCGGATGGCTGCGGCAGGGAATCTCGATGGTGGAAAAGTCGATGGCCGGGATGTGCTCGGCGCGCGGCATGGCATAGTCCACCAGGCTGGCGGTCAGCGGCTGGGCGCTGTTGGCGTCGAACAGGGCGTGCTCCAACAGTGCCTGGCCGATGCCCTGGACGGCGCCGCCGATGATCTGGCCGCCGAGTAGCATCGGGTTCAGCACCACCCCGACATCGTCGACGATGGTGTAGCGAACGATCACCGGTTCGCCGGTGTCGGGATCGACTTCGACTTCACAAACATGGCAGCCGTTGGGAAAGGTCGCGGCCTCGGGCTTGAAGCGCAAGGCCGCCGTCACCGGCTGGCCGTGCTCGCGCAGCGCCTCGGCGAAGGTGACCGAACGCGCCCCGGCGGAAAAGCTGCCGGAGGCGAAGGCAAGCTGGGACGGATCGGCCTGAAGCAGCCTCGCCGCCACCGGCCGCATCTCGGCGATCACCGCGTCGATGGCGGCGGCGATGGCGCCGCCCTGCTGCGACAGCGAGCGCGAGCCGCCGGTACCGCCGCCGTTGGCGATGCGCCGCGAATCGCCCTGGACCACCCTCAGTCCCGCCAGCGGCAGTCCCAGTTCGGCGGCGACCATCTGGGCGAAGGCGGTTTCGTGGCCCTGGCCGCTGGACTGGGTGCCGACCAGGATTTCGCCGCTGCCATCGGCGGCGAGGCCAAGGTGGACATCCTCGCCCGAGGTGCCGCCGCAGATTTCGATGTAATAGGCCAGGCCGATACCGCGCCGCTTGCCGCGCGCCGCGCTTTCGCCTTGCCGGGCGGCGAAGCCGGCCCAGTCGGCGCGGGCCAGCGCCTGTTCCATCACCCGGGCGAACTCGCCGGAATCATAGGTGTGGCGCCCCGGCGTGGCGTAGGGGAAGGCATCGGGCGCAATGAAGTTGCGCCGCCGGATCTCCAGCGGCGACAGGCCGGTGTCGCGCGCCGCCACGTCCACCAGCCGCTCGATCAAATAGGCGGCCTCGGGCCGCCCGGCGCCGCGATAGGCGTCCACCGGGGTGGTGTGGGTGTAGACCCCCCGTATCCGGGCGTGGAAGGCGGCAATGTCATAGACTCCGGTCAGCATGCCGGTGCCGGCCAGGGTGGGGACGAAGGCGCCATAGGCGGAGACATAGGCCCCCAGGTCGGCCACGGTGTCCACCGCCAGCGCCAGGAAGCGCCCGGCCGGGTCCAACGCCAGCCGGGCGCTGCTGACATGGCCGCGGCCGTGGGTGTCGCTGAGGAAGCTTTCCGAACGGTCGGCGGTGTACTTGACCGGTCGGTCTAGAATGCGCGCCGCCACCAGGGCCATCGCCTGTTCCGGGAAGGGACTGATCTTGAGGCCGAAGCCGCCGCCGACGTCGGGGGTCAGGACGTCGAGCCGTGACGGATCGATCCCCAGGGTCTGGCACAGCGAGTCACGGATCTCGTGGACGCCCTGGCTGCCGGCGATCAGTTCCAGCCGGCCACCGTCCAGCGGCCGGGCCAGGCACGCGCGTGGCTCCATGGCGGTGGGGGCGAGACGGTTGTTGCCAAGCCGCAACTCGACCACCCGCGCCGCCCGGGCGAATGCCGCGTCCACCGCCCGGGCGTCGCCCATCTCCCACTCGAAGGCGGTGTCACGGGCGGAGGCGATGGAGCCGGCGGCGGCGAACGGGGTGTAGTCGATCTCGACCGCTTCGGCCGCTTCGCGGGCCTGCTCGGCGGTTGCCGCCACCACGAAGGCGACGGCCTCGCCGGCGTGGCGTACCCGTGGTCCTGCCAGCACCGGACGCGGCAATGGCGCCGGGGCGCCCTCGGGCATGAAGCCGCAGACCAGGGGGCCGACGCCTTCGGCGCGCAAATCATCGGCGGTCAGCACCAGCAGTACGCCGGGCATCGCCCGCGCCGCCCCGGCATCGACGACGATGTCGGCATGAGGGTAGAGGCTGCGCGTCACCGCCCCATATACTTGACCGGTCAGTACTATATCGTCGGTGTACCGTCCGGCACCGGTGAGGAACCGCCGGTCCTCCACCCGCCCGACCGATTGCCCGATGCCGAAACGGCGCATTCAGGCCAGTCCGAGAAAGACCAGAGTGGCCCGGTTCAGTCGCAACATGTCGTCATCTCCCAATTGTCCGATCCGTTCGCAAAGCCGGTCTTTGCCCACGGTGGTGATCTTGTCGACCATCAGCCGGGAAATGTGGCGAAGCCCGTTGTGGTCGTCGGGTGCGATCTCGATGCGAAACAGCGGGGCATCGGTTGGATCCGTGGTGAGGACACAGATGGTCACCGAGGCGGTGGCATCAAATCGGTCGTTCTGGACGATCACGGCGGGACGCGGTTTGCCGGCATGGCCGCTGGCCGAGACCGTCCACACCTCCGCTCGTTTCACGGTTCGTCCAGACTGCTGATTGTGTCGATGAACGACCGATCATCGGTGGCCTGGGCACTGGCGGCGACGGCCAGCGACTGCCGGTGGGCCTCTGCTCGAAATGCCGGAGTGCGGGTATCGGGAACCCATATCTGGATCGGGCGCAAGCCGCGCGCGCGCATGCGGGCGCGGCAGACCCTGACCTTGTCGCGCGAACCGCCGCCCCTATTCGCCGCTGTTGCCATGATAACTCCGCACAGGGTTACATGTAACTTATCCGGGTCTGCGGCGAAAGTCACTCCTTGCCGATCTCCACCGCCTGGAAACGGCTGGCCTTGAAGGTCGGCGACCAGTGGTTGGGTGCCAGACCGGCCTTGGCCTTGAGGTGGGCGAGGAAGGCGCGCCCATCGGGCAGTTGCTCCCACACCGAGGGCAGGAACAGGGCGCGCCGGCCGCCGTCTTCGATCAGCAGGCCATCGATGCGGGGGCGCAGTTGGGCCAGCAGATCGGTCTCGTCGCGGAAGGCCATGGGCAGCGGCGGCGTCAGCACCGATACCGACAGGGTCAGGCCGTCGAGCTCGGACGCGGCCAGGGGGGGGAAGCGCGGGTCGCGGAAGGCGGCCTTGAAGGCGTTGTCGACGATATCCTCGGCCAGCGGCCGCCACGCCATGGGTGAGCCGATGCAGCCCCGGAGGTCGCCATCACGATGCAGGCTGACGAACACCGCCCCCGGTTCGGCCAGCGGCCCCGGCCGCTCGACCGGCGCCGGTGCCGGTCCGCCGCCGGTCAGGCCGTGGCGGATCGACGACCACGCCAATTCGGTCAACCGGTCGCCGATGGCGGCGATGGCATCGGCGCTAGTCATGGAGCATCCAGGCGCCATAGCCCACCACCCGGTCCTTGGTACCGGCGGTGTCGCCCGAGTTGCGGACGTCGAGGGTGGTGATGCCGAGGCCGTGCCGCTTGGCGCAGATCAGCAGGCCGCCAACCGGGATGCGGCCGCAAGCGCCGTCGCGATCGATGGCGGCGGGATCGAGATGCTCGATGGCGAGGGTGGTCGCGGCGTCGGCACGGCGGCAGCCGGCGTAGTCGAGGTAATGGGACAGGTCCGACGAGACCACGATCAGGGTTTCGGCCCCGCCCCACACCGCGTCGATGGCGTCGGCGACAGCCTCGGGCGGGACGTCGCCGACCACCACGGGCAGCAGCAGAAACTCGCCCAGCACCGCCTGGAGGAAGGGAAGGTGGACTTCCAGCGAATGTTCCTGGGCATGCGCCATCTCGAACTCGCCGACCCCCGGCAGCGTCTTGAGGCGCTTGGCGCCGTCGCGGTCGAGCCGGATGTTGCCCAGCGGCGACGCCCAGAAATCCGCCCCCGACAGTGCCAGGCCGCGAAACGGCACCCGATGGCTGGGACCCAGCAGAACCACCCGTTCGATCCGTCCCTTCAGCGGGCGCAGCCGGGCATAGGCGCTGGCCGCCACCGGGCCGGAATAGACCCAGCCGGCATGGGGGACGATGATCGCCTTGGGCGGCGGCATTTCCGGCGGCACCGCAACCGCAGCCAGGAAGGCGTCGATCTGGCGGGCGGCCTCGGCGAAATCGGCGGGATAGAACATGCCGGCCACGGCGGCCGGGCGAATCTCGCTCATGTCTGCCTCTTCGGGAAAGACGGCAGGAAGTATGGTACTCTGGGGTCATGGAAAACGCCATCCAAGGTTCGCACTTTCCCGCGCGCCATTGGCGGCGGCTCGACGACGGCCGCATCCAGTGCGACGTCTGCCCTCGCCGCTGCAAGCTGCATGACGGCCAGCGCGGGTTGTGCTTCGTGCGCGCCTGCGCCGACGGCGGCATGGTGCTGACCACCTATGGCCGCTCGTCGGGATTTTGCGTCGATCCCATCGAGAAGAAGCCGCTCAACCACTTCCTGCCCGGCACGCCGATCCTGTCGTTCGGCACCGCCGGCTGCAACCTGACCTGTAAGTTTTGTCAGAATTGGGACATCTCCAAGGCGCGCGAGATCGACCGCCTCAACGATGCCGCCGATCCCGACACCATCGCCCGGGCGGCGGTGCAGTTGGGCTGCCGCTCGGTGGCCTTCACCTACAACGACCCGGTGATCTTCCTGGAATACGCCGTCGATGTCGCCAAGGCGTGCCACGCCCGGGGGCTGAAGACGGTGGCGGTGACGGCGGGCTATGTCGAGGGGGCGGCGCGGGCCGAGTTCTTCGCCCACATGGACGCGGCCAACGTCGATCTCAAGGCGTTCACCGAGCAGTTCTATCATACCTTGTGCGGTGGCCACCTGGAGGCGGTCAAGGAGACCCTGGCCTATCTCAGGCACCAGACCGCGGTGTGGGTCGAGATCACCACCCTGCTGATTCCCGGCGAGAACGATTCGGCGGCGGAGATCGACGCCCTCAGCCGCTGGGTGGCCGAGGCGCTGGGACCCGACGTGCCGCTGCACTTTTCCGCCTTTCATCCCGACTGGAAGATGACGGACCTGCCCAACACGCCGCCAGCCACCCTGACGCGGGCGCGTGCCGTCGCCATGGGTAACGGCCTGCGTTACGTCTATACCGGCAACGTCCACGATCCCGCCGGCGGCGGCACCTATTGCCACGGCTGCGGTGCGCTGCTGATCGGGCGCGACTGGTACGAGCTGTCCACCTGGGCCTTGACCCCCGAGGGCGGATGCGCCGCCTGCGGCACCCCGGTGGCGGGAGTGTTCGAGAGCCGCCCCGGCACCTGGGGCCGCCAGCGCCGCCCGGTCCGGCTGGGCCGCTGAGTGGTATTCACAGTCCGGGGATTTGTGCTAAACCTGCCGCCGTCCGTCACGATGTGGTGCCTGATCAATGGTAAAGCGCTGGTTGCCCTGGGCGCTCAAGGGAGTGTTCTCGGTCGGATTGATCTGGTTCGTGTTCCACAAGGTCGATCTGGCATCGGCGTGGACTCAGGCCAAGACGCTGGACCCCGTCATGCTGGCCGTCGCACTGGCGATCGGGGTGTTCCAGGTCTGGCTGGGGGCTGTGCGCTGGTGGCTGGTGCTGCGGGCGCTGAAAGCGGCCTTCACCGCCACCCAGGCGTTCATGGTCTTTTACATCGGCGTCTGCTTCTCGATCATCCTGCCGGTGGCTGGCGACGCCTTGCGCATGTGGAAGGCCCATCGTTCCGGCCTGACGCTTCAGGCCAGCGTCAATTCGGTCATGCTGGAGCGTATCACCACCATCCTGGGCCTGGTGCTGCTGGTGGCGATAACCCAGCCGCTGCTGCTGGCGCGTGCGCCGAACATTCCGGGCAGCTGGGTGTTTCCCCTGCTGTCGGCGCTGGGCGTGATCGGGATCTTGGTGCTGACCACCCTGGACCGCCTGCCGCGGTCGTTGCATCGCTGGCGGGTGGTGCGCGGGCTGATCCATCTGGCCGGCGATACCCGCCGGCTGTTCTTCCGTTCCCGCTGGGGGGGCGCCACCTTGCTGGTGGCGTTGGTCGGCCACGTCAACCTGTCGATGGTGGCCTACGCCCTGGCCGTGGGATTGGGCCTCGATGTCGACATGATCGATTGCATGGTGCTGGTGCCGCCGGTGATCCTGATCATGACCCTGCCGATCTCCATCGCCGGGCTGGGGGTGCGCGAGACCGCCATGGTGGCGGCGTTCGGCTATGTCGGGGTCGAATCGCATTCCGCGCTGGTGCTGTCGCTGCTGTTCGGCCTGACCAATATAATCACCGCCCTGCCCGGTGGTCTCATCTGGCTGCTTTCGGGCGAGCATCTGAAATCCGAAGAGATCGAGCACATCCAGGACGACGCTGACGAGGAAGCGGAAAAGGAAGCCGCCGGGACGGTTTAGCTCTCTTCCCTTCCTCGCCGGGATCGCTAAATTAGGGGCCTTGTTCCTTTCCCTGATCCGCCCGCGAGGATGTCCATGAAAATCGCTTTTTCCAAGCCGTCGCTTCCCACCGATGCCGCTCATGCCGGCGCCGTCGTCGCCGGTGTGCTTGAAGGCAAGGTGCTGGGCGCCGCCGCCCTGGCGCTTGATGCCGCCGCCAAGGGCGCGCTGGTGCGCGCCGTCGCCGCCAGCCGGTTCGACGGCAAGAAGGGCCAGACGCTGACCATCCTGGCCCCCGCCGGTCTGGCGGTGTCGCGGGTGTTGCTGGTCGGCCTGGGCAAGGCCAAGGATCTTGACGCGCAAGGCGCCCAGGCGTTCGGCGGCGCCGCCGTCGCCGCCCTGCTGACCTCGGGCGATGCCGAGGCCACCATTGCGGTCGACGTCTTCGACGGGTCGCCCCTGGCCGATGCCGAATTCGCCGCCCATGCGGCGTTCGGGGCGCGGTTGCGGTCCTATCGCTTCGACAAGTACCTGACCCGGCAGAAAAAGGAGGACAAGCCCTCGCTGAAGAAGGTGGTCCTCAACACCGAGGCGTACGCCGCCGCCAAGACCGCCTTCGCCCCCCTCGACAAGATCGCCGACGCGGTGTTCCTGACCCGCGACGTGGTCAGCGAGCCCGCGAACATCATCCATCCCGAAAGCCTGGCGGCGCGCGCCGAGACCTTGGAAAGCCTGGGGGTCGAGGTCGAGGTGCTGGGCGAAAAGCAGATGAAGAAGCTGGGCATGGGCTCGCTGCTGGGGGTCGGCCAGGGCTCGGATCGTGAATCCAAGCTGGTGGTCATGCGCTGGCAGGGCTCGGCGCAAAAGGACGAGGCGCCGGTGGCCTTCGTCGGCAAGGGCGTCACCTTCGATTCGGGGGGCATCTCGATCAAGCCCAGCGCCGGCATGGAGGACATGAAGTGGGACATGGCCGGGGCCGCCGCCACCATCGGCGCCATGGCGGCGCTGGCTGGGCGCAAGGCCAAGGTCAACGCCGTCGGCGTCGTCGGGCTGGTCGAAAACATGCCCTCCGGCACCGCCCAACGCCCCGGCGACGTGGTCATCTCCATGTCGGGTCAGACCATCGAGGTCATCAACACCGACGCCGAAGGGCGCCTCGTGCTCGCCGACGCGCTGTGGTACACCCAGGATCGCTTCAAGCCGAAATTCATGGTCGATCTCGCCACCCTGACCGGCGCCATCATCATCTCGCTGGGCCATGAATATGCCGGTCTGTTCGCTAACGACGACAAGCTGGCCGACCGTCTGGCCGCCGCCGGCAAGGCGGTGGGCGAGCAGTTGTGGCGCCTGCCGCTGGGCGAGGCCTATGACAAGCAGATCAAGTCCGATATCGCCGACATGAAGAACACCGGCGGCCGCGAAGGCGGCTCGATCACCGCCGCCCAGTTCCTCAAGCGTTTCACCAACGACGTTCACTGGGCGCACCTGGACATCGCCGGCATGGCCTGGTCCAAGAAGGACACCGCCATCACCCCCAAGGGCGCCACCGCTTTTGGTGTGCGCCTGCTGGACCGGCTGGTGGCCGACTTCTATGAGGACAAGAAGTAGCCGCCCCATGCGCATCACCTTTGGGGCGTTTCCCGCCGCGCCCGTCGGCACCGTCGCCGTCGGGCTGTGGCGGGGGCGTCGGCCCACCGCTCCGGTCGCGGCCGTCGATCTCGATGGCGGTCTGCGCCGGAGGTTGAAGCGTCTGGACTTCGACGGCGACGAGGGCGAGACCGAACTGTTCCTCGCCCCCGCCGCGCCGTTGGAGTCGCTGGTGGTGTTCGGGCTGGGCAAGCGGCGCAAGCTGGATAGCCCCCGGCTGCGGCGTATTGGCGGCGCTCTGCTCGACGAACTGGACGAGTCCCGCGCGGTCAAGGCCACCGTGCTGCTGGACCTGGATCCGGCCCAGGTGGCCGAGCTGGCCTATGGCCTGCAACTGAAATCCTACCGGCCGTTGCGCAAATACCGGACCAAGTTCGATCCCGACGACGAGGACGACGTGTTGCCGGTGCTAGACGAGGTGGTCATCGCCTGCGCCGAGCCCGAGGCCGCCGCCGCCCGCTACGCCGCCCGCGAGGCGGTGGCGCAGGGGGTGTTCCTTGCCCGCGATCTCACCGACGAGCCGGGCAACGTCCTGGGGCCGGAGGAATTCTCCGACCGCGCCCGGCTGTTGGAGACTCTGGGGGTCGAGGTCACCGTGCTGGACGACGCGGCCATCGCCGCCGCCGGACTCAACCTGCTGGCGGCGGTGGGCATGGGCAGCGGCCGGCCGCCGCGGCTGGTGCTGCTGCGCTGGCGCGGCGCCACGGGCCGGCCGCTGGTGCTGGTGGGCAAGGGCATCACCTTCGATTCGGGCGGTATCTCCATCAAGTTCGATGACGAGGACATGGACGCCATGAAGGGCGACATGGCCGGCGCGGCGGCGGTGATCGGCGCCATGCGCGCCATCGCCGGACGCAAGGCCAAGGCCCATGTCTGCGGCGTGCTGGCCCTGGCGGAAAACATGCCGTCGGGCCGGGCGCAGCGTCCCGGCGACGTGGTGCGATCGTTCTCGGGCCAGACCGTCGAGGTGATCGACACCGATGCGGAGGGGCGGCTGGTGCTGGCCGATACCCTGGCCTGGGCGGCGACGACGCTGAAGCCCGGCGCGATGGTCGATATCGCCACCCTGACCGGAGCGGTCGAAGAGGTCCTGGGCGATCCCTATGCCGGTCTCTACGCCAATGACGACGGCTTGGCCCGGCGGCTGCTCAAGCACGCCAAGGCCGAGGCCGAGCCGCTGTGGCGGCTGCCGCTGACCGAATCCTGCGACGAGGACGTGAAGTCCGATATCGCCGATCTTCGGAACTGCGCCTGGGGCGAGGTGCCCGACAATGACGACGCCGCCCGCTTTCTCGGCCGTTTCATCCCCGAGGGTCTGCCCTGGGCCCATATCGACATGGCCGGCAAGGAGTGGGCCGACGAGGATGACCCGCTTTGTCCGGAAACCGCCACCGGCTTCGGCGTCCGGCTGTTCGACGCCCTCGCCGGCGGTTAGGCGCGCGGCCGGGGCGCCGCCTGGATGTCGAAGGCGATGGCCTGGAGCAGCAGTTGGAAGCCGATGATGGTGGGCATGGCCGCCAGCATCACCGTGCCGGCCGAGCGCACCACCCCCGACGCCACCGATTCGACCCACTGCACCGCGCCGGTTCCGACGCCGAACAGCAGCAGCGGCAGCCCGACCAACAGGTACAGCGAGGCGATATTGAAGTCGCCGATCAGATAGCGGACCAGCAGACGGCGCAGAAAGCCCTTCAGCAGCAGCGGCGGAAATTCGCGCAGCACCCGGCTGACCGCCAGGGACGAGGTCTCATCGCCATAGCGGGCGGGCATGGCCACGTCTTCCACCGGCAGTCCGGCGATGCCAAGCTGGATCAGCATGTCGCTCTCGAAGAAATAGCGTTCGGCCAGCCGGTCCAGGTCCAGTTCGTCCAGGGCGCGGCGGTGGATGGCGGTATAGCCGTTGGTCGGGTCCATCACCGCCCATTGTCCCGACGCCGCCTTGACCAGGAAGGACAGGGCGCTGTTGCCCACCAGCCGCACCGCCGGCATGGCCTTGAGTTCGTGGTAGTGGCGGAAACGGTTGCCCTTGGCGTAATCGACCCGCCCGGAGTCCAGCGGCTCGATCAGGCGGGGCAGCGCGGCCGGGTCCATCTGGCCGTCGCCGTCCATCTTGACCACCACGTCACAGCCGAGGTCGAGAGCGCGGCGGTAGCCGGTGACGACGGCACCGCCCACCCCCCGGTTGACGACGTGGCGCAGGACCTCGACCCGCGGGTCCGCCGACCCGGCGGCGATGTCGCCCGATCCCTCCGGGCAGCAATCATCCACCACCAGGATGTGATCGACCGAGGCGGGAATACCCGCCAATACCGCCTCGATATGGCGGCGGACCTTGTAGCAGGGGATGACGACGGCGATACGCATGGTAGGCGATTATAGCCACGGCTCGCCGGAACGCCATTCCCATGGTAAATCTCAAATCATGACACAGATCGGCTTTTATCACCTGACGCGCTCGGTGCTGGATCAGGCCCTGCCCCGGCTGCTGGACAAGGCGCTGGCCGCCGGCCTGCGGACGGTGGTGCTGGCCGGCTCGGCCGAGCGGGTGGAGGCGTTGAACGACCGGCTGTGGACCTATGATCCCGGATCATGGCTGCCGCACGGATCGGCTCGGGATGGCGACGCGGCGCTACAGCCGATCTGGCTGACCGATCAGGACGAGAACCCCAACCGGGCGACGGTGCTGGTGATGTGCGACGGCGCCTCCAGCCGGTCGGTGGGCGATTACGCCCGCTGCCTCGACCTGTTCGACGGCAACGACCCCGACGCGGTGGCGGCGGCGCGCGAACGCTGGAGGCGTTGGAAGGCCGAGGGCCACGAGTTGATCTACTACCAGCAGACCGAGAATGGCGGCTGGGTAGAAAAATCAAGGAGTTAGCGAACACGCTTTCGGATTTCGCGGATCTGTTTCCTTGGTGGCAAGGGGGGTGGCGGCTTGCGCCGGGGTCGGGCCGTCATCGAGCGTGAAGAAGAAGGTGCTGCCCTTGCCGGGCTCGCTTTCCACCCATATCCGGCCGCCGCGGCGTTCGACGATCCGTTTGCACAGCGCCAGGCCGAGACCGGTTCCGGGATAGATGTTGGATGGATGCAGACGACGGAAAAGAATGAAGATCTGATCGTGGTAATCGGACGAGATTCCGATCCCGTTATCCGCCACCGAGAACACCCATCCCCGTTCGCCGTGGGTTGCCGACACCCGGATCCGTGGGGGGGCGTCCCGCCGGGCGAATTTGATGCCGTTGGCGATCAGGTTCTGGAATAGTTCCATGATCTGGGTGGAATTGCCTTCCACCGTGGGCAACGGATCGACAACGATATCCGCGCCGCTTTCCTCGATCATGGCGCGCAGGTTCAGGAGGGCGGCCTCCAGCACCACGTTGCAGTCCACCTGAAGCATGGGCATGTCGCGGCCGGTGGTGCGGGAATAGGCCAACAGGTCACAGATCAGGTCATGCATCCGCTTGGCGCCGGAGATGATGTAGTCCAGGCATTCGCGAATGGCGGGCGACCCCGTCTCGCCGATTTCACGGCCCAGCATTTGTGAAAACGCAACGACGGTGCGGATTGGTTCCTGCAAATCGTGGGACGCCACATAGGCGAAGCGTTCCAGTTCGGAGTTGGATCGGATCAGGGCGTCGACCGTATCCGTCAGCCGCTGTTCCGCGAGTTTGCGCTTGGAAATGTCCTCGACCACCGAAATGAAATAGTCAGGGTTGCCGCCGTCGTCGCGGACCAGGGCGACGGTAAGGTTGGTCCAGATCTGGCTTTTGTCCCTGCGGAGGTAGCGTTTCTCCATGGTGTAGCTTTCGATCTCGCCGGCCAGCACTTGCCGGACCAGGGCGAAATCGGCGTCGAGGTCGTCCGGGTGGGTGATGTCCTGGAAGGTCATTCCCCGCAAGTCATCGCGACTGTAGCCGACGATTTCGCACAGGCGCCGGTTGGCTCGCAACCAACGGCCGTCGGGCGCGACGTGGGCAATTCCCACCGCGGCCTGTTCAAAGGTGGCGCGAAAGCGTCGTTCGCTTTCGGAGAGCGCCATGGTCCGCTGCGCGACCTCGTCCGCCAGGTGCTGGCGAAGGCGAAACAGCTCGACATGTGTGCCGATGCGCGCCAGCAGTTCTTCTTGTTGAAACGGCTTGGAGATAAAATCAACCGCACCGAGTTTAAAGCCGTCGATCCGCTCCTTCTGATCCGTCACCGCGCTGAGAAAGATGACGGGGACGTGGCGGGTGCGCTCGTCCGCCTTCAGCCGCCGCAGGACTTCAAAGCCGTCCATGCCGGGCATGAGGATGTCGAGCAGGATCAGGTCGGGCACCGTGGCGGCAACGGCATCGAGCGCAAGCCTCCCGTCTTCCGCCGGCAGTACCCGATAGCCCTCGGCCTGGAGGATGTTCACCATCATTCTGAGCGATGCGATGGTGTCGTCCACCACCATGATGGTTGCCATGGTTTTCATGGCTCTTTCGTCCTGGATCCGGCGACAGAGTCCGGCGCAGGCGACGGCGGGGCCGCTTGCTCCGCGGAAACGCCCAGGTGTCGGGCCAGAAGGGCGAAAAGGTCCGGGCCCCGGAACGGCTTGGCCAGAAGCGAGGCGCAGCCGGCATCGAGCATTTCCCGGTGTTCCTCGCCGTCGCCGTTGCCGGTGACGGCGATGATGACGGGTTTGGGCTCCAGGGCCATTTTGCCGAGTTCGCGCGCGGCCGTGGGGCCGTCCATGACCGGCATGCGGTGGTCCATGAGGATGACATGCGGATGCCAGTCCCGCGCGGCGGCGATGGCGTCTTGACCGTTCACCGCTTCGCGGACGTGACGAAAGCCGGAACGCTCCAGCAGGGCTTTCAGCAATTCGCGGTTATCGGCGTCATCCTCGACCACTAGGATCCGGCAGTTCGCCGCATTTTCGATCGTCTCGCCCCGGATGTCGTCCGCCGCCGATCCGCCGGCCTGTTGCAGCGCATTGAGAATGTTGCGGTAGGCGAAGTCGTCGGCCTGGCGCTTCAACTGCCGGGCCAGAATCGGGTCCTGCCGGGAGATCCGGGCGATGAGATTTTCAATCGTCTCGGTGTCGAGGAGGGTGATGGCGTGTTCCAGCTCCCCGCGCAGGTCCTGGGCGATTCCGGCAAACGATTCCGGCGAGAGTGGCCGGATATCGGTCTCTTGCGGCGGAGTGGCGGATGCATAGCGGATGCGGATGTCGAGGTGCTGCGCCAGGAGGTCGAACAGCTCGCGGTCGTGGTAGGGCTTGCGCAGAAAGGAATCGCAGCCCGCGTCCAGCATTTCCTGCCGCTCCTCGCGGTAGGCGTGGGCGGTGACGGCGATGATGATGGGCTTGGGCTCCAGCGCCAGTTTGCGCAGTTCGAGCGTCGCCGAAAGGCCATCCATCACCGGCATGCGGCGGTCCATGAGGATGACTTGCGGTTGCCAGTCCCGCGCGATAGCGATGGCTTCTTCTCCGTTCAGCGCCTCCCGGTATTGGAAGCCGAAGGGCTCCAGCAGAGACTGGAGTAGCTGGCGATTGTCGGGCTGATCCTCGACCACCAGGATCCGGCAGGCCGTCGCGTTCTCGATCGCCTCGATGCGGGTGTCGGGCGCGTGGAGGGCGTTGATGTGTGCGCTGTCCACCGGGTGGCAGGCGATGTTGAAGCGGAATGTGGATCCCTTGCCCAGATCGCTTTCGACGCTGATGGAGCCGCCGAGGAGCTTGACGTATTCCTTGGCGATCGAAAGGCCCAGTCCGGTGCCCTCGGTGAGCTTTTTATGATGTGCCTGGGCAAACGGTTTGAACAGGTGTTCGACATCGCCGGGGGCGATGCCGGGGCCGGTGTCGGAAATCTCGAACAACAAGGGGAGAAGGTTGCCGTCATGGCTCTGCTGGGACAGGACGGAAAGCTTTATGCTGATCTCTCCCCGCTCGGTGAACTTGATGGCGTTGCCGACCAGATTGATGATGATTTGGCGCAGCTTGGCGGCGTCGGTGTTGACGAAGCGCGGGAAGGAAGAGGACTGGTCGAGGGCGAGGCGAAGACCCTTGGCCTCGGCCCGCATGCGCAGCATCTCGATCGTGTCGGTGAGAAGCTCGCCGAGATCGACGTCTCCGGGCTCGGCGGTAATCTTGCCGGCTTCGATCTTGGCGAGGTCGAGCACGGAGTTGATGAGGGAAAGCAGGTGTTCCCCCGACTTGAGAATGATGCCGAGATGGTTGCGCTGGGTCTCGGTGGCGCCCTCGTCGCCGGACATGAGCCGGGAGAAGCCGAGGATGGCGTTGAGCGGGGTGCGGAGCTCGTGCGACATCGCGGCAAGGAATGAACTCTTGGCGCGATTGGCGGCATCGGCGGCATCCCTGGCCTGGGTCAGTTCGCCGTTGGCGGCTTCCAGCTGCGCCGTTCGCTGCTCCACGCGCTGTTCGAGTTCGCCGTTGAGACGCGAGAGCTTGTCGAGCATGGAATTGAACGCCGAGGCGAGAACACCGATTTCGTCCCCGGAGACCACGTTCAATCGCATTTCCGAACCGGGGTCGCCCACGGTCATGGCGCGGACCTGCCTGGTCATGTTCGACAAGGGCAGGATCAGGCGGCGGATGAGGAGCGAGACAAGGACGAGAATCACGATTGTGCCGATCAGGGTCGACCACAGGAAATAGCGCCTCGCCTCGGTGATCGGTTGGTAGAATTCGTCGAGCGGCAGGCTGGCGCCGAGAATCCATCCCGTCGTCTTCAGCCGTTTGACCGATGACAGCACTTTCATCCCATTGGAGGTGACGGTTTCATCGGTCCCCTCCCAGCCTTCCACCGCCCGGTCGAAAGCCGGGTTCTTTCCTGGGGCGGGTGCCGGCTTCATGACGCGGCTCTGATCGGGATGGGAGATCATCGTGTCCCGTCCGTCCGCGAGATAGAAATATCCGCTCTGGCCGATCCGCCGCTTCGCCATGTCGGCCAGGATATTCGACCCCAACAGGTCCAGGCTGCCGTAAAGCAGGCCGATCAAGGTTCCGCCCTGGTCGAACACCGGGGCGGTCATGATCAAGGCCGGCTCTCCCGGCTTGTGGGTCGAACGGTAGGGCTTCGAGATGTAGGGCCGGCGCGTTTCGATGGTCTTGTGAAAATACTCGCGGGCGGAAACGTCCTCTCCCCTGCGCTTGGGCCGGGGTGGGCTTTCTCCCATCAGGCGTCCCTCGGGCGTGACCAGGAACAACCCGTTGTCGAACAGGGCGAGCAGGGCGGCCTGCCCGGACAGGAAGGTTTCGGCGGCCTCGTAATCCTGCCACACCTTCGGGGGCACGATCGCCGACACGGCGATGAGGGCGCTATGCGAGGTTCTGAGCTTGGCGTCGAGTTCATCCGCGATGTTCGACGCGAGCACAAAGGAATCCGCCGAAAGCGACCTTTTCTTCTCTGTCTCGAACAGAGCCAGGGCCCAAAACGCGATCACGCCCGAGGCCAGGACGAAGAACGCCGAGACCGCGAGAGTAACCCGCGTTTTCATGGAGGCGTTGGCGGTCGGCGGGAAAATCGGAAAAACCCGCATGTAACCTCCCTCGGGGGCGTTACCGTTCATGAGCAGGATAGTCCAACCAAAGGGTTTGCAAAAGCCGCCTCGCGCTACGTTTGGTGCGCTACCTGCCGCTTCTCCTTCGTCAGCCCCGGAACACCACGACGCCGAAACATGATCCACGTCCCGGCCGTGAACGCAGTTCCAGGTCGTGGCCGAGCAGCGCCGCCATGCGCCGAACCACGCCGAGGCCGAGTCCAAGCCCGTGCTCGGGCCGCCGCTCGTTGGGATTCTCGATGCGGACGAAGTCGTCGAACACGCTTTGTATCTTATCGGCGGCGATGCCGATGCCGGTATCGACCACCTGAATGACGACGCGATCGCCGCGGTGGCGGCAGCCGATGCGGACGCCGCCGGCCTTGGTGTAGCGCACGGCGTTGACCAGCAGGTTGCGCAGCAGCCGTTCCAGCAGGACGGGGTCGCTGACCACCCGGACATCGGTGGGGATGGCGCCGATGGACAGGCCGCGGGCGGTCGCCTCGGGTTCCATCTGATCGACCAGTCCGGCCAGCAGCGGCATCAGCCGGAAGGTGGTGACATTGGGCTGGGTCTTGCCGGCCTCCAGCGCCGAAACATCAAGCAGGGTGGTGAGCAGCGAGTTGGTGGCCTCGATGCTTTGCCGCAGCTTGTCCACCGCTTCGACCTGGCGGGGTTCGCTGACGCTGGTTGCCAGCACCTCGGCGAACATACCGGCAGCCTGGAGTGGTTGGCGCAGGTCATGGCTGGCGGCGGCAAGGAAACGGGTCTTGCTTTCATTGGCCTGACGGGCCTCGAGGGCGCGGCGCTCGGCCTCCTCGGTTCGGTCGCGAACCGTCGCTTCCAGCCCGGTCAGCATGGCCTCCTCGCGGGCGATGCCGCGAAACGCCATGATCGCCAGACCAAGCAGTCCCGACGTCACCACCAGGGCCGCCGAACCGAACAGCAAGGCGATTTGTCGCCACGGCGCCAGCACCCCGTTTACCGCCATGCCGGCGCTGACCACCACGTTGAACCCGGGCAGGGTGCGATGCGAGACGATGCGTTCGATACCGTCGCCCAGCGAGCGGATGCGCAGCGTGCCGCTGGGTTCGTCGTCGCCGATGGGATCGAGAAGCTTGCCTTCCGGGGTGGTGGTGCCGATATAGGCATCCGGATTGGGCTGGCGCAACATCACCTTGCCCTCGGAGACGGCGGCGCAATAGCCGTTGGCGCCCAGTCCCAGGCTATGGAAGAAGTCGGTGAAGAACGCGGTTTCGATTCCGGCGACCGCCACCCCGGCGAAGCCGCCGTCGGCGGCGGCGATGCGGCGGCTGACGGTAAAGATCATATCCTTGGAATACCGGCCGTGGATCAACGGCCCGACCACCAGCTCGGTCCCTTGGGCGTGGGCACGGAACCATTCGCGGTCGCTGAAATCGATCGCGGCGCCGCTTTGGGTCGGTGCCGCCACCACCTTGCCGGTGGTATCGACCACCAGGATCGATCCGCGTTCGGGCAGGCTTGCCGCCAGTTCCAGCACTTCCTGCAATTCGGTGTCGGCGGAGATATCGCCCCGCATCCGGGCCTGGGTCACCCTGACCATGCGCTTCAAGATGGTGTCGGTGGTGGACAGCGTCCGTCCCAGGTGTTCCTCGAGCAGGCGGACGACTCCGGCGGTGCTGGCCGCGGCGGCGGCCAGCGCCTCGTGGCGCAGATGAGCCAAAAACAAGCTGGATCCGCCGACCAGCAGCACGATCACCAGGCCGACCAGCAGGCGCAGCACGCGGCGCAGCTCGTCCGGCGGTCGGGTGACGCGCGCTGGCAGGAGGATCGGGGGGGCGGCTTCGCTCACCGGCATGAGTCCGTGGGTTGCATACCGGTTAAGGGTAATTGTTCCCCGAAGCGGGGGGAAGCGTGAGATGTCATGCCACTTTAAAACGAGCCGTTGGTTTCGCTATCCCTGGGCCGTCTCCAGGGCTTCCTGCGCCGCCAGCCAGGCGGCTTCCGCCACCTCGGACTGGCGGGCGAGGTCGGCCTTGCGGCGGCGCAACTGGTTCAGCCGGTCCGGTGGCCCCTGGTAGAGGGTGGGATCGGTCAGTTGGGCTTCCAACTCGGCCATCGCCTTGTGCGCCTCGTCCAGCCGCTTTTCGGCGGCGGCGGCGGCCTTGCGCAGCGGCGCCAACTGGGCGCGGGCTTCGGCGGCGGCGCGGCGGTCGTTGCGGCGGCTGGCGGCGTCGCCGCCCTTGTCGGGGCGGCCCTCGCGCCGGGCCTCGCGGGCGCGGTCCAGCAACAGCTTGCGATAATCGGCAAGGTCACCGTCGAACGAGCCGACCTTGCCGTCGGCCACCAGCCACAGCCGGTCGGCGACCAGTTCGACCAGATGGGGGTCGTGGCTGACCAGGATGACGGCGCCGCCATAGGCGTTCAGCGCCGATACCAGCGCCTCGCGGGAATCGATGTCGAGGTGGTTGGTGGGTTCGTCCAGGATCATCAGGTGGGGAGCGTCGCGGCTCATCAGGGCGAACAGCAGGCGCGACTTCTCGCCGCCCGACAAATTGGCGACCTTGACGTCGGCGCGTTCCTGCTCGAAGCCGAAGCGCCCGAGTTGGGCGCGTACCTTGGCCGGGGCCGCCGCCTTCATCAGGTCGGCCATGTGCTGGAACGGGGTCCGCTCCAGTTCCAGTTCCTCGGTCTGGTGCTGGGCGAAATAGCCCACCCGCAGCTTGGAAGGCCGCCGCAGCGTGCCCGACAGCAGATCGAGGCGGCCGGACAGGATCTTGGCCAGGGTCGATTTGCCGTTGCCGTTGGCCCCCAGCAGGGCGATGCGGTCATCCATGTCGATGCGCAGGGACAGGCCGCTCAGCACCGGCCGGTCGCCATAGCCGGCGACGCCGTTTTCGATCGCCAGGATCGGCGGGGCCAGTTCATCGGGGTCGGGGAAGTCGAAGCTGACGGCGCGATCCTCGACGATGGGGATGGCCGGTCCCATGCGCTCGAGCATCTTGATGCGGCTTTGCGCCTGGGCCGCCTTGGTCGCCTTGGCGCGGAAGCGGTCGATGAACGACTGGATCTTCTTGCGCTGCTCCATCTGCTTGACGAACGCCTTGCTCGCCAACTCCATCTTTTCGCGGCGGATCTGTTCGAAACGGTCGTAATTGCCGCCATAGGCCACCAGCTTGCAGGCGTCCAGATGGACGATGCGGTTGGCGACCTCGTTCAGCAGCTCGCGATCATGGCTGATCACCACCAGGGTGCCGGGATAGGCGGCGAGGTGGCTTTGCAGCCACAGGGTGGCTTCGAGGTCGAGGTGGTTGGTGGGTTCATCCAGCAACAGCAGGTCGGGGCTGGCGAACAGCGCGGCGGCGAGGGCGACGCGCATGCGCCAGCCGCCCGAGAACGCCGACACCGGCCGGGCTTGCGCCTCGGTGTCGAAGCCCAGGCCGGACAGGATGGCGGCGGCGCGGGCGGGTGCGGTATGGGCGTCGATGGCGGTCAGCCGCTCGTGGATCTCGGCGATGCGATGGCCGTCGGTGCAGGTTTCGGCCTCGTCGAACAGGGCCGCCCGCTCGGTATCGGCGGCCAGCACGCAGTCGATCAACGGGGTCTCGCCCTCGGGCGCTTCCTGGGCCAGACGGCCGATGCGGGCGCGGGCGCGCAGGCCGATCTCGCCGTCGTCGGGATGCAACTCGTCCAGGATCAGCTTGAACAGCGTGCTTTTGCCGGCGCCGTTGCGGCCGACCAGGCCGACCCGCTGGCCGGCGGCGATGTGAACGGCGGCGTGGTCGAACAGCACACGGCCGCCATAGCGAAAGGTGAGGTCTTTGATGTGAAGCATGGGCGGGTGAATAGCACGGCTGACTGCTCCGGGCAAAGCGCCTGCGCATAAACACCCGGTTGCTCTTGACGTTGGTTGGCGCTATAACCCGCCCGCTCCCAGGCGACGGCCGCCGGGGGTGGACGCAGCCGACTTTCCCGGGGGGTGGAGCGGCGCGGGCAACCGCCGAAAGGAATTTCACGAATGGCCATCGAGCGCACTCTGTCGATCATCAAGCCGGATGCCACCCGGCGCAATCTTACCGGCAAGATCAACGCCCGCTTCGAGGAAGCCGGTCTGCGCATCGTTGCGCAGAAGCGGATTCGCCTCACCAAGGAGCAGGCCGAGCAGTTCTACTCCGTCCATGCCGAGCGTTCGTTCTTCGGCGATCTGGTCGCCTTCATGATTTCCGGCCCGGTGGTGGTCCAGGTGCTGGAGGGCGAGAACGCCGTTGCCCGCAACCGCGAAACCATGGGCGCCACCAATCCGGCCAATGCCGCCGCCGGTACCATCCGTGCCGACTTCGCCGAATCGGTCGAGGCCAATTCGGTGCATGGGTCCGACTCGGCCGAGAACGCCGCCATCGAGGTCGCCTTCTTCTTCGCGGGAACCGAAATCGTCGGCTGATCCGGCCTTCGCCCGCTAAAAGCCAACCCCCGGAGCGGTGCTCCGGGGGTTTTTTGTTTCTTTATAAGGTTGTGTAAGCTGCCGGATCTTGCCAATTATGAAGATCATAGGTTGCTGAAATGTGTGAAATGCCACTTGAGCGGAATGCTTCCATTGGCCAAGATGGATAAATTACAACTTGGGCGGAAAATGGCATGTCTTCACCTCTTCATTCCAGTCGTGGCCGCACCCCTTCGGGCCGGCCCAATCCCATCGACGTGCATGTGGGGACCCGCATGCGGTTGCGCCGTATCCTGTTGGGTCTCGGTCAGGAACAGTTGGGGGAGACGCTGGGGCTGACCTTCCAGCAGATCCAGAAATACGAGCGCGGCGCCAACCGCATCGGCGCGTCGCGCCTGTTCGATATCGCCCGTGCCCTTGGTGTCGATATCGACTACTTCTACCAAGACATCGGCGCCGATCTGGAAGCCGCCAGCCCGCGGCACATGGTGGCGGCCACCCGGGAGCCGGCGTGGCGTCCCGCCGACACTCTGACCAGCCGCGAGACCATCGATCTGGTGCGCGCCTATTATCGGATCACCGATCCCGCCGTGCGCAAACGGGTGCACCAGTTGGCCTGTGTTCTGGCGGGGGCACCGGAACAGGCGGACGAGTAAGCCTTGCTCAGCCGAAGCTGGGGTGGTTTTCCCGCAGTCCGGCGGGGTCCTCGTGGATGATGACCTCGTGGGTGGGGAATTCGGCCAGGATGGCTTTTTCCACGTCGTCGGCGATGCGGTGGGCGTGGATCAGGGTCAGCTCGGCCGACAGTTCGAGATGCAGTTGGATGAACCCCTGGCGGCCCGATGTACGGGTTCGCAGGTCGTGCAGGTTCAGTACCTCGGGGTGGGCGCGGGCGATGGCGCGGATGCGCTCGCGGTCGCCGTCGGGCATTTCCCGATCCATCAGGGTGTCGAGCGAGGCCCGGGCGATCTGCCACGCATTGTACAGCAGCCAGCCGCCGATGCCGATGGCGAACAGCGGGTCGGCGGCCTCCCAACCGGTGCCGCCGGCCAGCAGCAACGAGACGATGACGCTGCCGTTGATCATGACGTCACCGGCATAATGCAGCGAGTCCGCCGAGATGGCGACCGAGCCGGTGCGGCCGACCACGTAACGCTGGAACTTGACCAGTCCGGCGGTGGCGAGGATCGAGAACACCATCACCGCGATGCCCCAGTCGCCATGGGTGACGGGGGTGGGGTTGGCCAGCCGGCCGCCGGCCTCCACCAGCAGCAGGCCGCCCGATCCGACGATGAAGGCGGCCTGACCCAGTCCGGCCAGAGCCTCGGCCTTGCCGTGGCCGAAGCGGTGTTCGCGGTCGGCCGGCACCAGGGCTTGGCGCACCGCCATCAGATTGAGTATCGAGGCGGCGAGGTCGAGCGCCGAATCGATCAGCGTCGACAGCAGCGCCATGGACCCGGTCGCCGCCCAGGCCGCCAGCTTGACGGCGATCAGCAGCGCGGCGGTGGCGGTGGAGGCATAGGTGGCCAGCCGCATCAGCCGGCCATGGGCCTGTGCTCCGACCGGGGTGGTCACGGGTACAGGTGTTCCAGTGTCCATCCCCCATCCTTTCGCAGATAGACGAACCGATCATGCAGCCGGAAAGGGCGATCGTGCCAGAACTCGATGCGATCGGGAACCAGCCGGAAACCCGACCAGTGCGATGGGCGCGGCACCTTGCCCAGACCGAAGCGGGTGGCGAACTCGCCGATCCGCTTTTCCAGCTCGAACCGGCCGGTCAGCGGCCGTGACTGGGACGAGGCCCAGGCGCCGATCTGGCTGGCCCGCGCCCGCGAGGCGAAATAGGCGTCGGCCTCGGCGGCCTCCACCGGGACCACCCGGCCCTCGACGCGGATCTGGCGCTTCAGGCTTTTCCAGTGGAAGCACAGCGCGGCGAAGGGGTTATCGGCCAATTCGCCGCCCTTGCGGCTTTCCAGGTTGGTGTAGAAGACGAAACCGCCCTCGTCGGCGCCCTTCAGCAGCACCATGCGCACGCTGGGGCGGCCGTCGGCGGTGGCGGTGGCCAGCGCCATGGCGTTGGGGTCGTTGGGTTCATGCGCCTCGGCGTCGGCCATCCAGGTCTGGAACAGCGCGAAGGGGTCGGCGGCGTCTTGCGACATGGGGCACCCAGCCTGGTGAGGGAAATCGGATCGGCCCTCAAAATGCCCTAATTCCGGTTCATGTCATAGTCGTTCCCACATTTTTCCGGCGAGACTGACATGACGACCCTTTTCAGCAAGCTTCTTCCCCTGGCGTTGACGGCGTCGCTGCTGGCCGGCTGCGCCGACGGCGGCGGCCTCAACAAGCAGACCGGCGGCGCGGTGCTGGGTGGTGTCGGCGGCGGCCTGCTGGGGGCCCAGTTCGGGCACGGCTCCGGCAAGCTGGCGGCGACCGCGGTTGGCACCCTGGTTGGCGCCCTGGTCGGCAGCGAGGTCGGCCGATCATTGGACCGGGCCGATCAGGCGGCGGCGCAGCAGGCCGAGCGCCGCGCCTGGGGCGCTCCGGTGGGCCAGGCGATCGCCTGGAACAATCCCGACAGCGGCCATGTCGGCACCGTCACCCCCATCCGCGAGGGCCAGGATCAGGCCGGCAACTACTGCCGCGAGTTTCAATCCACCGTCACCATCGACGGCCGGCAGGAACGGGCCTATGGCACCGCCTGCCGCCAGCCCGGCGGCGATTGGCGGACCCGGTGATCCCGGTGGCGGTGATCCGGGTGGCGGCGCCCGCCGACTTTCCGTAACATGAGGCTGGCGGGGCCGTTCGGCTCCGTCTGCCTCGTGTCGATCGGAAAGTGGAAGCGGTGAAGGACCCTTATCAGGTTTTGGGCGTGGCGCGAACCGCCAGTGATGACGACGTCAAGAAGGCGTATCGTGCCCTGGCGCGCGAGCTTCATCCCGACCTCAACCCCGGTGACAAGCGGGCCGAGGAGCGGTTCAAGGAAATTTCCGCCGCCTACGACTTCTTGTCCGACAGCACCAAGCGGGCGCAGTACGATGCCGGCGAGATCGATGCCACCGGCGCCGCCAAACGCCGCTCCCACGCCCGTTCCGGGGCCGGTAAGGGCGGCGGCGGGCGTTCCGGCTTCGGCTTTGGTTCGGGCTTTCCCTTCGGTGACAATGCCGACGATATCCTGGCCGAACTGATGCGACGGCGTGACCGTGGTCGCGCCCAGGCGACCGGCGGGGGCCGAGGTCCCGATATTCGCCATTCTCTGACGGTGTCGTTCATCGATGCGGCGGCCGGGGCGGCCAAGCGGGTGACGCTGATTTCGGGCCGCACCGTCGATGTGCGGATTCCGCCCGGCACCACCGACGGCCAGACCCTTCGGCTCAAGGGCCAGGGCCAGGCCGGCGGCGGCGGCGAGGCCGGTGACGCCCTGATCGACATCAAGGTCGAAAGCCATCCCTTCTTCACCCGGCGCGATCTCGACGTGCTGACCGACCTGCCGGTTTCGGTGCAGGAGGCGGTCGGGGGCGGCAAGGTCACGGTGCCCACCATCGCCGGCAAGGTGACGCTGACGGTGCCGCCCGGTTCCAATACCGGCACGGTGTTGCGCCTCAAGGGCCGCGGCATCGCCGGACCCGGTGGCAGCGCCGGTGACCAGTTGGTGACGCTGAAGGTGGTGCTGCCCGATAACGACGCCGAGTTCAAGGCGCTGGTGGACAAGTGGGGACCACGCCACGGCTACGACCCGCGCGCCAAGGCGGGGATGGGGTAAGGCTTGACGCGCCCCATCCGGTTCAGGCAGTCTCGTTCCCATGATGCATCCGTTCGCAACCGTCCTGCTGCTGCTTAAGCGCCCGGTGTCGTAGTCACGATACCGGGATTTCGTGCTTTTCAGTCGCTTTCGGACCGGATTTGCCCAAGATGTCGTCGCTCTTCTCCTCCCCTTCCTCCGTTTTCGCCCTGCTGCTGCTGCGACTAGCTGGCGGTCGTCGGGCTTGACGCTTTGCGCGGCCGCCCGGCGGCCGGGAGCCCTGGGCCGCGCTCTCCCATCCGAGACCCGACAATCATAGCAGGAGGACGTGGCCATGATGCCCGCCGCCGGAACCAAGTACCGTCCCTATCCCGCCATCCGGCTTGACCACCGCCGCTGGCCCGATGCCGTCATCGCCACTCCGCCGGTGTGGTGCAGCGTCGATCTGCGCGACGGCAATCAGGCGCTGATCGATCCCATGGGCACCGAGCGCAAGATGGAAATGTGGCACACCCTGGTCGCCATGGGGTTCAAGGAGATCGAGGTCGGCTTTCCCGCCGCCTCGCAGACCGATTTCGACTTCATCCGCGCCCTGATCGACGGCGGCCATATTCCCGACGACGTCACCATCCAGGTGCTGGTCCAGTCGCGCGACGAGCTGATCCGCCGCACCTTCGAGGCGCTGGCGGGGGCGAAGCGCTCTATCGTCCATCTCTACAACTCCACCTCCGAGGCGCAACGGCGCATCGTCTTCGGTCTCGATCGCCGGGGCTGCATCGACCTTGCCCTTGCCGGCACCCGGCTGATCCGTGAACTGTCGGCGGCGCGGCCCGAGGGCGAGGTGACGTTGCAGTATTCGCCCGAAAGCTTTACCGGTACCGAACCCGACTTCGCCGTCGAAATCGTCGAGGCGGTGGCGGCGCAATGGGGGGCGACGCCCGAGCGGCGGATGATCTGCAACCTGCCGGCGACGGTGGAGATGTCGACTCCCAACGTCTACGCCGACGTCATCGAGTGGTTCTGCGCCCAGGTGCGCAACCGAGATTCGCTGGTGGTGTCGGTTCATCCCCATAACGACCGGGGCACCGGCGTCGCGGCGGCGGAACTGGCGGTGATGGCCGGGGCCGATCGGGTCGAAGGCACCTTGTTCGGCAACGGCGAGCGTACCGGCAATGTCGATATCGTCACCCTGGCGCTTAACCTTTATACCCAGGGGGTCGATCCCGGCCTCGACCTGTCCGACATCGACGCGGTGCGCCGCACCGCCGAGCGCTGTACCGGCTTGCCGGTGCATCCCCGCCATCCCTATGCCGGCGACCTGGTCTATACCGCCTTTTCCGGCTCGCACCAGGACGCCATCAAGAAGGGCTTCGCCGCGCGCAAGACCGCCAACGACCCGGTCTGGGAGGTGCCCTATCTGCCCATCGACCCCGCCGATGTCGGCCGCAGCTACGAGGCGGTGATCCGCATCAACAGCCAGTCGGGCAAGGGCGGTATCGCCGCGGTGCTGGAGCGCGACCATGGGCTGGAACTGCCCCGGGCGTTGCAGATCGAGTTCGCCCGTATCGTCCAGGGCATGGCCGATCAAGCCGGCCGCGAGTTGGACTCGGGCGAGATCATGGCGGCCTTCGCCAAGACCTATCTTCGGGATGGGCCGCTGGAACTGGTGGAGTACGAAACCCATTCCGAGGGGCGCGGCGCCACCCCGCGCCGGCTGACCGCCTCGGTTCGCCTGCGCGGTGTCGACACGCATATCGAGGGCACCGGCAACGGTCCGCTGGACGCCTTCATCAACGCCCTCGACACCGGATTGGGGGTCAAGGTCAAGCTGCGCAGCTACCACGAGCACGCCATCGGCGGCGGCGGCGATGCCCAGGCGATCTGCTATGTCGAGATTTCCGGTCCCGGCGGTTCGGGCATCCACGGCGCCGCCATCGATCCCGGTATCACCATGGCGTCGCTGAAGGCGGTGGTCAGCGCCGTGAACCGGGTCCGGTAGGACATTTCCCCCCTCTTCCGCCGGGGCGGGAGAGGGGGGAAGCCTGCCGATTACCCCAACACCTTGCGGGACAGCATTTCGTTGACCATGGCCGGGTTGGCCTTGCCCTGGGTCGCCTTCATCACCTGGCCGACGAACCAGCCGAGCAGGGTGGTCTTGCCGTCCCTGACCTGCTGCACCTTGTCGGGGTTGGCTTTGATCACCGCGTCCACCGCCGCCTCGATGGCGCCGGTGTCGGTGACCTGACGCAGGCCCTTTTCCTCGACCAGCACGGCGGGGGCCTTGCCGGTCTCCACCATCAGCGCGAACACGTCCTTGGCCAGACGGCCCGACAGGGTGCCGTCCTTGATCAGGTCGATCAGAGCGCCCAGATCGGCGGCACTGACCGGCGGGTCCTCGATGGTCCGGCCGCTGGCGTTGAGCGCGGCGAAGAAGTCGCCCATCACCCAGTTGCAGGCGGCCTTGGCATCGCGGCCCCGGGCCACGGTCTCGAAGAACTCGGCCGAGGCCTTTTCCGCCACCAGCACGCCGGCGTCATAGGCGTTGAGGCCGTAATCGGCCATGAAGCGCGCCTTCTTTTCGTCGGGCAGTTCCGGCAGTTGCGCCTTGATGGCCTCGACCATGGCCCGGTCGATCACCAGCGGCAGCAGGTCGGGATCGGGGAAATAGCGATAGTCGTGGGCGTGCTCTTTCGAGCGCATGGACCGGGTCTCGCCCTTGGCCGAATCGAACAGCCGGGTTTCCTGGTCGATGGTGCCGCCGCCTTCATAGACGTCGATGTGGCGCCGGGCCTCGTACTCTATCGCCTGCTGGACGAAGCGGATGGAGTTGACGTTCTTGATCTCGCAGCGGGTGCGCAATTCGGTCGACCCCACCGGCCGCACGCTGACATTGGCGTCGCAGCGCATCGAGCCTTCCTGCATGTTGCCGTCGCAGGTGCCGAGATAGCGCAGGATCGAGCGCAGCTTGGCGAGATAAAGACCGGCTTCCTCCGGGCTGCGTAGATCGGGCTTGGAGACGATCTCCATCAGCGCCACGCCCGAGCGGTTGAGGTCGATGAACGACTTGGACGGGTGCATGTCGTGGATCGACTTGCCGGCGTCCTGCTCCAGGTGCAGCCGCTCGATTCCCACCGTGCGGGTGGAGCCGTCGGGCAGGTCGAGGATCAGTTCACCCTCGCCGACGATGGGCAGGTCGTACTGGCTGATCTGATAGCCCTGGGGCAGGTCGGCATAGAAGTAGTTCTTGCGCGCGAACACGCTGGTCAGGTTGATCTTGGCCTTGAGACCGAGGCCGGTCTTCACCGCCTGGGCGACGCAGACTTCGTTGATCACCGGCAGCATGCCGGGGAAGCCGGCATCGACGAAGCTGACCTGGCTGTTGGGCTCGGCGCCGAAATCGGTGGCGGCGCCGGAAAACAGCTTGGCCTTGGAGATGACCTGGGCATGGACCTCCAGCCCGATCACCACTTCCCAATCGCCGGTGTCGCCCTGAATGATGTAGGCCATCTCACACCCCCTCGGGCTTGGCGGTGAAGTTCGCCGCGCTTTCCATCACCCCGGCCACCCGGAACACGGTTTCTTCGTCGAATGGCCGCCCGATCAGTTGCAGACCCAGCGGCAGCCCGTCGGCGGACAGGCCGGCGGGCAGGCTGAGGCCGGGCAGACCGGCCAGCGAGGTGGGAATGGTGAAGACGTCGTTCAGCCACATGGTGACGGGATCGTCGGTGTTTTCGTCGAGGCCGAAGGCCGGCGTCGGCGCGGTGGGAGTCAGGATCACGTCCACCGTCTCGAACGCCTTGCGGAAATCCTCGGCGATCAGGCGGCGCACCTTTTGCGCCTTGGCGTAGTAGGCGTCGTAATACCCGGCCGACAGCACATAGGTGCCGATCAGGATGCGCCGGCGCACCTCGGACCCGAAGCCGGCGGCGCGGGTCTTGCGGTACATCTCGTCCAGGGTCTTGCCCGGCACCCTGAGGCCGAAACGCAGGCCGTCATAGCGCGCCAGATTGGACGAGCATTCCGCCGGCGCGATGATGTAGTAGGTCGGCAGGGCGTACTTGGTATGGGGCAGGGTGATCTCGACCGGGGTCGCCCCCGCCGCCTTCAGCCACTCGATACCCTGGTCCCAGACCTTGGCCACTTCCTCGCTTAGGCCGACCGGTCGGTATTCCTTGGGGATGCCGATCTTGAGGCCGCGGATATCGCCGCTCAGCGCCTTCTCGAAATCGGGCACCGCCATGTTCACCGAGGTGGAATCCTTGGGGTCGTGCCCGGCCATGCTGCCCAGCATGATGGCGCAATCGCGCACGGTGCGCGCCATCGGCCCGGCCTGATCCAGCGAGCTGGCGAAGGCGACGATGCCCCAGCGCGAACAGCGGCCGTAGGTCGGCTTGATGCCGGTGATGCCGCAGAAGGCGGCGGGCTGGCGGATCGAGCCGCCGGTGTCGGTGCCGGTGGCCGCCATCACCATGCGCGCCGCCACCGCCGCCGCCGAACCGCCGGACGAGCCGCCGGGCACCAGCCGGGCGGCGGGGTCGGACGCCTTTTTCCACGGGTTGATGGCGGCGCCGAAATAGCTGGTCTTGTTGGACGAGCCCATGGCGAACTCGTCCAGGTTGAGCTTGCCCAGCGAGACCGCGCCGGCGGCCTTGAGGCGGGCGGAAACGGTGGATTCGTAGGGGGGCTTGAAGCCTTCCAGGATGTGGCTGGCCGCCGTGGTCTGGACGCCCTCGGTGCAGAACAGGTCCTTGATGCCGATGGGCAGCCCGTCCATGGCCCCGGCCGGTCCCGCCTTGCGCCGCTGGTCCGACGCCTTGGCGGCGTCCAGCGCCAAGTCCGGCGTCTCGACGATGAAGGCGTTGAGGTCGCGCCGGGCCTCGATCGCCTTGATATGGGCCGTGGTCAGTTCGACGGCGGTAAACTCGCCCTTGGCGAGCGCGTCGCGGGCCTCGGCCAGCGAGAGATTGAGCAGGGTTGTCATTCCACCACCTTGGGCACGGTGAAGAAGCCTTCGGCGGCTTCCGGCGCGTTGGCCAGTACCTTGTCGGGATAGCCGCCGTCGTTGATCACGTCGGCGCGCATGGGCAGGGTGATGTCGGCCACCGAGGACATGGGCAGGACGCCGTCGGTGTTCACCTCCGACAATTGCTCCACGAAGTGAAGGATGTTGGAAAGCTCGCCGGCGAGATGGTCTAGCTCCTCGTCTTGGACCTCGATGCGGGCGAGGTCGGCGATGGCGCGCACGGTGGACTTGTCGAGCGACATGGGCCTCAAGAACTCCGGTTGGGCTGGGTGGCGGACGTTAGCATTCGGGTGCGGCGGGCGCAACCGCCCCCGCAGCCCGGAGGGTGAAGTGGAAGGTGGCGCCCCGGCCTTCTTCCGACTCGACCCAGATGCGTCCGCCGTGCTGTTCGACGATGCCCTTGCAGACCGACAGGCCGATGCCGGTGCCGGGGTAGGCGGTGCCGGCGTGCAGGCGCTGGAAGAT
>CAIUSV010000078.1 GCA_903901915.1 uncultured Rhodospirillaceae bacterium | reverse complement strand
GATCCGGCCCTGAATGAACGGGCTGGGAAGGGCGCCGATCACCGAGAAGGACTCGGGAAAGGTCAGATGGTGATCGCGGGCGAGGCACGACCGGATGGTCTCGCCGACCTCGGTGTTGGCCACCAGTATCACCTGTTCCCCCGGGGCCAGCGGGTTTCCCGCCAGGAACCGGCAGGTCAGGTCGTCGTTATAGGCGGCCGGCTCGACCCCCCATTTGAACTGGGTCAGAACCTGACCGAACACCGGCAGACCGGACAACAGCGTCTCGATGCCGAGTTCGTTGAGGTTCATCACCCGATAGCGCCCGCCGTCG
This sequence comes from uncultured Rhodospirillaceae bacterium, assembly GCA_903901915.1. Lineage (GTDB taxonomy): Bacteria > Pseudomonadota > Alphaproteobacteria > Rhodospirillales > Magnetospirillaceae > Phaeospirillum. The sequence goes on along the minus strand of CAIUSV010000078.1, from coordinate 36,349 downwards.
GCGGTGGCGCCGGTGATCAACCGTCGAATGCCGTCGGCGTAGGTCTTCGCGTCCACCGGCACCCGGAATCCATCCATCAGGGGAATTCCTTCCATCCGGGGATAGTCGCCGCCCTTGCCCAGGGCATCCGCCAGATAGGCTTGCCGTTTCATGACGAACACCTCAAGCGGCTGGCAGTCGATGACCACCAGGGAGGCGGCGATCAGACCGACCCAGACGCCGCGACGCGGAAGCGACAGGAACGCCGACATCGCCGTTCCGGCCAGGATCAGCCACGGCGTGAAGTTGTCCGAGGCCCCCCATGCCGCCGGCGCCATGGACCCAAGTCCCGCGATCAGCGGCAGAATGGCGAGGGTGGCCACCGGCAACCAGCGATCCATGACGCTGAACCCTCCGGTGCCCGCGCCCCGCATCCGCACGGCGAAGACAAACGCCAGGACGCACGACACCAGGAAGCCCTGCTGATTGACCGCCGCCGCCGCATGGCTGGCGATGCTTTGAGTGACGGCGGACAGGGCGATGATGATGGCGAACGCGGAAACCGCCCATGGCCGCACCGTGCGCCAAAAGACTACGATCGGTACGATCAGAAAAATCGATGCGATACAGCTGCGGCTATGGGCGCCATGCCAGATAAAGTCGGCATAGCCGCCGATCTCTTTCTGGACATGAAAACTGAGGGTCACATACTTGCCGGCGACCGAGGCAATGGTCTTGACGGTGGTGAGGTAAAGCTCGAAGTTCCCGAATGCCGCGACCCAACCCAGGCTGGCGATCGCCGCCGATCCGATGACGACGCCGACCCACCGGCAGCGATCCCGCCAGCACGGCTCGGATGTCGTCAGCGCGATCAGCGCGCACGCGACGACGCCTCCTTCCGCTCCGCCGACCAACCGGCCGCCCACCAGGGACAGGGCGATGCCGAACCCCGCCAGCACGGAAAAACACAGGCGCCGGGGCGTGCTCCGGGCGGTGGCGACCAGCAGCGCCGCGCCAACCGCCACGTTGATTCCCGAGGTGTTCGCGATGTAATAGGAAAATGTATTCGCGCGGGTAAGAGTGTAGATGTAAATCGCCCCCGAAGCGGCAAAAGCGAAGATAACCGCAAAATTAGACTTGAGGCCGAATCGCGCGACAAACGTCGAATTGGCCCCGGCTGACAGTACGGCGGCACCCGCCAATGTCACCACAAGGCCGAATATTCTTAATATAGCGGCGTCGTATTTTATTAAAGGTATGAGCGGTCCGGCAATCCACCCCGACCCGCTCGGTATCGACATTGAGTTGGGGTGTATTGTCGAGTATATAAAAAATGCATCATCGGAGGTAAATCCATACCTGGATGTTATGATGTATATGAGAACGGATATTGCCCCTGGTGCCAGGCCAGCCCAGAACAGAGCGTATCCGGACCAGTCTTTCATTGGCGGTGTTGAGTTCATTCCGACACCCGTCAGGGCTGGTGCCGCAGGACCAAGTGGAAGCCGCCGCCGGTTCGGGGGTCCCACTCGGTCAGGCCGATGGCGTTGCCGCGGACATAATCCTCGATTTCAAAATTGTGGTTCTCGACGGGATGGAGATTGAAGCGGGCGAAGCGTTCGAGCCACCATTCACGCGGTTTCAACGTCACATGGTAGACCGCCCCGGTCAGCGGATTCTCGTCGGGCAGCAGGCAGGCCGATCCAAAGAAATATCCGCCCGGCCGCAGGTGCCGGCGGATGTTGTCGATCAGGCCGTCCAGGATCTCGTCGGGAATATGTTCAAGCACCTCCCAGGCGGTGACCACGTCGAAGGCGAGGGGGGCGCCGTCGGCGGTGGCGGCCTGGAAGGGTTTGGTGATGTCGGCGGTGAACAGGTGATGGGGGCAGGTGTCCCACTCGCGCGAGCGCAGCTTCTTCGATACGTCCGATCCCTCGACGCCGATGGCGGTATGGCCGTCCTCGATCAGGGTGCGGACGAAACCGCCGCCGGCGCAGCCCAGGTCCAACAGCGTCAGCTCGGGCCGAAACCCCATCATCGCGTAGAGCTTCAGGTTGAAGCGGCGGTTGATCGAATTGTTCTGGATGGTGCCGCGGGGCCATTTGTGGTCGTCGGAATGGATCGCCACCGGATGGTCGGTTTCGACCCGGTACAGCGGCACGGTGCCGAACCGGCTGAAATAGAGCTGTTTCCATAGCGTCCGCATATGGGCATCCAGGCGCGTTTCCCGCTTCTGCCGGAGGACGATGGCTTCGGCGGGTGAGAAGATCAAAAAGAAGAATGCATGGATGAGGAAACGGCTTTCCGTTTGAAGAACCCATGTGCGAACCGCCTTGTAATATTTGTTGGCGGTTTGGACCAGAAATCGCTTCATGAACTGTCTTTCACGCGCTGTTGTGTCGCTTAATTAGGGGTGGGGCTCCGCGTCCACAACCCCATTAACACGGATGGCCGGCTCCGAGAAGCGGGCCGGCCCCCGCATCCGGTCGCGTTGGCCGCCGTCGACGCCGCCTCCGCCATAAGATGGTTTTGTTCTAGCCCGACCTTCGCGTCGTGCGCAATCCGGACTTCCTGCGATCCGCGTTGACGTTCATCTTGTGAACACGGTATAGAAGGCGCCGGCGTCCATTGCCCGAAGGCCATGTACATGAGCGGCCAGCTCTATTCCAACCTCAAATTCCTGCGGTTCCGCGAGCAACTGGACGCCCTGGTGGACGGTACCGTCGCCGCGCCGGTTCACATCCGCATCAAGCCGATCAATCTGTGCAATCATCATTGCTGGTATTGCGCCTATCGCACCGATGACCTCAAGCTCGGCGAGGACATGGACGAGCGCGACCAGATTCCGTCGGACAAGATGTTCGAGATCGTCGGCGACGTGGTCGCCATGGGGGTCAAGGCGGTGACCTTCTCGGGCGGTGGCGAGCCGCTGTTGTACAAGCCGCTGCCCGAGGTGATCGACCGCCTCGCCGCCGGCGGGGTCAAGGTGGCGACGCTGACCAACGGCTCCAATCTCAAGGGGCGGGTGGCCGAGGCGCTGGCCCGGCATGCCACCTGGGTGCGGGTCTCGGTCGATGCCTGGGACGATGACTCCTACGTCAAGTCGCGCGGGGCCAGGGAGGGCGAGTTTTCCCGGCTGCTGGAGAACATGGCCGCCTTCGTCAAGACCGGAACCAAGTGCACGCTGGGGGTTTCGTTCATCGTCGGCAAGGACAACCACGGCCGTCTGTACGAGGTGTGCTCGCGCTTCAAGGAGATCGGCGTCAACCACGTCAAGCTGTCCGCCGCCGTGGTCGGCAATTCGGTCGAGGCCAACAACGTCTACCACCGGGAATTCGCCGTCGGCGCCCGCGCCGAGATCGATCGCTGCCTGGGCCTGAGCGGCGACGGCTTTTCCGTCATCGACCATTTCCACGAAATGGAAAGCCGGTTCGACAAGGATTACACCACCTGTCCGTTCCTGCGCTTTCTGACCGTGATCGGCGCCGATCAGGTGGTCTATACCTGCCAGGACAAGGCCTATACCAAGGACGGCATCCTGGGGTCGATCAAGGATCGGTCGTTCCGGGACTACTGGTTTTCCGAGGACAACCGACGCCGGCTGGCCGAGTTCGATCCCTCGGTGTCGTGCCGGCACCATTGCGTGTCGCATGCCAAGAATCTGGCGCTCCATCAATACCTGTCCCTTGATCCCGAACACGGTAATTTCGTGTGACGTCGCCGCTCGCCACCGTCCGCACCTGCCTTGCCATGCTCGATCCGCCGATGCGGCGGCGGTGGGCCGGGCTGGTGGTGCTGGCGGTGGTGGCGGCGGTGCTGGAAACGGTGGGAACCGGCGCGGTATTCGGCCTGATCAGCGTGGTTGCCGACACCGACTCGCTGGGACGGCTGCCGCTGGTGGGGTCGATGCTGATCGAACTGGCCCACCGTGATCACACCATCGCCATCATCGCCGTCGGCGCCGCGGTGGTGGTATTCTTCGTCGGCAAGAACGCCTTCGTGCTGTTCCAGATCTACAATCAGGAACGGACGGCGTTCGCCACCACCAGCCAGGCGACCTCGATGCTGATGCGGGGCTACCTGCATATTTCCTATGCCTTCCACTTTCATCGCAATTCGGCCCAACTGATCCAGACGCTGGAATTCGCGGTGGACGACACCTTCCGGGTATCGCTGCTGTCGGCGGTGGTGATGACCTCGGAAATCTTCATCGCCTCCGGTCTGGCGCTGGTGCTGGTGATCAGCGAGCCGATGATCTCGCTGGTGACGGCTCTGGTGCTCGGCTGCCTGATGCTGGCGGTCTACAAGGGCACCAATCGGGTGTTCGCCGAGATCGGCCGGCACGTTCAGGTGCTGGCCGCCAAGCTGGTGCAGGCGATGCAGCAGGGTCTGGGCGCCGTCAAGGAGGTCAAGATCCTTGGACGCGAGAGCTTCTTTTGCGACAGCTACGCCGACCTTTACCGCCAGCGCGCCCAGCGGCAGGTCCAGGCCGCCGTGCTTCAGCAGGCGCCGCGCCTGGCCACCGAGACGCTGATGGTGGGGGGCATGGTGCTGATCATCGCCCTGGTGGTGTTGGGCGGTGGCGACCGGGCGGCGGTGATGCCGACGCTGGGGCTGTTCGGCTACGCCGGCTTCCGGCTGCAGCCATCGCTCAACCGCATCGTGCTGTACCTCAACAACATCGCCAAGGGTGGCGCGGCGGCGGCGATGCTGGCCAAGGACTGGCCGGCGCTGTCGGCGGCGGCGGCCAGTCCGCTCACCCATCCCGAACCGTTGCCCTTTACCGACCGCCTGACCCTCGACGACGTCCACTATACCTATCCCGGCGGCGACCGCGAGGTGCTGCGGGGCATTTCGCTGGATATCCCCCGTGGCGAGGCGCTGGGCATCGTCGGCACCACCGGTGCCGGCAAGAGCACCCTGGTCGATCTCATCCTCGGCCTGCTGGACCCCACCGGCGGCCGCGTGCTGGTGGACGGCACCGACATCGCCCGCGACCCGCGCGCCTGGCAACGCAAGATCGGCTACGTGCCGCAGGTGATCTATCTCACCGACGACACCTTGCGTCACAACATCGCCTTCGGCCTCGGCGACGACGAGATCGACGAGGCCAGGGTGCGCCGCGCCCTGGAAATGGCCCAGTTGGCCGAGTTCATCGACGGCCTGCCCCAGGGGCTGGAGACCAGGGTCGGCGAGCGCGGTCTTAATCTGTCGGGTGGTCAGCGCCAGCGCATCGGCGTCGCCCGCGCACTTTACAGCGAACCCGAACTGCTGGTGTTCGACGAGGCCACTTCGGCGCTGGACGCCGAAACCGAACGCGAGGTGTCGCGGGCCATCGACACCCTCAGCGGCAGCAAGACGGTGATTCTGATCGCCCATCGTCTCAGCACCTTGAAGAACTGCGACCGGATCGTGTTTCTCAAGGACGGCAAGGTGGCGGGCATGGGAAGTCATCGGGAACTGGCGGCCACCAACGCCGACTTCCGCCGCATGGCCGAACTGTCGGCGCCGCAGTCGGTGGTGTAGGAGGAACAAATGGCCGAAATCGACTTTCTGGGACGCTTCCATAACGCCACCAAACGCGATTACGTCCAGCGGGTGGTCGAGCACGACAAGGCCGACTGCGCCGCCAAGGCCAAGGAATGGGGCTTCGATTATTGGGATGGCGACCGCCGTTTCGGTTTCGGCGGCATGCGCTATGACGGCCGCTGGCTGCCACTGGCCGAGGATCTGGTCAGGCACTACGACCTGAAGGCGGGCGACCGGGTGCTTGATGTCGGTTGCGGCAAGGCGTTCCTGCTGTACGAACTTACCCGCGCCTGTCCCGGAATCGAGGTCGCCGGCCTCGACATCTCGGCCTATGGCATCGCCGATGCCAAGGAGGAGGTGCGCCCGGCGCTGACCGAGGGAAACTGCACCCGCCTGCCCTGGCCCGACCGGCATTTCGATCTGGTGATTTCCATCAACACCTTCCACAACCTGCAAATCCACGAGCTGGATCAGGCGCTGAGGGAAATGCAGCGGGTCGGCAAGGGCCGGGGCTATGTCTGCGTCGAGTCCTATCGCACCGAACGGGAAAAGGCCAACCTGCTCTATTGGCAACTGACCTGCGAAAGCTTCCATCGTCCCGAGGGCTGGCGATGGATCTTCGAGCGCGCCGGCTATACCGGCGATCACGGCTTCATCTATTTTGAATGAGACCATGACCGGAAAACGCATCCTGATCCTCGGCGGCTCCAGCTTCGTCGGCCGTCATCTCTTCGCCCGGCTGGGAAGCGCGCGCGCCATCGCTACCTACAACACCTCGCCCCGGCCCGGCATGGTGAAGTTCGACGCCACCACCAGCGATCTGGCCGACGTCTTCTCGCCCGAGACGATCTCGCACGCCGTGCTGCTGCTGGGCGACACCCGGCCCGACAGCTGCCTTGCCGACCCGGCGCGGTCGCGCGTGATCAACGTCGACGGTATCGAGCGGATCATCGACCGCCTGAACCAGTGGCGGGTGCCGATCGTCTTCACCTCCAGCGATCATGTCTTCAGCGGCGACAAGGGCGATTACGTGGAAGGCGACCCCGCCGACCCCATCGTGCTCTACGGTGCCCAGAAGCTGGAAGTGGAACGCTATCTGGAGCGGACCGCCCGCGACTGGGTGACGCTGCGCCTGGCCAAGGTCTATGGCGAGGATCCGGCGGACAACACGCTGTTCACCGGCTGGCTGAAGGATTTCGGGCGCGTTTCCAGCATGAAATGCACCACCGACCAGCGCTTCAGCCCGGTCCATGTCGATGATGTCTGCGATGCCATCGAGGCGGCGATAGCCGGACGCCTCAAGGGGCTTTACCATTGCGCCGGGCCGGTGGCGCTCAGCCGGATTGAACTGCTGGAGCTTTTGTTGGGCGCGGTCAGGGTCCACCATCCGGTGGAGCTGGACATCATTCCCTGTTCCATCCGCGACTTTCCCCTTCCCGAAAAGAGACCTCTCGACGTATCTTTGCGCCCGGACAGGCTGGTCAAGGATGGCGGCTTGACGCTGCGCCGTCCGGACGATGTCTGCCGCCGCCTGGCTGCGCTCCAGCCACGGAGCCACGGAGTCGCTGTGTCGCTGTCGACCCTTTCGCTGCTGAAGCCGGACCCCACCAGGCTGGTCGAAGATCTCAACGCCAAGACCCGTTCCTTCTTCTGCACCCGCCTGCCGGTTCGCATCGACAAGCCGCTGCTGGACGAGCTGCGTCAGCTGGGGCGCGACGGCACCGTGCGGGTCTGTCTGCATTCCAGTCCCGAGGCCGATCATCACGACATGGTGATCCTGGAGCATGCCGGGCGCTATTATCCGCCGCACAAGCATGACCGCCGCGGCGAGTGCTTTCATGTGGTGGAAGGCGTCCTGGGCGTGCTCACCTACGCCGAGGACGGCGCCATTCTCGACGCCTGGCGTCTGGGCGCCGGCGACATCTATCGGGTGGACCGCGGCCAGTATCACCAGGCGATCCCGCTGTCCGAATGCGTCATCTATCATGAGAGCATGCCCGGACCCTATCGCGGCCCCGGCGACAGCACGTACCCCGATTGGGCGCCGGACGGGTCCAACGCGGACGCCGCCGCCAAGTTCGTTGCCGTAGCGGTCAGCCATCTGCGCGGCTGAGGCCGGCGCCTTCGGGAGTTTAGAGTTCGTGGATATCGAAAAGGCTCAGGAATACCTCTACCGGCGCATCAGCCCGAGCGAAAGCTATGCCGATCTGGTGCGCTATCCTCGCCATGTCGAGATCGAGACGGTCAACGCCTGTAACGCCCGCTGTCCGATGTGCACGATCGACGACTGGGAACGCGGGTCGCCGACCATGAAGGACGACCTGTTCGCCAAGATCGCCACCGATCTGATCGCCCACAAGGACGAGATCAAGCGGGTCAGCCTCTATCGTAACGGCGAACCGCTGCTGGACAAGAAGATGGCGGCGCGCATCGCCCTGCTGAAACAGGGCGGCATCAAGCAGACGTCCATCGCGTCCAATGTCGCGTTGCTCAACGAGAAGACGGCGGTTTCCCTGCTGGAAGCGGGCCTCGACATCATCATCATGTCCATCGACAGCCTGAAGAAGGATGTCTACGAAGGCATTCGCGTCCGGCTGAATTTCGAGGAGGTGATGGAGAACGCCCAGCGCTTCATCCAGCTGCGCGATCGCATCAATCCCAACACGCAGATCTGGATGCGCATGATCCGCCAGGACTCCAACATGGACGAATGGCCGCAATACGAGGCGTTCTGGAAGCAGCGGTTGGCGGCCACCGACCGCATCTACCATCATAATGTCTTCAACTGGGGCGGCCAGCTCCGGGACTTCAAACCCATCGCCACCAGCTACGAGCCCAACCTGCCGTGCGTGGCGCTGTGGTCGCTGATGGTGATCTTCGCCAATGGCGACGTGCCGCTGTGCAACGTGGACTACAACAACAAGTATCCGCTGGGCAACGTGACCGAGCACTCGATCACCGAACTGTGGCAGTCCGCCCTGATGGCGGAGCGGCGCCGGATGCACATGGATGGCCGCAAGGCCTGCATCAGCCTGTGCGACAATTGCAATGTCTGGGACGAATCCGAGGACACCGAGGTCCTGCTTTCGCCTCTTTACGCCGAGAAGGTTCAGATCGGCGCCTGATGTTTCCCGTTTCCCGAAAAGCTGTCGAGGATCTTCGATGAAAAAGGCTTTAGTCGTCGGCTCCGGTTTCACCGGATGCATGTTCGCCATGATGCTGCGCGAGAAGGGTTGGCAGGTCACGGTGGTGGAAAAGGCTCCCATCACCGGTGGTGGCGTGCGTACCTTCTTTCATGGCGGCCATCCCTTCACCTATGGTCCCCGTCACTTCATCGGTCCGGACAGCAGCCAGCCGGCCTTCGACTTCCTCAGCCAGTACGTGCCCATGCGCCACCTGGACAAGATCAACCTGTCGTACCAGGACTGCGACGACGCGTTCTACAACTACCCGGTCCACGCCGACGACATCGAGAAGATGTCCGACGCCGCCCAGATCAAGAAGGAACTGGCGGAACTGCCCGAGGAAACGGTGGCGGCCAATTTCGAGGAATTCTGGCTTGGCCGTGTCGGCCGGACGATCTACGAGCGCTATAACAAGCACTACAACATGAAGGCCTGGCAGTTGGACGACAACCGCCAGATGGATTTCGGCTTCGAGGCGACGGTCAAGCGCAAGCCGCTGGAGACCGGCTCGCGCTACGAGTTCCATACCGGCCACATCAACGCCTATCCCACCGCGCCCGACGGCTACAACCGTTTCTTCGATATCGCGCTGGATGGCTGCGAGGTCCGCACCTCCACCGAGATCGAGCGCTACGACCTGGACAAATGCGCGCTCCACCTCAAGGGGGGGGAGGTGCTGACCGGCGATCTGATGATTTCCACCACCTCGCCCGATCTTCTGTTCGACCATTGCTGGGGCGAGCTCAAATACGTCGGCCGCGAGGTCTTCAAGATCGTGCTGCCGATCGAGCATGTCCTGCCCAAGGACACCTATTTCCTCTACTACCCCAACGCCTCGGAGCAGCAGACCCGCGTCACCGAGTTCAAGAAGTTCACCCAGCACAAGTCACCCAACAGCCTGATCACGCTGGAAGTGCCGTCGATGAAGAACAAGCTCTACCCGACCATGATCAAGGCCGAGGTGGACAAGGCGCAGCGTTACATCGACGCCCTGCCGGAGAAGGTCCGATCGGTGGGCCGCATGGGCATCTACCGCTATGTCGATATCGACGACATCATCCTCCAGGGCCTGGAGTTCCGGAAAGAACTGTGATGACCCAGACCATCAATCGCGAGGCCCACCTGCCGACCCCACGCGCCGATCAGGCGCTGTGGGACGGCACCATGCAGGCGGGGTTCAAGGCCTATCCCGAGCGGCTGGCCAACTGGACCCGCTACAAGGAGTCGAAGCGGACCGACCGTCTCGACTACCTGCCGGTCCGGATGGACATCGAGAACGTCAGCCGCTGCAATTATCACTGCACCATGTGCCAGGTCAGCGACTGGCCGAAATACACCCGGGCCGCCGACATGGAACTGGCCGACTTCACCCGCCTGCTCGACGAACAGATCGGGCTGGTCGAGGTCAAGCTTCAGGGTATGGGCGAACCGCTGCTGGCGGCCGATACCTTCTTCGCCATGGTGCGCGAGGCCCGCCGCCGGCATCTGTGGGTGCGTTCGACCACCAACGGCTCGCTGCTGCACCTCAAGGACAACTACAAGCACCTGATCGACAGCGATATCTGCGAGATTCAGGTCTCGGTCGATGGCGCCTCGGCCGAAAGCTACGAAACCATCCGCCGTGGCGGCAAGTTCGACCGCCTCAAGGAAAACGCCACGCTGCTGAACGGCTATGCCCGCGATGTCGGCAGGCATCGCACCCGCATGTGGGTGGTGGTGCAAAAGACCAATTTCGCCGAACTCGAGGCATTTCCCGCCCTGGCGGCGGAGCTGGGCTTTGCCCGGCTGTCCTTGTCGCTGGACCTCAACGACTGGGGCCAGGACCGCTGGCGCCAGGTCAACGATCAGGTCGACATGCAGCGCAAGTTCGACGCCGAACGCGCCCGCGCGCTGGTCGAGGACGGCAAACGGCGAGGCGTCGAGGTCACCTTCTGGTATATCGACGACAAGTATGACCGCCGCGACCCCGCCAAGCTGTGCCCGTGGCCGTTCGAGCGGCTGTACATTGCCTCGGACATGCGTACGGTGCCCTGCTGCATGATCAGCAATCCCGACGTCTTCGAGCTGGGTGACGCCCGCGAACTGACCAGGGTGTGGCACAGCGACGCCATGGTTCAGTTCAGGCAGGCGCATCTAAGCGGCAACATCCCGGACGTCTGCCGCTTCTGCTACAAGACCGGAGGCTGACGGCCGAATCCGGTCAAATTAAAGCCAGTCGCCACCGGTCAGCGGAATCATCTGGCCGGTCATGAACGAGGACCAGCCCGACAGCAGCCAGATCATCAGGGCGGCGGCCTCGTCCACATGGCCGCCGCGCTTCAGCGGCACCAGGGCCGCGCGCTCGGCCATCTGCGCCGGTGTGCGCTGGTGCCAGCGCTGGTGGAAGCCCGATTCGATGAAGCCGAACCTGAGGCCGTTGACCAGAACGGAATGTGCCGCTCCCTCGCGGGCCATGCCCTGGACCATGCACTCGGTGCCGCGCTTGGCGACGGCATAGGGAAACGAAGTGGGCGATCCGCCGTGAATGGCGGACTCGGTGCCGGTCAGCAGAATACGGCCGCCGCTGCCCTGCGCCGTCATGTGTGCCATGGCGGCGCGGGCGAGAAAGAACGGCTGGTCCAGGTTGATGGCCTGTTCGCGCCGCCACTCGGCCTCGGTGATGTCCTTCCAGTGGCCGGTATAGTGGATCGACCCCGACAGCACCACCAGGGCGTCGATGCCGCCGCAGGCTTGGACGAACTCATCGACCACGGCGCGGCAATCGTCGTCGCCCTCGAACCGGCGCCGCAGCGCAATCAGTCCCGGGGCCGCCTCGAAATCCTGGCCCGACCCGGAGCCATGCGCTCCGATCACGCACTCCGACCCCTGGCGCAGCATCGCCACCAGGGCGCGGCCCAGGCCGCCGGTGGCGCCGGTGATCAGGATACGCATCCCCGGGGGCACCGCCGGCACCCAGTCGGGTCGGATGAACGGACTCAGCACGCCACGCCCCCTTTGCGGAACACCTGGAGACGGTGACCGTACCACAGAACATTGTCGATGCGCTCGCGCTCCAGCACCAGGCCCGCCGCCCCGGCCCAGGCGACGATGTCGCCGCCTTCCGGGGTGTGGATCCACTGCCGGGCCAGGACAAGGTCGTGCAGGTGGTTGGCGGCGGCCCGCCACCACGGCCGGGTGACCATGTCCTTGACCAGCAGCAGCCCGCCCGGCCGCACCTTGGCGGCGGCCTGCGCCACCACTCCGGCTTGGGCCGACGGCGGCACATGGTGCAGCACGTCGATGGCGGTGACGACGTCGAACGTCCCCTCGGGCCAGGAGTCCTGTACCGCCAGCGCCTCAAAGTCGAGCCGGCCGGGAAAGCTGCGTCCCGCCATGCCGCGGGCCAATTCCACCGCCGGGACCGAAGTGTCGAAGCCGATGCCGCCGCCGATCCGTCCCGCCGCCGCCAGCAACCCCAGCAGCAGCCCGCCGCCGCAGCCGATATCGAGCACCCGCGCCCCCTGTGGCACCGCGTCGATGATCACGTCGAACGGGCAGATGTAGGGGCGGTAGATCTGAAGCAGCCGCCATGCCGGCGGCCCGTCGGTGAACAACCGCCGGGCGGTCGCGGCCAGCGCGGCGGCGGTCACGGCGACCCGTTGATGGCGGTGCCCTGGCCCTTGACCCGCCGCATGATGGTGAAACCGTCGATGGTGGCCTCGGGGGCGAAGGGGAAGTCGGAGCCGGCCATCAGGCTGGCCTGGGGGCTGGGCATGACGACGTAATCAAGCCGGGGGCGGATCTCGTCCAGACCGGCGGCGGTGGCGGCGGCATCGCCGGCCTGCCAGGTATCGCGGATGTCGTTGGCTAGATCCAATTGCCGTTTGGTGAAGCGGAAGTAGTCGAGCTTCAGTCCATGGGCGAGCAGGAACGGTGGCGCCATCGCCCGTCCGGAGCGCGACGCCAGTTCGCGGCGCACCGCCAGCAGGCCGTTGACATCGACCTGATAGGTCAGCACCACCGCGTCCACCGGTGTCTTGGCGCGGAAATAGCGGGCGACCCCCAGCCACTTGGCCTGCGACGAAGCGCCGTGAATTCCCGTCCGCGCCGTGATCAACCACGCCGGCGCCTTTTGCCGGATGGCGTCGGCACCCATCGCCGCGACGCCAAGCGCCAGGGCCGTCGCGACAAGGGCGGGAAAGCGGCTGGCGACGGTGGCGCCCATCCCCCCGGCCGTCTCCCCGTCGCGAGGCCGCAGATGCAGTACCGCCGCTGCCGCCAGCGACGACAGCGCGAACATCCCCGCCCACATCCCGTAGTTTCCCGGCCCCGCCACCAGCAGAACGGCGAATACCGTCAGGGCGGCCATGGTCCGGCCCAGGCTGGGCTGTTGCCCCTGCCAGCGGAACAGCAGCACCATGGCGCCCACATAGATCACCACCTGGGCCGCCTGGAGCTGGCGGGCAAAGGGGAACAGCAGAAGCTGGGGGAAGTGAGCCACCGTCGGCGAGAACTGGACATAAAGCCCCGCCGCCAGCCACAGGGCGAACGATGCGGTGGCGATCATGCGTAGCCGCCGCATGGGCGCCGTGGCCTCGCCGGGCCAAAACCGCGCCACCGCCAGCAGCAGCAGGAACAGGGTGTTCCACACCACCGACAACACCACGCCGTCGCGCTTGGTATTGAACGGATTGGCCATGTTCTTGTACCACGGTCCGGCCAGCATATCCCAAAGCTCTACCCGGTCGGCGGCGGGGGGCGCGGCGGCGACCATCACCATCACCCCGGCCAGCAGTCCCAGTCCCAGCAGCCCCAGCGCCAGCCGCCGCTGCCGTGGGGCGGCGCCGATGGCGACGGCACCCAGGCCGACGGCGGCGGCGAACGGCGTCACCTGGCTCGATACCCCGGCCAGCAGGATGATCAGCCCCAGCACGACCCAGACGCTTCTGCCGGCCAGCGCCGCCCAAAGCACCAGCAAGCTGAACGGCATGGCCAGGGCGGAATGATGGAAGTCGGGGTCGTGGGCGAAATTCACCTTGTTGGCCAGGATCTGGTGATCCTTGGCGAACATCAGCACGATGGCCGCCCGCTCGAACAGGCCGCGCCCTCCCAGGGCCATGGCGATGCGATCGACCAGGGCGAAGCAGCCCGCCACCATGGCGAGATAGAACGGTGCGGCGAAGCGGTCATCCAGCCACAGCTCGCCGAACAGTTTGGGCAGCAGGTAATACAGTGACAGCCGATAGGGCGTCCCGGTAACCGAGAACGGCGCCCCGTGGGCGCCGTCATTGGCCAGCAGTTCGGGGTGCAGGGTCTTGAGGATCAGCCCGGAGTAATACTGGCTGCTTTCCACCCCGGGGAAATACTTGACGGTGAGCAGGACGGAACAGACGCCGATCAGCCCGGCCATGACGATCCGGGTTCGGCGCGGCGAAGACTCTGCGGAAAGGCTTGGCATGGTGCGGCCCCATAGGGTGGGAAACGGGCGGTCAGCGTACCGAGGCGCGGCGGCTCCGATAGGCCGGCCACATGCCGAGAATGACGCCGATCATGGCAAAGCCCGTCTTGAACATCCCCTGGAAACTGCCGGTGATCTTGGATTCGCCGACGCGGCCGCGGTAGGTCACGGGGATTTCCATGAAACTCACCCCGTTCATGTGCGCCGCGATCACCATGTTGGGCAGGAAATGCGACCGGCCCACATGCAGATCGCCGCTGATGCGCCCGATGGCGGCACGGCGGATCAGCCGGAAGGTGCAGCCGCAATCGGTCAGCGAGGCGGTGCCGTAAAGCAGCTCCAGCAGCTTGGCCACCGCATAATTGCCCCAGCGCAGGAACCAGCCCATGTTGGCCTCCTGCCAGATCAGTTCGCGGGTGGTGCGGGTGCCGCACACCATCTCGAAATCCTCGGCATAGGCCAGCAGCTTGATCAGGTCGCGGGCGACGAAGGTGCCGTCGGGCTCGCACAGCACCACCAGCTCGCCGGTGGCCTCCTGAAGACCCCGCTGCAACGCATTGCCATAGCCCTGCCGGGTCTCGGTGACGACGCGGGCGCCGGCGGTGGCGGCCAGCTCGGCGGTTCGGTCGCGGGAGTTGTTGTCGACCACCACGATTTCATCGACGATCGGCCCGCCGCCATAGGCGACGGCCTGGAAGTCCTTTACCGCCGTCTCGATGTTCGGTTCCTCGTTATAGGCCGGGAACACCACGGTGACGGTCTGGGAAAGCCACATGGCGCCAATCCTAAAACAGCCGCTGCGACCAGGTCTTGGGCGTCTTGTCGTTGATGATTTCCAGATCCAGGTGATACTTGAACGGCAGCGCGCCGCGCGCCCGGATGTAGTCGATCATCTGCCCAAGCCCGTCTTTGAGCGACATCGATGTGCGGTAGCCCAGCAGTTCGCGCGCCTTGTCCGACGCGCAGGTCGCCAGCTTGACCTCCTGCGGCCGATCGGGAACGAACACCGGGTCGAGATTGAATTGCAGCAGGTTGGCGATGGTCTCGGCCAGTTCCAGCACCGAGACGAATTCCTCGTCGGGGCCGATGTTGATGGTTTCGCCCACCACCTTGGGCGAGAACGCCATCTCCTTGAGGCAGTAGACGCAGTCATCGACGAACGAGAAGCACCGCTTTTGCTGGCCGTCGCCATAGATGATCGGCTGTCGGCTTTGCAGCATCATGTTCATCATGATGGCGGCGACGTTGCGATAGGGATCGTCGTATTTCTGCCGTGGGCCGATGATGTTGTGGGGCACCGCGATGGTGTAATCGATGCCGTGGACGCCGCACAGATTGCGCAGCACGTCCTCGGCCGCCACCTTGGCGATGCCGTAGGGGTCCTCGGGCTTGGCGGCGTAGGATTCGCGGAACGGCACCTGATTGACGCCGTAGCGGGCCATGGACGAGCAGAAGACGATGCGCTTCACCCGGTTGTGGATGGCGGCCGAAAACAGCGACACCGAGGCGCTGAACACGTTCTGGGTCACCAGATGCGGCGAGAATACCGACAGCCCCTCATAGGCGGTGGCGGCGCAGTGGTAGACGACGTCGCAGTCGGCGGTCAGTCGCACCATCGTGTCGAACTGGTTGCAGTCCACTTGATGGAAGTCGATGGCGCCGGGGACGTTGTCGAGGCTGCCGCCGATCATGCTGTCGCAGCCGACCACCTGATGGCCGTCGGCGATCATGGCGTCGGCGATGTGGCTGCCGAGAAAACCGGCGACGCCGGAGATGAAAATCTTCATCGGAACCTTGCGATCAGGAGATAAGGCGAACGCCCGCTGTCGGCCGGGCCGGAACACCGGCGCGACAGCCATAATTGAAGCAGGGCCGAAGTGTCAATGCCCTACCCTGGTTTTCTTGGATTTCCGCCCGGTCCGATCACAGGGCGGCACCACGCCAACGTCGCCGCAGCATCGCGAACGGAGCCTCGACCAGCCGGTGCAATACCAGCGCCGCCGCCAGACTGGCAACCAGTTGCAGCCCGAAGCCGGCCCAGCCGGCCCAGCCCAGGGCGTGGTCCAGCGCCAGGATCACCGGCACATGCACCAGATAGAGCGGATAGGTCAGATCCCCGGCCAGGATGTCGGCGCCATGCAGCCGCGCCGGCACGCGCAGATGGACCAGCGCCAGCATGGCCGCCGCCAGGACCAGGAACAGGGTCAGGGTCCGCAGCCGGACCGGCTCCAGGGCGAAACCGGCCCAGGCCGAGGGCGACCCCAGCGACAGCAGCAGATGCACGCAGGCGACCAGCGCCAGGACCAGCAGCACCGTCTCGGCGGCGCGAAAGCGGGCGCGCTGGGCGTAGAACATCATGGCGCCCAGCAGGAACAGCGGCGACCAGCGCAATCCGCCGAAGAAGCGGTAATGGGAATGGGTCATCTCGACCAGCACATAGGCGCCCAGGCAGCCGAGGCCGATCAGGTACAGCACCAGCCCCCTTCGGCGCCCGGCGCGCTCGGCCACCGCCATGGTCAGCGCCGAGGCAACGTAGAACAACGCCTCGATGCTGAGGGTGGCGGCGGGCGGCAGCGGCGCCCAGGCGCGGTCATCGGCAAAGCCGCCGATCACCGAAAGCGCCAGCAGCAGTTGGCGCAAGCCCCAATGATCCAGCTCGACGCCGCCCGCCGTCCAGACCTGAAGGCAGGCCAGCCCCAGGCAGACCCACAGCAGCGGGTAGATCCTGAGCGCCCGGTTGACGGCGAACGCCCCGACCTTGCCGCGATAGAAGGTTTCATGCGCCGAGACGATGACATAGCCCGACACGGTGTAGAACAGCCAGACTCCCAGTCCGCCCCAGGTGATGGTCGCGGCCCAGCCGGCGCTGGCATCGGCATGGGCGATGAACACGCACAGTGCCAGGGCCACCCGGAAGCCGCCGAGGAAGAGGTAGGGTGGAGGCGTCATGGCCGCCTCGCCCCGCCGCCGCCATAGCAGCGGTCGAGCAGAGCGGCACCCGTCGCGGCGTCGGCGAGGGGATCGGTGGCGCTGAGCTGGCGCTGCTCGATGGAGACCCAGCCGTCATAGCCAATGGCGCGCAGCCGTTCACCCAGCACGGCGTGATCGACCGCGCCGGTGGAGCCGGGCACCACCAGACCGGGATCGTTGACATGGAAATGGTCAAGCCGCCCGGCGACGGCGGCGAAGGTTTCCGGCCCGGTCTCGCCGTTCTCCACCAGCGCCTTGGCGTCGAGTTGCAGACCCAGCGCGGGATGACCGATCTCGTTCGCCAGCGCCCGACACTCGGCGGCGGTGTTGAGGAAGTCGGAATCCTTTGGCCCCAGGGGCTCGAAACACAGCCTGGTGCCGTGGTCTTCCATGCGCGGCAGCAGATCGGACAGGAAGGCTACGCATTCGGCCCGGGCCTCGGCCGCAGGCATTTCGCCCCGCCGCCGGCCGCCGCCGTAGATCAGGGTGCGACCGCCCAGGTCGCGGCACAGCGCCGACAGCGCCACCATGAATTCCAGCGTCCGGGCGCGCAGCTCGGCGGATTTGAACAGTCCCAGCTCGGGGCGATCGAAAAACAACGAATGCAGACCGACCACCCGAAGCCCGGCATCCTCGACGGCGCGGCGATAGGCGGCGACCCCGGCGGCATTCCAGCCGTCCCGCCAGACCCGGCTGGGGGCGACCTCCAGGCCGCCGAACCCCAGTCCGGCCAGGGCGGGCAGGTCCCGCAGATGGTCGAAGGGCGGTAGCGCGATGTTGGAGATGGACCGGCGGTTCATGTCTCGATCAGGTGGCGATAGCGAAGGACGAAACTTGGCGCCAGATCGGGCATGAAGTCGACGCTGTCGACATGACCGAGGAAACGCCGCTTGTATTCGGTTTGCAGGCGCGCCGCCTCGGGATCGGGGGCACGCCCTTCGATGACGCCGTACATGTCGAGGCAGAGATCACGAATATCGTCCTCGTTGTTCTCCTCGGCGACCACGCCCAGCGTGTCGAGGCCGCCGGGATATTCCCACAACCGGGCCTTGGCGCGATCATCGTAAACATAGGCGCCCAGCTTTTCACAGGCGGAAAACGGCAGGATTTCCCCGTTGGCCGTATCCCTGATCAGCTTGGGAATGTAAAGCCCCCGCCGCCCCTGCGGCACCGGCCGCAGCGGCAGCGAGTTGGCCCGGGCGACCGGCACGCCGAACAGCGGCGGCACCGATTCCGATCCGGTGCCGCAGCAGAGGAAGAACCGGCATTTTCCCAGCAGGTAGATATCGGCGAAATCGCTGCGGAACCGCACCGGGTAATCGATGATCCGAGGATCGAGGCCGTCGGGCAGCGGGCGTTCCGCCACCGCCCCCATGCGCAGGGCGAAATCGCCGCGTCCGACGATTTCGGCCGCCGCCGCCAGATAGTTCTCGATCCGGCAATTGCGCTCGGTGCCGCTGTCGCCGAAGCCGCGCAATTGGTGGTAGAGGGGATCGCGGGCCTGGAAACAGACCCAGCCGGCGTCGGCCGGCAGTCCCATTTCCGCCAGGACGGCGCGGCCGCGCGCCTCGTCGGTGGCGTCGAAGGACAGCACCGGCTGGACGGAGATGGCGCGGTGATTGTGGAACTCCTGCGGCAGCGGGGCAAAGAACCGGCTGTCGGACAAGACCGTGCCGCCATAGTGGAAGAAGGCCGACAGCCATCGGCTTTCGACGATGGGCAGCACCCGTTTCCACATGTCGAAAAGCTGGCGATTGACCGGCTTGGCGCCGAAGAATATCCGGGTGGTGGAGTGTTCAGGCCCGTTCAGCGTCCGGTTGCCGACCCACAGATGGGTGTTGAAGGCCAAAGGCCCGAAACGGGCGCACCACAGGTGGGTGAAGCGCAACCGCCGGAACGGCTCGATCAGCCACAACAGCGGCAGGACGAGGGTGACGGCGACGGTCTTGACCAGCAGGCGGGCAAGGCGTTGCAGGAGAGGCTTCACCATAGGGGGTAGAGGTCATTCTTCACGGCTTCGCGCCGCCGGGCGGCCTTGACCGCCTTGACCATCGCCGCCATCGCCCGCGGCCGCGTCAGGAACCGCAGCCCCAGCAGCAGCAGCCAGGGAAACAGGCGGGGCGATTCCCCCGCGGCGGGAAAGGCGGCGCGCAGCAGGTCGCGGATCATGACGGGGCCT
The DNA here is from genome assembly GCA_903901915.1 of uncultured Rhodospirillaceae bacterium. Lineage (GTDB taxonomy): Bacteria > Pseudomonadota > Alphaproteobacteria > Rhodospirillales > Magnetospirillaceae > Phaeospirillum. The sequence continues at coordinate 17,070 of CAIUSV010000078.1, read as the reverse complement.
CGTTCGGCGTATCGGCCAGGGCCGCCAGGACCGGCCCGACCATGAGTTCGGCGATCCGATCCGATAACGCCGCCGTGTAATGGCAGACATCGACGTAACCGATCGCGTCCAGTCCATCGGCGGCGTCGGACAGATCATGGAAGGCCATGCCGGCCGGCCGGCCGGGAAAGTCGTGGGCGCGCAGCCAGTGATAGACCGGTGCCGCCAGGGTGCCGGCCGGATACAGCTCGTACATCGGTTCGATGATCCGCTGGGCCGCGCGGGTGGCGAAATAGGGCTGCGGCTGCCAGCAGAACACCGCCCTGGTGCCGCCATGCCGCGCCAGCGCGTCGATGGCGACGGCACTTTCCAGATAGCGGCCCCAGACCAGCCGGGCGACCACTTCACCGTCGGCGCCGAAGGCCTGGGGACTGGGGGCGGCATCGGACAATGCCAACGCCCGTCCGATCGCGTCCAGCGAGGTCAGGCGGTTGAAGACATCGATGCCGCCGGGACGGTAATTGTCCCCCGATGGCGGCACCTTCGACCGGGCGGCATGGGAGTCGCGGACGAAATCGACAATCGAGCCAAGCCAGCCCATCTGGCGACGGCGGCGCTCGGCCTGATACAGCTCGTCGAGCAGCTGACGCAGGCGATCGTTGCCGTAGGCGTAGAAAGAATCATTGTAGCCGTCGAGGAACACCGCGACATCGGGGCGGATGCCGCGGTCGATCAGATCGAGAAAGCGGACCATCTCGTTGCGGCTGGTGTAGCTGCCGCTGGCGAAATTGTAGACCTCGCAATCGGGACGAAGCACCTTCAGGCGTCGCCGCAATGCCGCCGGAATGGCGTGGCTGTCTTCGACGTTGAAGCCGACCATGGTCGATCCGCCGAAGGTGAAGACCGTCCGGACCCGTGGACCCGGCGGCCAGCTCTGGTCGTCGCCGGCCAGTCGAAAACCCGCCTCGTGAACGTTGAAGTACCGGCTGCGACAGGGATGAATGCCCAAAAGGCCGTAGGGCATCACCGGCCGTGACAGCGCCAAGGCGCAGTCGTCGAGCAGTTGCCCGACATAGGCGGTGTCTTGGCCGGGATAGGCGGGAAGTAGATCGCCGATCCCCTTGCCGACCAGTCCCAGTGCCTCTACCAAGTTGTTCAAGCGGGGTTTTTGGCGCATGTCTTAGTTTGAGTTCACCGGCCTGTCTTCGCCCCCTTAGTACCCGCTCGCCCACTTTGGTGGCAAGTGAATGTTCCGGCGGTGAAGGCGACGTGCCATCCCGGTGCCATCATTCGTCGCCACGGCGGGCGCATCGAGCTCTGTTTCGAGGTCGGCGGGGGCCGGCGTGGTCCCCCTTTGGGCCTGATCTTCGAGCGATGGTCTGCGCTCGTCGCAAACACCGCGCCGGACGACAATTAGGCCTTTTGGCCGGCAAACACCGACGATAGACTGCCGCCTGCTCGACCTGCTGATCCTGGGGTGTCCGTTGATCCGTACGACTGCATTGCGCTGATGTGCGGAATCGCCGGCAGCTTAAGGTGGAACACTCCCGACGACACCTCCGTGGTGCGCGCGATGACCGATCGCCTGCGCAGCCGTGGACCCGACGCGGTGGGGGTGACCGCGCGTGGCCCGGTGGTGTTGGGACATCGGCGATTGTCGGTGATCGATGTCAGCGACGCCGCGAACCAGCCCATGGGCGATGGTGACGGCTTGGCGTGGATCGTTTTCAACGGGGAAATCTATAATTTTCAGGAGTTGCGGGCCGAACTGGCCGACCATGGAGCCGTATTTCGGACGCGCGGCGATACCGAGGTTCTGCTGGAGGCCTACAAGGTCTGGGGCGACGATTTTGTAAATCACCTCAATGGTATGTTTGCCTTCGCCATATGGGATGAACGTCGCCGTCGTCTGGTTCTGGGACGCGACCGCCTGGGCGAGAAGCCGTTGTTCTGGTGTGAACTGGCCGACGGCATCGCTTTCGCTTCGGATATGAAGGCGCTGTTGGTCCACCCCGACGTCCGGGCGTCCCTTTGTCCCCAGGGACTTGGGCACTATCTGCGGCTCAATTATACCCTGGGGCCGGACACTTTGTTGCAAGGCATCCAAAAGCTGGCGCCGGCCACCCTGATGGTGGCCGCTCGGGGAGAGGGGCTTCGTCAAAGCCTCTATTGGGACTTGGCCCGCTTTTACAGGGAGAAGCGGTCGTTCCGCTCGGAGAGGGTCGCGGCCGACGAGTTGGCTTTCCTGCTGGACGATGCCGTCCGCCTGCGCTTGGTCAGCGATGTGCCATTGGGGGCTTTCCTCAGCGGTGGGGTTGATTCCGCCGCCATCGTCGCCTCCATGCGGAGGATGCTGGGACCGGATCGGGTGCACACCTTCAGCATGGGTTTCGGCGAAGACAGCTTCGACGAAGTGCCGCAGGCTCGCGAAACGGCTCGGTTTCTTGGCGTGGACCACATAGACAGGGTCGTTACCCCGCGCCTGGCCACCGACCTGCCCGCCATCGTCGCGGCGGCCGACGAACCGGTCGCCGACCAGTCGCTGATCCCCTGCTATTTTCTGGCGCAACTGGCGCGCGAGCGGGTGACGGTGTGCCTTTCCGGAGACGGTGCCGACGAACTGTTTGGTGGATACGAAACCTATGTGGCCGACAAGATCCACGCGGCCACGCGATTCGTGCCCCGTTGGCTGGCGGGGGGGGCGGAGACGGCGGTGAACCGCCTGTTACCGGTCAGTTTCAGAAAGCTCAGCCTGGATTACAAGCTGCGCCGTTTTTTCAATGGCCATTCCCTGTCGCCTGCCCGTGCCCATCAATCCTGGCGGCAGATCAACGACGATCGGGATTTATTCACTCTATTGCATCCCGACCGACGTGATGCCGTGGTGGCGGGTGACCCATTTATTCGGGCCCAGGAGCATTTCGCGGCGGTGGATGGCTGCGCCTTTCTGGATCAGGCCATGTATGTCGATATCAAGACCTGGATGGTGGATGACATCTTGATGAAGGTGGATCGGGCGACCATGGCTCACGCGCTGGAAAGCCGGGCCCCGTTCCTGGATCATCGGCTGGTGGAGTTCGCCGCCGCTCTGCCCGTAGGCTTGAAGGTGCGGGGATTGAGCAAGAAATGGATCTTGAAGCAGTCGCAGATCGGGCGGGTTCCGCCGGCTGTCCTGCGGCGCCGCAAGCAGGGCTTCAACTCCCCCATCAGCCTCTGGCTGCGGGGGCCACTGCAGGAGTTGGGGCGCGACGTGACCGCGTCTTCCGCTTTGGGTGAATGGGTTGACGGCAAGGCCGTGGCCGCCCTGTGGGACGACCATCTGGCCATGCGGCGTGACAATGGCTTGCGGCTATTTGGGATCATCTATCTGGGTCTGTGGATGGAGAGCCTGGGATATCGCCGCTAAAGCGTGGACGCCCTTGAGAGCTGTTTGGCGATTTGCCCTTCTCGGAGGCGGATCATGGGCAAGAGCTCCCCGTCAGACCTTCGGGTTCGGCAGTATCCGCGATCTCTACACGCCCGACGAATGCCGGAATTACCCCAAGCATGCCGGATAGGCCTTAAATTAAAGGCTCGATGCGCTAAAGCAGTCGGCAGGCGCGCAAGCGGTCGGCGATGCGTTTGGCCATCAGGGCGTTGCCGGCGGCGAGCAGGTGGCCGCTATCCAGGTACATCGGCTCCGTGACCCCGACGAAGCTGTCGCGCAAATCGCCGACGCACAGGCCGGGCCGGTTCCCCTGCTCCGCCTCGATGTGCCGCAGGGCGCCAGCGAATCCGTCGAACAATGTCTTGCGCAGTGCCGCCGCTTCCGGACCCAGGGTGCGAAAGATAACCTGTTCGGCGGCACTGTACGGCTTGTCGTCGATCCCCATCACCGGTTGCAGGAACAAGGCGATGGAAAAACCGTTGATGCCGGCCAGGGCGACCATGGCGCGGTGGATGTTACCGTAATGCCGGATCGTCCGCGGGTCGGCCGCCATGGCCGAATTGTCGCTCGGTTGGCGGAAAGTCAGGCCGATCTTCTGGCGGAGCAGATCCAACGCCATGGCAAGACCGCCCCGCTTCGCCTGATTGTGGACTTCGGCCAGCGCCGCTCGCAGCAGCAGCGCGGCGGATCCCGAAACGGTGAAGCTTTGGTTCAGCCGCTCGGTATACTGGTTGATGATGTCACTGCGAAAGACGCTGATCTCATCCCCGGTCTGTTGCAGCAGACGATTGGTGACGGCCAGATCGTTCCAGCCGTCATAGGCGATGACCAGATCGGGCTGATAAGAGACCAGCTCGGTGAGCAGATACAGCAGCTCCTGCGCCGAACTGAAGCCGCTGATACCGGCGTTGATCAATTCAATCGACTTGCCCCCCGCGGCGGTCTTCAGCAGGCCGGCCAGATGGGAGGGAAGGGTGTCGGTCGGCGCGTCGGAATAGTCCCCGGCCACGGTCGATCCGCCGAGGACGATGATCCGCAAGACACCGGCCGGCTTCGGCCGGGCATAGACGGGGGAGGAGCCGTCCAGGCTCTTGAAGCCCTGCGGCGTCGTCACGTACTGAACGAGACGGCCGGTCTGCTCGACGTCGTCGGTGGCGAGGGCGTCGTTGGAAAAGCGCCAGCCCAGGATCGGGTCGGCCGGCGACCAGTCCCGGGAATCCCCGCTCAGGCGGGCATTGCCCACATAGTGAAGAGTGGGGCGAAGGAGATCCGGATAGCCGAAGACCCCAAGCCGGCCGAGGATAAGGGTCTGGCGCCCCATATCGACCAGTTTGTCCGTCGCGGTGCCCTTGGCCCGCCAATAGGCCAGTACGGCGATTTCCGCCCCGACTTCCGCCACCAGGGCGAAGACGACCATGACCGCGACGGCTAACGCCCACGCGCCCCGTCTGCCGATCCTGGCAAAGAACAGTTCAAAGCGATTTGTCCCGGTGCCCTGTGTCATCCCTCGGCCCCGGAAAAGGCCCCGCCATCATGACCCATGCCTGACCCCAAGGGGTCCGGCGTTTCGTCCGCCCTGTCGGCGGTGAGCCGGTGGCGACGTGCGCCACCGGCCCGGTCGGCGAAATTACAGCGCCTTGAGGTTGACCGCGGAGGTCTTGCCCTTCTTGGGGTCGCGCTCTTCCTCGTAGGAAACCTTCTGGCCGTCGTTCAGACCGCTCAGCCCGGCACGCTCGACGGCCGAGATGTGGACGAACACGTCAGCGCCGCCGTTATCGGGAGCGATGAAGCCATAACCCTTGGTACCATTGAACCATTTGACAGTGCCGTTCGGCATTTGATGTCTCCAATCGTCTACATAACGCGGCCCGCCATCGAGCCGCGGATCAAGTGCCGAGCGAATCTGATCGTTCTCATGGCAGGATTGATTGGTAGAATGTTGATGCGTTGTCGGCCAAAAGCAAGAATAAAGAATAATATGGCGAGGCGGCGCGGAGTCGACGGGCCTCGCGGCGGCCCCGGAAGCTCGGTATGCTGGGCGGTCAACTGTTTGAATCTCTGGAGAATTTCAAGCATCTGCCCGGAGTGCGGTCGCTTGGTTCTATCCCCGAGGATTTTGGGAAAGTTTTGTGGATGCAGGTAGTTCTGGATGTCGCGCTGCCGGTGTGCGCCATCATCCTGGCCGGATTCGCGGCGGGAAAGGCCGGATTGCTGGGCGAGGCCGCCTCGCAGGCGATCAACCAATACGTCTATTGGTTCGCCCTGCCGGCGGTCCTGTTCATCGGTCTCGCCCGCACTCCGTTGACCGAGGTGCTCAATCTGTCGTTCCTGGGCGTGTTCGTCGGCAGCACCGTGCTGGTCTATGCCATCGCCTTCATGATCGGGCGGGCGGGCGACAAGGCCGGCAGCGGGCATTATGCGCAGCAGGCGTTGACCGCCAGTTTCCCCAACACCGGATATATGGGGATTCCGATCTTCACCGCCACCTGGGGGGCGTCGAAGGCGCTGCCGGCCATCATCGGCACCGTGGTGGTCAGCGCGGTGATGATCGCCGTCGCCATCACCGCGCAGGAAGTCATCGGCAGCAACGGTAATTTCCGCACCACCGTCAAGGACGTCGCGCGGGCGCTGTCGCGCAACCCGTTGATCGCCAGTGCCGTCGCCGGGCTGGCGTGGACGTGGCTTGGACTGCCGCTGCCGACGGCCTTGGGCAACTTCTTCACCATCTTGGGGGGATCGGCCGGTCCCTGCGCCCTGTTCGCCATCGGTCTGTTCCTGGCTGGCCGGCCGCTCGAATGCGAATGGCGCGAAGTGGGCTGGATCATCGCCATGAAGCTGGTGGTACAGCCGGCCCTGGCCTGGCTGCTGATCACGTTGTGGTTTCCGCTGGACCGCTTCTGGATGGGCGCCGCCCTGTTGCTGGCGGCGCTGCCGACCGGGTCCCTGACCTTCGTGGTGGCTCAGACCTATACGGTCTATGTCGAGCGCACATCTCAGGTCATCCTTGCCTCGACCGTGCTGTCGATTCCGCTGCTGGCGGCCATCCTTGCCGCCTACGGCTGATGCCCGCGATTGACATCGGTGGCGGCAATAACTACCAAGCTCCCTTTAGAGAGTGGGGAAAAATCATGACCGTCGAACGGATTCTCGTTACCGGCGCCACCGGTTTCCTGGGGCGGCATACGCTGCCGGTGTTGCGGCGGCATTTCGGCGCCGATCGGGTGGTGGGGGTTTCGTCGCGCGATTACGACCTGCTCGATCGCGGGCAGGTGGATCGCATGCTGGCCGAGATTCGGCCGGACGTGATCGTTCATTACGCCGCCTACTGCGGCGGCAACCTTTCCAATATGCAATTTCCCGCCGATTTCTATTATCGCAACACGATGTTCGTCGCGAACGTCTTCGATGCCGCCGCCAGGGCCGGCGTCAAGAAAATCGTCTATCCCATGGGCGGTTGCTCGTATCCCGCCGATGCGGTCAGTCCGATCGGCGAGGACCAGTTGTGGCGCGGCTATCCCCAGAAGGAAAGCGCCGCGTACTCCACCGCCAAGATGATGGGGGCGGTGGCGGCGAAAGCCTACAAGACGCAGTTCGGAATGAACGCGGCCATCCTTATTCCCGGCAACATGTACGGTGAATACGACAACTTCAACGCCCTGGCCGGGCATGTGGTCTCGGGTATGATCCGCCGCTATCTCGAAGCGCGCTTGAGTGGCGCCGCCGAAGTGGTGATGTGGGGCAGCGGCCGGCCGACCCGCGATTTCGTCTATGCCGGCGACGTTGCCGCGACGATCCCCTTCTTCATCGAAGGCGTCGAGGAGTGCGACCCGGTCAACGTATCGTCCGGTCGGCAGACGTCGATCAAGGAACTGGCGGAAATCATCGCCGGACTGACCGGGTTCCAGGGGGAAATCCGCTGGGACACGGAAAAGCCCGAAGGGCAGCTCGACAAGAGCTTCCGCATCGACCGCCTTCGGGCGTTGGGCTTGGGCTGTCCCACACCGCTCCAGGAGGGATTGGCGCGGACCATCGCCTGGTTTACCGCCAATTACGCCAACCAGGGCGACGGGCTGCGGCTCTGACCGCCGCAGGTACGGGGGTGGTCAGGATCGGCCGGAGATCGTGGCCATCACCTCGCCGGCCAGCCGCTCGGCGATGGCGATGGCGAACCGGGGCGTGTAGTGGCAGTGGTCGATATAGGCCAGTCCGTCGAACTCCATCACCAGCCGGCTGAGATCGATGAAATTGGGACGCGCGGCCATGCCGGGGAAACCACGGCGGGCCAGACTGCGGTAGACCGGCGCGCACAGGCTGCCCTGGCGCAGGGTGTAGTACAGGCGCTCCAACAGGCGCTGTTGCGGCCGGGTGGCGAAAAGCGCGACCGGCTGCCAGGCGAACAGCGGCCGGCAGCCGCCTTCGGCCCCCAGCGCCTCGATCAATCCCACCGATGTCCGGTAGTTGCGCCAGGCGAGATCGGCCACGGCGTCGTCCAGGGGCATGCCGGGGTGATCGTCGGGGGCGCTCAGGGCGTGGGCGACGGCTTCGTCGGTCATATACCACGAGAACCGCTCGTACTCGGGAGGCAGCGCCCAGGAGAAGCTGTCGGGTATGGCCGCCATGTGTTCGCGCCAGGTGCGGCCGATGCCGTCGGCGATGGCGGCGAACAGCGGTAGCTTTTTTTGCCGTCGCTCGGTCTGGTAGAGCCGGTCGAGGTGGCGGACGAGGTTGGGGTTGCCGAAGGCGTAGTGGCTTTCGTTGAAGCCTTCCAGGATCACCGCCACGTCGGGGAAGATGCCACGGTCGGCCAGATCCAGCATCGATACGAAGGCATGGCGCGACGTATAGGTGTTCTGGCCGAAATTGTAGACATCGGCCTCGACGCCGCGCGCCCGCAACCGCGCTTGCAGCGCCGCCGGCACCGTCTGGTCGTCGGCGACGTTGAAGCCCAGTGTCGTCGAATTACCGAAGCAGAACACCACCAGATGATCCCGCCGGGGTGGCCAGGGCTGGTCGGTACCGTCGCCGCGGAACCCATGTTCGGTGAAATTGAAATAGCGTGACCGGGCGGGCCGGATGCCCAAGGTGCCATAGGGCCGCACCGGCCGGTCCTGGGACAACGCGGTATCGATCCACAATTGCTCGACATCGGCCACCGACCAGCCTTCGTAGGCGCCAAGCATCGCCTCCGGGCCATAGCCCTGGAGCGCCATGGCATGCATGATGTTGTTGGGATGTCTCATGAAAGTCCTGCGAACCTATCCGCCGCGCCCTGGGGCGGCCGGGCGGATTTCGTGGATGAACGGCCTTGGGCCGGACGCGGCGGCATGGTAGCGCAAACGATAACGTCCGAAAACGCCGATGACCACATGGCGGTCCGCCGCCGCCGCCGGACTGGTAAAACGTTCGCGAAATAAGCTACATTTCCGCCGCTCGTGGGTGGATGCCCCGTTCGGCCAGCCTCGGAAGATAGTTTTTCGCCGGCCGGACCGCCACCCCATTCTTGTCATTGGAAACAGGCGCAATGCACATTCAGTTAGTTGGAGTCGTAGAGCCGAAGAGCGAGGATGGTAAGATTTACCGGCTTCCCTTGGCTTTGCCGATTCTCGTGCGGCAACTGGAAGGCACCAGGCACACGTTCGATGTCGTCGACACCCACCTGAACAAGCTCTCGAAATCCGCCCTGCTGGAATTCCTGGGCCGGTGCGATGCCAAGGTCTACGGGATCAGCGCATGGTCGGAAGGCTATAAAACGACCAAGGAGATCGCGCGGGCGATCCGGCAACGCCATCCCGATGCCGTCATTCTGGTCGGCGGCCTGCTCTCGCGCTCCGATGACGCCTTGTTCGATCATACCGAGGTCGATGTGGCGGTGACCTCCGCCGATGGCCATCTGATCTTGGCCGAAATTCTCGACGCCCTCGACCAGGGGCGTGATTTCGCCCATATCCGCGGCATCAGTTGGCGGGGGCCGGACCGCAGCCGCATCGTCAATCCCCCGCGCCCGATCATGTTGAAAGAGGACTACCAGAACAGTCCGCTGCCGGCCTACGAATATTTCGAGAAAGAGATCAAGGAGCTGGTGGAGTCGGTAAGCCACAAGGGGTATGGCCGCAGCGATCGCGAGGAGGAGCCGGTCCCGGCGCCGTTCCCGATCCTCGTCTCGCGCGGGTGCCCGTTCGCCTGTACGTTCTGCGGGTTCATGGAAGGGCAGATATTTCATCGCAAGCTGTGGGAACGGGCATTCGATGAAATGGACTTTCTTATAAAGCGGTTCGGCATAAAGAACTTCATCAGCCAGGACACCAACTTCCTGCTGTCCGAACGCGATGTCGAAGAATATTGTAACCAATATACCAAGCGCGGATCGACATTCCGCATGGTCGGCCAGTACAGGCCGACCTTCGGTACGCGGGAATCCCTGAGAAAGCTGGCCGATCACGGCAATATCGTGATGACCTTCGGTTGGGAATCCGGCAGCCAGTATATTCTCGATATGATGCGCAAGAAGTCCAAGGCCAAGGACGTCCTTGCCCATGCCCGTCTGGCCGCCGAATCCGGGCAGATAATCTACGGAAACTTTCTGTTCGGCATGCCGGGGGAAAGCAAGGCCACCGTAAAGGAAACCGCCGGGTTCCTGCTGGAACTTGAACGGATATTCCATTGGCAGAAAAAGGACTTCGCCGACAGGAAGGTCCCCTATCGGATGACGTCCGGGTACAATTATTCCATCCTGGTCGTCATGCCGACGTCGCCAATCTTCGATCTGGTGATCGAAATGGGCATGATCTCGGATATGGATGCCTATATGTCCTGGCTGGACCCCGGTGAACAGGCCGGGGAAGAGCGCATGCGGACGCACATTCGCCATTCCGGGACCGACATCAATCTTTCCGACTTTTCATCGCGGGAAGCCCTCATACACTATGTCCGCTTCCAATTGGCCATGGTCAGCTTCAAGGCGCAGTTCCTCGGCGGTTTCGCCGCGATCCGCAATGCCCCTCGCATGGCCCAATTCGCCGGGCGCGCGATCAAGGAGTTGTGGCGGCATAGCGTCCAGGTCGTCCGCGACGGCCTCACCCATCCGGAATCGTCCGAATACAAGGCCAAGAAGGCCGAGATCAAGCGACGCCTGCTCTCCAACGAGGAGTTTCGCCGCAGCGCGTAGGGAGGCCTCGACGGCGCTGCCTCGGCGACGCCGTCGCAGGCCGAAATTGAACCCGGTCAACGCTTCCCGGACGGACCGGATCGGCAGGATCCGCGTCGGCAATACGGCGGGTTCCCATCACCTCATCGCCAGCGTCGTACAGGTGGCGGGCGAGATGGCCTCCGTCCCTGGCCGGAAACACCGATGATGAGTGCCCCGCGCGCGGAAGTCATTAGGTTGACAGCAGCGGGGGATGAGCGGAAGCGGGGCGGTGTATCGCCTGCTTTCGGGGCGACCAACTCCTTTCGGACGCGTCGCTCGGGGTTTCCTTGACACGTAGCCTTGAATTAACTACCACCAGCTGTGGACGATTCCGTCGGGCAAGAGATGGTCATGGCGCAACAGCGCTCGGTCGGCTCCCATGATCGGTAACGGATGTCGGCATGCACCTCCCGGGACATGAGAGTTTGGCGACGAGCGGGGGAGCGATATGAGAGCGGTGCTGGTGACCGGTGGCGCCGGCTATATTGGTAGCCATGTTGCCTATGCCTTGCTGGATCAGGGGTACCTGCCTGTTGTTCTGGACGATCTTTCGACCGGGGACAGGGCGGTGGTGCCGGCCGCAGCCGAATTCGTCGAAGGTAAGGTCGAAGACGAAGCCTTGGTGACGGGCTTGCTTCGCAAGCATGGCATAACCGGTGTGTTGCATTTCGCCGGCAGTATCGTTGTCCCGGACTCGGTGATGCGACCGATCGAGTACTATCGCAACAACGTCGCCAATTCCATTGTCTTGCTGGATGCCTGTCGCCAGGCCGGCGTGACCTCGTTCGTGTTCTCGTCCACCGCTGCCGTTTATGGTCTTCCCCCAAACCTACCGGTGGACGAGATGGCGCCGACGGTGCCGCTCACTCCGTACGGCCATTCAAAACTGATGGTCGAGCAGGTATTGCGTGATTTCTCCCGAGCCTCCAGCCTTCGCCACGCGATCTTGCGCTATTTCAATGTCGCCGGGGCCGATCCCGCCGGGCGTAGTGGTCAGATCGCCCCCACCACTACCCATCTGATCCGGGTGGTGTGCCAGACCGCCTTGGGGTTGCGGCCGTCCATGGAGATCCTCGGGGCCGACTATTCCACCCCGGACGGCAGTTGCATCCGCGATTTCATCCATGTCAGCGATTTGGCCGCCGCCCATGTGGCGGCGGTGCGTCATCTTGACGGCGGCGGCGAAAGTGTCACGCTGAATTGCGGTTATGGTCGTGGTTTTTCCGTCAGACAGGTGATTGCCGCGGCGGAGCGGGTCATCGGGGGCAAGCTGCCGGTAACGGTGGGCATGCGGCGTCCCGGCGACGTTGCCGCAGTGGTGGCGGATGTCGTTGCGATTGGCCGGGTTCTTGCCTGGCGGCCGAGCCACGATGATCTCGATCACATCATCCGTACGTCGCTGGAATGGGAGCGGCGGCGGGCAAACGCCCAGTCGGAACGAACGATATGAAGGTCTGTTTCGTCGCCCCCTATTCCTATTCGCTGTTCGATCCGTCGCAGCACTATCCGTTCGGCGGTATCGAGGTCCAGGCCCATCTGCTGGCCACCGGTCTGGCTCGGCGGAACGGATACGATGTTAGTTTCGTGGTATTCGACCATGACCAGCCTAGTCCCCGGAACTTTTCCGGGGTAAGGGTGCTCAAGTACCTGCCCTCCAAGCGTTCGAGGATATTTCCGCATCCGGTCGATTTCCTGGTGCCCTCGATGTTGCGACGCAGCGTCAGCACCTCCGCTGGGCGGGTGGTGGCGTTGGGACAAAAGCCGCTGACCAAGCCACTCTATCATGCCATCATGGCAATTCAGGGCTTCATCGACTGCGTCAGGGCATTGCGGACGTCGGGCGAGATCCTTCGTGACTGGTTGACCTATCATCGTGTGTGGCTGGAAGGCCGGAGCGCCTACTACCGGTTTCCCAACCGGGTCGAGACCTATCGTCTGATCGATGCCGACGTCTATATCGGCTTCGGGGCCAGCGAGCTGATGGCGGAACTCGCGGCGTCCTGCCGATTGCGGGGACGGAAATTCGTTCTGTTCGGGGCCAGCGATTCCGACTTCGACGACTCCTATGTACCGCGTTCGATGGCTAGGAACTATTACGGTTGCCGTGCCGGCCACTGCCACTTCAGTTTGATCAGCGCCGATCACGTCGTGGTGCAGAACGATAGGCAGAAGGAGGCAGCCTGGAAGCATTTCGGCCAGGACGGCACCATCATCCTCAACCCCATCGATCTTTCGGTTCAGCCCAATCCCGAGCGGCCGATGGGCGAGCGCGACACCATCTTGTGGATTGGCAAGGCCGATATGGTGAAGCGGCCATTGCTGGTCTATGACATCGCAAGGGCCTGCCCCGATCTGAAATTCAAAATGGTGATCAATCCCAACCGGCCCGAGGTCCAGGCCCGATTGGTCGAAGAACGGCCCGATAACGTCGAGATCGTGGAGATGATCGCTCGTTCCGAAGTGCCCGCCGCCATGGAACGGAGTATTCTATTGGTAAATACCTCCCGCTTCGAGGGGTTCTCCAACGCGTTTCTCGAGGCATTTCGGGCCGGAACACCGGTGGTGTCGCTCGCGGTCGATCCGAGTCGGGTCATCGATACCTGGGGCTGTGGCCGTGCGCTTGGCGGGGATATGGATGCGATGATCGCTGCCATTCGTCATCTGGCCTCGGATAAAACGGCGTGGGAAACCGCTTCGGCCTCGGCCCGTGATTACGTGGCGCGCCACCATGCCATCGACGTTATCATCGATCAGGTCGTCGAGGTGTTGGGCCGGTAGGCAAATGCCGCCGCAGGCCACTCCAGCTTTGATGGTTGTCTCCGGGTCCGGCAGGCACTTGGCGGATCGGGGCGGCGCGTGGTCCGGAGGGGGGAATCAGACTCCTCATCGGTGATGAGGAACCCGTTATTTGGTCGGTTCGGCCTCATCCTCGAGCCGCTCGACCATGAATCATTCTTCCGGTCTGGGCTCGGAGAGCAAGGTGTCGCGGTGGGCGGGGCGCACTCGGACGGCGGTGGACTGCATGCCGACGACAGCCGAGATAGCGCTTATGGACCTCCTTTGAGGAGGGGGAGCGAACCGACTCCACGCGGCTTAATACCAAGTCCCGGTGAATCGGACTCACGAAGGGGCTTTCCAGATAACGGCGGATCTGATTCATGTGTGGACGGCCCCCGTTGGGCAAGGAGTTTCCGACAGTCGATGATGCTCTGGTCAGGTTCATTCATGTGTCCGGCCTACGAGACGCGGCTTGCAGGCCGCTGGCCATGATGGTGTCGGTGGATCGGTTCCCAATCAAAATGCCGCGCTGCTGTGCGCGTTGAATCAGGCGGGTTGTCCCGATCCCCGGCTTGACCTGGTCATCATCAGGGATGTCGCTCTCTCCTGCCCAAACTGGTTACGCCTGTCGTTGCGGCGTCATGCGCCGACGGGTTCCAGGCGGTAGGTCTCGTCCTGTGTCATGACGGCCCAGACGATCCGGGCGACCTTGTTGGCGACCGCCACCGTGACGAGGCGAGCGGGTTTGCGCTCCAGCAGTTGGCTGGCCCATCTGCTGACGGTGGTGGCTTTTCGCCGGGTGTAGCGGACGACGGCGGTTGCGCCGACGACCAGGAGATGGCGCAGATAGCGGTCTCCCATTTTCGATATACCGCCCATTCGTTCCTTGCCGCCGGACGAGTTCTGCTTGGGCACCAAGCCCAGCCAGGCGGCGAATTGGCGGCCGGATCGGAAGACGGTGGCGTCATTGATCGTGGCGACCAGGGCCGTGGCGGTGATGAAGCCGATTCCAGGGATGGTTTCCAGTCTCTGGCAGACGGGATGCGTCCGATGCCAGGCCAGCAGTTCCATCTCGATCCTGCGGATCTGCTGGCTGAGCCCATCGATCATCTCGGCAATCAGCAACAGGGTCTGTCGCGCCAGTTCCGGAAGCGGGGCATCCTGTTGGCCCAGGACCTTGATCAGGTCGCGGACATGGGCTCTCCCCTTGGGAGCGATGATCCCATATTCCGCAAGGTGCGCACGCAGCGCGCTTACCTGGGCGGTTCTTTGCCGGACCAGAAGCTGACGCGCCCGATGCAGCATGAGGATGCTTTGTGCGTTGGCCGACTTGATCGCCACGAAGCGCATGTTTGGGCGGGTGACGGCCTCGCAGATTGCCTCGGCGTCGGCCGCGTCGTTCTTGTTCCGCTTCACATAGGCCTTGACGTAAGCCGGGGGCATCAGCTTGACTTGATGGCCCAATCTCTCCAACTCGCGAGCCCAATGATGGGATGTGGCGCAGGCTTCCATGCCGACAAGGCAGCCGGGCAAAGCGCCAAACACGGTGAGAAGTTTATCGCGCCGGACCTTCTTGCGAAGAACCACCCGTCCGTCACTATCCACCCCGTGGATCTGAAAGACGTTCTTGGCGATGTCGAGGCCAATCGTTGTAACCTGCATGAGAACGGCTCCTGTTCGTCGATAGGTTGCCTGACAGCACCATCCTGGCACATTGCGATGCCGTCTGGTCGGGGGCCGTCCATCCCATCAACATGGAAAACAGCGAGGGGGCTTCCATGGCGGCTGCGATTGGGCTTCGAGATGACTTTTGCGGTGATGATTTGCGGGCTCTGGCCCGGCGGAGCAAGGATGGCGGACATACCCGTCGCCTCCCGTTTCAGCGGTTCCGGCCACGACCGGTTCTGGCGTCGAACCACCGAACTTCTGTCCATAACCGGATTTGTGGACACATCCGCCACCACCAACGCCAATCAGGCTGGCAGAATCTCAGATCAAGGGCC
The DNA here is from genome assembly GCA_903901915.1 of uncultured Rhodospirillaceae bacterium. Classification (GTDB taxonomy): domain Bacteria; phylum Pseudomonadota; class Alphaproteobacteria; order Rhodospirillales; family Magnetospirillaceae; genus Phaeospirillum. The sequence continues at coordinate 1,697 of CAIUSV010000078.1, read as the reverse complement.
GCTCGAACAAGCGGCCGTCACCGGGGGGATACCTTTTTGGACCATCATCTCCATCGGCCGTCGCCGGTGGGCCCATGGGTTCTGATCAATGCAGCTTGGCATGAGGTCAACAGCGGGTGGCGGCGATCACCTCGATGAGACCTGCAATGGCCGGCGCCATCCCATGGTGGGTTTCGACATAGTCGCGCGCCCGCCTGCCGCAGGCGTCGCGAAACGGCCGATCGGCCAGCAGACGCCCGAGGCCGGCGATAAGGGCGTCCGGATCGCCACTGGCGCATAGGCCGCAACCATGCTGCTCTAACGCTCCATTGGGATCGGCACCGAGCGATACCACCGGGATGCCGAGCGACCAGGCCTCAAGGAAGGTGTTGGGAAAGCCCTCGAACACCGACGTGTTCACCAGGGCGGTGGCGCCCCGCATGAAATCGCGGATGCTGGCGCGGGGCAAGGCGTCTATGATGGTAAGGTTTGGCGGAGCCCCGGACCTCACGGCCTCGGCGATTTCAGCCAGGGACGGGTTCATCACCATCTCGAAGGTCGCGTCGGGGACCGCGGTGGCGAGGCGGGCGAACAGCTGCGGTTGCTTCACCCGGTCGGCGCGGCCGATCCACACCACCCGGGGCGGCGACGACGCCTCCACAATCGGCGCGGTGTCGGCCGGGCACGGATTGGCGATAACTGTCGCCTCGATACCGAAGCGCGACCGCGCCATTTCCTGCTGGCGGGGTGTCTGAACGATAAGCCTGCTGGCCTGTGTCAGCGCGAAATGGCAGCGGTCGGCCCGGCTGAAATAGCTGTTGAGACTGGTGTTGCCGGGCCTGTAGGAGTCGGACAGATCCTCGTCGCTGGCCACCGACAGTACCAGCGGCCGGCCCACGGTCCGGCAAAACGCCGCCAGTTCGGCGGTCCAGTCATTAACGCCGAATCCGACATAGAGGCCGGCCCGCGCCGCCATGTAGGCGGTCAACCGATTGGGTTCGAGGAAAAACTCCCGCACCTCCGCAGGCGCCCTCTTGGCCCGCTTTTGCCACCACCAGCGCAGGAGACCGTGGCGCCTCGCCGCCAGACTGCGGGACTCCGTGTCCTCGGGTAGGAAGCTGTGAAATTCGATCGGACCGACCCCCATCCGCTGCGGCTGGCCGTGGTTCATCACCATGACACCGATCCGGCCCTTGACTGCCTCGGCAAGCCCATGGGCCCAATAGCTGGCGCGAACCTCGGCACCGCCGAACTTGGCATTGCTGGAGGGGATGAACAGCGAATAGGCGAAGGGGGCGACGAAACATACTCCGCCGCGAGGCAGGAGGGGGGCTTGGCGTGTTTCTTTCACCGCTCTGCCCGTTCCGGTTCATGCGCCCCAGCCGGATATTCCAACCACTTCCGTTGCGGTGGCGGTCCGTCGCAGTGGGTTCCAAATATCTTGATTGAGCTCGTCATGGCGCCCGTTGTCGTCAAACCGTAAAACAACCGTACCAAAGGAATCGTACACGGCCAATTGCCCATCCAGACCGGCGAATCCCAGTGCCGGATATATCCACGCGGATGTGAATTAACCCGACATTTCCCAGATAGGGGGGTCCATCCGCACCTGATTGACGGCAGAATATCCCGACTCTAGCCCAACCGGAAGATGGATTGGCATGGCGACAGCCTCCATCGCTGCAAAACCACCGCCCCGACCGCGATAACGGCGTTGG
>CAIUSV010000077.1 GCA_903901915.1 uncultured Rhodospirillaceae bacterium | reverse complement strand
GGAGGCTGTCGCCGCCGAGCCGGAGCCCGTGCCCGAGGCGGAGGCTGTCGCCGCCGAGCCGGAGCCCGTGCCCGAGGCGGAGGCTGTCGCCGCCGAGCCGGAGCCCGTGCCCGAGGCGGAGGCTGTCGCCGCCGAGCCGGAGCCGGTGCCCGAGGCGGAGATTGTTGCCGCCGAGCCTGCCCTAGCGGTGCCCGAGGTCGATGTTCACGTCAGGGTTGATTGGGTCGCTCCCGGCGTCGAGCCGGAGATCGTCGCGGACATGGAAGTCCTGGCCGAGTCCGAAGCCGTCGCGACCGAGCCGGAGCCGCAGGCTGTCGTGGCCGAAACGGCGCCGAGTGTTTCCAGTCTGGCTGAACTGGTCGGCAAAGCCGCCATGGCCGAGGCGCCGGCAGCCGTGCGCAAGCCCGCTGCCGTGCCGAAGAAAGCGCCAAAGCCGCAGCCCACACCATCGGCCGCCGCGGTTCGCGAAGTTCCGGTCGAGGATCTGGTCGGCGGACTGTTCAGCATGGCCGGCTCGGCGGCGCGGGGTGTTTTCAGCCTCGGTGGCGGTTTGGTGGGTGGAGTCGCCAAGGGCGGTCGGCTGCTGGGGGGCAATCTGGTGTCGGGTACGCGCAGACTGGCGGATACTCTTCAGGCCGGTTGCGGCGTTTGCTCGAAGCCGAAATGTGGTGGCGAATCCAAAAAGGATCGGTAGGCCTAATCCTAATGTGCCTAGTGCGCGAACGGAGTGACTGAGATGAGCGAAGCTGAAGGCGCCAAGAACAGGTTGTTCCTTGGCATCGATTTGGGAACCTCCCACACCGCGGTCATGTCGAACCGGGGCAAGAAGTTCCTGCTGAAATCCGTGGTGGGCTATCCCAAGGACGTGATCGGCCTGAAGCTGCTGGGTCGGCCCTACGTGGTGGGCGACGAGGCCTTCGAGATGCGCTCCTATCTCGATCTGCGCTATCCCCTGCAGGATGGCGTGTTGAGCGAGATCAGCGATCGCGATCTGGAAGTTGCCCGCCACCTGTTGACCCATGTGGTCAAGACCGCCGAGCCGGGTCCCAATGACGAGATCTGCGCCGTCATCGGCGTTCCGGCGCGGGCGTCCGGGGCCAACAAGGCGTTGCTGCTGAAGATGGCCCAGGAAGTGGTTCACACCGCTCTGGTGGTTTCGGAGCCGTTCATGGTCGGCTATGGCCTGGACAAGCTGGTCAATACCATCATCATCGATATCGGGGCCGGCACCACCGATCTTTGCGCGCTGAAGGGCACCGTTCCCAGCCCCGAGGATCAGGTCACCCTGACCAAGGCGGGTAATTACGTCGATGAGCGGCTTCAGAACGCCATTCTCGAACGCCATCCCGAATTACAGATGAACCTGAACGTCGCCTGCGCGGTGAAGGAGCAGTTTTCCTTCGTCGGCACGCCGTCCGGTCCGGCGACCTTCGAGTTCCGCGCAGCCGGCAAGCCGGTGAGCTGCGACGTTACCGAGCCGGTGAAGGTCGCCTGCGAATCGCTGATGCCCGACATCATCGAAAGCATCGAGATCCTGCTGCGCTCGTTCCAGCCGGAATACCAGAACACGGTGCTCAAGAATATCGTCTTCGCCGGTGGCGGGTCGCGCATTCGCGGGCTGGCGGGATACATCAAGGATCACCTGCGGTCGTTCGGCGATGCGGAAGTCACCTGCGTCAAGGACCCGACCTTAGACGGCTGCCGCGGCGCGCTGCGGCTGGCCGAGGAATTGCCGCCGCAATATTGGCGGCAGCTGGGCGACGTCGCCGGGGCATAGGCCGTGGCGAAAGGGTGCGGAGCGAGGTCTAGGACACGGGCATGATAAGACTGATCGGATCGGTATTGATCGGCGGGTTGATCGTGCTGCTGGCATCGTCCAACTCGCATGTGGTCGAAACCAGGTTGGGGCCGCTGGTTATGCTGTCGCCCCATTTCGTTGTCCTGGGGATAACGTTTTTCCTGGGGTTCGCCACCGGGATCGTCGCGGTGATGGCGAACGTCCTGAAATGGCGCAAGCAGAAGTCGTCGGCGAGCAGAAGCATCGTCGTCAAGCGCTGACCTCCGGTGGTTCCGGGATTGGCGGCTGGGAGTGAGTGAGGGATGAGGAAAAGCGGTTGCGCGGTATGCAGCAGGAGCATTGGCTGGGTTGGCCTCGCGGTCAATGCCGTGCTCATGGTGATGAAGGCGTTCGTCGGCCTGGTCGGCGGATCGCAGGCGATGCTTGCCGACGCCATGTATTCGCTGAAGGACATGCTGAACGCGCTGATGGTGGTGATCGGCACCACCATTTCGAGCAAGCCGCTTGACGCGGAACATCCCTATGGCCACGGCAAGGTCGAATTCATCCTGTCAATGGCGGTCAGCGTCATCTTCATCGGGCTGACCGGCTATCTTGGCGTTCATGCCGTCCGGATCTTGCTGGACGAAGACCTGCATCGTACGCCGCACCTGATCGTGCTGTGGGCGGCGCTGGTTTCGGTGGGCGTCAATGTCGGCATGTACTTCTATTCCCGCTGCGTCGCCATCGAGACCAACAGCCCGATCATCAAGACCATGGCCAAGCATCATCATGGCGACGCCACGGCGTCGGGTGCGGTGGCGTTGGGCATCATCGGCGCGCATTACCTCAGCATGCCGTGGATCGATCCCGCCGTCGCCCTGTGGGAGACCATCGATCTGCTGATTCTTGGCCGTGCCGTGTTCATGGACGCCTATCGTGGCCTGATGGACCATTCCGCCGGGGAAGATGTGCAGAACCGCATGGTCGAGGCGGCCCAAAAAGTGCCGGGCGTTCGCGGCGTGATTCATCTGCGCGCGCGCTATGTCGGCCAGGACGTTTGGGCCGACATGATCGTCGGTGTCGATCCCGAGCAGACCGTCGATCAGGCCCACGACATCTGCGAGGCGGTTCGGGCGGCGGTGTGCAACAAGATGCGGCGGATTTCGTCGCTGCACGTCAGCGCCGAGGCCAGGGAGGAGGGCGATACCACCAAGCCGACCTTCTCGGAGGAACCGTTGAGCTTTGACGAGGTCATGCTGTCGAAGGCGGACAACTAGGTGATCGCAGTCCTGACCGTTCTGGTGTTCGTCGCCACCTTCGCCGTTCTTTATCGGCGGAGCGAGAACAGCCATATGGCCGTTCTCGCCGGTGCGGCGGTATTGGTGGCGATCGGGGCATTAAGCGGGACCTACACCCTGCGCATGGTGTTGGAGTCGATCTATTTCGAGACGCTGGCGCTGATTTTCGGCATGTCGGCGATATCGTCCCTGCTGGGGCGTTCCGGCATCTTCGTCCGGCTGGCGGCGGGAACGGCGGAACGATCCCAGGGGCAGGGGCGCTGGATTCTGGTGATGATGACGCTGGTCACCTACGCCATCTCGTTGGCCAGCAACAGTCTGGTGACGGTGGCGGTGGTGGTGCCGGTGACGTTGACGGTGTGCTTTCGCACCGGCATCGACCCGGTGCCGGTGATCATCTCCGAGATCATCGCCGCCAATCTCGGCGGGGCGTCGACCATGATCGGGGATTTCCCCAACATGATTCTGGCCTCGGCCGGCCGGCTGCATTTCAACGATTTCATCGCCGGCATGATGCCGGCCTGTCTGGTTCTGCTGGCGGCGACCCTGATCTTTTTCGAGTGGCGGCTGGGCGATTGGCGGGGGGCGGAGATTCCCGTCCATTCCGGTTGGGTTCGTGAGGAGGAATCGCGCCATCGCACCGTTGACCGCCGCTTGCTGCGCTTTGGCTTGGCCATCTTCGCGGTGACCGTCGCCGGGCTGGTGTTGGCCGGGACGGTCAACCTCCGGCCGGGTTGGATCGCCTTCGCCGCCGGCCTTGCCGCGCTGGCCCTGGGCCGGTTCGAGGATGACGAATTCTTCGCGGCGTGCGGCGGCAGCGATATCTTGTTCTTCGGTGGGCTGTTCGTCATGGTGGGGGCGTTGAGCGCCGCCGGTGTGCTGGACTGGACGGTGGGCTGGTTGGAGGCCGCCACCTCCGGGCATGACCGGGTGCGGGCCATTCTGCTGATGTGGATGGCCGCCGGCATGACGATATTCGTCGGCGGGGGGACCTCGGCGGCGGTGTTCGCGCCGGTGGCGGCATCGCTGCGCCTGGATGGCGACGGTCAGGCGGCGTGGTGGGCGCTGGCGCTCGGCATCATGGCCGGGTCGTCGGCGGCCCTGTCCGGCGCCACCGCCGGAGCGCTGGCGATGAACCAGTATTCCGGCTTCGTTCGGCGCCACCCGGAATTGGCGGCGGCGGCGGCGGCGGGATTGCAGTTCACCCATCGCGAATATGTGCGGTGGGGCATGCCGTTGATGGGAATTTTCCTGGCATTGTCCACTTTCTACATCGCCGTTCTCGCGGGATGAACGATGACAACAGGCACTCGAATGAGCGTGGTATACCGTCATGATTGAAGTCGGCGAAACCATGGGCGACCTGCCCAAGAACACCATCATCTTCTGCGGAAGGTCGTGGAAGGTGCCGGTTGCCATTCTGGCGTTCCTGATCCTGGCGACCTTCGCCTGGGGATCCTACCTGCTCAACAACTACGACGAAGACGACTTCTTCCATGGCAGCGACGATCTGTCAGTCAGTCAGTTCCTGGTGCGCAATATCGCCATGCCGGACGTCCAGCGCCTGTACTACACCGTTCCTCCGGCGGTGGTCGGGGTTGGCGGCGGCGGTGTCAACGCCGGTCCCGTCGCTTCGGGTGCCATCGTCGGCGCCAACGGCTATGTGGTGACGGCGCTGCATGCCATTGCCAATCTTCCCGATATCAGCGTCCAGGTCGCCACCTCGGCCGGCATTCGGCGTTTCCCGGCGCAGATCGTCAAGACCATCCCGGGGCATGACCTGGCGTTGGTGAAGATGCTGACCACCGAACGCTTCCTGCATTTCCGCATGGCAGGGGTTCAGACGGTCGTTCCCGGCCAAGCCGTGTTCGCCTTCGGCCGCAACATGGCCGGGGCGCCGCTGGTGCGCCAGGGCACGGTGCAGTCGGCCGATGCACCGCTGACCGTGGGAACCACTCAGATCACCCATCTGCTGCGTTCGGACGCGGTCTATAGCTGGGAGCAGACCGGAGGGCCGTTGGTCAATGCCCAGGGCGATCTGGTCGGCATCAACATCGCCGCTACCGGTCCCACCGGCAAGGTCGAGGGCTTTACCGTTCCAGCCCAGGTGATCGTCGCCCATCTTCAGGACGTGGTCCGGTTCAAGACCGGCGCGGCGGCGCGGTCCCAGGGGGCAGGTGCCGTCGCCGCGGCGGCTCCTTCCGGGTCCACCGGGTGGTGGTCGAAGGCGCGGTCCATCGTCGGCGGGCCGTCCGGGGCGCAGGGACTGGGCCTGAACGTGGTTCAGGGGGCGCCCACGGGTTCCCTTCCGTCGGGGTTGCCATTCATCGATACCGATCACGTCGGTGGCGCCAGGATCGGCGGCTACTCGGTTTCCGATATTCTCGGCCTGGTCATGCTGGCGCTGGCTGCGGGCATCACCGGCGGCATGATGACCATGGGTGGCGGCGTGTTGCAGGTCGCTGGCATGATGGTGTTTTTCGGCTATGGCATGTACCTGATCCGTCCGGTGGCCTTCCTGACCAACGTCGCGGTCTATGGCGCGGCGGCTTTGCGCAACAACAAGGCCGGTCTGGTTCAGTGGGACAAGGTGATGCCTCTGATTCCGTGGGGCGTGGCCGGGGTGGTCATCGGCTACTTCATCGGCAACGCCATCGGCGACTCGGTGGTCGGCGTCCTGCTGGGGCTGTTCGCGCTGATCATGGCGGGCAAGGCGGTTCTTGAAATTCTGCGCCCCGACGCAGGTGACGATTTGGGGGCCCCGTCGGCGGCAGCCGCCACCGACGATATCGACGAATTGTTGTCCCTGGCCGAGGGTAAAGGCGAGGCCGGGACTTCCCGCATCGCGTTGCCCGAAGGGACCGCCCGTTCGGCGGTGCTGGGACTGCCGATGGGATTGATCAGCGGCATCCTGGGCATCAGCGGCGGTGTGGTCGAGGTACCGTTGCAGCGCTATCTCGGTCGGATCGGCTTGCAAAATGCCATCGCCAACAGCTCGGTGCTGGTATTCTGGGCGTCGGTGGCCGGATCGGTGGTGGCGTTCCTGCACGGCACCGGTACCGGCCTGATTCACTGGGAAGCGCCGGTTACCCTGGCGCTGGTGATGATACCCGGTGCCTATGTCGGCGGTATTCTGGGTGCGCGCCTGATGTTGGTTCTGCCGGTCCGGGTGCTGAAGGGCGTGTATGCCGCCACCATGGCCGCCATCGCCGTCAAGATGCTGATTCCGTCATGACCGAGGGCTTGGATGACCGCGCATGAATAGCAAGGTCGCGCTTTTGGCAGCCGGCGTCGTTATCGCCGTGGTGCTTGTCGCCGGGCAGCAGCGCGGTGGTCCGGCGCAGCCGGCCGCCCCGGTGCAGTCGCCGGTGGCCGTTCCCGCCATCGTCGGTCCCGCGGCGGTGCCGGTTGCCGCGCCGGTACAGCCCGATCCGGCGACCCCGACGGTTGCCGCCGGCGAGTCGGTGGTGCCGAACTATGTTCCGCGCCGGCTGAAGGTGTTCGAGGGACACTGGCAGGGCATGGATGGCCGCCTGATGACCGAGGAACTGGCCCGCAAGTTGAACTACCCGCGCGGCATCCAGGGGGTGCTGCTGGGCGAGGTGACGCTGAATGCCGCGTTCTCCGGGCTTTTGGGCGGTGATATCGTCGTCAAGGTAGACGAGTTTCCGGTGGCGACCATGGAGGACTTCCAGGCGGCGACGCGGGAGATTATGAACCGTACCGAGGCGCGGATCGGCGTCTTGCGCAAGGACAGCCGTCCGGGCGCGCCGGTGTTGCGCAAGCTGACGGTGGTGTTGCGCTCGGAAAGCAGCCTCGGTTTCGCCCAGTTGGAAGGCGCTCCAATGATTCTGGCGGGCGATCCGCGACCCCACGGTTATCGCGGTGCCTGCACCGAGTGCCATCCCATCGGCCAGGGTTTTGAATTGACCCCCGATCCGGACCTGATAAGTTTGCCGCCTCCGCCCATTACGCGCGATATCGCCGCGAAAGGGACCAGTTCCCATGAAGTCCGTGGGCCTTGCGAGGCATGCCACGTGATAAGATGAGCGGAACCCGTGATTAGGTTGTTGGAGAAGAGTATGTCAAGGAAGCCGTCGGAGATTTTGGACGAGGTCAGCCTGTACAGCCATTATGGCCTGTCGGTGGCGCGGAAGCTCGGCGCGAACATGGTTGACGCTTTCCGGTCCGCCTTCTCGGTTGACGACGACATCCGTCGTTCCTATTGCCGCGACAAGGGGCTGGCCCATGCCAAGGCCGGACGTTACACCCAGGCGGTGACGCTGCTGGAACAGGTGTTCGACGCCAATGCCTTCGACATCGATGTCGCCCTTCACCTCGGCATCGCCTATGTGAAGACCGGCGCGACCGAGCGCGGCATCGAGCTGCTGGAACGTTCGCAGGCCGACGATCCCAGCAACATCAAGGTTGCCACCGTTCTGGGCCTTACCTACACCCAGGTTCAGAAGTACGATCTGGCTGTTCCGCTGCTCCTGAAGGTGGCCGAGGCCAATCCGGTCAACTTCAATGTCCGCTTTCGCCTTGGCGTGGCGCTGGACAATCTGGGCCGCTTCGCCGAGGCGATCGACAGCTTCAAGATCGCCCTGGGCCTGCGGCCGAACGAGGGCAAGACGCACCGGGCCATCGCCTATTGCTACGAGCAGATGGGCCAGCACGAGGACGCGCTGCCCCATTTCAAGAAGGCGAACGAGCTTGACGACGGTTCCACCGCCTGAGCGGTGGGGAAAGGACGTATTTTCGTGGTGACGATGATCGCAGCGAGGCTGGCATGGCTGTAAGTGACGCGAGCGCCGAAACGGTGGGGCGGGTCGATATCGGCACGTTGCAGCGGGTGAAGCAGTCCGAGGAACTGCTGGCCAGCCTGTACGTCGTTGATGCCCAGCCGCGACGGCTTGGTCGCGGTCCGGTTCAGGTGTTGATGGCGCTGTCGGCGCTGTCGCTTCTTATCTTCATCGCCACCTTGCTGATGCGCTACAACATCTTCGTTACCCTGTCCGAGGATGCGCAGGCCAAGCGTTCCAATTTCGAGGTAATGGTCCAGCGCCGTGACAATCTGTTCGGAAATCTGGTCAAGCTGACCCTCAACCACGCCGCCTTGGAGCATTCGGTGTTCGCCCATGCCGCCGACAAGCGGACCGAGGCGGTCGAAGCCGGCCGGGGCGGTCAGGTCGCGTCGGCGTTGGAGCAGTTGATGAAGCCGGGTGGTGGCAACCGCACGGTGGTGGCCGATGGTGGGTTCGGAGCCGCCCTGGGGCGTCTGATGGCCATCGTCGAGCAGTACCCCAACATCCAGTCGGTGGATACCTACAAGCACATGATGACCTCGCTGGTCGATATGGAAGACCGTATCGCCACCAAGCGCGAGGAATACAACGCCGCCGCCGCGACCTATAACGTCGAAATCACCAAGTGGCCGTGGGATTATTTGGCAATGATCACCGGCTTCAAGCGGGTTGACTACTTCCACGAAAAGCCCGATGGCGATACGCCGGTCATCACCCCGGAATTGTTCCAACAGCTTCTGCCGCTCGCGCGAGTTCAGGAGAGCAATCGATGATCTGGAATGCGTTGATCAAGGGCAGTGCGCTGGTGACCTTCGCACAGGGGGCCATGGTGCTGGTCGATAAGGTGTTCGGCGAGGAAATCCTGCCCCATCGCATTTACGGCAGTGCCGAGGCCGCCCGGTTGCTGGGGCTGGAACGATTGGAAGTTCTCGCCGCGATCAAGTCCGGGAAGATCAAGGCGCAAAAGGTCGACGGAAATTACCGGATCCTGGGTTCCAACCTTCTGGAATACATGAGCAAATGAAGTTCGAGAATTGCAGGGATTGCAGGGAAGAAGTCGTCTGGTGGGCGTTCACCGCCGACATCTGCATGACGCTCTTCAAGGGCATATTGGGACTGATGAGCGGCAGCGTCGCCTTGGTGGCCGATTCGCTGCACTCGGGCGCCGACGTCGTTGCCAGCGGCGTTACCCAGCTCAGCGTCAAGATTTCGGCGCGGCCGGCCGACGAAAAATATCCGTTCGGATACGGAAACATCCAGTACATTTCATCGGCGATCGTCGGTTCGCTGTTGTTGGTCGGCGCCAGCTTTCTGATGTACGGCTCGGTGATAAAGCTGATCTCGGGTACCTATGAGGCTCCGAGCATCTTTGCCGCCTTGGGCGCGTCGGTAACCGTCATCGTCAATGAGCTGATGTATCGTTACCAGATCTGCGTCGGCAATGAGAACAACAGCCCGGCGATTATCGCCAATGCCTGGGACAACCGCTCGGACGCCATTTCGTCGGCGGCGGTGCTGATCGGGGTGCTGGCCTCGGTGATCGGTTTTCCCATCGCCGATACCATCGCCGCCATCGGTGTTTCGACCCTGGTCGGTCGCATCGGCATCGAGCTGATCAGCAAGGCGGTCCACGGCCTGATGGACAGCTCGGTCGATACCGACCTGTTGCAAACCGCCTGGCAGATCAGCATGGACACCCCCAACGTTCACAGCATCTATTTCCTGCGTGGCCGTCATGTCGGTGAGGACGTGCATTTCGACATTCGTCTGCGTGTCGATCCCAACCTTCGGGTTCGCGATAGCTCCGCGGTGGCCGAGGCGGTGCGCACCCGTATCCAGGAGGAAATCCCCCACGCCCGCGATATCCGCCTGTTCGTCAGCCCGGCGCCTGCCGCCGCGCTGCCGGCCCGTAGCTGACGGCGGCCCCGACCATGACCTTCCGGCCGGAAGCATTGCTGGAGCGTCTTCGCGGCACCGTTGCCGGCTTGGCCTCCGGGCAGGCGGTGTTGGCCGTTGGCGGCGCCTGCCTTCTGGTTCTGGTGGTGACCGCATTGCTTCCCGACAGGGTGGACACCGCGACCGGTCGCGGTCCGGCCGCCGGGGCGGGCACCACCGTCGGAATATTACCGGCCGCCCTGCCGGGGCTGTCGCCATTCACTCCCGCGACGCCGTTGCAGTTTGGCGGGCGGGTGACCCAGGTGGCCAGCTTCGGCAATGATGTCGGCTGGGGGCAGGTTCACATCTGGATTGATGATGGCACCGGCGCTCTTCGGGAAATCTCGGTGGCGCCGCAGTCCTATCTGAATCAGATCGGCTGCCCGTCGTTCGATGGTGCCCGGGTCAGTGGGATTGGGTTTCAGTTCGACTTGGCGCGGCCAACCGCCGAGCTTTACGCCAAGACCATCGTTGTCGGCGGGCGGACCTGTAGGCTGCGCGACGACGAGGGGCTGGCCCTGTGGATGAACGTGGGCCAGTGAGCCGGACGGTACGGAGAGCGTGAGCATGGGTGCGCCACGGGGCGGCGGTCGCTGGATGACCTTGGGAACCATTGCCCTGGTGGCATTGGTCGCCCTTGGGTTGTACTGGGATAAGCAGTCCGGGGCGTTCGGCGGCGTGACCTCGGTGCGGCGTGCCGAGGGGTTGCTGTTCGGGCGCCTGCCCCTGCCGATGGAACCGTCGCTGCTGTCTCCGATCGACCGTATTCTGACGCCGCCGCCGCGCTACCGCCTGATGACCATCCGGCATATCCCGCCGGTGGCGCCGGGGTCGGGTATGCCGCATCCCTTTGTCGGGGACTGCATCCAATGCCACCTGCTGGTTGGCGGTCCGGCCGCCGGATCGCAGTTCAAGACCCCAGTGGGGGCGGTGCTGGAGAATCTGTCCAGGGTGCGCAAGCTGGGGCCGCCGATTCTGCCGACCTCGCGCCAGCCCCATCCGCCGGCGGGGCGCTGCATCAAGTGTCACGACATCGTGGTCAAGGTTCCCACCGACCGCGCGAGCGGCATGCGCTGGCAGCTTTAGCGACGGGTGACCTTCCTTCGTACCGACGAACCCGCCCAGGGCGAGCCGCCAAGTCCGGCGCGGTCGGCGAATATTCCTGCCTGTGGCTTAGATGACGAACAGTGAACGGCGCGGCGTCGCGGATTTTTACACTGTTGCCCCCAATCGATATGGGATTCTTTAAACGGCTTATCCCCTTCAGTCCGGTGACCACAGCATTTTGAACGGGCTGAGGCCAGACACAGCAGCCAGTCCCGGTGAGGATTGGACGGAGGAGAGCCTGCATGTGGACCATACCGACCTATATTCTGGCCGCGTTCGCGGAGATCAGCGGCTGTTTCGCCTTCTGGGTATGGCTGCGTCTGGAGAAGACGCCATTGTGGCTGGTGCCGGGCATAGCCAGTCTCACTCTGTTCGCCTGGGCGTTGACGCGGATCGACTCCGATCTTGCCGGGCGCGCTTACGCAGCCTACGGCGGCATCTATATCCTTGCGTCGTTGGTTTGGATGTGGGCGGTCGAAGGCTCGCGCCCCGACCGCTGGGACGCCATCGGCGCGGCGATCTGTGTCCTCGGGGCCATGATCATCATCTTTGGGCCGCGTGGCGGCCAGTGACCATCAGGTGGCCGTAGCCCCGGAGACCGTCGTAGCCCTTGTCGTCGTCGGTCCAGATCGACGGATCGACGCACGTCTTCTGTGACCTCCGGCTTCGCGGCGCTGGTGGGTGTTGTTCTCTCCGCCCTGCGCGATGTGCTGATCCCGTCGGTAAACTGAGGGGCGGGGGGCGTCATTTTACCAAGGGGGCGGAGGAACGGCGCGATGGGTGATGCCATGGCCGCGTCACCGCTGCGTCACTCCGGCACCGGCGGCGATTTTCAGCCGGATGATGGCCATTTCCAGTTCGGCGGCGATCCTGCGGCGTTGGTCGGCGGGTTTGGCGGCCTTGAGGCGGCGGAGTGTGTCCTCGGCCTCGTTCAGCTCCTGCACGGCGGTGGATCCCGGCTGGGTGGCCAGTTGCAGTTTGGCGGTGGAGATTTCGGCGGCCTTTTCGGCCTCGTAGTTACTATCAACGGCGGCGGGCTGGGCTTGGGATATCCCGGCCGCTGCCGCAGTCATGAATCCAACCGCCAGCAAGGACACCAAGGTTTGTCTGAACCGCATGTCGTCCTCCTGTGTCATCGGTCAGTCTACGCCCCCCATTCACGGATGACCACCGCCGCCGCGGCGCGAAGGGCGCGGCGGCCCAGGGCCGAGCGGCGGTTGCCGTCGATGTGGAGCTCGCCGCGCAGGGGGGCCGGCGAGGTCCGACGCGCCGACATGCGCGCCCTCGACGGCCTGTTGGCCAATACCTCGCTGGCCAATTACAAGACGCTGGAGGCGGCCCAGAGGCGGGGAGTCGAGATCGAGGAGATCGGCGCCGGGGCCGAGACTCATTCGGGCTATGATGCCATCGCGGTGATCGGCCACGGCACCGAAGCCACGCTGCAACTGGGCGCCGATGGCGCCAGGACGGGGAATTAGCCGTCCGTCATGCGGACCACAGAGCTGCTCTACCGGCCCATATGAGATGTTTGGCCCTGGCCTGGATCCAGAGCGACGGATCCGGTTCCTCCGACGGACGAAACGCCTCATAAACAGACTTCACGGGCTTTTCACGGATTAGCCGCGAAGCCCCGTGTCTATTCTTACCGTATTTGGTGGATTTAGGGGGCCGCCAGTTTTCACGGGCATCTGAAAACTGGCGGAAATCCCGGGAAGAAATGGTGGGCGATGCAAGGATTGAACTTGCGACCCCTCCCGTGTGAAGGGAGTGCTCTCCCGCTGAGCTAATCGCCCATCTCCTCGGAGAGCCGGCTTTATATGGCGCCGCTCCGATCGTGTCAAGCACCGGAAACTCAGGTGGTAAGCCGGTTGATCACCCGCACGGTGGTCGGGGCGGCGTAGTCGCGCAGCGATGCCAGCAGTCGGGCGGGATCTTCATCGACCGCCACCATGTCACGGTGGCGTTGCTTGACGAAGCCCTCCGCCGCCATGTGGTCGAGGAACTGGTGGAGGTGCCGGAAAAAGCCGGCGACGTCGAGGAATCCCAGCGGCTTGGTGTGCAGGCCAAGTTGTCCCCAGGTCCAGACCTCGAACAGTTCTTCCATGGTGCCGATGCCGCCGGCCAGGGCGATGAAGCCGTCGGCCAAGTCGGCCATGGCCGCCTTGCGTTCGTGCATGCTGGCGACGACGCGCAGTTCGGTCAGGCCGGCGTGGCCGACCTCCCACTTCATCAGTGCCTCGGGAATGACGCCGATCACCCGGCCGCCCGCCGCCAGCGCCGCATCGGCCACCACACCCATCAGGCCGACATTGCCTCCGCCATAGACCAGTTCCAGGCCGCTTTCGGCGATCAGCCGGCCAAGAGCGGCGGCGGATTGGGCGTATTCCGGGCGAGCCCCCGGGTTGGAGCCGCAGAAAACGCAGACCCGCCGCATCTCACCCCCCCGCCAGGATGCGATCGAAGGCGGCGACCGCCGCCGCAGGTCCCTGGGGATGGTTCCAGATGCCGGCCGAGACCGCCAGGAAGTCGACCCCGGTTTCGACCAGCGGCCGGCAATTGTCCACGGTGATGCCGCCGATGGCGACGCTGGGAACGGTGAACAGTTCGCTCCACCATCGCAGCAGTTCGGGTTCGGCGTGGAAGCGGGCTTCCTTGGTGTCGGTGGGAAAGAAGGCGCCAAAGGCGACATAGTCGGCGCCCTGGTCGCCGGCCTCCATGGCGAGATGGCGGGAATCGTGGCAGGTCACGCCGACGATGCCGCTGGCGCCCACCGCCTTGCGCGCATCGGCATAGGTGGAATCCTCCTGACCGATGTGGACGCCGTCGCAGCCGGTCTCGAACGCCAAGTCCGGGCGGTCGTTGAGCAGGACGGCGACGCCGCGACGCTGGGCCGGGGGGCGCAACACGTCGATGGCCCGTGCCAGGGCGTCGTCGTCCAATCCCTTGAGCCGGATCTGAAGGCAGGCGACATCACCGCCGTCCAGGGCGGCTTCCAGGGTGCGGACCCACTCGAACGGGGCGTCGATACGGGGGGGGGTGATGAGGTAGAGACGGCAGCGTTCAGCGGAAATGATGGGCCTCGCCGGGTTTGGGATTGGATGTCTGTGCCCTAAGAATATCACAATTCCACCTCAGTGCCGCCACGACTGCGCGCGACAGTGATCCTGCCGAAACGATGACGGCCGATGGGTTGGCCGGACCCGGCTTCGGATAGAGACGAAAGAAAGGATCATTTTCATGCGTGCCATCCGTTTCCTTGCCGCCGCTCTGGTCGCCTCGTCGCTGCTGCCGTTCGCCGCGCTGGCGGAGACGCCGAACGCCGGCAGCGTAGCCGCCCCCGCCGCGACTGCCGCCGTCAATCCAGCCGGCGGTTCGACCGCCACCGTGGCGGCGCCCACCGCCGTTAAGGATAAGGCGACGGCCAAGGCGGCCCACGCCGCCACCAAGGCAACTCACAAGGCCGAACAGGCTGCTGCCACTCCGGCGGCTTCCGTCCGGCCGGCCCCGGCAGCACCCTCCCAGCACTAAGCCGGTAGCCGGCTGCCGCCCCTTTCTTCCGGTGCCCCTCCCCACCGGTGGGGAGGGGCGGCGCCTAGCGTTCCAGCCAAGTCCGACAGGCGGCATCGATATCGGCGATGTCGAGCAGATCCAGGGCTTCATTTCCCGCCGCCGGCCCCAGCAGTGTGCCGCCAAGCGCGGCGGCGATATCGGCCAGGGGCGGAAGATGATCGCCCCGCAGCCGCACCGCCTTGATGCCACCGCGCAAGGCCGCCAGGGCATGGCCGGGGGCGGCGCCGCAATCGAGCACGGCATCGAAATCCAGTGCGGGGAATTCTCCCGTCGCCAGCGCCAGCAATTCCCGCCACCACCCGATTCCCTGATAGCCGGCGGCGGCGGCCGGGCTTTCCAGCGTCACCCCTACACCGGCGTTGGCAGCCGCGCCCAGGGCGGCGCGGGCATGGGCGAGGCAATGAATGACGATCCGGCGTCTCACGCCTTGGCCCCGCGCTGGCGCCGCTGGCGGCGGAAGGCGGGCTTGCCGGCCGGTGTCGGGCCGGCGGTCCCGTCCTTGCGAGCCTGGCGGAAGCGATTCAGCATGCGTTGAAAGGTGGCATCCAGTTCGGTCTCGATCTCCGGCCGTGCCTCCAGCCGGGCGAGCAGCAGGGCGGCGGCTTCGATGGTGGACAGGCTGTCCTTGCGCGGTTCGGTGCGGACCCGGCCATAGCGCGACGGCTGCTTCGGTCCAAGAATCACCCGTTTGCATTTCAGCACCCAGGGATTGCGCCACCATAGGGCCTTGGCCTGGCTCCAGGTCCCGTCCAGCACCACCACGCCCTCGATGCGACCGAGCTGGTTTTCCTGATCGGGGCAGGGGGCGCCCTTGGCGTCGAGCACCACCACCTCGCGATCGGGTTCCGCCTTGGCCGAACCGAGATAAAGCACCGCCCAGCGCCGCGGATCGGCGCCACGTCCCAGCGCCTTATCCAGGCTGGGCCATGACAGACCGACCTTGAGCACGGCATTGGCGAAATGGTGGGCCAACAGCCGCGCGGTTCCCAGGGTCTTGTCCTGTTCCTGCGGGTGCTGAAGGATCAGCAGCGCGATACGGTTGTCGATGGCGGTCACCCCGGCGCAGACGCAAAGCGACGGCGGCTTGAGGCAGATCGGGCACTCGGCCGGTGGAGGTGGCGCTTCGGTGGCTTCGCTGGACATGGGGGCGGTTTTACCCCGCGGCGGGGAGGTGCGCAATCGGGGTGGAGTCCGGTAATTGATGCCGCGTTGACTCCCAACGGCTTCGGCCATACCCTCGCTTCGTCGGAATGTCGTGGGGAAGGGGTTTTGGAACAGCGTCACGGCGGTAGCCTTCACCGCACCGAAGAGGCCATGCGTCGGCTCGGCTCGGCCATCGACCGGCTCGAAAGCGCTTCGGCGCGGGTCGGGGCGGGTGATCTGTTGCTGGCCGGCGAGTTGCGCGGCGCCCGCGACGATTATGCCCGGCTGGAGGAGACGTCGCGCGTGGTGGCCACTCGACTCGACCTCGCCATCGACCGTCTCCGCGACCTGTTGGGGGACTGAGGATTGGCCGTCGTCAACGTCACCATCAATGGCCGGGTCCATGACATCGCCTGCGATGATTCCCAGGTCAGCCGCGTGCAGGATCTCGGGCGCGAGGTCGATGCCCGCGCCCAGCACCTGCTATCGAGCGTCGGCTCGGTCAGCGATTCCCGCCTGCTGGTGATGGTCAGTCTGTTGCTGGCCGATGAACTCACCGAGGCGCGCGACCAGATGTCCAAGCTGGGCGGCGATGTTGCCGCCGCCGCGGAAGGGGATACCCGGCTGGCCGGCGTGATCGAATCCCTGGCCAAACGCATCGAGTCCATTGCGACCCGGCTGGAAAGAGCCTAACGTTACAGTTCGGAGCGGTTTGCTACGCGGTGCGTCAGGCAGCCAATGTCCCTGGGGCCAATATCCACCTCTCGGGGGCTGTCCCTGTCGGAACCCTGGTTCCGTTATATGGCCACCCACCTGCGTAAGCAGGCCACGGAGGACTTGCAATCGCCAACGGCCGAGGTGGCGCCGCTCCGGCATTTCCCATGACAGACGCCCTTGCCATCCTTGATCGGAAGAAAGCCCTCAGGGTGCGTGCCCTCGTGGCCCGTGCCCAGGCCGCCGCCGGTGGGGGCGGGGCCGCCGCGTCGGCCCTGGCCGCCAGGGTGGCGGCGTTGGCGATTCCCGCCGGGTCGGTGGTGGCCGGCTACTGGCCGCTGGGTGACGAGATCGATCCGTTGCCGCTGATGGAGGCTCTGGCGCAGGGCGGTTGTCGGCTGGCGTTACCGGTGGTGACAGGGCCGGACGAGGCGCTGGAGTTCCGGTCCTGGGAGCCGGGGGCCGCGCTGGAGGAGGGCAGCCACGGCACCCGCCATCCGCTCCCCTCGGCGGCGACCGTGGTGCCGACGGTGGTACTGGTGCCGCTGCTGGCGTTTGATGCAAGGGGGTTTCGTCTGGGCTATGGCGGCGGTTACTATGACCGGACGTTGGCTCCGTTGCGCGAGGCGGGTGGAGTGGTGGCCATCGGCTTGGCCTATGCCGCCCAGCAGGTGCCGGATCTGCCGGTGGAAGGCTGGGACCAGCGGCTGGACCGGATCGTCACCGAACGGGGCGTGATCGAGGTGGAGTTAGGATGAGACTGCTTTACCTGGGTGATGTGGTGGGCCGATCCGGTCGCGACGTGGTGATCGAGCGATTGCCCGAGATTCGTGCCCGGTTGGTCCCCGATTTCATCGTTCTCAACGGCGAGAACGCCGCCCATGGCTTTGGCATTACCCCCAGGATCTGTGACGATTTTTTTGCCGCCGGAGTCGATGTGGTGACGTTGGGCAACCACACCTGGGATCAGCGCGAGATCGTGGCCTATATCGACGGCGAGCCGAGGCTGCTGCGTCCTACCAACTATCCCGCCGGCACCCCCGGGCGGGGCGCCGGAGTCTTCGCCGCGCCGCGCGGGCGCAAGGTGGCGGTGGTGCAGGTCATGGGGCGGTTGTTCATGGACCCGCTCGATTGCCCCTTTGCCGCACTGGAACGGGAACTGGCACGAGTGCGCCTCGGTCCGGGCGGCGTTGACGCCGTCGTGCTCGACATACATGCCGAAGCCTCCAGCGAAAAGATGGCGCTGGCCCAGGTCGCCGACGGGCGTGTCAGTCTGGCGGTGGGCAGCCACTCCCACATTCCCACCGCCGACGGGCAGGTTCTGCCGGGCGGTACCGCCTATCAGACCGATGCCGGCATGTGCGGCGACTACGATTCGGTGATCGGCATGAAGAAGGACGCCGCGATCTTCAAGTTCGTCCGCAAGATACCCGGCGAGCGGTTGTCGCCGGCGGAAGGGCCGGGAACTCTGTGTGCGGTTCTGGTTGATACCGACGATCGTACCGGGCTGGCGGTGCGGGTGGCGCCGCTTCGGCTGGGGGGGCGGTTGGCGGAGATATGGCCATAGGTCGGTCTTGCCAGATGATGACAGGTTACTGTAAGGGCTAGCCCTTATACAGGGGCTCCCATTTGAGAGGACGAGGCTTGATGTCGGTGGGTTGTTCAAAGGCCGGTGTTTTCCTGTTGATCGCGGCGATTGTCTCGCTGCTGGCGGTTGGTCCTGCCGCCGCCGTCGAGGTGGCCGAGGCCGAAGCTCTGGTCAAGAATGTGGTCGCCGACGCCTCGGCCGCCTTCAGTGGCGGATCGATCAACCGTGACGAAGCCAAGGCCGGCATTGGGATACTGGTGGAAAAATACGCCGACGTTCCTTTCGAGGCCGAGTTGCTGCTGGGCCGCCATTGGCGCAAGGCCGATGCCGAGCAGCGCAAGGCGTTCACCGATGTGCTGGTTCCTTTTTTCGTCGCCACTTATGGCGAGATGATCGATGACGCCCAGGCCAAGCCGCGGATCGACGTGCTTGGCGGCGAGCCGGTGGAAGGCGGGGTGCTTGTCCACAGCCTGTTGGTGCCGCCCGGCGAGGAGGCGGTGAAGGTCGACTGGACCATTGCCGTTACCCCCGCCGGCAAGGTGGTGGTGGCGGACATCGCCGCCGACGGCGTCACCCTGGTGACGACCATGCGATCCGATTTCACCTCGGTGATCCGCAGTGGCGGCGGTCGGATCGAGGCACTGGTCGAGGCGATGAAGAAGAAGATCGACCGGCAGTCGGTGCCGGCTAAACGCCAATCGGGCGGCGGCTGACAGGGCACTTCAAGTGCCCCTGGGCCATTGCGGCCCCGCGGAACGGGCATTTTTGCGGAGCAAAATGCACATAGTGAAGCGTAGCCAAGGGCGCGGAGTCGCCCGCCCGGCGACTGCGGGCGGTGAACAAGCCAAGGCAATCGCCTTCAAGCGATTGCCCTGCGGCGGCTGAACGCGGCCTTTCCCAACGGCCGGAATCTTGTCATATTGCGCCCTCGTCGGTAACGAAGGCGTGATCGCTGTTGCTTTGCCACAACATGTGGTATAGGCACCGGCCAATCCTTCATCACATCGGGGCTAGTCCAGGTCCATGGCCGGTCATTCGCAGTTCAAGAACATCATGCACCGCAAGGGCGCGCAGGACGCCAAGCGTGCCAAGGTCTTCACCAAGCTGATCCGCGAGTTGACGGTGGCGGCGCGGTCGGGTCTGCCCGACCCGGCGGCCAATCCGCGCCTGCGGGCGGCGATCGTGGCGGCGCGGGGCGCCAACATGTCCAAGGACACCATGGACCGCGCCATCAAACGCGGAGCGGGCGGCGAGGACGGCGCCAATTACGAGGAAGTCCGTTACGAGGGCTATGGTCCCGGTTCGGTGGCGATCATCGTCGAGGCGTTGACCGACAACCGCAACCGCACCGCCTCGGAAGTGCGCTCGGCCTTCACCAAGAACGGCGGCGCCATGGGCGAGACCAATTCGGTGTCGTTCATGTTCGATCGTATCGGCTCCATCGGTTTTCCCGCGTCGGCCGGGTCGGCCGAAGCCATGTTCGAGGGGGCGCTTGACGCCGGGGCCGACAATGTCGACTCGTCCGAGGATGGTCACGAGATCACCTGCGCTCCCGAGGATCTGGGGGCGGTGCGTGAAGCCTTGGAGGCCAAGTTCGGCACCCCGGTGCATGCGCGGCTGGACTGGAAGCCCCAGACCACCGTACCGGTGGGCGACGAGGATACCGCCAAGGCGCTGCTGAAGCTGCTGGACCTGTTGGAGGACAACGACGATGTCCAGCGCGTCCAGGCGAATTTCGAGATTCCCGACGAGATCATGGAGCGTCTCGGCTAACCCTGGGGAGCCTTGTCCACCATGAGGGTTCTGGGCCTTGATCCGGGGTTGCGCAACACCGGCTGGGGGGTTATCGACGTGGTGGACAACCGCTTGCGTCACATCGCCGACGGCGTGGTCAGGTCCGACGCTTCGCTGACCCTGGCTCAGCGGCTGGTGCAGCTTTATGACGGGGTGGCCGCCATCATCGCCGACTGGAACCCCGACGAGGCGGCGGTGGAAGAAACCTTTGTCAACAAGAACCCGGAAAGCACGTTGAAGCTGGGTCAGGCGCGCGGCGTGGTGCTGCTGGCTCCGGCCAAGGCGGGATTGCCGGTGGGCGAATACGCCGCCGCTCTGGTCAAGCAGTCGGTGGTCGGTACCGGCCGCGCCGCCAAGGAGCAGGTGGGGATGATGGTCCGTACCCTGCTGCCGGGTTGCCTCGCCGCCACCCCCGATGCCGCCGACGCCCTGGCGGTGGCCATCTGCCACGCCCATCACCGCACCACCCAGCGCCGGTTGGCGGGGGCGCTGCGATGATCGCCAAGCTCAAGGGCCTGATCGATTCGGTGGGAGACGACTGGGCGGTGGTCGATTGCGGCGGCGTCGGCTATCTGGTGTCATGTTCGGCGCGGACGCTGGCGCGGTTGCAGACCGGCGCCGCCGCCGCGCTGCTGGTCGAGACCCATGTGCGGGAAGACGCCATCCTGCTTTACGGCTTCCTGGAGGCGGGCGAGCGTGACTGGTTCCGGCTGCTGACCACGGTGCAGGGGGTGGGTGCCAAGGTGGCGCTGTCGATTCTGTCGGTGGCTCCGCCCGAGCAGTTGTTGCAGATCATGGCGGCGCAGGACCGTGCCGGCCTGACCCGGGCCAACGGTGTCGGCCCCAAACTGGCGGTGCGCATCCTGACCGAATTGAAGGACAAGGCCGGCAAGATCGCCCTGGGCGGCTTCGTGCCGGGCGCGGCGTCGGGTGCCTCGGTATCGGCGCTGCCGGCGGCGTCGGGGCCGTTGGAGGATGCCGTCTCCGCCCTGGTCAATCTGGGCTACAAGCGGCTGGAAGCCTTTCAGGCCGCTGGCGAGGCCGCCCGTGAGCTGGGTGACGCCGCTGAAGCCTCCGCCCTGATCCGCGCCGCGCTGAAGCGGCTGGGCAAGGATCTGACGCGATGATGAGCGAGGCGCAGCCGAAGCGCGGGCGCATTGCCCCTAGGTCCGGGCGGGCCATGGCCCGCAGGGAGCGCCCCGTAGCGCAGCGGAGGGGCCCAGGGAGCGGAGCGAACGCCCGGCGCCTGACGGTGAGGGCAGGACAATGACCTCTTCCCGCGAGGTCTCGCCGGAACAGCGTCCGGGCGATGCCGAGGTCTCGTTGCGGCCGCTGTCGCTGGATGACTTCGTCGGCCAGCGGCAGGTCTGCGACAATCTCAAGGTGTTTATCAGCGCGGCGCGGGCGCGCGGCGAGGCGCTGGACCATGTGCTGTTCCACGGTCCGCCCGGCCTGGGCAAGACCACGCTGGCGCAGATTGTCGCCCGCGAGCTTGGCGTCGGCTTTCGCGCCACCTCGGGGCCGGTGATCCAGCGCGCCGGTGATCTGGCGGCGCTGCTGACCAATCTGGAACCGCGCGACGTTTTGTTCATCGACGAGATCCATCGCCTTAATCCTGCCATAGAGGAAGTGCTCTATCCGGCGATGGAGGACTTTCAGTTGGACCTCATCATCGGCGAGGGGCCGGCCGCCCGCTCCGTCCGCATCGACCTGCCGCACTTCACGCTGGTGGGCGCCACCACGCGCTCGGGGCTGTTGACCACGCCCTTGCGCGAACGTTTCGGCATTCCCTGCCGGATGAACTTCTACGAGCCGGCCGAGCTGGAATCCATCGTCCGGCGCGGCGCCCGCGTGCTGGGCTTCGACCTTACCCCCGACGGTGCCGCCGAGGTGGCGCGCCGCTCGCGCGGTACGCCGCGCGTCGCCGGTCGTCTGCTGCGCCGGGTGCGCGACTTCGCCGCCGTCGCCGGCCGCTCGCCGGTGGATGCCCCGATCGCCGATGCCGCGCTCAACCGGCTGGAGGTGGACCAGATCGGCCTGGATGCCATGGACCGCCGCTATCTGCGCTGCATCGCCGAGAATTACGGCGGCGGGCCGGTGGGGGTGGAGACCCTGGCGGCAGCGCTGTCGGAGAGCCGCGACACCCTGGAAGAGGTGGTCGAGCCCTACCTGTTGCAACAGGGCCTGATCCAGCGCACACCGCGCGGCCGAATGCTGTCGGCGTCGGGCTTCAAGCATATCGGCCTCAACCCGCCCCGCGACCTGCTGGTGCAGATGGATCTGCTGGCCAGCCTGCCGGAGGAGGGAGAATGAGCGAGGTGCATCGTTTTTCCATCCGGGTCTATTACGGTGACACCGATGCCGGCGGCATCGTCTATCACTCCAATTACCTCGACTTCGCCGAGCGGGCGCGGACCGAGCTGGTGCGCGAGATGGGCATCAGCCAGCGTGCCATGCTGGAGGAGGGGGGCGGTACCGCCTTCGCGGTACGCAGCGCCACGGTGGATTTTCTCCGGCCCGCCAAGCTGGACGACCTGCTGGAGGTGGAGACCGAAGTGGTTGCCGTGGGGGGCGCCAGCGTCGAGCTGCGTCAGATCATTCGTCGTAACGCCACGGAATTGGTGCGTTGCGATGTCCGGCTGGGCTATATCACCCTTGCGGGCAAGCCGGCGCGTATTCCCGCCGGCATCAAGACATTGTTCGAGCATCGGATCAGGGAAAGGCGGTAGGAATCATGGATCCATCTCAAACGGCGGCGGCGGCCGGGGCGGCCCTGCAGCAAGATCTGTCCATGTGGGCGCTGTTCTTGCGCGCCGACATCATCGTCAAGTTCGTCATGATCGCGCTGCTGGGGGCGTCATTCTGGTGCTGGGCGATCATCTTCGACAAGATCCTCAAGGTCCGCCAGCTTTCCAGTCGGGCCGACCAGTTCGAGGAGGCGTTCTGGTCGGGTGGCTCGCTGGAAGAGCTTTACGACCGCATCGGCTCGCGGCCACTGGATCCCATGTCGTCGATTTTCGTCGCCGCCATGCGCGAATGGCGGCGCTCGGCCGCCAAGGGCCTCGCCGACCGCGACAGCGCGCGCGCCAGCCTGCCCCAGCGCATCGACCGGGTGATGAGCGTCACCCTGGGGCGCGAGATGGAATTGCTCGAACGCCGGTTGGGCTTTCTCGCCTCGGTGGGATCGACGGCGCCGTTCATCGGGCTGTTCGGCACGGTGTGGGGCATCATGAACAGCTTCCAGTCCATCGCCGCCACCAAGAACACCTCGCTGGCGGTGGTCGCTCCCGGTATCGCCGAGGCGCTGTTCGCCACCGCGCTGGGCCTGGTGGCCGCCATTCCGGCGGTGATCGCCTACAACAAGATCTCCGGCGACCTCGACCGCTATTCCAAACGGCTTGAGAACTTTGCTGGCGAGTTCGGCGCCATCCTGTCGCGCCAGTTGGAGGAGAAGGTCTGATGGGCGCCTCCATCGGGGTCCGCAAGGGCGGGCATTCCCGCCGGTTCCGCCCCGTGGCCGAGATCAACGTCACCCCCATGGTTGACGTCATGCTGGTGCTGTTGGTGATCTTCATGGTGACGGCACCGCTGTTGACCGCCGGTGTCCAGGTCGATCTGCCCAAGACCAATGCCGCGCCGCTCAAAGGCGACGATCAGCCGCTGTCGGTCACCGTCGATGCCCACGGCAAGATATGGATCCAGGAAACCGAGGTGCAACTGGACGAGTTGGCCCCCCGGCTGCAAGCCATCACGTCACAGAAGCCCGAGACCCGCATCTTCGTGCGTGGTGACAAGACCATCGATTATGGCCGTGTCATGGAGGTGATGGGGGTGCTTGGCGCCGCCGGCTTCCCCAAGGTGGCCCTGGTCACCGAGGTTAAGGGCAGCGATACCGCCAAGCCGGCCAAGAAGGGGACGCGGTAGGTCCATCCCATGAACATGCGGCGCGACAGTTTTGTCTTTTCGGCCCTCCTTCACCTGACGCTGTTCGTGGTGGCGGTGTTCGGGCTGCCGCAGTTCTGGCGGCAGATTCCGGTCGACGAGGCGCCCATTGTGGTGGACATCGTTCCTATTGGCGCCAAGACCAATCCGCCGCCGCTTCAAGACGACAAGCCTCAGCCCGAACCCCAGAAGGCCGAGCCCGAGCCGCCCAAGCCGGAGCCACCCAAGCCCGAGCCGCCCAAGCCCACCCCGCCGACGCCGCCAACGCCGCCGCCGCCGCCGAAGCCCGAGCCGGCACCGGTGCCGCCCAAGCCGGAACCCAAGCCCGAGCCCAAGCCGGAGCCGCCGAAGCCCGAGCCCAAACCCGAGCCGCCCAAGAAGCAGAAGGACGTCAAGGACGAGCTGGATTCGCTGCTGAAGTCGGTGGAAAAGCGCAAGCCGTCGCCCAAGGACGAACTCGACAAGCTGCTGAAATCCGCCGAGAAGGCCAAGCCGACGGCCCCGGCCAACAAGGATGCGACCCAGACCACGCCGCAGTCGGTGCGTGGCTCGGCGTCGAATAATCCGCTGGAGCCGGTGTCGATGACCGAAAAGGATCGCATCCGCGCCCATGTCGAGCGGTTCTGGAACGTGCCGGCCGGGGCCAAGGACGCCGATAAGCTTGTGGTGGTGATCCGGGTTTCGGTGCTGCCCGACGGCACCGTCACCGAGGCGACCGTCGTCACCGATCCGGCGATGATGCTCAACCCCTATTATCAGGCCGCCGCCGACAGCGCGCGCCGCGCCGTGCGCGCCGCCAGTCCGTTGCCGATTCCCATCGACAAGTATGACCAGTTCAAAGACTTCCAGTTGGCATTCAACCCCAAGTTCGCGGCAGGTAGGTGATTCCCATGTCTCGCATCCGCTCAATCGCGGCGCTGGTCGCGGTCTTCGTTGTCAGTATCGTGGCGGCTGGCTCGGTCGCGGCCGAGGTTCGCATCGACATTACCCGCGGCCAGATGAAGCCGCTGCCCATCGCCATTCCCGATTTCGCCGGGTCCTCGGCGCAGGAAAGCCAGATCGGTAAGGATATTGCCCGGGTGGTCTCGGCCGATCTCGAGCGCTCCGGCCTGTTCAAGCCCATCGATCCCAAGGCTTTCATCCAGACGGTGGCGTCGTTGCAGGTGCAGCCGCGTTTTCCCGACTGGAAGGCGATCAATGCCGAGGCCCTGGTTCAGGGTAAGGTCGAAGGCACCGGCGACGGTCGTGTCAGGGTGGAATTCCGCCTGTGGGACGTATTCAATGAAGCCTATATGACCGGCTGGACCCTGTCGGCATCGCCGGCCGACTGGCGGCGGTTGTCGCACAAGGTCGCCGATGCCATCTACAAGCGTGTTACCGGCGAGAACGGCTATTTCGACACCCAGATCGTCTACATCGCCGAATCCGGGCCGAAGAACGACCGCAAGAAGCGTCTGGCCATCATGGACCAGGATGGCGAGGGGCATCGTTTCCTGACCGACGGCGCCGAACTGGTGCTGACCCCGCGGTTCTCTCCCAGCTCGCGCGAGATTACCTATCTGTCCTATTACCGGGGGGTGCCCCGGGTCTATATCTTCAATCTCGATACCGGCCGGCGCGAGGCGCTGGGTAATTTTCCCGGCATGACCTTCGCGCCGCGCTTTTCGCCCGACGGCAACAAGGTGGTGTTCAGCATGGCGGAAAGCGGCAACACCGAAATCTACGAGATGAATCTGCTGACCCGCCAGAAGCGGCAGCTGACCTTCAATCCCGCCATCGACACCGCGCCCAGCTATTCGCCCGACGGCGCCCAGATCGTGTTCGAGTCCGACCGTGGCGGCGGCCAGCAGCTCTATATCATGGGGGCCGATGGCAGCAACGCCAACCGGATCAGCTTCGGTGACGGCCGCTACGCCACCCCGGTGTGGAGCCCGCGCGGCGACCTCATCGCGTTTACCAAGCAGAAGGGTGGACAATTTTTCATAGGTGTTATGCGCCCAGACGGCTCGGGCGAGCGCCTGTTGGCCGAGGGATTCCTGGTGGAAGGCCCCACCTGGGCCCCGAACGGCAGGGTTTTGGCCTATTGGCGGGAATCGCCGTCGGATGAGCGGGGGCGGGGGCAATCGGTACGGCTATACACCATTGACCTGACCGGCGTTAACGAACGGGTGCTGCTGACACCGCTCGATGGCTCCGATCCTGCGTGGTCCCCCTTGATTCCGTAGAATAATGTTTGTATAGTCCGCGCCGATTAGGATTTATTCCGGTGGTGGCGGATTCCTTTGCAAGACGGTATCATCGGTGGGGCGTGCCGGCCCGGTGGTTGGCGCGGATTCTCTAAAGGTCCAATCGGTATCTCAATTCCCGCGTCGCATTGAGGGGGAGTCCTCAAAAAATGAAACTGCGTTTCCTGAGCATCTTTGCCGCTGCCGCCCTGCTCGCGGCTTGCGAATCCGCGCCCTCCGACACCGGTAAGACCGGCGGTACCGGCGTGACCACGCCGTCCCAGTCCGGCGGCAGCGCCGGCATCGTCAAGGGCTCGAAGGAAGACTTCGTCGCCAACGTCGGCGATCGCGTCTTCTTCGATTTCGACAAGTACAACGTGCGTGCCGATGCCAAGGCCACCCTGGACAAGCAGGCTGCTTGGCTGAAGGCCTATCCGAACTACTCGCTGACCATCGAAGGTCATGCCGACGAGCGCGGCACCCGCGAGTACAACTTGGCCCTCGGCGAGCGCCGTGCCAACTCCGTCAAGGAGTACTTGGTCGGTGCCGGCGTCGCGGCTTCGCGCGTCAAGACCGTGTCCTACGGCAAGGAGCGTCCGGTTGCCCTCGGCTCGAACGAGGCGGCTTGGTCGCAGAACCGCCGTGGCGTGACCGTCCTGAACTAATCAGGGCGTCCACGACGTGAGATGGGGCGTCCGCCCAACCGTCAGGTTTTTACCGGCGGTTTGGGCGGGCGCCTTATTTTTGCCTGGAAGTGAACCGATAGTTCGGCTTCACTCCGGCGCCTTTCACCAAAGAGGTCGGCCCTTGCGACGCTTCGCCCTGTCCGCCGTTCTTCCTTCGCTGCTCGTTGCCGTTCTGTGGGCGGCGCCGGCCTTGGCCCAGACCGATACAAGGGCGCTTTACGATCGCATCGATCGGCTGGAGCGCGACCTGTCCATGCTGCAACAGCAGGCAGCCCGAGGCGGCAGCGGTACCGTGGTCCGCTCTCCGGCGGCGGGTGGTGACGGCATGCCTGCTACGGTGGCGTCGCGCCTGGAGGATCGCATCAACGAGTTGGAGGATGTCACTCGCCAACTGACCGGCAAGATCGAGGAGGCCAACTTCAAGGCCGCCCAGGCCGCCAAGCAGTTGGAGCGGATGCAGGCCGATATCGATCTGAGGTTCAAGGAACTTCAGGAAGGCAAGGCCTCGGGACAGGCTCCGGCGCAGCAGCCGGCGGCGCAACAGCCGGGCGTATCCATGCCGGCTCCCGGTGCCACCGCCCCCAACGGCGCCCCGATTTTGATTCCGCCCAAAGGCGTCAGCCCCGGAGCCAATTCGGCCGACGGTACCGGGCCGGCACCGGGACCGCAGAACCTTGGCACCCTTCCGGAAAAGGACTTGCGCAAGGCGCAGGCGACGGCTCCGGCGGCGCCCCCGGCTCCGGCGCCGTCCACTCCCCGGGATGCCCAATCGTCCTATGACGAAGCCTACAGTCTGGCCCAGAAGGGCGATTACGATGGCGCCGAGCGGGGATTCCAGGCCTTTCTTAAGCAGTATCCCAACCACCAATTGGCGGGGAACGCCCAATACTGGCTTGGCGATATCGCCTTTTCCCAACGCAAGGACTTCGAGCAGGCGCTCAAGCTGTTCGCCGAGGCCTACAAGAAGTATCCCAAACATCCCAAGGCACCCGACATGCTGTACAAGCTGGGCGCGTCCTATGGCCAGCTTGGCCAGAAAACCGAGGCCTGCAAGGTCTACTCGCTGCTGGCGCAGGTCCATCCGGACATGCCCGACCGCATCAAGCGCGCCGTCGCCGGCGACAAGCAGCGGCTGGGCTGCAAATAGGTGGTGGAAGACATCGAGAGCACTGACTGTGCCCCGGTGTCTTCCGGCGAATTCGCCGGCCTGATGGCTCGGCTGGGACCGTTCGAGGCCCGGCCGCGTGTGGCGGTGGCGGTGTCGGGCGGCGCCGACAGCATGGCGCTGGCGCTGCTGGCCGGCGAATGGGCTGCCTCCCTAGGCGGTGCGGCGGTGGCGGTGACGGTGGATCATCGGTTGCGGCCGCGATCCGGCGACGAGGCGGCCGAGGTCGCCGCCCGGCTGGCCGAGCGGGGCATCCGCCACGCCATCCTGCGTTGGGAGGGCGATAAGCCCGCCAGCGATATCCAGGCCGCCGCCCGCGCCGCGCGCTATGACCTGTTGTCGGCGTTCTGCCGAAGCGAAGGCATTCTTCACCTGTTGTTGGCTCACCACCGCGATGATCAGGCCGAGACGCTGCTGCTTCGCCTGGGGCGAGGGTCGGGCGTCGATGGCCTTGCCGCCATGGCGCCCGAGCGGCCGACCGGTTGGGGGCGTGTGCTGCGCCCGGTGTTGGAAATGCCGCGTAGCCGTCTGGTGGCGACACTGACGGCGGGACGGCAGACTTGGATCGAAGACCCCTCCAACACCGATCCGGCTTATTCGCGGGTGCGATTGCGGCGTATGGCGCCGGTTCTGGCGGCCGAGGGGCTGGGGGCCGATCGGCTGGCGGCGACCGCGGCGCGCCTGGGGCGGGCGCGGGTGGCATTGGAGCGGGCCACCGCCGAGGCCGCCGCCCGTTTCGTCATGCTGCACCCCGCCGGCTTTGCCCGTTGTGCCACCGATGGTTTCGCCGCCCTGGCCGACGAGGTCGGTTTGCGGCTGCTGGCGCGCGTGCTGGCGGTGGTGGGAGGCGAGATCTATCCGCCCCGTGCCGAGCGGTTGGAACGGCTTTATGACGAGGTGCTCCGGGGCCTTGGCGGTGCCCGTACCTTGTCCGGCTGTCGCGTGGTTCCCGACGGTGACCATGTGGTGGTCTGCCGCGAACCGGCGCGGCTGGCGCCGCCGGTGGCTTTGGTGCCGGGGGTCTGGGGGGAGTGGGATGGTCGTTTTCGCGCCCTGGCGTTGGCCGGGGCACCGCCAGGCCTGCGTCTGGGGGCGCTGGGTCGGCAGGGGTGGCGTAAGGTGGTGGCGGCAATGGCGCCGAAGCGGCCGCCATCGCTTCCGGCTTGCGCCCGACCGGGAATTCCGGCGATCTACGATCAGGATGGTGTTTCCGCCGTGCCTCACCTCGGCTATAACGGACTTGGCGGGCTTGCGGCACCGCTCTTGGTCGAGCCGGCGCCGCGGCGAAGTCTGACCGTGTCGGGCATTCGCCTTGTCTAGGGCCAAATCGGCACTATCTCTAGAGAACCGCAGGGCCGGAGCAGGCAGACAAGCCGGCAAAATGGGAAGGATCGGACCTTGAATTTCAGCAAGAACCTGGCGTTGTGGGTCATCATCGCGGTACTGCTGGTGATGCTCTTCAATCTGTTCCAGGCGTCGACACCCCAGCGAGGGCCGGGGCAGACCTCCTATTCCGATTTCCTGGCCGATGTGGATCGTGGTGGCGTCGCCGATGTCACCATCCAGGGCAGCGCCGTCAACGGCCATTACAGCGACGGCCGGCCGTTCACCACCTACATGCCGCAGGACGCCAACGTGGTGGACAAGCTGCGGGCCCAGAACGTCCGCATTACCGCGCTGCCGCCGTCGGACGATACGCCGACGCTGTGGAGCGTGCTGGTGTCGTGGTTCCCCATGCTGCTGCTGATCGGCGTCTGGGTGTTCTTCATGCGCCAGATGCAGTCGGGTGGCGGCAAGGCCATGGGCTTCGGCAAATCCCGCGCCCGCCTGCTGACCGAGAAGACCGGCCGCGTCACCTTCGAGGATGTCGCCGGCATCGACGAAGCCAAGCAAGAGCTGGAAGAGATCGTCGAGTTCCTCAAGGACCCGCAGAAGTTCCAGCGCCTGGGTGGCAAGATTCCCAAGGGCTGCCTGCTGGTCGGTCCGCCCGGCACCGGCAAGACCCTGTTGGCCCGCGCCATCGCCGGCGAAGCCAACGTGCCGTTCTTCACCATTTCCGGCTCGGACTTCGTCGAGATGTTCGTCGGCGTCGGCGCGTCGCGTGTCCGCGACATGTTCGAGCAGGGCAAGAAGAACGCGCCGTGCATCATCTTCATCGACGAAATCGACGCCGTCGGCCGCCATCGCGGCGCCGGCCTCGGTGGCGGCAACGATGAGCGCGAGCAGACGTTGAACCAGTTGCTGGTCGAGATGGATGGCTTCGAGTCCAACGAGGGCGTCATTCTGATCGCCGCCACCAACCGCCCTGACGTGCTGGACCCGGCGCTGCTGCGCCCCGGCCGTTTCGATCGCCAGGTGGTGGTGCCCAATCCCGACATTCTCGGCCGCGAGAAGATCATCAAGGTCCACATGCGCAAGGTGCCGCTGGCGCCGGACGTGGATGCCCGCATTATCGCCCGTGGTACCCCCGGTTTCTCGGGCGCCGATCTCGCCAATCTGGTCAACGAAGCCGCGTTGCTGGCTGCCCGCGCCGGCAAGCGGGTGGTGACCATGGCCGAGTTCGAGTCGGCCAAGGACAAGGTCATGATGGGCGCCGAGCGGCGCTCCATGGTGATGACTGAGGACGAGAAGAAGCTCACGGCCTATCACGAGGCCGGCCACGCCCTGGTGATGATGCATGTGCCCGGCCACGAGCCGTTGCACAAGGTCACGATCATTCCGCGCGGCCGGGCGTTGGGCCTGACCATGTCGCTGCCCGAGCGCGACCGTTATTCGCTGTCGCTGCGTCAGATCAAGTCGATGATTGCCGCCTTCTTCGGCGGGCGTGTCGCCGAGGAGATGATTTTCGGTCTCGACGCCGTCACCACCGGTGCTTCCAACGATATCCAGCGCGCCACCGACCTGTCGCGCAAGCTGGTGACCGAATACGGCTTCTCGGAAAAGCTGGGGCCACTGCGCTACAACGACAACCAGGAAGAAATCTTTCTCGGCCACTCGGTGACGCAGCATAAGAACGTGTCCGAGGCCACCGCCAGTCTGATCGATTCCGAGGTGCGGCGCTTTGTCGAAGAGGGCGAGAACACCGCCCGCGACATTCTGGCCAAGTATCGTGCCGAGTTGGAGATCATCGCCAGGGGGCTGCTGGAATTCGAGACCCTGTCGCGCGGCGATATCGACAGCCTGATCCGGGGCGAGCCGATCAGCCGCCCCGACGGCGGCGACTATCGCCCCAAGGACACCCCTAGGCGCTCGTCGGTGCCGACGTCTGGTCCCAACGGCGCCCGGGGTGGCCTCGACCCCGAGCCGCTGCCCGGTGCCTGACCGGATACTGTCCGCCTTCCGTCGAAGCCCCGCCCTGCCGCGGGGCTTCGCATTGGAGGGGGTTGATCTCGGCCGCACCCTCTATGTGCTGCCCAGTGGCATCGTCGCCGGAGAGCAGGCGGCGGCGGCGGTCATCGCCGGTCACGGCTGGCCCATCGGTGATGGTTGGAGCGCTTTCACCGCGGTGGCGGTGGTGCTTCGGGTTGCCGGAGGCGCCCAGGTGGCGACGGCGCCCTTCGCCGAGGTGGTGGCCTGGGCCGAAGGCGAAAGTCCCGAAATCTGTCGCCACGTCGCCGACGCCATTCACCGCATCGGCCGTCGCCGTCCCGATTGGGGTGGGGTGACGTTGGACCGGCCGGCGGTGATGGGAATCGTCAATGTCACCCCCGACAGCTTTTCCGATGGCGGCGAGGCCTTTGCCGCCGATGCCGCCGTGGCGCGGGCATTGGAACTGGTCGAGGCCGGGGCGGCGATCATCGACGTCGGCGGCGAGTCCACCCGTCCCGGTGCCGAGCCGGTTCCCGTGGAGGAGGAGGAATGTCGGGTGCTGCCGGTGGTGCGCGCCCTGGCCGAGCGCGGCGTCACCGTTTCCATCGACACCCGCCATGCCCGGGTCATGGCGGCGGCGGCGGCGGCCGGGGCGCGGATCATCAACGATGTCACCGCCCTGGCCGGCGACCCCGACTCGCTGGCGGCGGCGGCGGCGTCGGGGGCGGCGATTTGTCTGATGCACATGCGGGGCGACGACCCTCGCACCATGCAGGCCGACCCTGACTACGACTGTGCGCCGCTGGATGTTTATGATGGTCTGGCGGACCGGATGGCGGCGTGCGAGGCCGCCGGCATCGAGCGCGCCCGCCTGTGTGTCGATCCCGGCATCGGCTTTGGCAAGACCCCGGCCCACAACGCCCAGATCCTGGGAGCGCTGGCGCTTTACCACGGCTTGGGGGCGCCGGTATTGCTGGGGACCAGCCGCAAAAGCTTCGTCGCCCGCCTGAGCAAGGGCGAACCGGCCAGACAACGCCTGCCCGGCACTCTGGCCGCCGAACTGGCCGGCTTGGATGCCGGGGTGCAGATTCTGCGCGTTCACGACGTGGTCGAAACGGTGCAGGCGATGACGGTATGGGCGGCGCTGCGAGCGGGAGGATGAACCTCCCTTTCCGCTTCCCATTCCCATCCCGTCTTGCTATCCAATTCCCCTTCCACCGAGAGAGATGAAAGCATCCAATGACGCGCAAGCTGTTCGGTACCGACGGGGTGCGGGGAACCGCCAATTCCGAGCCGATGACCGCCGAGACCGCTTTGAAGCTGGGCATGGCCGCCGGCCGGCACTTCACCCGTGGCGCTCATCGCCACGTGGCGGTGATCGGCAAGGACACCAGGCTGTCGGGCTATCTGCTGGAGCCGGCATTGACCGCCGGTTTCATTTCGGTGGGGATGGACGTGGTGCTGGTGGGGCCGCTGCCGACGCCGGCGGTGGCAATGCTGACCCGTAGCCTGCGCGCCGATCTTGGCGTCATGATCTCGGCGTCGCACAACCCCTATCAGGACAACGGCATCAAGCTGTTCGGTCCCGACGGTTTCAAGCTGTCCGACGAGGACGAGTTGTCCATCGAGGACAAGATGTTCAACGGCTTGGCGGAATACCGGGTCGGATCCGACCATCTCGGCCGGGCCAAGCGGCTCGACGATGCCGTCGGCCGCTATATCGAGTACGTCAAGGCCACCTTTCCCCGTGGGCTTCGCCTTGACGGGCTGAAGATCGTCATCGATTGCGCCAACGGCGCCGCCTACAAGGTCGCGCCCACCGTATTGTGGGAACTGGGGGCCGAGGTGGTGCCGGTGGGGGTGTCGCCCGATGGCTTCAACATCAATCGCGATTGCGGTTCGCTGGCCACCGGGACCCTCAGCGAACAGGTGGCGGCCCATGGCGCCGATCTCGGCATTGCGCTGGACGGCGACGCCGACCGGGTGGTGTTGTGCGACGAGCATGGCAGCCTGATCGACGGCGACCAGTTGATGGCGCTGATCGGTGATCTGTGGCACCGCTCCGGCCAGCTCAAGGGCGGCGGGATCGTTGCCACCGTGATGTCCAATTTGGGGCTGGAACGTTTTCTGGCGGCGCGGGGGATCGGTCTGGTCCGTACCAATGTCGGTGACCGGTACGTGTTGGAGCGCATGCGCCGGGATGGCTTCAATGTCGGCGGCGAGCAGTCGGGCCATATCATCCTGTCCGACCACTCCACCACCGGCGACGGTCTGGTGGCGGCGTTGCAGGTGCTGGCGGCATTGATCCAGTCGGGCCGCCCGGCCAGTGAGGTGTTGCGGCTGTTCACACCGCTGCCGCAGCTTTTGAAGAACGTCCGGGTCAGCGGTCGACCGGTGGCCGAAGTGCTGGCCGATGCCGCGGTGACCTCGGCGATCGAAGCGGCCGAAGGCCGCCTGAGCGGCAAGGGGCGCCTGCTGATCCGCAAATCGGGCACCGAGCCGTTGATCCGGGTGATGGCCGAGGGCGAGGATCAAGCCTTGGTCGGTGCCGTGGTCGATGACATCATCGACGCCATTCGCCGCGTCGCCGGCTGACGGAACCGGCCGATAAGGTCAGGCCGCGACGGCGGCCGTCTGCTGGGCGTAGCGTTCGATCACCCGGCGCATGGTGCCGGCGATATCGGGGCAAACCTCCATCAAGCGATGGGCGAGGTCGCGGGCGCGGGCCGTATCGACGGCGCACCCGGAGGCTTCGGCTTCCAGGATGGTGGCAAGCTGGTCGATTTCGTCCCATCGGTATTGCATGATTATTCTCCTCGCGATTTGGGCGAAAGAGTGATCGGAATAAAATGATTTTAGTCGTTCATGTTGCGCCGCACAATCCGGTGACCACCTTAGTGGGGGTGTGGTGCGGAACCGACGGAAGAGGTGGGTGGTCATGAGAGGACGGGTACTCATCGTCGCCGGTTCCGATTCCGGCGGTGGCGCCGGTATTCAGGCCGATATCAAGACCGTGACTTGCCTTGGCGGTTTCGCCGCCACCGCGATTACCGCCTTGACCGCCCAGAACACCTACGGTGTCGCGGCGGTCCACGAGGTCCCGGCAGCCTTCGTCCGTCAACAGATCGAGATGGTTTTGGCCGACATCGGCGCCGATTGCATCAAGACCGGTATGCTGGCCTCGGCCGCGATCGTCGCGGCGGTGGCCGATGCTGTCGAGGCAGGGCCCGACGGGGTGCCGTTGGTGGTTGATCCGGTGATGGTGGCGAAGGGTGGGGCGTCGCTTCTGGCCGCCGAGGCGACCCGGACACTGGTGGCGCGGCTGGTGCCACGGGCGCGGCTGCTGACCCCCAATATCCCGGAGGCCGAGGCCTTGCTTGGCCGCTCCATCCACGATGTCGGCGACATGGAGGGCGCCGTCCGCGACCTGTTGGCGTTGGGTGCGCGGGCGGTGTTGCTTAAGGGAGGGCATCTGGAGGGCGACGAATTGGTCGATCTGCTGGCCGATGCCGACGGGGTGCGCCGCTTCGCCGGCCGTCGCATCGCCAGCCGTTCGACTCATGGCACCGGCTGCACCTTGGCGTCGGCCATCGCCGCCGGTCTGGCCCAGGGGCTGGCGCTGGATGACGCGGTGCTTCGCGCGCGGGCCTATCTGATCAAGGCGATCGCCACCGCTCCCGGCCTGGGCGGCGGCCACGGACCGCTTAACCACGGTCACACGGTTGGATTTTCCGGTTAGCGCCTTTTCTTTGCGGCTTTCGACGCCTTCGGTAATGGCGGAAACCAGTCGTGCAGACGGACTTCGGCGGGAAAAATCGTGGCGCCGCGCCACCACGCCTGGGCGGCGTCGGGACGGTGGATGATCGCCTTGAGGGCGGGGACGAAATCTACCCCGGGGCAGTCATGACCGGCGCTGTGGAACGGCAATGCCAGCCCGAACACGGCGCCGTCGAACACATCCTTGGGTGGCATCTGGTATTCGTGTGACGGCGGCGGTCCGAATACCGGGGCGTCGATCTTGGCGTAGGTGGACATGCACCAGCGGGCATCGACCTGATACAGGCCGCGGCACTTGAGGGGCCGCAGCTCGTAGATCGAGCAGCCGCCGTCGGCGAGAAAAACGCAGGGGCGTCCGCCGCTCCACGCTTCCAGTCGGGCGATCAGCGTCGAGGCGTCGGGCCGCTGCCGCAGGCGCTCGGCGATGTAGAGCACTTCCACCGCCGGCGAGCCGACCCGCTGGTGGCAGCACCAGCCACAGCCCTTGCGGCAGGCGGCGGGGCGGGTACCGAGGGCGAAAGCCGGGGTGGCGCGCACCTCCGCCCACATCTTTTCGGCAATGGCGACGGCCTGGGCGACCGCTGCTACCGCCGTCTCGGCGCCGCCGAGGCCGGTCGCACCCCGCAGGCTTTCGGCGACGGCGGTCCGCACCGCGTCGAAGGCGGCGTCGCGGATGGGCGAAGGCCGCTCGCCCGGGCGCGAGGCGGTAATGGCCTTGAGGGCGGCGGCGGCGGTGAACTCGGCGGTCATGGCTGCTCCGGCCCTTTCCTGAGAATCCAATAGTCGCCGAAGATATCGCCCTCGCGGGAACCGCGAATGGGGCCATGCTCGCAGGCTGTTATCCCGAAACCATGGGCCGTCGCCAGTTGGTCGATATATCCGCGAGATTGGGCGTAGCGCCCGGTAGGGCGCAACTGCCAGCCGTCGCCTTCGGCTGTTTCGGTGGAGAACAGGAACCACCCCTCGGGATCAAGGGCGTGCGAGGCGGCGGCAAATATCTGATCCAGGTCACCGATATAGATGAAAAGGTCGGTGGCGATCACCGCCGACAGCCCTCGTAGAGTGGCGAGAACGTCGACGACCTCGCCTTGATGAAGGTCGGCATAGACGTTCCGCTTGGCCGCCAACTGCAACATCCGTGGCGCCAGGTCGATTCCGATCAGGCGTGTCGCCACCTCCTTGAACGCTTCGGCGGTCAGGCCGGTGCCGCACCCGAGATCGACCGTGCTGCCCAGGGGCGCCCCACCGGCGACGCGATCATAAAAGGCGCGTAACCGCTGAGGGGCGCTGTAATTGACCTTATTGATCAGGTGGTCCTCGAAACGGTCGGCGTAGGAATCGAACAGTCCCCGCACGTACTCGGCGGGGGCTCGCGGCGAGTTGATGCCGCTCAGGCTGTCGATCATATGGCGGGACTCGCCGTCGCCGGGGTCGCTGTCGAGGGCGGTCCTGAAGGCGGCGATGGCGTCGTCCGCCCGCCCCAGGGCCTTGCGGGCGTGGCCCAGCGCCCGCCACAGCGGCGCCGATCGGGGTGTCTGCGCCAGCCCTTCCAGCAACGTGGTCTCGCCTTCGCCAAAACGGCCGTGGCCGCAGAGAATGTCGGCCAGCCGCAAATAGGTTGCATGGGCCGGCCTAAGGGCGAGCGCGCGGCGGGCGAACGCTTCCGCCTCGGAAAAACGGCCCTGGCCGAGACAGAGGCCGGCAAGGTTGTCCAGGACCACGGGGTTGGCCGGCTCGGCGGTCAGCGCCCGTTCATAGGTCCGTTCCGCCTCGTCCATGTGTCCGGCTGTCTGCAACAGTGCCCCCAGGTTGGTCAGAGCGGGGCCGTGGCCGGGGGCGGACGCCAGACACAGGGTCAGGGCCGCCATGGCCTCGTCGTGGCGGCCCAGCGCCGCCAGG
Organism: uncultured Rhodospirillaceae bacterium; assembly: GCA_903901915.1. Taxonomy (GTDB): domain Bacteria; phylum Pseudomonadota; class Alphaproteobacteria; order Rhodospirillales; family Magnetospirillaceae; genus Phaeospirillum. The sequence goes on along the minus strand of CAIUSV010000077.1, from coordinate 37,478 downwards.
GCCACCGCCCGACCGTAATGGGCGTCCGGATTACGTGAAACGGCGGCGCGGTCAAGGAAGCGGAGCGCCAGGATGGCATTGCCGTCGGCAAAGGCCAGAGCCGCCAGGACGGCAAGGCCGGCGTGGGTGGCGGGAATGCGGCCGAGGTCGCGGGACAGGGTTCGCGCCTTGGCGAAATCTCCGCGCTCGGCCTTGGCGATGGCTTCGTCGATGCGGTCCCTCGCCTGCGCCATTCCTGCCCCCCGAAGCTGCCGGAGTACCGATAGGGCGGCGGCGCGGGGGAGTCAATACGCCAGCGTGTCGGCAAATCGGGGAATCTTGAAGCCCGCCGAAATGTCGCGTTGACGGCTCCGCCTTCGCCCCCATACACTCCGCCCGGGCCACGGTCCCCCAACGGGCCGCGTCCCTTCTGCGAGGGAGGGTTACATCCTATGACTGATTTTCCGAAGCCTGCCAACAAGCCGGCCAATCCCAATTTCTCTTCTGGTCCCTGCGCCAAGCGTCCTGGTTGGACGGTGGATGCGCTGAAGGCCGCCCCGGTGGGCAGGTCCCACCGTGCCAAGATCGGCAAGTCCCGCCTGGAGGAGGTCATTGACCGGACTCGGGCGGTGTTGGGCATTCCCGCGGATTACCGTATCGGCATCGTTCCGGCGTCCGATACCGGTGCCGTCGAGATGGCGCTGTGGTCTCTGCTCGGTGCGCGGGGCATTGACGCCCTGGCGTGGGAAAGCTTCGGCGAGGGCTGGGTGACCGATATCACCAAGCAGCTCAAGATCGAAGATACCCGCGTTTTCAAGGCCGGTTACGGCGAATTGCCCGATCTGTCCCAGGTCGATTGCGATCGTGACGTGGTCTTCACCTGGAACGGCACCACCGCCGGCGTCCGGGTCCCTAACGGCGACTGGATCAAGGCCGACCGCCAGGGCCTGACCATCTGCGACGCCACCTCGGCGGTGTTCGCCATGGCGATGCCTTGGGACAAGCTCGACGTGGTGACGTGGTCTTGGCAGAAGGTGCTGGGGGGCGAGGGCGCTCACGGCATGCTGGTGCTCAGCCCCCGCGCCGTCCAGCGGCTGGAGACCTACAAGCCGGCGTGGCCGCTGCCCAAGATCTTCCGCATGACCAAGGGTGGCAAGCTGATCGATGGCATTTTCAAGGGCGAGACCATCAACACGCCCTCGATGATCGCGGTCGAGGACCAGATCGACGCCCTGAAGTGGAGCGAGTCCGTGGGCGGCCTCAAGGCGCTGATCGCGCGCTCGGAAGGCAATCTCAAGGCGGTGCAGTCCTGGCTGGACAAATCCACCTGGGCCACCAACCTTGCCGACGACGCCAAGGTCCGGTCCTGCACCTCGATCTGTATCGGCATCAAGGCGCCGTTCTTTGCCAAGCTGTCGGCTGACGATCAGGCGGCGGCGGCCAAGAAGATCGTCTCGCTGCTCGATAAGGAGGGCGTTGCCTACGACATCGGCGCCTACCGCGATGCTCCTCCCGGCTTGCGGGTCTGGGGCGGTGCCACCGTCGAGACCGCCGACATCGAAAAACTGCTGCCGTGGCTCGATTGGGCCTTTGCCCAGGTCAAGGCCGAGTTCGAGGCCAAGGCGGCCTGATTTCACCAACATACAAACGCGGGCGCCGCTTCCACATGAAGCGGCGCCCGAAATCTATCGGGGGAGTGATGTGATGCCCAAGGTTCTGATCAGCGACAAGCTGAGCCCGGCCGCCGTCCAGATCTTCAAGGATCGCGGCATCGAGACCGACGTCAAGGTCGGCCTTTCGCCCGACGAGTTGAAGGCCATCATCGGCAATTACGATGGGCTGGCCATCCGGTCCAACACCAAGGTTACCGCCGACGTGATCGCCGTCGCCGGCAAGCTGCGGGTGGTTGGCCGCGCCGGTATCGGCGTCGATAACGTCGATGTGCCCGCCGCCACCCAGCGCGGTATCGTGGTGATGAACACGCCGTTCGGCAATTCCATCACCACCGCTGAACACGCGATCGCCATGATGTTCGCCCTGGCCCGCGACATTCCCCAGGCCAACGCCTCGACCCATGCCGGCAAGTGGGAAAAGTCCAAGTTCATGGGGGTCGAACTGACCGGCAAGGTGCTGGGCATCATCGGTTGCGGCAATATTGGCGCCATCGTCGCCGACCGCGCCCAAGGGCTGCGCATGCGCGTGATCGCCTATGACCCATTCCTGTCGGTCGAGCGGGCCAAGGAACTGAACGTCGAAAAGGTCGAACTCGACGATTTGTTTCCCCGCGCCGATTTCATCACCCTGCATACGCCGCTGACCGACGCCACCCGCAACATCATCGACGCCAAGGCCATGGCCAGGATGAAGAAGGGCGTGCGCATCATCAACTGCGCCCGCGGCGGTCTGGTCGTCGAAGAGGACCTGAAGGCGGCCATCGAATCGGGCCATGTCGCCGGTGCCGCGCTCGACGTCTTCAAGGTCGAGCCGGCGAAGGAAAGCATTCTGTTCGGTAACGACAAGGTGGTGTGCACTCCCCATCTCGGGGCTTCCACCTCGGAGGCGCAAGAGAACGTCGCCCTTCAGGTCGCCGAGCAAATGGCCGACTACCTGCTGACCGGCGCTGTCACCAACGCGCTCAACATCCCGTCGGTTTCGGCCGAGGATGCACCCAAGCTTCGGCCCTATATGGCGCTGGCCAACCAGTTGGGCAGCTTCGCCGGCCAGCTGACCGAGACCGGTATCTCCGAGGTCCGGATCGAGTATCGCGGTCACGTTGCCGGCCTCAACACCAAGCCGTTGACCGCCATTGTCCTCGAAGGACTGCTCAAGCCGATGAACGAGGCGGTCAACATGGTCAACGCCCCGGTGGTGGCCAAGGAACGCAACATCAAGGTGTCGGAGCTGAAGACCGAGGACGAGGGCGACTACCATACCCTGATCCGCCTGACCGTGGTCACCGATCGGCGCGAGCGTGCGGTGGCCGGCACCTTGTTCGGCGGCGACAAGCCGCGTCTGGTCGAGATCAAGGGGATCGCCATCGAGGCCGAGCTTGGCCCCTATATGCTTTATGTCACCAACCAGGACAAGCCGGGCTTCATCGGTGCGCTGGGTACCGTTCTGGGGCAGAACGGTGTCAACATCGCCACCTTCCACCTCGGCCGGTCCGAGCCGGGCGGCGACGCCATCCTGCTGACCCAGGTGGATCAGCCGGTGACCGCTGAATTGATCGAAAAGGTTCGCGCCCTGCCTCAGGTGGTTCAGGCCAAGGCATTGTCGTTCTGAGTTTCTCGCCATCGGGACAGGCCCGCGGATGCAAGTCCGCGGGCCTGTTTCATTCTGACTGGTTATTCGGGGCAAATCCGGTTGAACACCGATGGATGTGACTATACTTTGAACGTTGTTTTTTGGGGGGGGAACCGAGCCATGCTCGACAGGATGAAAATACCAGCCCGTCTCGCCGCCGGGTTCGGTGCGCTTTTGCTATTGGTGGTGGTTCTGTCTGGAATAAACGCCTATGCATTAAATGCCAATGAGGCCGCGATATCGGAGATTGTCAGAATTTTTGATCAGTCCGTGCTGAGCCAGCGGATACTCAAGGACATGGCGTTCGCCCGCGGCCATATGTGGGTGGCCATCGCCACCGGCGACGAGGGCTACGCCGCCAAGGCGGCGGAGTCGTTCGGCAAGGCGCATCAGCGGGTCAAGGATCTGGAGGACAACACCAAGAATCCGGAACGCAAGGCCAAGGTCGCCGAACTCGGGCGCAAGATCAGCGATTTCGAGGAAAAGGTCGGGCGGATCAGGGCGCTGCGGGACAAGGGGTTGGACAGTACCGAGTTCAAGTCGGCGGTCACCGTGGCGACGGCTTTGTTTGCCGATCTCGATCAGGCCGGCAGTACTCTTTCCAATGACTACCTCGATCGGTCCAAGGCCATGGAGGCCGAGGCGTTGCGCGATTCCGCCCAGGATGTGGTGATTACCCTGGTGGTCGGCCTTTTCAGTCTGGTGCTGGGAATCGCCCTGGCTTTCGTCATTGCCCGCTCCATTACCCGGCCGCTGGGCGATATGATCGGCGCGGTCGAGCGTTTGGGCCGGGGCGAGACGGCTTCGGCGGTCTCCGGCGGCGATCGGGCCGACGAAATCGGTCCGCTGTCGCAGGCATTGGAGCGTTGGCGGGCCAGTTTGATCGAGGCCGACCGGCAGCGCGAGGCGGACAAGGCGCGAGTCGCCCAGCGCGAGGAACGCGCCCGCCGGATGGACACCCTGACCACCGACTTCGATTCCGGCGCCACCGGCGTCATCAAGGAGGTGTCCAGCGCCGCCACCCACTTGGAGTCCACCGCCCAGGCGATGATGTCCACCGCCGATCAGACCAACGCGCGTGCCGCCACCGTGGCGGCGGCGGCGGAGCAGGCATCGGCCAGCGCCCAGGCGGTGGCCAGCGCCGCCGAGGAACTGTCGTCTTCCATCGACGAAATCGGTCGTCAGGTCGAACAGTCGTCGCAGACCTCACGGGCGGCGGCGGAGGAAGCGGTCCGCACCAACCAGACCGTTCAGGGGTTGGCGGACAGTTCCGCCCGGATCGGCGAGGTGGTCAACCTGATCAACGATATTGCCAGCCAGACCAACCTGCTGGCGCTCAACGCCACCATCGAGGCCGCCCGGGCCGGGGAGGCCGGCAAGGGGTTTGCCGTGGTCGCCAACGAGGTCAAGAACCTCGCCAACCAGACCGGCCGGGCCACCGAGGAAATCGGTACACAGATCGGGGCGGTGCAGACCGCGACCCGCGACGCGGTTGCCGCCATCGGCGGCATCGTCAAGCGTATCGACGAAATCAACGAAATCGCCGGTGCCATTGCCGCGGCGGTGGAGGAACAGGCCGCCGCTACCGCCGAGATCGCCCGTAACGTCGAGCAGACGGCGGCGGGGGCGCAGGAAGTGTCGAGCACCATCGTTGACGTGACCGCCGCCGCCGGCGAAACCGGCGAAGCCGCCCGGCAGGTACTGTCGGCGGCCCAATCGCTGTCGCGTGATACGGTTGAACTGAAAGGTGTGGTCGAACGCTTCCTGGGAGGCGTCCGCGCGGTATAGACACCAGAGTGGCCATGCGGTCGGAACGGGGAGCGTCGGCAGCGGCGCTCCTCTTTTCATTTAGTCTAGTCTATCAGATTCAACCATTAACCATGCATTAATCTATTTTGCCGCTAATATCGGGTATTGACCCGAGATTGCGATGCTGCCCATGCCTTTGATCGGTGTTAGGGCAGGGGGCTAGGGGGGGGAAGGCATGTCCTGGTTATTCGGGGGCCGTAATTCGGCGCAAATCGTTGCGACAAGCGACTCTCTTCGGTCCGAGGATCTATCCGTGGATCGGCTGGCGGCGATCGAGGCCGCCATCGAACTCGTCATTGCCGGAAAGTACCAGTCGATTCCGGACGGCGATTGCACCGTGACCCGCAAGATCAAGACCCTGGCCGACCGGCTGAGGTCGGAGGCCAAGACCACCCTTAAGCTTGACGTCGATATCTCGGTCGATCTCAACGAGGCCGTAACCGAGGCCGCCGGCATGATGCGCGACGTCAACGAGGTCGATCGCCGCAGCCAGGCCATCGCTACCGCCGCCGGGCAACTGGTGGCCAGCGTCGGCGAGATCGCGCGTAATTCCGACGCCGCCGCCAGCGAGGCACTGGCCGCCCAGGCGGTCGCCGACGAGAGCCAGGGGGCCGCCGACCAAGCGATCGGGGCAATGCACGCCATCGCCCAGGCGGTACAGGATGCCGCCGCCAAGGTCGATTCCCTGGCGCAGGCTTCGGTCAAGATCGGCGACATCGTCAATCAGATCGAGGACATTGCCGCCCAGACCAACCTGTTGGCGCTGAACGCCACCATCGAGGCGGCACGGGCGGGAGAGGCGGGCAAGGGCTTCGCCGTGGTCGCCGGCGAGGTCAAGCATCTCGCCAACCAGACCGCCAGGGCAACCGAGGACATTCGCACCCGCATCGAATCGTTGCGGGGGGAGATGGGCGAAATCGTGCGCACCATGCAGCAAGGCGCCGACGCGGTGGGCAAAGGTGAGGCTGTCATTGCCGCCACCAGCGACGGCATGCGCCGGCTGGCCGGACAGGTCCACGGGGTGTCGGTCAAGATGGCCGAGGTCGCCGGCATTCTCGGCCAGCAGACTGCCGCCTCGGCCGAGGTCTCCCATGGCGTTACCGCCATCGCCGCCCTGGCCGGTCGCAACGTCGCGTCCATCAGCGGCGTGGTCGAGAATATGGATCACGCTTCCAAGGCCATCGTCACCACCCTCAACGGCATGGCCAGCCTGGAAATCGACGATTTCACCCTGCATGTCGCCAAGTCGGACCATATGATGTGGCGCAAGCGTTTGGCCGATATGGTCGTCGGGCGCGAGGTTCTCAATCCCGATGAGTTGGCCGACCATACCAAGTGCCGTCTCGGCAAATGGTGCGGTTCGCTACAGGACGCCGATATCCTCAATCATCCGGCCTTTAAGGCGATGGAGGAACCTCACCGCGCGGTTCACCTGCATGGCATCGAGGCTGCCCGCCGCTTCAAGGCCGGTGACCTGGAGGGTGCCTTGGCGGAAATCGCCATGGTGTCGGAGGCATCCAAGGGGGTGATGAAGAGTCTGAACGACCTGGGGGATCGCCGCCGGTTCTAGAGGGTCCGGCGGCCTTCGGTTCCCATCACCGCCTTCATTCCGACGGAGCTTTCGTCGCCGTCCTCGACGATATGATCGTGACGCTTGTCATTGGCGCGCTGTCCGACACGGGCAAGGTCGGTGATGGATTTGTCCAACTGGGCGAGGACGGTCAACATTTCCTCGGCCAGCGGCCGGTCGTCGATCAGGTTGGCGTAGCGTTTGAGATTGACGGAGAAATGCCTGATCAGCTTGATGTTGTCGCGAAAACTGCGTGGGCGCCGCACGAAAATGCGGTGTGAGCTGCGGATGTTCTTGATGAACATACTGACCAGGGCGCGGACGAATTTGTCGGCGCCATTCAGGCGGCGGGCGAATAGTGGTTCGGGTACCCGGGTGACGACGCTGTCAACGGCCGCGATCGCGGTCGCCATGCGCTCGCTACGGTCGATCACCGCCATTTCGCCAAAGATCTCGCCGGGCTTGATGGAATCCAGCTCGACCCGCTGGCCTTCGACCTGCTGGAAAATGACGATCTTGCCCTTGTCCAGGATATAGGCGGCATCACCGTCTTCACCCTGGCGGAAAACGACGGCTCCGGCGGCAAGGGACAGTTTGTCGAGCTTCGGTTCAACGTCGCCCGGTTCGGGGAGTTCGCGTTCCGGCACAGACAGTTCATTCATCGTCGCGACCACTTTAGTTGCAGGGTCGAATGTGCTTGATTCCCCTCGTGGCCGCAATGGCATTCGGCCAGCCTTTACCAAACGATCTAGTCTGCGGCCAACGCCCTGTCGCGAATGGCGCTGAGGGTGGTGCGGGTGGTGATGGCCTCGGGGTCGAGGCGGAGATGCAGCAGCGCCAGGCGCCCCGCCTTAAGCGCCTCATCGAAGGCGGCGGCGAATTCCCCGGTGCGTTCCACCGTCATCGCCCAGGCACCGTGGGCGCGGGCCAGGGCGGCGAAGTCGGGGTTGGCCAGATCGGTGGCCATGGTTCGGCCGGGATGGTTGGCCTCCTGGTGCATGCGGATGGTGCCGTACATGCCGTTGTCCACCACGATCACCACCGGCGCCAGATCATGCAGCCGCGCGGTGGCCAGTTCCTGCCCGGTCATCAGAAAACAGCCGTCGCCGGCAAAGGCGACGACGGTGCGATCGGGATGGAGCGCCTTGGCCGCCAGAGCCGCCGGCAGGCCGTAGCCCATGGAGCCGTTGGCCGGCGCCAGTTGGGTCCGATAGTGGCGGAAACGGTGGAAGCGTTGCGGCCAGCCGGTGTAGTTGCCGGCACCGGTGCAGACGATGGCGTCGTCGGGCAATCGCGCTTCGATCACCGCCATCACCTTGGCCATGTCGAGGCTGCCGGGGCAGGGGTCGGGGGTGCGGTTGGCGATATGATCGGCCCGTACCGCTCGTGCCCAGTCGGTCCAACCGGCGGCGGCGGGTGGCGTGAGGCCGGCGGCGGCGGTGGCGAAGGGGGGCATGGCGGCGGCGATGGCCAGGGTGGGGCTATAGACCCGGCCCAATTCCTCGGCGTCGGGGAAGACGTGAATCAGCCGCTGGGCCGGTTCGGGCGAGGCGACCAGGGTGTAGCCGCCGGTATCGACTTCACCGAGGCGGCAGCCCACCGCCAGCAGAAGATCGGCCTCGCGCAGTCGCCGCCCCAGGCTGGGGGCCATGGAATAGCCCAGTTCACCGGCATAGCAGGCGGAGTCATTGTCGACGATGTCCTGGCAGCGGAATGCCGCCGCCACCGGCAGCGACCACGCCTCGGCGAAGCGGGTAAACCGCACCGCCGCCTCGGCGGTCCAGCCGCCGCCGCCGACGATGGCCAGCGGGCGTTGGGCCTCGGCCAGCAGTGCTGCCATGCGGTCCAGGGCGCAGGCGCCGGGGTGGGGCAGGGCGGGGGGATGGCGGGCGACATCGGCGGCCACGCATCGCTCGGCCAGCACATCCTCGGGCAGGATCAGCACCACCGGTCCGGGGCGGCCGCCCTGCGCGGCGGCGAAGGCGCGCGCTACCGCCTCGGGCAGGCGATCGGCGGCGAAGACTTCTTCGACCCGCTTGGCCAGCGGCGCGAACATGGCGACCAGATCCACCTCCTGGAACGCCTCGCGCCCGCGGTTGGGCCGGTCGACCTGCCCGACCAGCAGCACCATGGGGGTTGAATCCTGAAAGGCGGTGTGAATGCCGACGGCGGCCTGGGTGGCGCCGGGGGCGCGGGTGACAAAGCAGACGCCCGGCCGCCCGGTCAGCTTGCCCAGCGCCTCGGCGGCATAGGCGGCACCACCCTCGTGGCGGAACGTCAGGACCCGAAGGCGGTTGCGGCGTTCCCAGGCGGCATCGAGGAACGGCAGAAAACTTTCTCCCGGTACGCAGGTGACGATGTCGGTACCTTGGCCGATCAGGGCATCGGCGAGAATCTCGCCGCCGCTGCGGGAGGTGGCGGTCATGTTCGGGTCCTCAATTGGGACGCCGCCGCCCGGTCGAGCAGGATGACGGCGTCGGGGTGACGTTGCAGGGCGGAGGCGGGAACGGCATCCGTCACCGGTCCGTCGAGGGCCTTGGCCACCGCGTCGGCCTTGTCCTCGCCGGTGGCCAGAAGCAAGATGCGCCGCGCTCCCAGGATGGTGCCGATTCCCATGGTGACGGCGGTTTCCGGCACCCGCTGGCCGGGGGGAAAGCGGGTCTGGTTGGCGGCCCGGGTGGTTTCGGTCAGGCGAACCCGGCGGGTTCGGCTGTCATGGGGGGAACCGGGCTCGTTGAAGGCGATATGGCCGTTGAGGCCGATGCCGAGAATCTGGAGGTCGATACCGCCCGCCGCCGCGATGGTCTCTTCGTAGCCGACGCATCGGTCGTCGTCACCGCCACCGCCCAGCAGGTGAACGCGGCCGGGGGCAAGGTTGACCCGGTCGATCAATTGTTCGTGCAGTCCCCGGGCGAACTCGGCGGCATGGCCGGGAGGCAGGCCGATGTATTCGTCCAGGTCGAAGACGGTGACGTCCGAAAAATCCAGGCCGTCGGCGTGGCGGTGGACCAACTCGGCATAGAGCTTGAGTGGCGTCGCACCCGCCGCCAGCCCCAGCACCGCCGTCGGCTTGGCGCCGATCAGTCCGGCGACCATGGCCGCGCCTCGCCCGCTTACCGCTTCCTTGTCGGCAAGAACCTCCACCACCACCGCCACCGGCATCACTCCTTGTTGCCGCCAAAGGATACGGTGACGGCCCCAGACGAGTCCATCCGTGCGTGACAGCGCCGGGTTTCGGGATTATTCGTCTCGGTCATGGAACTGTGTTGGCACGATCTCGAACGAAGGTTGCTGGCGGCCACCGGTGCCGATGCCGCTCTGGACAGGGCGTTGGCCGAGGCATTCGCCCGGCCGGTGGCCGAGTTCACCGGCTCGGTGGAGGCTGCCCGCGATCTGGTCGCCGCCGCCCTGCCGGGGTGGAGCCTGCATCTTGGCTTCGGTGTCACCGGGATGTTTCCTTATGCCGCCCTGACCAATAATGGCGTTCGGATCACGTCGGACGCCCCCACCGTGCCGCTGGCGATCCTCAGGTCGGTGGTGGCTGCTGCGGCAGCAGCGCCAATGCCGTCGCCGCAGCCTGGCATCTGACGGCGTCGCGGTCGCCGGTGAACACCTCGCGGCGATGGATGGTCGCGCCGTCCCGGGCGGCGCGGGCGAAATGCACCAGCCCGACCGGTTTGTCGGCGCTGCCGCCCCCAGGCCCGGCGATGCCGGTGACGGCCACCGCCACGTCGGCGTGGGAATGAGCGATGGCGCCTTCGGCCATGGCGCGGGCCACCGCCTCGCTGACCGCGCCATGGGCGGCGATCAAATCCGCCGCCACACCCAGCATTTCGGTCTTGGCTTCGTTGGAATAGGTGACGAAGCCGCGTTCGACCACCGCCGACGACCCGGCGACGGCGGTCAGGGCGGAGGCCACCATCCCGCCGGTGCACGATTCGGCGGTGGCCAGCCGCAGCCCGGCCAGACGGAACGTTTCCAGCACCTCGGCGGCCTTGGCGATAAGCTCGGACGTCGGCATGGCTATTCCCACCAGACGGCAAAGGCCGCCATGCCGAGCAGGCCGTAGAGGGCGGCGAGGATGTCGTCAACCATCACCCCCAGGCCGCCGCCGATGGTGCGATCCGCCCAGCTCACCGGCCACGGCTTCCAGACGTCGAACAGGCGAAACAGGGCAAAGCCGACGAGATAGGCCAAGGGGTGGAGCGGTGCCGCCGCCAGCACCAGCCACTGACCGGCGACCTCGTCGATCACTACCTCGCCGGGGTCATCGACGCCGGTGCGCCGCACATAGACCGCAGCCGCCCACCAGCCGACCAGAAAGCACGCCGCCGCCGCCGCCAGCAGCAGGCGTGGCCCACCGGCCCAGACCAGAACCCAGGCAAAGGGCAGGGCGGCCGCCGACCCCCAGGTCCCTGGCGCCCGGGGCAACAGTCCTGCCCCGAACCAAGTGGCGGCCAGGGTCGCGGGATGGCCGGCAGTGATGCCGTCGCGGCGATAGCTCAAAGGCGGGGCTCCAGGGTGATTGCCAAAGGCAAGCCTAGCATTGCCGGGATGCGTCGAATAGCCGAGGACGAATATTTTTGCGAACCCTCTGGCGACCGGGGATCGCCATCCCCAGGTACGAAGTTGTGCCGTCGTCGGAATGCGCTCGGGCTCCGCGAGGGAGGGGCGATGGAGACAGGATCGGATAGAATGGGTGCCAAGCGCGTCGGGTTCGTTCCGGCGGCGTTTGTGTTGCCCCTCATGGGCGTGCTTCCGCTGGCGGCGGCGTGGTGGTCGCTCGACTCGCCGCGCGAACGTGCGGTGGTGTTGGCGGCCGGCGGGGCAATTCTTGTTCTGCTTGCCTATGCCGCCAGACTGATTGCCATCTTGCGCGCCCAGGTGGCCCGGCGCCGATCGGCGGAAAAGGAAGTCGCCGTCCTGGCTCAGTTCCCGTCGCAAAATCCCCAACCGGTGATGCGGGTCGATTCCGAAGGACTCGTCGTTCATGCCAATCAGGCCAGCGAGCGACTGTTGCAGTCGTGGGGCACAACGCCGGGGGAGAAGGTCCCGGGCGAGTGGCGGACGGCCGTTGCCGAGGCGTTGGCATCCGGTCTTCGCCGCGAGATCGATGTCACCGTCGGCGACCGTATCTTGTCGATCATGCTGGTGCCGCTTCCGGGGGCCGGGGTGGTCAATCTGTACGGTAGCGACATCACCGCCCGGGTCGCGGCGGAACGTATGCTCCAGATGGTCAACGAAAGTCTGGAACGGCGTGTTCATCTCAGAACCGAGGCGCTGAGGTCCGAAATCGCCGAGCATGTCCGCGCCAAACGGGAACTGGTCGCCGCCAAGGAGCAGGCCGACCTTGCCAGTCGGGCCAAGAGCGAGTTTCTCGCCAACGTCAGTCACGAATTGCGCACGCCGCTCAACGCCATCATCGGCTTTTCCGAGGTGATGGCGCGCGAGATGTTCGGACCGATGGGTACCCCCCGCTATCGTGACTATGCTGACGACGTCCTGTCGGCGGGTCGCCACCTGCTGGCGGTGATCAACGACATCTTGGACATTGCCAAGATCGAGTCCGGCCAGATGGACCACCAGTTTTCCGAGGTCGATCCCGGCGAAGTGGTGGCGGCGGCGGTGAATATCGTCGAGGGGCGCGCCGAAATGGGTGGCCTTCACCTTTCCATCCGCAGAGGTGATCCGGTCCCGCTGCTATGGGCCGACCGGCGGCGGGTATTGCAGATACTGGTCAACCTTCTGTCCAACGCCGTCAAGTTCACGCCCGAGGGAGGCGAGGTCGAGGTCGAGATCAGGGCCGAGGCCGAAGAAATCTGCTTCATCGTGCGCGATACCGGTATCGGTATGAGCGATGACGAGGTCGTGGTGGCGATGGAACCGTTCCGACAGGTGGACGGCGGTTTGTCTCGCCGTTACGAGGGCACCGGGCTCGGCCTGCCGCTGGTTCGCGCCTTCGTCGAACTACACGGCGGCCGTCTTGCCATCGACAGCAGCAAGGGAAGGGGGACCGCGGTTACCGTGGGGCTGCCTTTCGCCGGCGAGTTGGAACGGGCCGACGGGGGCGCGTCCGCCGCCGCCGGAGCGGCCTGATCTAATTGATCTTGCACTCGACGAAGACGGTGACGCGTTTGATGCGCTCGCCGACGTCGGCCGACGACAGCTGCCGGTTGGCCGGTGCCGTCTCGTAGCCGACATTATGGTCTTCGAGGAACTTGCGGGCCAGTTCCGCCTTGATGGCGAAGTTGATGTTCTGCGGCAGATCGCCGTATTGTCCGGCGATCTTCATGGCGTTCAGTTTGGACGCGACGATGCCGACCACATTGCCGCTCATGTCGGCGAGCGGGCCACCGGAATTGCCCTTCTGCACCGGCGCGGTGATCTGGTAGTGGCGCTGGTCGCCGCGGATGCCGGCCATGGCGCTGATGACGCCGGAGGTGACGTTGGCCTCGCGCGAGAGCAGGTTGGACAGCGGAAATCCCACCACCACCACCTCGTCGCCCGAGCGAAGCGGGCGGTCCTGGCGGAAGCGGGCGATATCGCCGGTTCGCAGGCCGGCTTTGAGCAGCGCCAGATCGTTGACCGCATCCTTCGCCGCCAGTGTCGCCGCCACCGGTGGCCCATCCAGCGGCTGGATGGTGATGCCGCTGCATTGTTCGACCACATGCGCGTTGGTCAGGACACTGCCATCCCGGCTGACCAGAAAGCCGGAGCCCATGGAAACCCGGCCGGGTTGACCCGGCGGAGGGGGGGACGACGACGGTCCCGAGGCGGTGGCGCCGGGTGTTGCCGCCAAGGGGGCGCCGGGTTGCGCCGGCTTCCAGGCCGCCACCTTCTGGCGGATCAACCCCGCCTCGGCCGGGGGAAGCAGGGCGGCGACCGTCTCGCGTTCCTTCTCGTAGGTGGCCTTGAGGTTGGCCGGGGCCCGTTCCGCCGACAGCGCCAGCCAGAAATAGCCCTCGGCCAGATTTTTGCCGATGCCCATGCCGTTGGCGTACATGGCGCCGAGATTGTGCTGTGCCTGGGGAAAGCCCTGATCGGCGGCGCGGCGGAACCACATGGCGGCCTGGGCCGGGTCCTTGGTGGTGCCGTCACCGGTCAGCAGCGCCAGACCGAGAATGAACTGGGCGAAGGGTCGGTTGGCCTGGGCCGCCCGTCGGGCGAATTCCACCGCCTTGGCCCGATCGGCCGGCATGGCGCGGCCGTTCCAGTTGAGTTCAGCCAGCTTCTCCAGGCTTATCGGCAAACCCTTGTCGGCGGCGCGACGATAGAATTCGATCGCCTTGGCTTCGTCCTTGGTGATGCCGATTCCGTTGAAATAAATCTCGCCCAGGGCGTGCAGGCTGTCGGGATAGCCCTGATCAGCGGCGCGGCCAAGCCACATCAGCGCGGCGGCCTGATCCTTCGGCACGCTGCGTCCAAGCGAGTGGATGCTGCCAAGCCAGTGCTGCCCCAACGGGTCACCGGCGGCGGCGGCGGCATTGAGCAGCTTCAACCCCTCGGTATCGTCGCGCGGCACGCCCAGACCGAACAGCAGCATATGGCCGAGGCGGGCCTGGGCGGCGGCATTGCCGCCAGCGGCCAGCGGCCGGAATTCGGCGGCGGCGGCGATCCAGTCATGGCGCTGATAGGCGGTCAAACCCTCGTCCAGCCCGGCCGTGGCCGGACGGCTCAGCAGCAGGGCGGCGATGAGGGCGAGAACAGGGAGGATGAGGCGCAACGGCCCGCCTTCCGATGGCTTTACTGTTGGGCCTCGGCTCGCATGTTGGTGGCCAGTCTGCTCAGTTCCTCGACCGCCGCCCCCATCTCCGCCTCAAGCGACTGGGTGATGCCGTCGATGCTTTCCGAGACGTGCTTGACCTCGCCGGCGACCACGGCGAAGCCCTTGCCGGCCTCGCCGGCGCGGGCCGCCTCGATCAGGGCGTTGAGGGCGAGAATACGAGTGGTGCCCGTCACCTTCTTGATTTCCTCTACCTTGCGCGAAACCACGTCGGCGAGGGCGGCGGTCAACTCGATGATGCGATCTTGATCAGACATGGTTTCTCTCGCGGGAAGGAGGAACGCAGCAGTGTAAGGGGGACGCGCTGGCGGGGCAATCGACATTGCAGCGGAATCGGTGGTGCGACCAATGGCTGTCGTTTTCCGGCTCAGCCGTCGGCGGCACGCAGGCAGCAGACCGCCGTCAAGTCGTCGTTGACGCGGGCGGTGTCGCCCGACGAATGCAAGATCGCCTCGACCAGCGAAACCGCGTCGGTAGCGCTTCCGTCCTCTACCATCCTAGGCAACAGTCTGGCGACGCCGGGACAACCGATGGCCTTGTCGTCGGCTCTCCTGGCCTCGGCGAGGGCGTCCGAATAGAGGAATAAAAGCGAACCGGGCGGGAACGACAAACTGCGCGGCTCGTAAACCGCTGACGGGCTTATGCCAAGTGGCAGGCCCTTGCCGTCGCCCTGGGACACCTCGCGGCTGGACAGATTCATCACCAGCGGCCGCGATGCGGCGGCGGCGGCGTAGGTGAACTGCGAAATGCGGGTATCGACCACGCCGTACAGCATGGCGCAGAAATGCCCCACCGGCAGCAGGCGGCTCATCTCGCGATTAAGCCGAGTCATGTAGTCTGCCGGTTTATCCTGATCCGCGCGCATGTGTCTGATCAACGTGTCGAGGCGAAAGGTGTTGAGGGCGGCGGTGACCCCGTGTCCGGAAAAGTCGGCGAGATAGATCGCCACCCGGTGGCGATCGAGCGGGATGACCCCCCAGATATCGCCGCCGACATCGGTTGAGGGATGGAATACGCCGCTGATGCGGAGCCGGGTGCCATGTTCCAGCTCGGCCAGGGTCCGGTCCGACGGCAGCAGGCCGGCCTGCATGGTGCGGGCCAGCGCCATGTCACAGGTGAATTCGCCACCGTCGAAGGTTGGCGCCGGCGGTTCCGTCGGTGGAGTGGCGGTGGCGGTGGGGGTGTACACCGTGCAGACCACCTCGTTGCCCCGTCCCCGGTATTCCATCCGGTCGAAACACATGCGCCGGGCCATGGCGATGCCGCGGCCATGGGCGGAGAAGGCGCGGGCGGGCTGGATATCCATGTAATCGCGCCATTCAAAGCCTTCACCCTGGTCGCAGACGATGAAGTTGACCCGGTCCGCCTGCCGCTCCACCGTCACGCTTGCCCGCCGGCCGGCGTATTCCGGCAGGGTCAGCCGCCGGGCGATCTCGTCGGACCAGCGCTGTTCTTCCAGCAGTCTCGACTTCTCCTGGAACTTGATGGAAAGGTTGCCGTGTTCGACCGCGTTGGTGAAGATTTCCGAAAGGCCGACCATCAGGTTGCGCGACCCCGGACAAATATGGGCTAACGCCACCGCCAGCATGTTGCCTTCCTCGGGGGTGCGGAAGTGGAAGACCCCGGTATCGAGCAGGGTCAGCGCGATGCTGTGCTTGGCCAGATCGTCCTGTAACCGGCGCAGAAGCTGGCGCTCGTCCACCGCCTGAGCCACCACCGACAGCATCAGTTGCAGGTTCAGCGGCTTGGCGAGGTAATAGAACACCCCGGCCTTGATGCCTTCGACCACGTCCTCGGTGGAGGTCGAGGCGGTCTGCATGACCACCGGCAGATATTTCAACCGGTCGTCGGCGCGGATGCGGGTCAGCAACTCCATGCCGTTCATGCGCGGCATGCGCCGGTCAAGCAGGATCACGTCGAAGGCGTCGGGGGTGGCGTCGAGCAGTTCCCAGGCGGTCAGGCCGTCCTCGGCGGTGACGGTGGCGTAGCCGCTGCGCGACAGCGCCACCTCCAGCAGCGTGCGGTTCATCCGTTCGTCATCGACGATCAGGATGCGGGTCCCGCCGTCGAGAACGGCCGGGATTTGGTTCACGTCAGCTCTCGATGGCGAAAAGCGTGTCGAAGCAGGCCAGGGACAGCAGTTCCTTCACGTCGCCGCGCGGTTTGGCGAGACGGACCTGGGCACCGGACTTGCCAGCGCGGTCGCGCAGGGTGAGCAGCATGCCCAGCCCGGCGGAATCCATGTAGTCCAGCGCCTCGAGATCCACGTCCAACTCGCGCACGCCGCCGGCCAATGCCTGCGAAATGACCGGATCAAGGGCCGTCCGGTCGGCAAAGGTCAACTGCCCGCGAAACGCCAGGGTACGACGTCCGTTCGAGTCCGTAATCTGATACTTCATCGCTACGCAACCCCCAACTTGCTTTAGGACGCCGTGCGACGGCGGCCGTCCAGTAAGACATCCAACTGCCCCGATTGGCCTTCGTCCAGTTCAAAACGGGCATGGGTGTTATGTTCCGTCACCGCGACCACCGTTCCGGTCCACGTCCCAACCTTTGGCACGTTAACAGTGAATTCTGTGCCGCGCGGGCAATTGAACGGGCGGTCCAGGATACCGGTGCCGACGCGGGCAATATCCTGGAGCAGGCAGGGACTCTGTTGCCCGTTGATGGTTACCACCACGGCCAGATTGACGGTATGGCGTTCGGTATTGCGCCGGTTGGCATCGGAGCTGTCGCGGATGATCTGGTCGATCGAGCCCTTCATGGCGTCGATGGCGCGACGGACGGAGGATGCCGCTCCCTGGACCTCGCCCGAGCAGCGCCCGGTTTCCTCGATGGCTTGGGCGACGGTGGCGATTTCGCCGGCTGCTTCCTGGGTCCCTCGGGCGGCATCCTGGGCCGAGCGGGCGATCTCCTGGGTGGCGGCCGCTTGTTCTTCCACCGCCGCGGCGATGGAGCCGCTGATGCCGTTGATCCGGGCGATGGTGTTGCCGATGCCCTGGATTGCCCCGACGGCGTCGCCGGTGGCCTGCTGGATGGCGGCGATCTGTTGGCCGATCTCCTCGGTGGCGCGGCCGGTCTGGTTGGCCAGGGTCTTGACCTCATTGGCGACCACGGCGAAGCCTTTGCCGGCTTCACCGGCGCGGGCGGCCTCGATGGTGGCGTTCAACGCCAACAGGTTGGTTTGCGAGGCGATGTCGGTGATCAGGTTGACCACCGCACCGACGCTGCGTGCCGCCTCGGCCAGCCCCTGGATGATCTGGTTGACCTTGCCGGCCTCGGCCTCGGCCTCGACCGCCACCTGACT
Source organism: uncultured Rhodospirillaceae bacterium (assembly GCA_903901915.1). Taxonomy (GTDB): domain Bacteria; phylum Pseudomonadota; class Alphaproteobacteria; order Rhodospirillales; family Magnetospirillaceae; genus Phaeospirillum. The sequence goes on along the minus strand of CAIUSV010000077.1, from coordinate 19,727 downwards.
GGAGGTCGCCACCTGCCGGCTGATTTCCTGCACCGAAGAGGACAGTTCCTCGGCGGCGGCGGCGACGGCGTCCACGCTGGCGTTGGCGGTTTCGGCGGCACCGGCGGCGCTGCGCGAGCCGTTGCGGCTTTCCTCCACCAGTCCCACCATGGCGACCGAGGTGCCGGTCATGGTCTCGGCCTCGGTCGAAACCACCGAGATGGCACCGCTGACCTCTTCGTCGATGGCGTTGGTCAGGGCGAGGATTTCGCTTTGCAGCTTGCGGCGGTTACGGCGATCCTCCGCCGCCTGCTGGGCGGCCAGTTGACGCGCCTTCAGCGCGGCTTCACGGAAAACCGCCATGGCCGCCGACATCTTGCCGATCTCGTCGCCGCGTCCGGCGCCCGGCACCGTCAGCGTCAGGTCGCCTTCCGCCATGCGCGCGGTGGTGTCGGCCAGGGCGTTGATGGGGGTATAGATCGAGCGGGCGATCAGGCCGCCGATCACCACCATGAAGGCGAAGCCGGCCAGCATTACCGCGGTCATGGTGCGGTTGGCGGTCTGGTCGATCTGCTGGGACAACTGCTTGGCCGCCAGCATGTCGCTGCGGGCATTTTCCGCCAGGGTCCAGACCGGTTGCTGGATGGCGGACGATGTATCGCTGAGCGCCCTGGTGCTGGCGGTGACGCCGAGTATGGCCTGAACGGCGGCCTTGAAGTCGCGGTGATAGGCCGCCAGCCGCTCGCGCAGGGCGGTGCGTTCGGACGCGGCGATGTCCGATCCCGTCAGCGCCTTGTCGAACTCGGCGACCCGCTGATCCAACTCGTCGGCGTATTTGGCGTCGAGGCGGGCCAGGAAGTCCTTTTCGTGGCGCCGCATCATCAGCATAAGCACGGTCAGGCGCAGATCGTCATGGGCCTTCAGGGCAGTTTCGATCTCATGGACCGAACCGCGCAAGGCGCCCAACAGGCCGTCCTGCTCGGTCAGGCCGACCCGGCTCTGGCCCTCCACCACCCGCCGGAAGGCGTCGGTGTAGGCGGCGATGCCCTTGCGGATGGCTTCGACCTGTTGGCGACGGGGATCGTCGGCGGCCATGGCCGTCACCATGGTGTCGATCGCCGCCTGGGCGGCACGGATGGATTCGGCCTGCTCGCCGACGTATTTGGTGTCCTTACGCAGCAGGAAATCCTTCTCGCGGCGCCGCGCGCCGACCATGGCGCGGTCCAGGGCGGAGGCCTGATCCCCGATGGTCTCCTCCCGGGCGGCGGCGGTGGCGGCGCGATCGGAGGCGGATTGCCCGACCAGCAGCACCGTCATCAGAACCGCCAGGGTCAGCCCGGCCAGCGCGACCAGCGAGCCGATCTGGATCTTGAGCGAAAAGCGGGAGAACAGGGCCTGCATGGGACAATCACCGTGGATGATGGAATCGCATTGGGACGGCATCTTGGCTGTCGGTGCCGCGTATCATGGCATCACACAATACATGAACAATATATGACGAAATTGTTACAGGTCATGCCGGAAAGGGTGATGGCGCGCAAGACGGTCGACATGTCCTCAGTGAAAGTCGCGAGACGGGTACTTTCCCCCCGCCGCCAGGGCGTCCAATCTCGGCGTCAGATCGGTAATGGCTTGCGCCACCACATGGATCACGGCGTCCTGGCGCTGAATGCGGCCATCGACCCGCAGCAGCCGGGCGCCGATCACCTGGCGGCGAAAGCTCTCGAACACGTCCGGCCACACGACGATATTGGCGATGCCGGTTTCATCCTCCAGGGTCAGGAAGATCACGCCCTTGGCGCTGCCGGGACGCTGGCGGACCAGCACCAGGCCGGCGACGGCGATGGTGCCGCCCTTGCGTTCTCCCAGGCTCCGGTTGGCGTGGACGCCGTCCCGGTGCAGGGCTTGGCGCAGCAGGGCCAGCGGGTGGCTTTTCAGCGACAGTTTCAGTGCGGCATAATCGCCCACCACCTCCTCGCCGTCGGTGGCCGGGGGCAGGGGGGGCGATGGTTCCGGCGGCGGCGGGGTGTCCTCGAACAGCGGCAGGGGGGGCGCGTCCAGGCCCTTGACCGCCCAGGTGGCGGCGCGACGGTTCAGCCCGACCGAGCCGAAACCGTCGGCGGCGGCCAGGCGATCCAGTGCCGTCCGACCGAGGCCGGCGCGGCGCCACAGGTCATACGGGCTTGCATAGGGGGTATCGCGCGCCGCTACCAGCCGCTCGGCGGCGACCCGCCCCAATCCTTCGACCAGACGCAGGCCCAGCCGCAGGGCGGTTCCGTTTTCCAAGGTGCAATCCCAGGCGCTGTGGTTGATGTCTACCGGCAGCACCGGGACGCCATGTCCGGCGGCGTCGCGCACGATCTGGGCCGGGGCGTAGAAGCCCATGGGCTGGCTGTTGAGCAGGGCGCAGGCGAATATCGCCGGATGATGGCATTTCAGCCAGGCCGAGACATAGACCAGATGGGCGAACGAGGCGGCGTGGCTTTCGGGAAAGCCGTACTCGCCGAAGCCCTCGATCTGTTTGAACACCCGCTCGGCGAAGGTGGCGTCATAGCCTCTGGCGACCATGCCGCCGATCAGCTTGTCGTGGTAGTGGCCGATCATGCCGGTGCGGCGGAAGGCGGCCATGGCACGGCGCAGACCGTCGGCTTCGGCGGGGGTGAACCCGGCGGCGACGATGGCGATCCGCATGGCTTGTTCCTGGAACAGCGGGATTCCCAGGGTCTTGCCCAGCACTCGACGCAGATCGTCGGAGGGAAAGTCGATCGCCTCCTTACCCTCGCGGCGACGCAGGTACGGATGGACCATATCGCCCTGGATCGGGCCGGGACGCACGATGGCCACCTCGATCACCAGATCATAGAAGCAGCGGGGCTTGAGCCGGGGCAGCATGGTCATCTGGGCGCGGCTTTCCACCTGGAACACCCCCAGAGAATCCGCCCGGCACAGCATGTCGTAGGTCGCCGGATCCTCGCGCGGCAGGTCGGCGAGACCGTAGTCGAGGCCGTGGTGACGGCGCAGCAGGTCGAAGCTCCGGCGCACGCAGGACAGCATGCCGAGCGCCAGGATATCCACCTTCAGCAGGCCGAGCGCGTCCAGGTCGTCCTTGTCCCATTCGATCACGGTGCGGCCGTCCATGGCGGCGTTCTCGATAGGGACCAACTCGTCGAGTCGCCCGCGCGAGATGACGAAGCCGCCGACATGCTGCGACAGATGACGGGGAAACCCGGTCAGCTCGGCGGCCAGGGCCAGGGTGCGGGCCAGATTGGGCTCGGTGGGGTCGAGGCCCAGTTCACGCGCCCGCTCGCCCTCGATGCCGCGCCGGCCCCAGCCGGAATTGGACCGGGCCAGCGCCGCCGTCACATCCTCGCCCAGGCCCATGACCTTGCCGACGTCGCGGATGGCCGAGCGGGTGCGGTAGTGGATCACCGTGGCGGTCAGTCCGGCGCGGTCACGGCCGTAGGTCTCGTAGATGTGCTGGATCACCTCTTCGCGGCGCTCGTGCTCGAAATCGACGTCGATGTCGGGCGGCTCGCCCCGTTCGGCGCTGATGAACCGCTCGAACAGCAGATCCATCTGGGCGGGATCGACGGCGGTGATGCGCAAGACGTAGCACACCGCCGAATTGGCCGCCGAGCCACGCCCCTGGCACAGGATACCCCGACTTTCGGCAAAGGCGACGATGGCGTGGACGGTAAGAAAATAAGGGGCGAAGCCCAGTTGCGCGATCAGTGTCAGTTCGTGCCGCAGCATCGCTTCCACCTTGTCGGGAACGCCGCCGGGATAACGGATGGCGGCGCCTTGGCGGGTCAATTGTTCCAGCCGGGTCTGTGGGTCCATGGCGCAAGCGATCTCGTCGGGGTATTGGTAACGCAGTTCGTCGAGCGAGAAGCGGCAACGGTCGGCGATTTCGGTGGTTCGCGCGATGGCATCGGGATGGTCGGCGAACAGCCGTGCCATTTCGGCCGCCGGTTTCAGGTGGCGCTCGGCATGGGCCGACAGCGCCCACCCCGCCTCGACGATGGTGGTGCCCAGGCGGATGCAGGTCAGTACGTCGGCCAGGGGGCGGCGATCGGGCGTGTGGTAAAGCACGTCGTTGACCGCCACCAGCGGCACCCCCAGGGTGGCGAGATAACCGAGGCGGGCAAGGTCGTCACCCTTGAAGCGGCGCGACGCGGCAAGATACAGCCGGTCGCCGCACAGCTCGCGCCATTCGGCCAGCTGATTGACAAACTCCCGGTCGATGGGGTCGGGTGGCAGGGCGACCAGGATTTGTCCCTGGGCGTGGGCGGCGACATCGGTGCGGCCCAGGTGGCACTGGCCCTTCGGGGCGCGGCGCCGCCCCAGGGTCAGCAGGCGGCACAGGCGGCCATAGGCGGCGCGGTCGGTGGGAAAGCACAGCAGCCCGGTGCCGTCGCCGAGGTCGAGTCGGGTTCCCACCACCAGCCGGATACCGGCGGATTTGGCCGCCACATGCGCCCGCACCACGCCGGCCAGGGTGTTGCGGTCGGTGATGGCCACGGCGGCAAGGCCCAGGGCGGCGGCGGTTACCGCCAGTTCGTCCGGGTGGGAGGCGCCTTCGAGAAAGGTGTAGTTGCTGGTGGCCTGCAATTCGGCGTAGCTCATGGGAAGATCCCATGCAGATACCAGCGCGGCGGCGGTAGCGTGCCGTAATGGCCCTGGCGGTACAGCCAGAAGCGCAGGCCGGCGCTGTCCTCGATGCGGTAATAATCCCGCTCGATCCCATCCTCGTGCCACCATTCCGGGGCGATACGTTCCGGCCCGTCGGCGCGGGCGACAAGGTGCAGCCCTCCCCGCCAGCGAAAGCGCAGAGGGGGGGCGTCGGGGATCGGCGCCATGGCCTCGATCGGCTCGGGCTGGTCCAGCAGATGCAGCGGATAGCGGCCCGCCGGCCACGATCCGTTGCCGACCGCGTTTCCCGCCGGCCGACGGGAAACGCTGCGTTCGGGAACATGGCTGGGGCGGGGCAGCAGGCGCATCAGCCGTCGTTCGCCCAGCCGGTTGGCCAGGGTATCGAGCAGACGGGGCAGGTCGGACATGGGGGCCGAATGGTCTAAATCGGTCTGATCAGGCGGCTGTGGGGCGGTGGCGACGGCGTCTAGACGCAATGCCTCGATGCCGAAGCCGGGATCGATATCGGCCAGCTTGTCCTGGAACAGACGAAACAGGTGGAGCGGATCGCGGTTGGCGCAGTTGGTGCCGATGGTGCATTCGGCCAGAGTGCCGTCGATCCGGAACACCTGGAGGGCAAGGCGCCTTGCTCCGGCGGCGCCTTCGGACAACTGCCGCGACAGGGCGGCGAGCATACGTCGCACCGCTTCCTCCAGGTCGGTGTTGCCCCCGATCGGTTCGGCGAAGGCGAGGTGGATGCGGTACGGCGCCACCGGTCGCAAGGGGGTGATGGCCTCGGCCTCGCGCCCCAGCGCCTGATCCAGCCGCCACACCAGTTCGCGGCCGAAGCGGACGGCCAGTTGGGGGCGCGGCAGAGGCAGCAGGTCGCCGATACGGCGCAGTCCCAGGGCGACCAGCCCCTGGACGGTGGCGGTTTCCAGCCGCAACGCGGCGACGGGAAGCGGTGCCAGATGTTGCGCCGAGGACAGGACCGGAGCGGCGCGATCGCCGAACCTCGCCCAGGCCCAGGCGGCGCCGGGAGTGTCGGCCAGGGCGGCGCGGGTGGCGAAGCCCTGCGCCTCCAGCTTGCCGACCAGCGTGTCCAGCAGGGTCGCCTCGCCGCCGAACAGATGGGCCGAGCCGGTGACGTCCAGCCACAACCCGAAGCCGTTCGGCCACGAATCCGGTGCGGTCCAGGGGGAAAAGGCGCCGCATCGTTCCGCCAGGACGGTAAGCAGGCGGCGATCGCCGGCGGGATCATCGGGAGCCAGCCGCAGGTCCGGAACCAGCGCCAGCGCCTCGGCCACCGTCATGCCGGGGCGCAATCCCGCCGTTTGCGCCATCCGGTTGACGGCGGTCAGATGGCGGTGGCCGACCAAGTCGGCGGTGGCCAGCGGCGTATCATGCCACTCTGGTGTCCTGCGGCATGGCCGGTCGGTGGCCAGCCTCGGCAACCAGACGGAAACCACGCGCCGTTTCATCCCACTCGACCTCCCATCGCACCACTACGCCGCCATCGTCGGGTGAACGGCCCCGGCAGCGCACCAGATCCACCCGCCAACGAGGAGCGTCGGCGCTGGCCAGTCCGCCCACCCGCCACCGGGTTTCGGCGGCGCTGATCGCCGCCGCCCGATTCAGCAGAACCACCGTGGTTCCCGATGTCCGTGCCGCCAGATGCAGCCGTCGCGCCGCTATCGGCTCCATGCCGCGCACTTCGGCCAGGACGGCGGCCAGGGCGGTGCTGCGCGCGGCCTCCTCCAGTGCCCACAGGGTGGCGGCGGCACGCCCCGGCAGAGCGACCACCAGCCGTGCCGGGTTCAGCCCGAATGCGGCAAGGCCGGGGGCATGGGGCGGTGCCGTCTCGGCCAGCCACAGCACCGGCTTGCCGCATTGCATCGTCAGCCGTCCCAGCATTCCGGCGGCGAACCCCAACGCGGCGCCATCCCGAAGCGGTCCGGGCGAGGCCGGGGAAATTTCGTGCAGGGCGCCCAGCCGGAGGCCGCACCACGGCAAAAAGCGGTCGAGCGGCCCCAAGGACGCGGTTCCGCCCGCCCCCTCGACCACCGCCCCTTCCAGGGCGGCAATGCGGCGGCGCAGATGCTCGAAAGCGGGAGAGGGCATGATGATGACTCCGTGTTCCCTATATGTTCACTTCAAGGGGGGCGTGGAGTCAAGGACGGATCAGGAGATCCTGGGTAATCGCTTGAAGCCGTCTTCCTTCGCCCCTGGGCCATTGCGGCCCCGCGGAACGGGCATTTTTGCGGAGCAAATGCGCATAGTGAAGCGTAGCCAAGGGCGCGGAGGCGCCCGCCCGGCGACTGAGGGAGGCGAACAAACCAGGGCAATGGCTCGAGAGCGAGTGCCCTGTCAGGAGGTCGCCCGGTCGCCGCGGTGTTTTGCCGCCGCCAGCACCGCCAGCGCCGCCGCGATCCGTTCCACCGGTTCGCGCCATGATCCGTCGGGCGACGGACGGAAGATGCGGGCGGTCGGATACCACGGCGAATCGTCACGGCCCAGCGGCCACCGCCAGGTGAAGCGGTCGGGCAGCAAGACCCAGGCGGGTTTGCCCATGGCGGCGGCAAGGTGGAGTTCCGCCGTGTCTCCGCCGATGACCACGTCCAGGCCGGCGATGACGCAGGCGGCTTCGGCCAGGTCGGCGGGCAACGGTTGCGGCCGATCGATCAACGCATCGGCGCCGATGGCGTCGATATCGTTGCCGCCAACTTCGTCGGTCAGGGCGATCAGCGTCAGGTCCGGCGATACCGCCAGCGCCAGCATCGCGGCCAGTGGGCAGGTGTGGGCGCCGGCATTCCACGTTACACCGACCCGCAAACGGCGGTTGGCGGGTATGCGGCGGGGCCGCAGGCCCGCCGGCAGCGACAGATAGGCCATGGCGGCGGGCAGCCGGACGGCGGCGGGGCCGAGCAGACGAGGAAGGCTGGTCAATGCCGCCCGGAGATCGCAGACGGGGAGCGGGTCGTCACCGCTGGTCACCGCCACCACTCCCGGCAGTTCCGCCATCAGTGGCGCCAGTTCCGGCACGCAGGCCACCGTAACCTCGGTGCCCAGGGCCGCCAGCGGCGGAATGAAGCGCGCCAGCATCAGCGTGTCGATGATGTCGCCATGATCGTGAACCAGCAGGGTCCGGCCGCCGAGGGCATCGCCGGTCCAGATTTCGGTTTCGGGCGATGGCGGCGGCGGTGCCGGCCGGCTGCCCAGCAGCGCCAGGCCACCGGCCATGTCGCCCGCCGCCAGCCGAGTCTGGGCCAGCGCCCAGGCGGCGTCGGGCCGGCGGGCATGAACCCGTTCCAGCAGGTCGAGCGCTTCGCGTATCCGCCCTTCCTCGCGCCGCAATTGGGCCAATCCGTACAGGAAACGGGGATTGTCGGGTTCGGCCGCCAGGGCGCGGGCATAGGCCTCGTCCGCCTGATCGAACCGGTGCAGTTCGCGCAAGATGGCGCCGAGATTGGCGGCGACGGCGGGGATCATCTCCCGGACGACGGCGCGGCCGAAGCAGGCCGCCGCCGCTTCGGGCCGTCCGGCGGTGTTGAGCAGGACCGCCTTGTTGGCGTTGGCCCCGGCGGCGAAGGGATCGAGCATCAGCGCCTCGCCATAGAACTCGGCGGCCTGGGTCAGTCGTCCGGCGCCATGGTGGTCCATGCCGTCCCGGGTCATCCGTTCGGCCTTGGCGCGGATTCCCGTGATTTCGGCGTCCGACGGCGGCAGCCACGCCGGGCCGTAGTGGTCGGCCGGGGCGAGGCCGGGGGCCAGTGCCAGCACGGCGCCGGATTCGCCGCTCATGGGCACCAGCGCGCCTTTGGCGGTCTGGTCGGGAAAGCGCCACAGGCTGAAACCCAGCTCCGCCAGAGTCTCGGCGGCGCGTGCCTCCGGCCGATGCTCGAATGCCACCACCGCGATCTGGCCGCCGTCGAGGCGCCGCCGCAGCCCGTCGAGAATTTCCTCCTCCCAGCCGGTCTGGCCCAGACGTACCACCAGCCGGTGGTTGGCGAGATCGCTCCGTTCGGTCAGCAGATCATCGACGGAGACCCTTTTCCCGGTGCCCGGCACCCAGTCGGGCAGCTCGAAAATCCGACGGCCGCGTATGGGGGTGCGGGCCGCCAGTATGTCGCCGGTACCGTTGCCGGCGGCGGCGGCGACGACTTCAACGGCGGCCTCCGATCCGGACAGCGCCACGGCATCACGCAGCGAGTCGGCTTCGGTCGTGCAGGGTTCCAGCGCAAGAACTCGCACCGCGCCGCTGTCGTGGTCGGCGGCATCCAGGCTGAACCGTCCGTCGCCGGCTCCCAGGTCCAGCAGCAGGTCGCCGGCCTGAAGATGGGCGGCGAAGAAGGCCGTCTGGGCCGCCGCCACACCGGTGGCGTTCCGGCGCGCGGCCGCCCCGACTTCGGTCCGCTCCGCCGCCAGCGCCGCCAGGGCGGCGGCGATGCGCTCCACCACAGGTCCCCAGTCGCCGGGCCGGTCCTGGCGGAACAGCCGCATGGCCGGATACCACGGGGTATCGTCGCGCCCTCTCATCCAGTGGGGACCGGCTGCGGCGGGAAGCATCAGCCAGACCGGCTTGCCCAGCGCTCCCGCCAGATGGGCGCAGGTGCCGTCGGTTGCGATTACCAGATCCATCTCGGCGATGCGGGCGGCAAGGTCGGTGGCATCGCCGATAGTAGGGCCAAGGTCGGTCACCAGCGACGGATCGGCAAGATTGACGGCGTCGGTGCCGGAGTCGAGGCCGAAGGCCACCACGCCCGGTATCTCGGCCAGACGCAGCAAGCGGGCAAGGGGAACGTCGCCCTCGGGGCGTTCGCCGCTCCACGCCAAGCCCAGGGTGATGGCTGTTCCGACGGGAACGACCACCGGCCGGCGCCGCTGTGGCGGGACAAGGTAGGGTAGGGCGGGAATGTCCGCCTGCCCGATTTTCAGCAGGCGCGGCAGGTCCAGCAGCGAGGCGGACAGGTCGGGCCGGATGTCCTCGGGCAGCGGGCGGTCGTCGGCAACCACCCGCTCGACCCCCGCCAGCCCGGTCAGCAGCGTCACCAGCGGGCGCTGTACCCGCAGCACCACATGGGCCCCCCGTTCGACCAGCAGAGGGATGAAGCGGGCCATCATGACGGTGTCGGCCGGTCCCCGCTCGGTGAACAGCAATAAGATCGCGCCGGCCGGGTTTTCGCCCTCCCACGGCTGGCCCGGAAGTGCCGGCCATTCGACGCCGGGTAGTTGCCAGCGCGCGGCGGCATCGTCCCACGACTCTTCCAGCCGGCCGTCGATCACCGCCAGGTCCGCCCGTACCACCCGGGCCTCGGCGACCTCATCGTCCAGCGCCAGGGCGCGTTCCACATGCTCCGCGGCTTCGTCGAGCCGCCCGAGGGCAAGCAGCGACGCCGCCATCCCGGCGTAATGCGCCGGGGTATCGGAGGCAAGCGCGATGGCGTGGTGGAAGGTCTCGACGGCACCGTCGTGATCTCCCCGCCCGGCGAGGTTCCGGGCCAGTGCCACCCGCGCCGGCAAATGGGCGGGATCCAGCGCCAGCGCTCGCCGCAGACAGATGTCGGCGGTGTCGCCAAAGCCCTCGGCGGCCAGCAGCCGGGCCAAGCCGTGCCACGTCTCGGGCGCGTCCGGCCATTCGTGCAACAGCAGATCGAGAACGGCGTGGGCTTCGTGGAATCGCTCCATCACGCCAAGGGATTCCGCCAGTTCCAGTCGGGCGGCGAAATGATCAGGGGTCACTTCCAGCAAGGGAAGGCAGTGGCGCAAGGCATCACGCGGACGCCCCATCAGTCGGCAAAGCGCGGCGGAGGCCAGCAAGGCATCGGGATTCCCCGGAGCCATTTCCAGGATATTGGCATAGGTGTCGAGCGCCGTGCGCAAATCACCGTTGCGGCCGGCAACGGCGGCTTCGGCCATCAGCGCGGCCAACACCGCTTCCGCCGCCGATGCGACCGAACCGCTTGCGACGTCGGCCTCGGCCACATCGAGGTCCTCGAATTCCGCCATCGGTTGAGCCGGCTCCCCCGCCATCGGCAACGTCAAAATCCGGCCGGGCCGGTTTCGTGACATTAACCCGGATTTTCCCTACTGTCACGGGCGGGCAGGGGGGCGCGGAAGGCGGCGAGAAGCTTGGCCATACCGAGGCGGACATCCTCGGCCGCCTCGGTCTTGACCGGGCCGAAACCGCGGATCCGGCGCGGCGCCGAGGCTATCTCCACCGCCAGCGAATGGCGCTCCGGCGAAAGCCCCGCCAACAGCTCCTCGATGGTCGTCTCGAACTGGGCGAGCAGGGCGCGCTCCATCCGGCGTTCGGCGCAACGGCCGAAGGGGTCGAGCGGGGTGCCACGCAAGACCTTGAGGCGGGCCAGCAGGGGCATCAGCCGCAGCATCCAGGGGCCGAACCTGTGTTTCTCCGCCGACAGCAACGGCGGCGCCAGATGAACCTCCAGACGCTGCCAATCCCCGAACTGCTCTTTCAGAGCGGTGAGGAAATCGCTGTCGGCATAAAGGCGGGCCACCTCGTACTCGTCCTTGTAGCTCATCAGTTTGGCCAGCGAGCGCGCCACCGCCTCGGTCAGTTCCTCGCTGCCCGGGGTGGCGAGGCGTTCGGCGGCGCGCACTCGCTCGACCACTGTCGAATAGCGGGCGGCATAGGCGGCATTCTGATAGGCGGTCAGGTGCGAGACGCGCCGGGCGATCAGTTCGTCCAGGCTTTGCGACAGGCGGCGATGGTCGGCGGTTCCCGCCGGCGGCGCCGTCAGGCGTGCTATCTCGGCGGGGTCGACGGCGGCGCGGCGGCCCCACCGGAACGCCTGGGTATTGAACTCAACCATGGCGCCGTTGAGTTCGATCGCCCGCAGGATGGAGGACTCCGACAACGGCAGCCCACCCTTCTGCCAGGCGTAGCCCACCAGGAACATGTTGGTGGCCAGGGCGTCGCCCATCAGGGTGGTGGCGAGGCGGGTGGCGTCGAGGAAATCGACGTCACCGCCGACATGGTCGGTGATGGTGTTTTCCATGGCCTGGGAGGGGAAGGCTAGATCGGGGGCATGGGTGAAGGTGGCGGGCATGGATTCGTGCCGGTTGATCACTGCCCGGGATCGGCCGGGAGTCAGCTTGGCCAGGGTGTCGAAACCGGCGGCCACCACCATGTCGCAGGCCAGCAGCAGCCGGGCCTGTCCGGCGGCGATGCGCACCGCGTGCAGTCTGTCGGGGTTGTCGCAGATGCGGACATGGCTGGTTACGGCGCCGTTCTTCTGTGCCAGCCCGGTCTGGTCCAGCGAGGTGACGCCCTTGCCCTCCAGATGGGCGGCCATGCCCAGCACCTCGGCCACCGTGACCACGCCGGTGCCGCCGATGCCGGTGACGATGATGCCGTACGGCTCGGCGGCGGCGGGCAAATCGGGCGCGGGCAGAGGAACGGACGACGTTTCGCCGATTCCGGGGTTATGACGCGGGCGGGCCCCCACCACCGAGACGAAGCTGGGGCAGAAGCCCTTGATGCACGAGAAGTCCTTGTTGCACGACGACTGGTCGATGGCGCGTTTGCGGCCCCACTCGGTTTCCACCGGTACCACCGCGACGCAATTGGACTTGACGCCGCAATCGCCACAGCCCTCGCATACCCGCTCGTTGATGAACACTCGCTCGGGTGGGTCGGGCATCAGGCCGCGCTTGCGTCGCCGCCGCTTCTCGGCGGCGCAGGTCTGGTCGTAGATCAGCACCGACACGCCGGGACAGTCGCGCAACTCGCGCTGGAGCGCATCCAGCCCGTCGCGGTGATGAAAACTGACCCCCGAGGGAAAGCCGGCATCGGCGGGGTACGCGTCGGTCCGGTCGCCGATCACCGCGATGCGGCGTACACCCTCGGCCCGGACCTGGGCGGCGATGGCGGCCACCGACAGGCCGCCCTCGGCGGGCTGCCCGCCGGTCATGGCGACGGCATCGTTGAACAGAATCTTGTAGGTGATGTTGACCTTGGCGGCCAATGCCGCCCGGATCGCCAGCGAGCCGGAATGGGTATAGGTGCCGTCGCCCAGGTTCTGGAACATGTGGCGACGCCCGGTGAAGGGCGACTGGCCGATCCAGGTGGCGCCTTCGCCGCCCATGTGGGTGAAGGTCAGGGTGTCGCGGTCCATCCACGTTACCATGAAATGACAGCCGATCCCCGCCATGGCCTGGCTGCCGTCGGGGATGGTGGTGGAGGTGTTGTGAGGACAGCCGGCGCAGAAATAGGGGATGCGGCTGAAGCCCTGAGGTACCGCGGCCAGGTCGCGTTCCTTGGCGTCCAGCCAGTCGAGCCGTTCCCTTATCCGCAGGCTGGTGTAGAAGCGGCCGATGCGCGCCGCGATGACGCGGGCGATCATGGCCGGAGTCAACTCGCCGGCTGACGGCAGTATCCAAGCTCCGGCCTCGTCGAATTCGCCCACCACCCGCGGCCGCACGTCGTCCCGCCAGTTGTAAAGTTGGGCCTTGAGCTGCTCCTCGATGACGGCGCGCTTTTCCTCGACCACCAGGATTTCGTCCAGCCCCTCGGCGAAGGCGCGGATGCCGGTGGGCTCCAACGGCCAGGTCATGCCGACCTTGTAGAGGCGGATGCCGATTTCGGCGGCATGGTGGTCATCGATGCCGAGGTCGGTCAACGCCTGCATCACGTCCAGATACGACTTGCCGGTGGTGACGATGCCGAAGCGGGGTGACGGCGCGTCGATCACCACGCGGTCGATGCGGTTGGCCCGGGCGAAAGCCAGCGCTGCCGGAATGCGGTCGCGCATCAGCCGCATTTCCTGGTCGAGGAAGCGATCGGGCCAGCGGATCGACAATCCGCCCTCGGGCATGGCGAAATCCTCGGGGATGACGAAGACCCGTTGTCGGGGATCAATGGCGATCGAGGCCGAGCTTTCCACCGTCTCGGAAATCGCCTTCATCGCCACCCACAATCCGGAAAAGCGCGACAGCGCCCAGCCGAACAGCCCGTAATCGATCAGTTCCTGAACCCCGGCGGGATTGAGCACCGGAATCTGGGCCGCCATGAACACATGTTCGCTCTGATGGGCGAGCGTGGATGACTTGGCGCCGTGATCGTCGCCGGCCAGCACCAGAACGCCGCCATGGGGGGCGGTGCCGGCGGAATTGGCGTGCTTGAAGACGTCGATGCTGCGATCGGCTCCCGGACCCTTGCCGTACCACATGGCGAAGACGCCGTCCTTGGCCGGCGCCGGAAACAGCCCGATCTGCTGGGTTCCCCAGACGGCGGTGGCGGCAAGATCCTCGTTAAGGCCGGGCTGGAAACGGATGGCGTGCCGCGCCAGAAATGGTTCGGCCCGCCACAACTCCTTGTCGAGGCCGCCCAGGGGCGAGCCGCGATAGCCCGAGACGAAGCCGCCGGTATCAAGGCCGGCCGCCTGGTCACGCAGATGTTGCAGCATGGGCAGTCTGACAAGCGCCTGGATGCCGGACAGATAAACCCGTCCATGGTCCCGTAGATACTTGTCGTCAAGCGTGACGGATACGGCGACGGTCATGGCAATCCCTCCCGATCCCATTGTTTCACAAGGTGGTGACGGGTGGTATCGCGGGGAAGGCGCCGCATCGAAATAGCAAGGAGTGCAACGATAACGGGCGGTGGCGGTAAGGAAATTGCTGAACGGAACCGAAAGAGAGGGGATGATTTCCGGCGCCGATCAAGTTATATGGGACCGGCTTGAAAAATGAGGCTCGTGGTTATGACCGTGCTCGTTACCGGCGCCGCCGGATTCATCGGCTTTCACACCTGCCAGCGCCTGCTGGCACGGGGTGAGCGAGTGGTGGGCGTGGATAACCTCAATCCCTATTACGACGTCGCCCTCAAGGAGTTGCGGCTGGCGCAGCTTGCCAAGCATACCGGCTTTACTTTTGTCAGGGCCGACATCGCCGACCGGGCCGCCATGGCCGAGGTCGCCAAGGCCAACTCCGACGTCACCGCCTACGTCAATCTGGCGGCCCAGGCCGGGGTGCGGCATTCGTTGACGGCACCGCATGATTACACTAGGGCCAACATCGAAGGCCATCTGGTCATGCTTGAGCTGGCTCGCCATTCGGGCAAGTGCCGGCATTTCGTCTATGCCAGTTCGTCGTCGGTTTATGGGTCCAATACCAAGCTGCCGTTCTCGGTGGATGACCGGGTGGACAACCCGATCTCGCTGTACGCCGCTACCAAGCGGGCGGGCGAACTGATCAGCCATTCTTACAGCCACCTGTTCCGGGTGCCCACCACCGGCCTGCGCTTCTTCACCGTGTACGGTCCGTGGGGGCGCCCCGACATGGCGGCCTACCTGTTCGCCACCGCCATCATCGCCGGCGAGCCGATCAAGGTGTTCAACAACGGCGACATGCGCCGCGACTTTACCTACATCGACGATATTGTTTCCGGTGTGGTCGGCGTGCTCGATAATCCGCCGCCGGACAACGGCGAGGTTCCGCCCTATCGGCTGTACAACATCGGCAACAACCGGTCGGAACAACTGATGGATTTCATCGGTCAGGTCGAAACGGCGCTGGGCCGCAAGGCGGTCTACCAGTTCGAGCCGATGCAGCCCGGCGACGTCAAAGAGACGGCCGCCGACATCTCGGCGATTCAGCGCGATGTCGGGTTCGCGCCGACAACTCCCATCAGCGTCGGCATTCCCCGCTTCATCGAGTGGTTCAAGCAGTATCACCGGCTGTAATGCCGGGCGGCTGAGCCTCACGTCTTCCCTTCGGGGACCCCCTTCGAATCCACTGCCGCCAGATCTTTCCGATCGGAAAGACGCCGGTTCGTCATGAACATGACGACCCGGCTATCGGGCGAGGCAGATGGTTAGTATTGACGGCGTCATCGGATTTCTTGAAGACTGGCTGCAACACCATATTGCGGTTACCGATCACGCATATGTTGCGCAGATGCGGCTGCACAGGGAACTTGTGGATGCCGCCTCGACGAACCTGCTGAATAATCTAGGGGCGATTGTCTAGTCTGTTCGTGACGATGTCATGAAGTATGCGCTAAGTTGTTTTTCAATGTTGTTAAAGATGTATCCGCTATGATCAGTTGGACTGATGACCTCAACACGGGTATCGCCGCGATTGATGACGACCATAAATTCCTGGTCATGCTTATCAATACATTCTCTCAAATGGCGAAAAATGGGGCGTCGTCAGATCACCTTGGCGCGGCGATCGAGGCTCTGGGCGAATATGCCGAGAATCATTTTACGCGGGAGGAGGCGTTGATGATGATTGGCAATTATCAACAGATCAAGCCTCACCGAAACTGCCACCGGGAGTTTTCCTGCGTTGTCGATACGCTTAACAAGCTTTATCGCCAATGCCCATCCATGGTCAGTATCGCCGGGGTATCGGTGTTCTTACAGGAGTGGCTGCTGAGCCATATCGCCATTACCGATCACGCCTATGTCGATCAGATGAACAAACACAAAGGTGTTATCGATCTGGTTTCCGACAACATGAGGAATGACGGCAGCTTTTCATTGTGACGCGGATTCGCTTCCCCGCAACCCGGCGACGGACCGGTAACGTCGCCGAGACGTGCGGCGGAGTTCTATTCCGCCGCCTTGGCCGGGTGGGCCTTGGGCAACTCCAGCCTGTCCCAGACCGCGCAGAAGGCTGTGACCAGGTGGTCCATCATGGTGTCGTCGTGTAGCGGCGTCGGGGTGATGCGCAGGCGCTCCGTCCCGACCGGCACCGTCGGATAATTGATCGGCTGGACATAGATGCCGAACTCGGTCAGCAGAATGTCGCTGGCCTGCTTGCACTGCGCGGCGTTGCCCACCATCACCGGCACGATATGGCTGACCGATGGCAGCACCGGAATGCCTTTTTCCGAAAGGCGGCGCTTGCAGGTGGCCGCGCGCTCCTGGTGCCGTGCGCGCATCTCGGGATGGGCGCGCAGGAAGCGGATGCTGGCCAGGGCGGCGGCGGCCACCGCCGGCGGCACCGATGACGAGAAGATGAAGCCAGGGCCGAAGCTGCGGACGAAATCGACGCAGGATGCGCTGGCGGCGATATAGCCGCCGACCACGCCGATGGCCTTGGCCAGGGTGCCCTGAATAATGGTGATGCGGTCACGCAGACCGTCGCGCTCGGCGACGCCCGATCCTTCGGCGCCGTACATGCCGACGGCGTGGACCTCATCGAGGTAGGTCATGGCGTTGTGGGCCTCGGCCACGTCGCACAGTTCCGCCAGGGGGGCGATGTCGCCATCCATGGAATAGACCGACTCGAACGCCACCAGCTTAGGCGTCTCGCGCGGATAGGCCGACAGCAACTGGTCCAGGTTCTCGGGGTCGTTGTGGCGGAAGACATGCTTGGTCGAGCGGCCATGGCGGATGCCCTCGATCATCGAGTTGTGATTGAGCTCGTCCGAGAACACCACGCAGCCGGGAATGGCGGCGCCAAGGGTGGACAGCGTGGTCTGATTGGCGACATAGCCCGAGGTGAATAGCAGCGCCGCTTCCTTGGCGTTGAAGCTGGCCAGTTCCTCTTCCAGCAGCACATGGTAATGATTGGTGCCGGAAATGTTGCGGGTTCCGCCGGCGCCGGCGCCGCAGCGATCCAAGGCCTCGTGGGCGGCGGCGATCACGTCGGGATGCTGGCCCATGCCGAGATAATCGTTGGAGCACCACACCACCACTTCGTGGGTCTTGCCGTCGCGATAGTTCAACGCGACGGGAAAACGGCCGCGCTGGCGTTCGAGATCGGCAAACACCCGGTATCGTCCTTCGCTTTTCAGCTCGGCGATACGCTTGGCGAAGTAATGCTGGTAATCCATTCGGGGCCTCCCTGTCGCCTCAAGGCCGCCTGAATCCTGGTGATGGGCGCCGTGAGCTGCGGCATCCTAGTGGAACGAAAAGCGGTCGCGCAAGTGTACAAGCTGTAATGCGAGTTCCGATTGCTTCAGGCTCCGGATCGCGCCAGCTCGCGGTGAGCTTCGTCGAGGGCCAGGCCGAAGCGGCGCAGCATTTCGGCGATTTCGTCGGCCGAGATCACCAGGGGGGGTGAAAAAGCGACGGCATCGCCCATGGCGCGCAGGATGACGCCGTGCTGCTGCGCCTTTGCGACCACCGCCGCGCCGACGGCCCCCGGCGGACTGAAGGGCGTCTTCGCCGCCTTGTCGGCCACCAATTCAATGGCGCCGATCAGACCGACGCCGCGAACCTCACCCACCAACGGGTGGTCGGCAAAGGCGGCAAGGCCCGCCTGCAACACCGGTCCGACCGTGCGGACGTGCCCCAGGATGTCGCGTTCGGCATAAATCTCCAGGGTTTCGAGCGCCACCGCTGCCGATACCGGGTGGCCGCCATAGGTGTAGCCGTGACCGAAGACGCCGATGCGTCCGGATTCCTCGGCGACGGGGGCGTAAACCCGCTCATTTACCAGAAGTGCCGAAATCGGCAGATAGCCCGACGACAGGCCCTTGGCCACGGTCATCATGTCGGGGCGGATGCCAAAGGTTTCCGACCCGAACATGTTGCCGGTGCGGCCGAAGCCGCAGATCACCTCGTCGACCACCAGCAAGATGTCGTATTTGTCCAGCACCGCCTGAATCTTCGGAAAGTAGCCGGCGGGAGGAACGATGACGCCGCCGGCACCCATAACCGGTTCGGCGAAGAAGGCGGCGATGGTCTCGGCTCCCTCGGCCAGAATCTGCGCCTCCAGCTCGGCGGCCAGCCGGGTGGAGAACTCCTCCTCGCTCTCGCCCGGAAGGCCAAAGCGATAATGATGGGGGCAGCCGGCGCGCAGAACGCCGTCCGTGGCCAGGCCGAAAGAGCGATGGTTGTTGGGCAGGCCGGTCAGCGCCGAGGTCGCGACGGTGACGCCGTGATAGGCCCTGTCGCGGGCGATGATCCTGGTCTTACTCGGATTGCCCAGTGCGTTGGCGCGGTAGCTGATCAGCTTGATGGCGGTATCGTTGGCCTCGGACCCCGAGCCGGCCAGAAACACCTTTGACATGGACGACGGCGCCATGGACAGCAGCCGTTCGCACAGGCTTACCGCCGGATCGTGGGTTTTGTGGCTGAACAGGTGGTAGAACGGCAGCTTGCGCATCTGCCGGGTGGCGGCCTCGACCAGCCGTTCCTCGCCCCAACCCAAAGACGTGCACCACAGCCCCGCCAGCCCTTCGATATAGTCCTTGCCCTGATCGTCGAACACCTTGACCCCCTGGCCATGGGTGATCACCAGCGGCCCGACCTCGCGGTGACGAATCAGATTGGTGTAGGGGTGCAAAACCGAGTCGACGTCTCGTTCGGCGGTGGAACGGTTGCTCTGGCGCGCTTCCATGGGGCCTCCGGGCTCGGTGAGGCGGGCAGCATAGACCCGCCGGGGGAGGGGAGGGCAAGGGGGATGGCCGCAGCATTAAGGAATTCTGCACCCGTCGCTACGGCTTGGTGTGCGGCTTCAGCTTGTAGGCGTAAACGTACATGTCGTTGTCCGCGGGTTGTCCGCCCGGCCCCTTGGTGCGTCGGGTGGTGCGGAAATACTCGGCGACCTCGTGGGCCTCGTATTCGTCCTTGGCCAAGCGCGAGATCCAGGCGTCGCCCTTGTCCTTCAGCTTGTGCTGGTTGAACAGCTTGAGTTTGGGGGCGCCGGTGAAGCCGACGTACCATTCTCCGAAATTGCCGCCGTTGCGGCCGATGCAGTCTTCAATATCCCCGATAATCTCGCTGCGCGACTTTGCCGCCATGATGTGCCCCGCCCCCCAATGCCGTAACTTAGATTATGGAGCGCATCCGCCCGTCGGCAATAGGGACTTGGCCCGATCCTTTCAGGCAATCTTCGATCAGGCCTCCATGAGCGACAATACGAGGTTGCCCCGAGCGACGGTACAGGCTAGTATCTCTGTCCGCCCCGAGAGCCGGCGTATCATCGAGGTCCTGCACCAAGGGCCCTGGGTGGTGGTTTTTCGGAAGACCGGCATCGAGCCGGGGGTGGCCCGGAAAAAAAGGTATTGACTGGGTGTTTTGGTCGGTATAGAAACCGGCCTCCCCGCTACGGTGGGGGACGAGAGGTAAGGCTCTCTGCTGTTAGACAAGTGAAGAGACAGGAAGGGATGCGCAGGCGGCGTCGGGTTCGTAATC
>CAIUSV010000076.1 GCA_903901915.1 uncultured Rhodospirillaceae bacterium | reverse complement strand
GCGGCCGCTATCCGTTGCCGGAGATCTTGTGACAGAGGTCGTGCCATCCCCGCTGGCCTCCTATCCAGCCAGCAGTTTGAATCACATTCTTGGCACAAGGGGAATCCAAAATCCGATTCCGCCTAACCCGGACAGACTCTAACACGTTGTTATTACGATAGAGGCGTTACCGGGTAACGGCGGAGAAACCTATTGAGCGGAGCACGACGTCAGGCCAATTTCAAGAACCGACACATAAGAAGCGGCAGCGCCACGCGACTGGAGGTCGTTGTTTCGACATCAGCAGCAGCCGCTCTGAAGCGGCTTGCCAGTTACTATGGGATTTCAAAGCAAGCCACCGTCGAACGAGTCCTCTTGGAGGCGCAAAAGCGCCTTGTCGAGTCCCTCACGGAGGCAGAATGCAGTCGCTTCATCGCGACATCGTGCTCACGCCTTTCAGCACCGCCCCCCAAACAGACAAAGGAGACGAGTCGCTCCTGAGCGTGTCAAGCCCCCTCAATCCCCTTGCCCCCAGTACTTGGCATCAATTGGACCGTGCTGGCATGCGAAAGAACCACCTTGAAGATGCTGATGCCCAGACCGAGCATATCGGCCAGCAAAGCAGTCGCGGCAACCGTGATCGTTGAAGGTGAATAGCCGTTGGGGTGTAGCACCACGTAGCCGGCCACCAGGGCAATCAGAGCAAGTAAGCCGATAACCGCGTACCCCATCGTAAGGCGAAGGGTGAACCAGCGAGCAGCATGCAGCTTCGTCAGTTCAAAAACCTCCTTCTCCTGCCGAAGTCGCTCACGAGCGCGTGTAGAGGTCATTCCTCCGCCTCCCACGCTTCGGCCTCGGCGAACGCCTCCTTGATTCTCCGCTTCGCGTGTTCCAGAAGGTCATTATAGAGTTTATAGGCCGGAGACAGACGCGAAAGCCCCTTGAGTATGGATTCAGCGCCGTCCCTCGCATCAAGGTCGCGCTGCGCTGGCTGACCGGGCGTGCTTGACCACATACCGGATACCGAAGCCCCAAATATTTCGCGTGTGGCAAAGCGGAGCAATTCACCATCAACAGCTTGGCAACGTTCAAGATAACGCAGGACGAACGGGCTTTGCTCGAATACGAAACGATGGTTGGCATGGCCGAGAATCCCGCCGATCCAGCGCAGATCTGTACTGGCAGCGAATTCAAGCCGCGACGTCAGGAATGCCGTCACGGGAGGGCTATCAAGCCGTACCATCGCAGCAAGAGATTGGCCAACCCAATAACGGACAACTGCGTCGTTAGCATCATAGCCCCCCAGCCACTGCCAGATGTGGCCTAGGATTTCCCCGATCTCCGGCGATTCTTCTAGCCCAAGATGGCGCTCGGAATGAGCATAACCAACTGCCCTGAAGTCCTTAGGCATCTCTCCACCAAGGGCCAGAGCAACGCGGGAAAGCAGAAATTTCGACACCAGAAGACCGAAGCGTCGAGACAGCCCCTTCAGCGCCTCTCGAACCCAATAGCCATCGACACGCGACACCCCTACCATTCGGCCCAGAAGGTCCTGAACCTCAACATTAGACAAGAGATCCAGTTTGTCTTGCCGAGGATGACAAAACAGAGAACAGACGTCTTCCAATAGGTACGACATGCGATCAAGCGGAATAGCCAATGCCAACTTAATGGTGTTTTCCTCACCCAATCCGTCCCAGCATTTCAGGACAGTAATGCCGATGGCCACCACGTGCGGATCGTCGGAGCTCAGCACTTGACGTAACAGATCGATATCAGCAGGAACCTTCAGCCGCCGCAACGCGAACAATGCCTTTGCCCCGCCGGTACGGATCTGAGGCTCGGGAGAGACAATCATTCGGGATATCAGGGGCCAAGCCTCTTCCGCTGAGGCCTCCAACAGCGCCCCAACGGCCAGCCCCAAATATTCCCGCAATTGGGTATCAGCCTCGGCCAGAGAGCATTCGATAATCACGCGACCAATGGCTGGATCGAATGCAATCAACGCATCCAGCAACCGACCACTAGACCTTACCGATATGCCGGCGGCCTCGGCATTTCCGCGCAACCTAAGAAGATAGCTGCAAAGAACTCGGCGGTCCGGATAGGCTGCCAGGATCTCCTCTGCCAACCCACTCAACCACTGGAGTTCATGACCTCGATCCTTGTCCCAGTCGGAATATCGAACCTGCCCGACGAAATCCCACCCGGCCTCATCGACTAGCGCAGCGCGAGAGCGGAATTCGAGATCAGATGGAAGAGCGCTGAAGATCGCGCGGACCTGATCGCCAAGCGCCCCATCATGATAATCCGCGTACCAGTCCAGAGAACGAACCAATCCGATCACTGTGGTTGGCGCCAACCGCCCTTCCGCGATAAATTCACCTATACAGGTAATCGTGCGACCGAATTCCACATCATAGCGCTTCAGGGTTTCCTGATCGGGAGAATTTCCCATCAACCCCATAGGTCCACGTAAGGCATGACTCAGAAATATAGCAGCCAGGTAAGCAATCCGAGGCCTTTCATCAGCGAGCAAACCAAGAGTCCGGTCAATCACTAGGGCACGTAGATGCGCTACCTGGTCATAATCGACCAAAAATGAGCCGATGGTGAAGGACCTGCCGTCCGATCCAGTTTCAGTGCCTTCGCCTTTCAGCAGAGGCTCAAGAATGTCAAAAGGGGTATAGCGGCCTGTCCAGGCATCCGGCTGATCCAGCAAGGAAAGGCCGAAATCGGCCACCTCCCTATTGATGGCAAGCTGCTTATTCCGTTCATAGCTGACCAATTCAGCCAACACCCGGATAGGATGATCGGTATTGGAATTCAGAGCACTTTTGTCATCCCGGCCCAGGTCCCAAAGCAGTCGCAGCGCGTCAGTTCGATATTCGGGCGTGTAGGCAACCTGCTTTAGAATATCGCCGACCTCGCGCGGAATAGTACCGCGCTCGACCCGAGCCTGGATGAAATCCAAAGCCTGACGTGGCTGATAATAGGCAACGGCCCGGATGGCCGCGATCCGCCGATCATAAGGATCTTCGCTGAGAGACAATTTCTGCCAAATGGGATCTAGCAGGTCACTGTTGGACGGATCCCCCTCAGCACGTCGCCAGTCCATCCGCCCGAGATTGACCAAAATCTGGGTAAGGCGATCACCCTCGACCGCATCGGCAATCTGTATGGCAAATAACGTCAGCCGCTTGTCCGCACCGATGCAACTCCGGTCGATGAGAAAATCGCCCAACAGGTCGGGCATCAACCGATACAACTGCCCCCGTTTGTAGATCACCCCACCATCGACAAACAGCTTGAGGGCGCGGGTGACGTCGGTGGCGGCAATACCGGGGCAGGCGACAGCAACCAGTTCCGCGACTCGCCGATCATCGATGTGAAAGGGCTGGATCAGCGCCAGCACGTCAAGGACCTTGCCGAGCATGTCGGCATCACGCTGTGCCCCGATATGCCCGATGATGTCATCCGCGAATCGCGACAGAATAATCCGTTGCAACTCCCCCTCGCGAACGGCCAGATCAGGAATCCTCCCATCGCGGGCGACAACACGAGTGGCCATGGCGGCGACCAGAGGATTGTTGGACGCCACCGACAGAACCGCATCCGCCCACTCCGGATGGCCGCCGAACGCCTCTAGAACCTGAACCACCAATTCGCGCAGCACCGGTTTGGTCAAGCGCTCCAGGGCCACGCAGTGAGGCTCAGTGATGTTGTAGCGAGAGAGTTCAATGAGGATGCGCTGCTCGGCATAGCGGCGTGTCGCGATCAGCAGGCGGGCATTGCCATCTCTCAGGACATGTTCAATGACTAAGGGCAAGCCATCACGATCATGGGCATCATCCACCACCAAAAGCTTTGATGCCGGCCCCAGATCGGCAAGGCTGGCAGCGGTGGGGTCCTGCGACGAAGCGAGAAAATGGATATCCGCCTCGGGATGCTCGGCCCGATACTGGCCGATAACCTCCTTGAGCAGGCGGGTCTTGCCCATCCCCGCCGCCCCCACCAGCAGGGAAACCCGCGTGTCGTCGTCCGCCAGAGCCGCGAGAAGGGAGGCAATTTCCTCCTGGCGACCAACCAAGGCCCAGTCATGACTGATAGCGCCCTGCCTGCCTTCAAAAGGCCTGAAATACTCTTCGTCCGTGCGCCACGGCCCCGGCTCATGCCGGCCGAGCAATGCCATGCGCTGGCCGGGAAAATAGATATCGACCAAACGTTCCTGCTTCACCACGGCAAGGGAGCGGATTACTCGCGTCAGGTCCTGCTGGTCCCACAGGGTCCAGCCTTCATGAGCCTCCACCTTTTTTACCAAATCGGGAGGCGCCGTCCGACTGAGTACCAGAAACTTTCGATCGGCGACAACCTCATGATCAGCGATAGCCTTCATCGCCTTCGCCGGCCCGAACTGTTCGACCCGCTTGCACTGGAGACTCCATCGCGTTCCGTCAGGGAGTGTTGCGATGATATCCGTCCCAGCCTGATCATGGCCACGACCGCCCTGTACCCGGGCCTCGGCCCCACGCTCTAATGCCTCGACCACATCGGCCACAAAATGCTCGAACGAAGCCGGCTCAAGTGCATCTACGGGGAACATGGGCAAAGACCCGCGCGCGACGCCACCATAGCCGGCCAGCCGCATCAGATCTGCAACATCTTCGCCGATGAGCTTGGCCAGGGCACCCATCTCGTCGGACTTTGGACGATGCGTCCCAGCCTCCCACCGACTGATAGTCTGTTGCCTAAAGCCCAGCGCCGCGGCGAGACCTGTCTGTGTCAGCCCCCGAGCAGTTCGCCCGCAGATGATCTTCTTGGCAAGATCTACATAGGGAGGAGGAGTATGATCGCGGTTTTCCATTCGCACACATTAAATGAGTGGCGCAGAAAATCGCAACACATTTTATGTGTTATGCCAATACATCTCGGCCGACAGGCATACCTCTATCGGCAGCCGACAACCCTTCAACGCCCCCAGCCCAGAATGCACCGCCAGCTACAGCACCTAAATTTCTGGTCACCGCCACATATAATACCGCAGGACCGCCATCTATGATGCGTTGCCGACCTGGTCGCCCCCTCTCCACCGCCATCTAAACTGCGGACCGACACCTGCCTTTGTCGGCGGCGGCGGTACGGTCGTCTGTCGGTCCGTGGTCAGCAATGCATCAATGGCGGATCGGTTCGGGGCTCGTTGGCCGACAGGATGGACGGGGTGACGCCATTCTCGTCCGACATCCGCGCGACCACCCGCCACATGCTTTGGGCGCACGCGGGAAAGCGCGTTGCCACCACCCGGGCAAGATATCGCGCCTGCTGGCGATCGATATCGCGCCCCTCGACTTCGGCTTGCAGGATCGCGGTGAGTTGGCGGATTTCTTGCAACATGGTAGACCTCCCATGATGCTGCGGGTTCGGCGGGTTGGCGCGACGCACTCCTGCGCCTCGGACATGATCCCTTGAGGCTGTGTCGTGGGGGGATGCCGATAGCCACAACGGACAGGCGAGTACACTATACTATGGCTGGCGCGGGAGAGCGTCGCATCCATAGGGATGTCGTTCCTTTGGGGCGGGCCGCCGATTCGGGCATGTCGGTGGCCGCTACGGAATGCGGGTTGGCGGCGCGGCGGAAAGTGTATAAACCCCGCCGTGATCACTTAGGAACGTTTCTCCATGGACCTTGTCGCCAGCCTGGCCGCCGTCATCGCTCCGGTATTCCTGATCTCGGCGGCGGGATTCGTCTGGAGGAAACGGCGCTATCCCTTCGATCAGGTGCTGGTAACCAATCTGGTGACGCTGATTGGGGCGCCGTGCCTGGTGTTCTCCACCTTCACCACCACCCGGGTTCCGTTCGGTGAGGTTGGGGTGATGGTCGGGGCGACCCTATCCTGCCTGGCTCTGTTCGCCCTGGTGGCGACCATCGGATTGCGTGCCGCCGGTATGCCTTTGCGGGTTTATTTGCCGTCGCTGACGTTTCCCAATATCGGCAATCTGGGATTGCCGGTGTGCCTGTTCGCATTTGGCGAGCGTGGGCTGGCGCTGGCCATGATATTTTTCGCGGTGACGTCCATCGGTCAGTTCACTCTTGGTCCGGCCATCGCCGCTGGGCGGTTCCAATTGGGCATGGCGTTGAAGGTGCCGTTCATCTATGCGGTGGTGTTGGCGCTGCTGCTGGGGGGCTTCGACGTCGCAATCCCCCGATGGATCGCGAATACCGCATCGCTGGCGGGCGGTCTGACCGTGCCGCTGATGCTGATGGCCCTGGGCGTCGCCCTGGCGGATCTAAGGGCTGCCAGCTTTGGTCGCGCCTTCGTCATGTCGGTGGCCCGCCTCGCCATGGGAACGGCGGGCGGATGGGCCGTTGCCACCGTTCTCGGCCTCGACGGCGTTCATCGCGGCGTCGTTATCGTGGAAAGCGCCATGCCGGTGGCGGTGTTCAATTACCTGTTCGCCGCCATGTACGATAATCAGCCGGAAGAGGTGGCCGGCATGGTCCTGGTCTCGACCATCCTGGCCTATCTCGGCTTGCCGCTGCTGGTGGCGGCGCTGACCTGAGGCCGGTGGCGACGACGACCCGTCCCCAAATGGGGATATTACATCCAACGATATAGCGCTACAGTATGTCAAAACGGCGCTGGAATGTTGGCCTCGCCGTCTTCCGGAATGACGAGGGTCGATGCCACTTCTCCAATGGGAAACCCAGTTCAGCGTTCAGGTGGAGTCCCTGGACGATGATCACCGGGGCCTGATTGCCGAACTGAATGCCCTGTGGCGCGTGGTTGCGGAGAAGGCCGGGAGGGACGTTGTTCACGGCGCGCTGCTGCGTGCCTATTCCGCCATGGAGGACCATTTCCGCCGCGAGGAAGCGGTGCTGGAACGGTGGCGCTATCCTCGGCTTCGGGGCCATGCTCGCGAGCATCGGCGATTGCTTGCCCGTCTGGGGGGGCTGGTTGCCGCCCTCGATGGCGGCGATACCGATAGCGTCGATCTCAAGGCGCTCGACTTCATCGGGGATTGGCTATGCAACCATATTCTCAGGAGTGACCGCCGCTACGGCCGCTTTATCTCGCAACAGACCGCGTCGGCCGATCCGCCGTCGTCCGAGCCTTCGGTTCCTAAAGCCGGGCCATGGTTCCGTCGGCGGGGATGGCGGCTGTCACCCCTGATTATATTGGGGCTGATGGCCTCGGTCGGCCTGTTCTTGGTCGTGTCGCACTCGGAAAAGGCGAAGGAGGAGGCGTTTTTCCACGAGTTGGCCGAGCAGCGGATTACCGCGGTCAAAAGCAATCTGGACTACGCCCTCGACAGTGTCGGATTGCTGGTCGGGCATTTCGCCGTGACCGAACGGGGGGATACCAACCGCGATAAGTTCCGGCGCATGCTGGCGCCGACCCTGGCGGGCCATCGCTTCATCCAGGCACTATCCTGGAATCCGAGGGTGACGGGGGCCGATCGCCAGGATTTCGAGCGTCGGGTTCGGGCCGACGGCTTTCCCGGCTTTGCGATTTTCGAGCGGGACGGGGCGGGGGCTACGGTTCTACCGGGAAATCGGGATGAATTCGTCCCGATTCTATATATCGAGCCGCTGGTGGGGAATGCCAAGGCGGTCGGCTTCGATCTGGCCTCCGATCCGGTCCGGCGACAGGCATTGGATCAGGCCCGCAGCCTGCGTATGCCACGAGCCACTTCCCGGATCACATTGGTGCAGGAGGGCGGCAATCAGTTCGGCGTGCTGGTGCTGGCTCCGGTTTTCCGGGGGGAACCGGCCGATGTCGTGCCGAGCGGCTATGTTTCCGCCGTGTTTCGTGTCGGCGATCTGATCGCCGAGTCCGGCGGCCAACTGAAGCGGAGCCAATCGCCCCGTCTCACCTCGTTCACCGATGTCATGTTCAGATCGACGGCGACAGTGGTGTTCGGCGAGTCGATTCAGGCGGCCTCGGCGATCGACGTCCATCTGTTCGATCTTTCGTCACCGGTGCGAGAGCGCCAGTTGTATCCGCGTGGCCCACAGCGCTCTCCGGAAGACCTGATGGCGGGGTTGCACTCGGCCGTTTCTTTCGATGTTGCCGGCCGGAGCTGGTTGGTCGTGGCGACGCCGGGAAAGGCGTTCACGCGGGTGGGAAGGGTGCCGCTCGATGCCCTGATAACCTTGGTTGCCGGGCTGCTTTCCACGATTTTCCTGGTCTATTATCAGGGGAATAGCCTTGAGCGGGTCGAGAACTCGGCCATGTTCGCCCGCGAGGTCGCTCGCACCAAGCAGCGGCTGAGCGAGGCCCACCGCATCGCCCGCCTGGGGTTCATCGAACGCGATAGCGCCGAGGGTATCTGGCGGCTGGGCGAGGGGACTCAGGCCATGCTCGGTATCGATCCACTCCGGACGGAAGGCTCTTCGGCGGAGATATTTGCCAATGTCGATCCCGAAGAACGTGCCGGACTGCTTGATCTCCTGGCGGTATCGGGAGGTTCGGGAATAGACGTCGAACTGCGCGTCGGAGAGCGTGTACTGCACGCCCTGGCTGAAGTCGCCTGCGCCGACCCGGCCCAGGTTCCCAGGGTCATCACCTTTCAGGACATCACCCAGCGCCGTACCGCCGAGCGCGAACGTGCCGCCATGATCGAGCGCATGGCCGAGGCAAGCCGCCTGGAATCTCTTGGCACTCTGGCCGGGGGCGTGGCACATGAAATCAACACGCCCGCCCAATATATCAGCGACAATCTGTCATTCATCCAGGAGTGGCTTCCCCGCCTGCTGGATGTGGTCAAGGAGGCGCGGGCGGCGAGCGACTCGGGCGACTGGGCGGTGGTGGCGGAGCGGGCTAAGGCGATCAATTACGATTTTGCCGCCCACGAGCTTCCGGTTGCCGCCGATCAGGCGCTGGATGGGATCGGCCGGGTCTCGGCCATCGTCCAGGCGATTCGAGAGTTTTCCTATCCCAGTTCCAAGACGCCACAGCCGTTCGATCTCAATCGCGCGGTCGAGATGGCCAGTACCGTCACCCGCAATCAATGGAAGTATGTGGCCGAGGTCAATCTCGATCTTGCCCCCGATCTGCCGCTGCTCGATGCCATCGAGGGTGAGATCAACCAGATCCTGGTCAACCTGATCGTCAATGCCACCCACGCCATCGCCGAGAAGGGCAGTTCCGAACCCGGCCGCATTGACCTTCAGACCCGGGTGGTCGATGATTTCGTCGAACTGGCGGTGGCGGACACCGGAATTGGGATCCCAAAAGCCAATCTCGACCGATTGTTCGAGTTGTTCTTCACCACCAAGCCGCCCGGCGAGGGAACCGGCCAGGGACTGGCGATCACCAAAGCGATCGTTTTGCGCCATGGCGGAACCATCACGGTGGAGTCGGAACCCGGCCTTGGAGCCTGCTTCCTCGTCCGCCTGCCCATCGTCGCCTATCGTCCCTTGTCAGCGGAGAACGTGCCATGACCGAACCTCTTGCCCCCGTTCTGATCGTTGACGACGACGCCACCCTGTTGGCGGGTCTTGTCCGCCAACTTAGCGGACGCTTCGATATCGTCGCCGCCGGAAGTGGCGAGGCCGCGTTGGCCAAGGTACGCGAACGGGGGATGTTTGCCGCCGTTCTGTGCGACATGCGCATGCCGGGCATGGATGGTGTCGAGGTGCTTCGGCGCATGGCGGAACTGACGCCGGATACGGTGCGCATGATGCTCACCGGCAACTCCGATCAGAAGACGGCGATCGAGGCCATCAACCGCGGCAACATCTTCCGGTTTTTCGCCAAGCCGACCCCGGCGGCGGTGCTGGCCGAGGGGATCGAGGCGGCCGTCCGCCAACACCGCCTGATCACCGCCGAGCGCCAGCTTCTCGAAGAAACCCTGGCGGGAAGCGTGGCTTTGTTGACCGACGTTCTGGCGCTGGTTGCTCCCGACACCTTCCGCCGGTCCCGGGGCGTCTGCGCCTGGGCGCGCGATATCGCCCGCCACATGAAACTGGACAAGCCTTGGGTGGTCGAAATGGCGGCAGAGCTGGCTCATCTAGGCGCCATCGCCGTGCCTCCCGACATTCTTGCCCGCCATCAGGCCGGGCAGCGCCTGTCTCCCATGGAAGAGGCGATGATCGGCCGTATTCCCGAGGTCGGCGCGGCGCTGATCGGCAAGGTCCCGCGTCTCGGGCCTGTGGCCGAGGCGGTAAAATTTCAGGCCACCTGGGTCCGAGGCGCCGCCGCCATTCCCCTCGCCGGGCGCATTCTCCATGTGTTGCTGCAACTTGATGAGATCGGGTCGGGGACACCCTCCCGCGAGGCCGTGACGGCGATGGAGCAACAGCAGGGGCGTTTCGACCCGGCGGTTCTGGCTGCTGCTGCCGCCTGTCTGCTCGGTGGCGCCTCCCAGTCGCTGGGCCAGGGGGCGGAAATCCGCGTCGATGTCCCGGCCGCCGGCATTCGCGCCGGCGACCGGCTGGAAACCGATCTGAAGCTGGAAAACGGCCGTTTGGTGCTGGCGGCGGGCGAGACTATTACCGACTTGCTGTTTCTGCGGTTGCAGAATATCCACGCCACCACCCGGCTTCAGGAGCCGATCCGGGTGCGACGTCAGGCGAGCGGCGGCAAGTGAGCGGTAGTCGGCTCAGGCCATGACGACGCTGCCGACCAGTACCCGCGTCAATTCGGACTGACGATTGACGCCGGTTTTCTGGAAGATATAGCGCAAGTAGGTGCGGGCGGTACTGACCGTCACGCCCAGGGATTGGGCCGCCTCGCGGACATCGAGTCCGCTGACCAGGGCGTGCGCCAGCCTCGCCTCGGTGGGGGTGAGGCCGAACAATTGGCGTAATGCGTCCGGTCCGGGCACGTCGGCGGCGTCCCGGTCGCGGATGAACAGGATGGCGGCGGCGCCGGGACGGGCCGGCGCCGGCGGTTCGACCAGGGCGGAAAACAGCCGGTCGTCGCGGGCCTTCAGGGCCATGACCGAGGGTTTGGCGCCGGCGGCGACATCGGCGATGGCGCGGTGGAGGGTGACCGTGTCGGCTTGGCTCGCGGCGCGCAGCGCGCCGGTGCCATCGATCGATACCACTACCCCGGCGGCAAGCAGCTCGGCGCCGGAGCGGTTGACGAACAACAGCCGGTTACCGGCATCGACGGCGAAGGTGGCAAACGGCAGCGCGTCAAGGGCGGCGGCGGCGAGGCTGGCCGTGCCGTCGTGCGATCTCGCCGCGGTGAGAGCCTCGGCGATGCCCTCGGCCAGCCGTTCGGCCCGGCAAGGCTTGGTGTAATAGCGAAAGACGCCGACACGATTGATGGCATCAATGGCCGAGGTCATGTCGCCGGTGCCGGTCAGAATGATGGTCTGGGACTGGACACCGGCCTTTTTCAGGCGGGTCAGCAGGCTGAGGCCATCGAGGTCGGGCATGCCCAGGTCGCAGACGATCACGTCGAAATGGCAGTGCAGCGCCCGTTCGAGCGCGGCGATCGGGCTGGTCTCGAAAGTAGTCTCCCAGTCGAGGTCGAGGGACTCCAAAGCCCGCCGCAGTCCCTCGAGCAGGGCGGCTTCGTCGTCGATAAACAGAATCCGGGGCCTTTGGCCGGCGGTCGTCACCCAATCCCCTCCCCCTGCTCGGAGGCGTTAGGCTGGCACAAGGACCACCGCCGTTCAAGTTCGGCCTTTCCCCCCCTGCAAATGGGGATGGGGATAATCCGCGAATAGGCCGACAATAGTCGCTGTTGAAACTCTTGTGTTCGCCGTCACGGCGGATGATCGAGGAGGATGCCATGAACGGCATCGTCATCAGCAGCTATATCTGCCACGAGGAATGTCGCAAGGCGCGCGACGTCGCCGACCGTCGCCGGCAATCGGAAGCGATGGGGCTCCGGCTTGACTGTCCCGGCCAAGACCCATGGGCGGCTGCGGGCATTCTGTTCGACTGTCCGGCCTGCGGCTGGAGCGAATTCGTCGACCGGTCCAGCCAAACCGAAGTCGTGCCCGCTTCCGATCCGCTGCTGGGGGACGAGGATTGTGCCCTGCCGTGGACATCCGAGCGGTCCGGTGGGAGGTAGGGGCCATGTCATACAAGATCAATCTGTTCCGGGCGGTGGATGCCCTGTCCTCGGCGGTGGATCTCGTCGGTGTCGATGATGCCCTCCACGGCAAGCGTGTCGGCATCATGGCGTTGCGCGTGGCGGAGGAACTGGGGTGGTCCGAAGACCGGCGGCAGGATCTGCTCTACGCCGGCTTCCTGCACGATTGCGGCGTCTCGACCACCGAGGAGCATGGCCACCTCGTGACCGAACTGGAATGGAGCAATGCCCAGGGTCATTGCGAGCGCGGTGCCGCTCATCTCCGGGACGTTCCATTGCTGGCGCATCTGGCTCCGTTCGTTCTCTACCATCACACCCGATGGGCCGAAATGGTGCGCGATGGCGTTGCCGAGTCCATCGCCGAGGTGGCCAATTTGCTTTTCCTGGTCGATCGTCTCGATGTGCTGCGTGCCACCTTCGGTCCGGTCGATGCGTTCGAGCGCAAGGAACAATTCCTGGCGACGCTGCGCAAATATGCCGGTCTGCTGTTCAAGCCCGAGCTGGTGGACGCGCTGGAAAAGCGGAGCCAGAGCGAGGCGTTCTGGTTCGGCCTGGACCCGCAGCTGCTCGAACTGCATATCCGCGAACAGGCGGCGCGGGCCAAGTCGATGGATCTTGGTTTCGCCGAGTTGAAATCCTTGTCGGCCATGTTCGCCCGCATCATCGACGCCAAGAGTCCGTTCACCGCCGAGCATTCCACCCGGGTGGCCCTGCTCGGCCGCTTCATCGGCCGGGGGCTGGGCCTGGACGAGGCCATCTGTGACGACATGGAAATCGCCGGCTATCTCCATGACCTCGGCAAACTTCGGGTGCCCGACGCCATTCTCGACAAGCCCGGTCCGTTGACCGCGCACGAACGGTTGGCCATGAAGCGTCATGCCTTCGATACCTACGAGATCCTGTTCCGGTTGTTCGGGGACAACACCATCGCGCTATGGGCGGCCTTTCACCACGAGACGCTGTCGGGCGATGGCTATCCGTTCCAATTGGCCGCCGGTGGATTGCCGATCGAGGCGCGCATCATCGCGGTGGCCGACATCGTCCAGGCTCTGGTGCAGAACCGACCCTACCGGGGCTCGCTGGCGCCCGAAAAGGTTCTGGCCATCGTCGAGGACATGACCGCCGCCGGGCGGCTGGATTCTCGCGTGGTGGACTTTCTTCGGTCGCATCTCCGGGAATGCTGGAGCGTGGCCGGCGGTATCTCCGGGGCCGGGTCGGCGGCGGATGTGGCGTGACCTAGTCGCCATCGGCATTGCAACTATCCCATCCGGGCTATAGCCTTTCAGCGGTACGTGAGGATTTGGAGGACATGATGCGCCCGGCATTCGGCGAGGATTACGACTTCACGTGGAGAGACCTGGGGGACGTGGGGGTCGGCCGTCCCAACCTGGGCGGCGAAGTGCCGGTGAGCATCTATCGTCTGGCCCAGTACACCATGCGCGAAGCCATTGTCCGGCGCTTTGGCGAGGAAACCGCCCGGGCGGTGTTGCGTGATGCCGGTTGGATCGCCGGGCGGGAATTCTGCCGCAATGTCCTTGACGCCTCGCTGGACTTTCCCGCCTTTGTCGCGCGGTTCCAGGATATTCTTAAAACCCAAAAGATCGGCATCCTGCGGGTCGAAAAGGCCGATCTCGACACCATGACGTTCACGGTGACGGTCTCCGAGGATCTCGACTGTTCCGGCCTGCCGGTTTACGGCACCACCGTCTGTGATTTCGACGAGGGCTTCATTGCCGGTATTTTCCACGTCTATACCGGCCGAGACTTCTCGGCGGTCGAGGTGGATTGCTGGGCGACTGGCGATCGCACCTGTCGCTTCGAGGTCAATCCGGACCTGCGGGAAGAATGACCGCCGCCGAACGTGCCATTCTGATCGAAATCGCGTCGCGGGTATCGGCTCTTGCCGAGGGGCGGCCGGCGACGGCGGTGGCTGCCGATGGTGATGTCGGTGCCGAAGTGCGGGCCGTCGCCGAGGCGGTCAACGGGCTGATGGCCAATCTGAGCGTCCTGTGCGAGCTTTCGGTGGCCCTGGCCAACGGGCGCATTGATTTTGACGTTCCGCCGCGGATGCATCTGCTGGATTCCCTGAAATCGCTTCAGGCCAGCCTCAGGCACCTCACTTGGCAGACTCAGGAGGTTGCGGCCGGCAACCTCAACCACAGGGTGGAGTTTCTTGGCGAATTTTCCACCGCCTTCAATCGCATGGTCGAGGCGTTGCGGGAAAAGGAGCGAGTGGAACGCGAGGTCATGCAGTCGGCACGGCTGGCCAGCATCGGCCAGCTCGCCGCCGGCATCGCCCACGAGATCAATACCCCGGTCCAGTATATCGGCGACAACCTGCGTTACATCGAGGCCGCCCTGCCCAAGCTGGATCAAGGGATGTCGTCGGCGCGTGAGTTGGCCGCCGGCGCCGCCGCCATCCCGGAACTGGCCTCGGCGGCATCGCGATTCGAAGATACGCTGGAACGGACAAGGCTGGCGCGCGTCATGTCCGAACTGCCGGCGGCGGTGGGCGAATCCCTCGAAGGGGTAGCGCAGATCGGCCGCATTGTGCTATCAATGAAGGAATTTTCGCATCCAGGAACCACCGCAAAGACAAGTTCTGATATCAATCATGCCGTTGAGAGTACGCTGACAGTTTCTCGCAATAGCTGGAAGCATCTCGCCGTCATCGAACGTAACCTTGACCCCGATTTGCCGCCGGTGATCTGTCATGCCGGAGAGATCGGCCAAGTCTTTCTCAACCTTATTCTGAACGCCGCCTATGCCATCGAGGCTTCCGGCAAGCCGTTGCCCGGGCGCATCGTAGTCAGCACCGGCCGGGACGGCCGAATGGTCGAGATCCGCATTGGCGACAGCGGCAACGGTGTGCCGGTGGCCAACCGGGAACGCATCTTCGAGCCGTTCTTTACCACCAAGCCGGTGGGCAGCGGTACCGGCCAGGGGTTGGCCATTTGCCGCGACGTGGTGTCGGTCAAGCATGGCGGCAGTATCGAGGTCGGCGGGGACGAGGGCGAGGGGGCTGTCTTTATCGTTCGCCTGCCCATTGACGGCAGCGGTGGGGTCGGCGCGGCCAAGGGCGAGGGATGATCCGTCGCCAGGGAGGTGTCCATGAACCGAAGGATGTTTCTGGGACTGCTGGCCGCCATTGGCGCCTTCGCCGCGCCCGTCGTCGCCGCGGAACAGGTGCTTCGTATCGGCGTGGCGCCACACACCAGCGCGCGGGTCATTCTGGAGATGTACCAGCCGTTACGGGAAAAATTGCAGGCCGATCTGGGCATGCCGGTGGAGATTCAGACGGCGCCCGACTTCAGCGAATACATACGGCGCGCGCTCAATCGGGAATATGATATAGCCATTACCACCGGGCATCAGGCCCGCTTGCTTCAGACTGACGCCGGCTATCTGCCGCTATTGACTTACGCGGCGGAATTCCGCTCCGTCGCCGTGGTGGCCAAGGACTCTCCCCTTCGCCGTGCCGCCGAACTGCGGGGCGCCACCGTCCTTGCCCTCGGCCCGACGTCTTTGGTGAGCCTGTGGGGTATCCACTGGTTGGAGACAAACGGCGTCCGGGATGTAACCAAGCGGTTTGTCAGCGCCGCCGACAGCGTTGCTCAGATCATCCTGGCGGGTGAGGCGGTGGCCGGCTTCATGTCCACCGCCAATTTCCAGGGGCTGCCGCCCGATGCACGGGCCGGGCTGCGCATTTTCGCGCAAAGCGCCCCCATGCTGGGGCGGGTTTACATGCTGAATGGCGCCATGGTGGCGCGGCGTGACCAGATTCTGTCCAGCCTGCACGCGTTCGCCGCCTCTCCGGCGGGAGCGCGTTATTTCGAGTCCACCGGGCTGGGGGGCTATCGTGGCTTTGCCCGGGGTGAGATCGAGGCCATGGACCCCTATGCCCGGGATGTGAGAGCGGCGCTGAAGGCATCGCCGAAATGACGATTCCGCTGAACTTTCATTCGGTCAGGACCCGGCTGCTGGTCGCCGCGGTATGTGTCGAATCCCTGATGCTGGGGTTGATGGTCGCCAACGGTCTGCGCGTTCTTCGTTCCGGCATGGCCGAGCAGGCCCAGATTCATGCCAACCAGCTTGTTCCGGTGCTGCATGCCGCCTTGGTTACTCCCCTGGCGCAGCGGGACTATGCCACGGTGCAGGCGATTCTCGACGAAAGCCGGTCCGAGAACGTGCTGGACTATCTTGCGGTCACCGACAGCCGCGGTCGGGTGATCGCCATCAGCGGTTGGCCGCGCGAGACGCCGCTTCCCGCCGCCAGTTCCCGGCTATCGCTGGCCGAGGGGGCGGAGAGCCGTTACGACGTGGGCGCGCAGGTGGTTTTGCAGGGCCAGGCTCTGGGGGCCTTCCAGTTCGGCATGAACTTGAAGCAACTGGTCGCGGCACTTCACACCCAGTTTATCCAAAGCGTCACCATCGCGGCGGCGGCGATACTGTTGTCGGCGGCGTTGCTGGCTGGTATCGGCATTTGGCTTACGCGCAATTTCTCCCGGATCATCCGTTTCAGCAAGGCGGTGGCGGTCGGTGATTACGCCCCCGGCGAGCTTCCCGAGGGTTCCGACGACATCGGCCGGCTGGGGATGGCGTTCAACGCCATGTCCCGCGCGGTGCGCGAACGTGTCGGCGACCTGACGGTGGCCATTCAGCGCCGCACCGAGATCGAAGCGGAATTGCGCGACAGCGAGGCGCGATTCCGCGATCTCGCCGGCTCCGCCTCCGATTGGTTCTGGGAGACCGATGCGGCCTATCGGCTGACCTTCGCCTCCGAACGCATCGCCAACGTGCTGGGGGTCAAGCCGGCGGCCATTCTCGGCATCAGCTGGTTGGACATCGGCCTGGGCGAAAAGCCGGCGATCGCCACGCCGCACCTTGCCGATATCGCGGCGCGGCAACCGTTCCGCAACGTCGAATTCAATATCGGCCCACCGGGAGGCAAGGATTTTCGCACCGTCAGGATCAGCGGCATACCGGTTTTCGACAAGGACGGCTCCTTCGAGGGCTATCG
Source organism: uncultured Rhodospirillaceae bacterium (assembly GCA_903901915.1). GTDB lineage: Bacteria > Pseudomonadota > Alphaproteobacteria > Rhodospirillales > Magnetospirillaceae > Phaeospirillum. The sequence goes on along the minus strand of CAIUSV010000076.1, from coordinate 29,452 downwards.
CGGCGTCGGCGTGGATATCACCCGGGAAATTCAGGCGGAAAGACGGGCGCAGCGGGCGCAGCAGCAATTGGTGGACGCCATAGAAAGCCTGGTCGACGCCATAGCGGTCTACGACGCCGACGACAGGCTGGTGATCTGCAACACCAGCTACAAGCACTCGCTGGCGATCAGCGACGAGCTTCTTGCCGCGCGGCCATCGTTCAGCCGGATTCTGCACAACGCCTATGCAAGGGAAGTGTTCGAGATCGGCGACCAGCACTTCGAGCGTTGGTTGATCGACCGGCAACAACGCCATCTGGTGGCCAACGGCCAGATCTTCCTTGTTCGGACCCGCGACGGTCATTGGCTGCAAAGCCGCGAGTTCCCCACCCGTGAAGGCGGCGTGGTCACCGTGCGCACCGACATCACCGAGCTGAAACTGCGCGAGGAGGAACGCGATACCTTGCGCCGCCGTTACGAGCTGATCCTCAGTTCGGCGGGCGAGGGGATTGTCGGGCTCGACAAACGCGGCTGTCTGACCTTTGCCAATCGCATGGCGGCGACCATGCTCGGCCGCGACATTGACGACATGATCGGTGTCTGTCTTTGCGAGTTTCTGGGGTCGCAGGACGAGGGCGACGCGGCTTCCTCGATCATGGCGGCCTGTCTCGGCGGCAAGTCGGACGTCGGCCGGGGGCAGATGTTCCGGTTGGCCGGTGGCGCCGAGTTGGCCGTCGATTACTTCGTCAGCCCGATGGTCGAGAATGACGAGGTCACCGGCGCGGTGCTGCTGTTTCGCGATGCCACCTTGCGTCTGCAATACGAATGGGCTTTGGCCAACCAGCAGGCGGAACTGGCCCGCCAGGTCGCCGAGCGGACCGCCGAACTGCGGCGCGAGGTCGAGGTGCGTGCCCGAACCGAGGCGGCGCTGCGTGCGTCGCGCGAGCGGATGAAAGGTATCACCGACAGTCTGGTGGAGGGAGTGGTGGTGGTCGATCGCGTGGGACGGATCGTCTTCGCCAATCCCTCGGCCAAGCGGCTGCTGGAGTGGGGAGGCGCCGACGAGATCGAGGGGAACTCCCTCGATACCCTGGTGCAGTTGCGCCGGCCGGGTGGCGCTCTGTCTCTGGTCGAAGGCTCCGGGGATGGGGCGGTGCCGAGTGACGAGGATGCTGTATTCATGCTGGCGTCGGGGCGGACACTTCCGGTGGCATTCGCCCGGGCGCCGCTGGCCGACGACGATATCGGGCGCGGCACCATCATCTCGTTTCGCGACATCAGCGTGCTGAAGCACGCCCAGCGCGAGGCGCTTCAGACCTCGCGGCTGGCCAGCATCGGCCAACTGGCGGCGGGCATCGCCCACGAAATCAACACCCCGATTCAGTACATTGGCGACAATCTGCGCTATGTGGAAACCGCCCTGCCGAAGCTGGGGCAGGGGATCGCGGCGGCGCGGATGTTGTCGGGACGGGCGGCAACCACTCCCGAACTGGCCGCCGCCGCCGCCGAGTTCGACGAAGCTCTGGTCCGCTCCAAGCTTGACCGCATCATCGCCGAATTGCCCGGGGCGGTGCAGGAGTCGCTGGACGGGATCGGCCAGATCGCGCGGATCGTGCTGTCGATGAAGGAGTTTTCCCATCCCGGCACCACGGCAAAGACCTCGACCGACATCAATCGGGCGATAGAAAGTACGCTGACGGTATCGCGTAACGGCTGGAAGCACGTGGCCAAGGTCGAACGCGATTTCGATCCCGCCCTGCCGCCGGTGCTCTGCCATGCCGGTGAGATGAATCAGGTGTTTCTCAATCTCGTCATCAACGCCGCCCATGCCATCGAAGCCTCGGGAAAGCCCCAGCCGGGGCGTATCGCCGTCACCACCCGGCGGGATGGAGAGTGGGTGGAAATTCGTGTCGCCGATAACGGCACCGGCGTGCCGCTGGCCATCCGCGACCGCATCTTCGATCCATTCTTCACCACCAAGGCGGTGGGCAAGGGGACCGGACAGGGGTTGGCCATCTGTCGTGACGTGGTCACGGTCAAACACGGCGGCAGCATCGATGTCGCCGGTACGGAGGGCGAGGGGGCTGTTTTCATCGTCCGTCTGCCGATTGACGGCGGCGGCGAAACTACCAGTGAGGAACCGGCATGATGGACAAGATCCGGGTAGCGTTCGTCGATGACGAACCGCATGTCCTTCGTGGTATCAGCCGCTCGATGGCGGCCATGGAAGACGAGTGGGAGATGGTGTTCTGCGCCTCCGGCGAGGAGGCGTTGACCCTGGTCAAGGAACGGCCCTTCGACGTGGTGGTGTCGGACATGCGGATGCCGGGGATGGATGGGGCGCAATTGCTCGATATCATTCGCCGCGGCTATCCCTCCACCGTCCGGGTGATCCTGTCGGGCTATGCCGATGCCGATTCCGTGCTGCGCACGGTTGGTCCGGCGCATATCTATCTTGCCAAGCCGTGTGACGCCGGGGCGTTGCGCGCCGCCATCCGCCGGCAGATTTCGCTGCGGTCGCTGCTGGAAAGCCCACAGATGCGCTCTACCCTGGCTGGGCTGGCCAACCTTCCCAGTCTGCCGAAACTTTACGTGCAGCTTCAAAGCGAGCTGCTTTCCCCGAACTGTTCGGCGAAAACCGTCGCTGAAATCATCAGCCACGATGTGGCCATGACGGCCGAAATTCTGAAACTGACCAATTCCGCCTATTTTTCGGCGGCGGGGGGGGGTCGTCGCCGTTGCATGCGGTGCGGCTGATGGGAATCGAGACGGTGCAGGCGCTGATGCTGAAGGTCGGAGTTTTCCGGCAGTTCAGCGGTAATACCCTGATTGCGCCGATGCTGGAGGCTTTGACCCTCTACAGTCTTGGCATCGCCTCGGTTGCCGAGCGGATCGCCGGGGCCGAGGGGGGCGATTCAGTGATCGCGAAAGGCGCCCATATCGCGGCCATGCTGTCCGATATCGGCAGCGTCGTTCTTCTCGACGCCCATCCCGAAAAATATCGCCGGTTGCTGGCCGACATCGGGCCGGAGCAGCCCCTGCATCGTGCCGAGGAGGCGGTGTTTGGCGCCAGCCACGCGCTGATCGGAGCGTATCTGCTGGGGCTGTGGGGATTTTCCGACACCATCGTCGAGGCGGTCGCCTATTGCTACGAACCCGCCTTATGTCCGAGCCGCGATAATCTGGCGCTGCTGGCGGCCCATGCCGCCCGGGGGCTGGCTCCGCCCTGTCCGTTGCTGCCCAAGGACTCCCGCGCGAAAAATTGCATAGACATCAAATATCTTATAGAAATCGGGCGGGATGGCCATATCCCCCGGTGGCGGGAATTGGCCGCAGAATACTATGAAGGACTTTCGTGATGGCCGAACGGGTTCTTTTGGCGGATGACGACCCACATCTGCTTTCGGCGCTCCGTCGGCAATTGGGCGAGACTTTCGATCTGACCACCGCGGCCAGCGGTGGCGAGGCGATCAAATGCGTCCAAGGCGCCGCCGAAAGGCCCTTCGCCGTGGTGGTGTGCGACATGCGGATGCCGGGAATGGACGGCATCGAGACCCTGAAGAAGATCCGCGAAGTTGCTCCGGAAACCGTTCGCATGATGCTGACCGGCAACGCCGATCAGCAGACCGCCATCCAGGCGATCAATCACGGCAATATCTTTCGCTTTTTCACCAAGCCCTGTCCGGCACCCGAACTGGAAGAGGGCATCAACGACGGTATCGCGCAATTCCGTCTGGTGACGGTCGAGCGCGACCTGTTGGAGCGGACGCTGGCGGGAAGCCTGAAGGTCCTGGTCGAGATCGGATCGATGAACGATCCCGTCGGCCATCGGGCCGCCGAGCGGATGAGCGAATGGGTGCATCTGCTGACCACCGAATTCCGCATGCCGCAGCGCTGGCAGCTGGAGACAGCGGCGACCCTGCTGGCCATCGGGCAGGTGATGATTCCGCCGGAGGTCGTCGCCAAGCAGCACGCCGGCGAGCGTCTGACCGAGGTGGAGCGCTCGATCGTCGATCGTTCGCCCGAGGCGGCGAGGAATCTGGTCGCCAATATTCCGCGCCTGGAAAAGGTGGCCGAGATTCTTTATCTCCAGGACCGGGGATACGACGGCAGCGGCTTTCCCGCCGACGGCCCGGTCGGCGAAGCTATTCCTTACGACGCCCGTGTCCTCAAGATCCTCAAGGATCTGGCCGTCGCCACCGAGGGCGGTCCGCTGACGCGGGCATCCTTCGCCGTGTTGGACAAAAACGCGGCCAGCTACGACCCCCGCCTGCTGATCAAGGTGCGGGCGGCGCTGGAATCGACCATCTCGGCCTCGGCCCCCAAGATCATCGAGGTGCCGTTATCGGCGTTGCGGGTGGGGCAGACCATTCTTTCCGATATCCGCCAGAGCAACGGCCATCTTGTCCTCGCCGCCAATACCAAGGTTTCCGAGGCTCAGATTGAACGGCTGCGCAACCTGCGCAAAATCTTTACCTTCGTGGAACCGATCAAGGTCAGGGTATGATCCGCCGCCCGACGGCGTTTCCGTCAATCGGTAATGTCTGGACGTATCCATGCTGACCGCGATCATTGCCGGCATCTTGCTGTTTATGTTCGGCGTCTTCGTCAAGGGCGTCTTCGGCCATGCGATGGTTCTGCTGGTGGCCTGGCTGGCCAAGAACGGCTTGCTGGTGGCGTTCCTGAAAACCCGACTGGGACAACGGGTCGCCCGCAATGTGCGGCGAACGGCCTATGCCCGCGCCGGCAACGCCCCACGCCGACGCAAGGTCTTTCGGGTGTTTCGGCGAGTGGCCCGCGCCGAGGAGGCGGTGGTTTCCAGGCTGGGGCGGTTGCGGGCGGGGGTGGCCGCCATTGTAAAAAGCGGTCCTCGTCGATGAGGCCGCCATGGTACTGCATCCGTGACAGGACGGGAAAACCGAGCTAAAGATGCGTGGGTCGAACACCTTCGTCGCCGCCCCTTTCCGCCCCGCCGGGAATTGAGAAAATCGCTTCCGATCGTAATCAGGACCCTGTGACGCCCAAGGCGGTAGCCCATCCCGACATCGCTGTGTGGATCATGGCGCTGGGGATCGCTTTCAGCCTGGCGCTGGTTTTGACGGCCGCTTTCAGTGATGATCCTTGGCGGGACCACACCTACGACCGGGTACCGCCCATCGTCGCCGGGATGTCCGCTCCCCATCGCGACGGGCGCGAGAAGATGGTCTGTTCCAGCTGCCATATCGTCGTGCCGCCCAAGGCCGCCGCGGGTCCTGGGCCGGGCCTGCTGCCCATCGTCCAGGGAACTCCGGCGCCACATGTGGATGGGCGCGAAAAGATCGCCTGTGCCAGTTGCCACACGATCGTGCGCAAGGGCGATGTGCCCAAGGGTGCCGTCGGTGCCGCGCCGGTGCCGCCGCCGCCGGGCACGCCGCTGCCGGAGGCGGTGAGCGTCGCCTTGGCGGTGGCTCCGCCGTCTCCGCCCCCGCCTTCGGCGGCCCTGATGCACGAGGCCCACGAACGGATGCTGACCTACCGCTATCAGGGCCGGGTCGCCACCGTTGCCGGGTCCGGCAGCCGCTCGGTGTGGGGGGACGTCTATATCCAGATCGACGACGGTATCAACGCGCCGATATGGATCGATCTTGCCCCCCGGTGGTTCCTGCAGGCGGCGGGTTGCCTCGTCCGGCCGGGCATGTTCGTCAAGGGCACCGCCTTCCGTGATCCCATCCAGACCGGCGCGGCTTTGGACTACGGTAAGACCGTCATGGCCAATGGCGAGGTGTGCGCCCTGCGCGACAACCACCTTAAGGGTTTGTGGGCCGAAATGGGGGGTGCCGATGCCGAGGAACGGTGAAGCCGACAGCGCCGCCACGGCAACCGAGACCGGATTCACCCCGGCGCAATGGAACGTGATCTACCTGTTGGTGACCATTGGTGCCTTGGTGGCGGCGCTGTGCGTCGCCATCCAGCCGCTGCTGCTGGATAAGATCTTCGGTATCGCCTTCGAGAAGGAGGGGGCGATCAACGCCGACATTCAGGTGGTGGCCGAGATCGTCTCGATCATCTGTGTCGGCTGGTTCGGCCTGCTGTCCGATCGCATCGGCCGGGTCCGGATCATCGCGGCCGGCTTCCTGATCGCCATCATCGGCGCGGCACTGTCGCTGGTCAGCCTGGAAGTGGGGCTGACCGTCGGTACCGGCGGGCTGGCGCTGTTCTACTTGACCCGGGTGGCGGTGGCGGTTGGCGCCGATACCGTGCAGCTCCAGCTTTCCACCCTGGTGGGCGATGTGTCCTCCCATGCCAACCGACCGCGTCTACTGGGCAACGTTGTGTTCATGATGGTGTTCGGCGGCACCATGCTGTCGGCCATCGTCATGCAGATGGCCGAATATCACGGCGGCGTCTTCATCATCATGTCGCTGCCGCTGCTGGCGGGGGTTGCCGGTTTTCGGATGACCCGCGCCACCCTGAAGGACGTCGCGCCGGTTCATGACGGCGATGTCCATCCCCTGAAACAGGTTTGGGCGGTGGTCAGCGGCGATCCGCGCATGCAACTGGCGTTCGCCGCCGCCTTCTATACCCGGGCCGATGTCATCATTCTCAGCCTGTTCTTCTCGCTGTGGTGCATTTCGGTGTCGGATCTGGTGGGGGTGACGCGCACCTTCGCTACCGCCCATGCCGCGGTGATGGTCGGTCTGCTGGGGCTGGCGGTTCTGGCGGCGGTGCCGTTGTGGAAGGGGTTCATCCAGCGTCACAGCCGTATTTCCGCCATTGGCGCCAGCCTGTCGCTGGCGGCGGTGGGTTATATCTGGCTGGGAATGTTCGCCAACCCCTTCAACTGGCTGGTGGCGTTGCCGCTGATCATGGTCGGTATCGGCCATGCCGGCTGCTCGGTGACGCTTCAGGTGCTGACGGTCGATGTGTCGCCCAAGCCGATCCTGGGGTCGATGGTGGGGGCGGGCTATCTGGTCGGCGGCATCGGCACCGTCATGCTGGTGCAGAGTGGTGGCTATTACTTCGATGCCTTGGGGCCGCGGGCGCCCTTCGTCCTGATGGGGACGGGCAAGATGCTGGTGACGCTTTACGCCGGTTGGCTGCTGTTGAACGGCATCGACGAAACCAGCGACCATCATTTGAAATCGACCCGCAAGGTGGACTGGAAACCGCTGGTGTTCCTGACTGCGGCACTGCCCTTCGTCTGGCTGCTGGGGCGCAGCGTGATCGAGGGGTATTTCACCAGCGGTTCTCTGGGCGAGGCGCCGGTGGGGTTCGTCAACCGCTATCTGGGTGACTGGGCTTTCACCTTCCTGATCATTTCACTGGCGATGCGGCCGGTGCAAGAGGTGCTGGGGCTGAGAAGTCTGGCGAGATACCGGCGCATGGTCGGGCTGTTTGCCTTTTTCTATGCGGTGCTGCATGTCGTCGCTTATGTCACCCTGGAGTGGGCGCTGAATTTCGGCGACATGGGGGCCGATATCACCAAGCGGCCTTTCATTCTGTTGGGCCTGCTGGCGTTTTGCCTGCTGTTGCCACTGGCCTTTACCTCGGCCGACAACCAGATCAAGCGGATCGGTGGCAAGCGGTGGAAGGCGCTGCACAGTGCCACCTATGTGATCAACTGTCTGGTGGCGCTGCACTTCATCTTCGCGGCCAATCACGAGAACGGCGAGCCTTACCTTTATGCCGCCGCCGTCGTCCTGTTGCTGTGGTACCGCGTCCATCAGTGGCGCGGTGGCAACGTGCTTAGGGCGCTCAGGCTCGGCTGAGCGCCCTTCTCCGCTCGGGAATCTGCCCTCGCTAGAATTTTACCGCGGTGCGCACCCCGAAGATGGCGGCGTCGCCGATGGGGGTCAGGCGGGTGCCGGTGGCCGGGTTGGGGATGTTGCCGCCGGGGCTGATGACGTACTGGACGTCGGGTTGCAGCGTCCACCACGGGGTCAGCTGCGCCTGATAGGTCAGCTCGATCACCGTCTCGCTGTCGCGCACCGGCCGGTTCGGCTGGCCATTGATCCGCCTTGTGTCCTGGTCCAGTCCGGCCAGACCGTCACTGAGACGGGCGTAGGCGACGCCCAGCGCCAGGGTGTCGTCGTCGCGGCCGGGAATCAGCCCCTTGTGGCTGACGCCGCCGTCCACGTAGAAGCTGACCTGATTGCGATCCGACGGACTGGCGCCGGTCCGCAGGAATACTCCCAATCCCTCCTTGGTCAGCATCTGGTCGATGACCAGATAGATGCCGCCATCGCCGCGCACCGGCCTGCCGACCCCGGTGGTGTTGGTATCGGCGAGGGACTGGCCGAGATTGTCGAAGTGTTGGTCGTTGAAACGGGCGCTGTGGTACCAGACGCCCAGCTTGTAGCTGGCCGGCAAGCCCTCGGCATCCTTGGCTTGGTTCACCGCCCAGGCGCCTTCGGTGATGTAGAAGGTGCCGCGCGAGAAGCTGAAGGTGGTGCCGTCATGGTTGCGCCATTGGGGATCGCGGACGTCGAACTTTCCGGCGGGATCGCCACTGAACGCCGCCCCCATCACCGAGATTTCATCGGTTACCGCCAGCTTCAGCCGCGCTCCCGGCGATGGCAGGGGAAAGGCCGGTCCACCGCTGGGCAGGTTGCCCGAAATCATGAAGGGAAACCCGAAGGTGCTGTTGACGAACACCGATGACAGCTTGCTGACCACGAATTCGTCATCGACGGCGATCTGGCCGAGACGCACGCTGACGGCGTCATCCCACAGGTTCTGTTGGCCCCACAGCGTGAACAGGCGGAAGGCGGGAATGGCCTCGATGTTGCTGACCGACATCAGGTTGCCGATGTTCTTGCCGCTCATCCGGCCGCCGTGAATCCACATGGCGCTGGCGTGGACGGTGGTTCCCTTGAATTCCAGCAGCTTTTCGAGGTCGAAGTCGAGGTCGAGTTCGGTGCGGCCCTGGCCCTTGGCGCCCCTGTTCAAGCCACCGGTGGGGTTGCCCAGGATCTCGCCGGTATAGGTCGCGCCGAACTGAATGCCGTGCTTGCACAACTCGGTGCGTTTGCCGTCGAACGAGCCCAGCAGGGTATCACGCTCCCAGAATCCCTGGGGCGTTTCCTCGCAATCCTCTCCGGCATGGGCCGGCATCGCCGTGGCGGTCAGCGCAACCAGGGACGCGGTCAGCATCCCCAGCCCCTTGCGGTGGCCGATATCAAGCTTAGGCATCAGATTCCCCCTCGATTTCCGAACGTCCCGATTGCCGCAATTAATTAGCGATATTGACGGCATTGTTGAAGTGCTATTCCGTATTCTGCTGATTTTTTACCAAAGCTATCGGTTTGATCATGTTTCCGCCCGATTATTCGTGCGCTGGGAGCGCAGCACCATCGCCAGTCCGAACAGCAGGGGGATAATCAGAATGGCTTGGGCAGCGGCGCCCTCGGCGGTGGGGAACAGGCCGAGCCAGTCGATGCTGGGCCAGCCTTCCAGCGGGGTGATGGACAATGCCTTGGCGTTCTGCAATTCAACCACGCCTTTGCCGGCAAAGGTCACGGCAAGGGTATAGAGCAGCCCGGCGGTGGCGGTGAAGAACACTCCCAGTGGCAGGCGGGTGGACATGGCGCGCATGGCGACATAAAGCCCCCAAAGCGCCACCATCGCCACGCCGATTCCGGCCAGCAGCGGCGACAGCCGTTCCGGTCCCCCGGCGGACAGGGCGTGGAGGAACAGCACGGTTTCAGCCCCTTCGCGGTAAACCGCCAGGAAGGCGGCAAAGCCAAGGGCGAACAGTCGCCCGCCCGACAACGCCCGATCGACCCGCTGCTGGACGTAGCTCTGCCAGCGGGCGGCCTCCCGGCGGGCGAACAGCCAGTACGAGCAGTAGAACAGCACCGCCGCCGCCAGCAGCAGGGTGCCGCCTTCCATCAGCTCCTTGCCGGGGCCATCATCCTCGACCACCGCCGAGGATGCCCAGGCGGTGAGCAAGCTGGCGATCAGCGCGCAGGCGATACCGATATGAACCACCCTGACCTTGTCGGTTGCCCCGGCGCGGTGAAGCGATGCGATCAGGGCGGCGATCACCAGCATCGCCTCGAAGCCTTCGCGTACCAGGATGAGGAAGGATTGGGTAAAGGTGCCCCAGTATCCCCCATCCGCCAGAATCAGGGAGGCGGCCAGCAATGCCACCGTGGTAATGCCGATCGACCAAGCGCGCGCCATCGCGGGTACCCTCCGTTACGTGGCGAAATCGCCACCATGTCACGGACGTATACTGCGTCGCCCCGCCAATTGCAATTGCGTCGCAACATCAAGTGGCGGACGGCGCCAAGGTCGTTTCCGCCGGGAGATGGCGCTCGTCAGGCCGCTTTGGCGCACTCCTCGGCACAGGCGGCGCAGGACTCCGCGCAGGCCTTGCAGGTGGGGTGCTTGTCGGCATGCTTGCGGCATTCCTTTTCGCAGTCCCGGCAGACCAGGATGGCGACCTTGGTATAGGCGGCCAGATGTGGCGATTTTCCCACCGCCAGTTTGGCCAAGGCGGCGCATACGGCGACCACGTCTTCGGCCGTCTTGGCGCAGATCGCCAGCGAGGTATCGCCGGCGATGAACGAGTCGAGACAATGGGCGACGCAGGCATTCCCCGTGGCGACGCAGTCCAGGGCGCTCGCGGTGAGACCGGCTTTGGCCGCTACGCCGTGGTCATGGTGATGGTCATGGTCGGCGGCCATGGCGGGAGCGACGAAAGCGGCCGCGGCGACGGTTCCGGCGGCGGCGAGGACTTCGCGACGGTTCATGTATTCCCCCTTCAAATCCTTAACGATGGCGCGGATTATCGATCCGGATCGATCCGAGCGCAAGCCGCCCGGCCGCCTCTCCCAATTGCCGGCCGGTTAGGTTATTTTGCCGCCATGATAGAGATCACCCACCGCATCAGCATCGACGAGAAGGAAATCGACGAGAGCTTCGTCCGCTCGTCGGGGCCTGGCGGGCAGAACGTCAACAAGGTCGAAACCGCGGTTCAGCTGCGCTTTGACGCCCGGCGCTCTCCCTCGCTTCCCGACGATGTGAGCGTGCGGCTGCAAAAGTTGGCGGGAAGCCGTCTGACCCTGGACGGTGTCATCGTCATCACCGCCCAGGCCCATCGCAGCCAGGAGCGCAACCGGGCCGAGGCGCTGGCCAAGCTGGTGGAGTTGATCCGCGAAGCGGCCAAGCCGCCGCCGCCCAAGCGGCGCGCGACCCGGCCGACCCTCGGCTCGAAGGAACGCCGCCTGGAGGGCAAGGCAAAGCGTTCGGTGGTAAAAGGTCTGCGGGGTTCCAAGCCCGGATTCGATTGACATGAGCAAGCGCACCCCTCGTCGCCACTGCCATGGATAAGCCGGGCAAGCCTTAGCACCTGCTGGAATACGACTGCGATTCCGATGCCGCCTGAGGGCGGGCCGTGTCGCCGATCGTCATAATCGGCGCGCCGAGCGAGGATTCAGACCGCCGTCAGCAGGGCGTCAAGCACCGCCTGGGGCCGTTCCGCCATCATCATGTGGCCGGTATCGGCGAGAACGATCGTCCGGCTGGCGGCGATCGCCTCGGCCAGTGCACTGCCGGCCTTGGGATGGCTCATGCGGTCATTGCCGCCGACGATCACCGTTGCCGGGCAGCGCAGTTCGGCGGCGGCGGACTGCCCATCGCGGTAGCCGTCGCAGGCGGCGAGGTCGGCGTGCAGAACGCCGGGGGCCGAGCTTTCCAGCAGACTGCGGTCGCGGCGTACGATTTCGGGGGCGGGGGGATGGTCAGCACAATAGCCCCAGGCGGTAATCATCGCCGCCGCCGTGGGGACGTCGTCGCGGGCGGCGGTCAGCAGGTCGCCATGCACCGGCATGGCGGCGGCGGCGCCCAGCAGGGCGACGGCCCGCACCCGTTCGGGATGGCGGGCGGCGGCATCCAGTGCCGCCAGTGCCCCCATGGAATGGCCGATTAGTGCCGCGCGCCCCAGTCCGGCGGCGTCCAGCAGTCTGGTCAACCAGTCGGCAAGGGCGGTGATCGACGTCAGGGCGGGGCCGTCGGAGTACCCATGGCCGGGTAGGTCGGGTGCCAACACCGCGCGGCCTCCTTCGGCCAGCCCCCGGCTCTGCACGTCCCACACCGAATGGTCGCCGCCGGCGCCGTGGACCAAAACCACCGCCGGCAGGCCGGGATCAAAATCACGGCCGCCGGTGGCGGTGAAGACGCGCTTTGCCCCGATCTCCAGCCACATGATGTTCAGGTGTCCGCGCGCGCCAGTTCCCGCTCCAGGATATCGAGGGTGAGACGTCCGACATAATCGCCGGCGACATCCAGCGCCTGGGCCGCTTCGAGATATGCCCTGGCGATGGTGCGTCCCAGTGGTTGGGGATTGTAGAGCAGTCGCTTGATGATGAAGGGATTGAGCGTCAGCGGGTTATAGCCGGCCTTGAGGTAGCCGCCCTCGATCAACTCGGATTCCACCGGCGTTCCCGGCTGGATGCCGAGGAAGAAGATGAACGGCAGCACGTTGTCGCGGCCGAACATATCGTACAGGCCCCGGATCTTCTCGATGGTCATCCGCAGCGTTTCGCGGGTTTCCCCCGGTGCATTGAGCGGAATGTAGAGCTTGATCTTCTGGTCGGTGTAGCCGTTTTCGCGAAACATCCGCAGTGCCGCCATCTGCTGGTCGAGCGAATAGCCCAGCGTCATCTTATCGATCAGCTCCTGCGAGCCGGTGAAAGAGATATCAACGCTGCTCATGCCCGACGCCAGCATCTTGCGGGCGATCTCCGGGGTGATGTAGTTGAGCCGCAGATAGCCCGACCACCGCACGTCGGTACCGCGGGCCAGCATTTCGTCGAGGATCTTCTCGACATGCAGGGTGCTGGGCAGGGTCGAACAGAACTGGGCATCGGTGAACCAGATGCGCTTGACGCCATAGCGGCGGTTCAGCATCTCGATTTCCTTGCCGATCTCGGCGGGATCGCGATAACGCTGATCGGGGCCTTCGATGCGGTTGTAAAGGCAGAAGTTGCAGCGGTACGGGCAACCGCGCTTGGTGTTGACGCCGATTCCCAGGTCGTGGTCGATATACTGGCTAAAGGAAGGGAAGATCGATTCGACGTAGGGGAAGTCGATGGCTGAGGACTCGTTGGCGATGTCAAGGACAGCCGCACGCTTGTTATGGGTTACCTTCCCGGCGGCATCCTTGTAATAGTAGTCGCCGGCGGGGCGCTCGAAACCCTCTACCACCGAGACCATCAGGTCTTCGCCCTCGCCTATGCAGACGATGGAATCGGGGGGGCATTTCTCGATGACATACTTGCCGAAAATGGTGACCGCCGTGCCGCCCACCACGATTCTGGACTTGGGAAGCGTGCGCCGTACCAGCTTCATGTAGCCAAAATTACGCAATCGGTTGGCGGCGTAGTCCCAAATGATGCCCAGCGCCTTGAACGCGGCGACCGCGCGTTGGAGCGGGTTGGGCGAATGATCGAAATCCATCACGATGTCGAGGGCGTCATCCTCGGGATGCGGGCCGAACGACTGCATGTTGCGCCACGAGAACCCGACCACGTCCGGGTTGATGGAAGCCATCGCGTCTTTGATGGCCTGACGTCGCCGGGCCGGTGGCACCACCGCCAGATCGAGAATGTGCTGGCGAATTTCGGGATGTCGCTTGTGCACGAAATCGGCAACCTGAACGACGCCGCCCGGATAGATCTTCCAGCACGGCAGCCGGACGTAAAGAACCGAATTAACCTTCATTTTCGTCGCGCCACCTTCGTCAACCGCCGCATGTGTCAAATCGACACCAACAATTGATCCATATCATAAAATAGGCGGTCGTACCCGTCTCCATTCGTAAATTTTTCCGGCGCCCGATCCCGTGGAATCGGGTGCGGTTCCGGTCATTTTCACCGGGCCGAATCGCCCGGTGCCCGCCGCAGGGTGAACAGGACGGTGGTGCCGGCCTGTGGCTCGGACTCGACCCAGATCTTGCCGCCGTGATGAAGGACGATCTTGCGGCACACCGCCAGTCCGATGCCGGTGCCGTCGTACTGGTCGCGGGTGTGCAGGCGTTGGAAAATGTTGAAAATCCGCTCGAAGAATTCGGGGGCGATGCCGATGCCGTTGTCGGCGACCGATATGGTCACCTCGTCTTCGTCGGCCCCTTCGGGAAGGGGCTGGTCGGACCGTGTGGAGATGGTCACCATCGCCGCGCGATCGGGATGGCGGTATTTCAGGGCGTTTTCGATCAGGTTCTGGACCAGTCGTACCAACTCGTTGCGCGCGCCCCTGACGATGGGAAAGTCACCGGTCGCCCGCACCACGGCCGAGGTCTCGGCGATCATCACGGCAAGGTTGGCGATGGCCTCGTTGGCGGCGTCGCCCAGATCGACGGGCTGTTCCGGACCGCCGGTGCGGCCGACGCGTGAATAATCGAGCAGATCCAGGACCATCTGATCCATGCGCTTGGCACCGTCGCGGGCGAAGGCGAGGAATTCGTGGCCATCCTGATCCAGGCGGTCGGTGTAGCGGCGCCCCAACAGTGACAGGTAGCTGCTGATCATGCGCAGCGGTTCGCGGAGGTCATGGCTGGCGACATAGGCGAACTGTTCCAGATCGGCGTTGGAGCGGGCCAATTCATTGGCGTTGGCGGCGAGGGCGGCGTTGGCCTCGGCCAGCCGCTGTTCGCTCTGCGACAGGGCCGCCAGCTCGGCAGCGGTAACGTCCTGGCGCTCCTTGGCGGCGCCGATGGCGGCGCCGATGCGGTCCAGTTCGCGGATGGCGCTGGGCCGTACCGCCGGATCTTTGCCGTGGCCGAAAGCCATGGTGGCTTCCGATGTCAATTTCACTTCGTGGGTGAGGCGGCGCGACAGCCACAGCGCCAGCCCGAAGCCGATGCCGCACAGCAACAGCCCGCCGAGACCCAGCGCCATCAGCGAGCGCCGCCCCACGGCATTCATCTCGGTGGTGGAAACGCCGATGGCGACCCACCACGGCCATGGCTTGATATTGGTCACGATCGCCTCGACCTCGACGCCGTCGAGAGTTACCGAGGAAAAGATTTGCGCGTCGTTACGGGCGATGGCCTGACTGACCTTATCGGCGACGGCGGTGCCAATAAAACGTTCGGGCTCTCGATTGCGGCCGATGATGATCCCCGACTGATCGACCACCGCCATGGTCCAGCTTCCGGGTACCCTCTGGCGGACCACCATGGTGCTGATCACTTCGGGGCGCACGGTGATGCGAAGCACATAGGCGACCTGTCCGTTGCGGATGACAGGGGCGTGGACGGCGACCACCTGTTCCATGCGCACCGGACCGACGAACAGTTTCGAGATTGCCGGCTTGGCGGTACGGAAGACCTCCAGCGCCACATCCCGCTCGGGGATGGCCGGTAGCGGTTGGCCCCAATCCACATTGGTGTTGAACAGGTTCTCGCCGTTTCTGCCGATCAGGACGATGGCGACGGCCTCGGGAAGCCCCGCCATGGTTCGCCTGGCGTGAGCGTGAAACGCCGGAAGATCGTCGCGCTGGGCGGCACCCGAAACCGCCAGGGTATTGAGGACGGCCAGAACGGTATCAATCCGCTGGCTGATGGCGGCCGCGGCGATCTGGGCATGTTCCCTCAGATCGGTGGCGGCGGCCTCGCGCTGGATCAGCGCCAGGCGATAGACCGTCAGCCCGGAAAACAGCGCGACCGGGACAGCTGATACCAGGACCAGCAGGACAAGCCAGCCACGAATTCCCTGTCTCACGCCGGTTCCCATGCCGCTTGGCCTATGTCGTTCGGCAGCAGTATAGGGTGTTTACCCGGTTGTTGGTATGAAAGAATCCGTGGGAACAGGCTAGCGGGAGGCAATGGCGTTGGTGGTGTTCAAGCCGGCCCGGAGGAAGAGGGCGATCGCCTTGTCTTCCTTCAGGATGTGTTCCTTGATCCAGGCGGCGGCATAGTCGAACAGAGCGGCAACGGCCTCTTTTTCGCCGGCGACGACGGCCTTTTCCAGTTGGGCGAAGCGCGACAGGAATCCCTGGTGGATCGCCTGGTGTCGGGGCAGGGCGGGATAGCCCGAGCGGCTCATCAGCCCTTCTTCCTCCTGGAAGTGCTTGCGGATGGTGGTGTTGAGGGTGGCGATCAAGGTCGCGGCGCCTTCGCGTCCCTCGCCGACCATCAGACGGGCGAAAAAGGTGTTGAGTTCATCGATGATCCGCTGGTGGTGGGCGTCGATCGTTGGTTCGCCCACTGCCAGTGACGCGTCCCAGCGGACCAGACGCAAGTCCTTGCTGTCCGAGCGGACCTGCTCGAGGAATTGGGAAACCTCGGACTTCAGCACGTCGGCCTGCCGGGACAGGTCGTTCGCCGATTCACTGATGCGGCCCGCCGATTCGCCGGTTTCGCGGGCGGCGGTCTCGACTTTACCGATATTGCGCGAGACCTCGCCGGTTCCCGCCGCCGCCTGATCGACGCTGCGGGCGATTTCGCCGGTGGCGGCGGTCTGTTGGTGGACGGCGGCGGCCACCGTGGCGCCGATGGTGGCCATCTCGGCGATCACTCCGGTGATCGAGGAAATGGCGGCCACCGCCGCCTCGGTCCCGTCCTGAACCGAAGAGATGCGCGCGGCGATTTCCTCGGTGGCCTTGGCGGTCTGATTGGCCAATCCCTTGACTTCGTTGGCGACCACGGCAAAGCCCTTGCCGGCGTCGCCCGCCCGGGCGGCCTCGATGGTGGCATTCAGCGCCAACAGGTTGGTCTGGGCGGCGATGTCGGTGATCAAGGCGACAATGGCACCGATACCGGCGACGTTTTGCGACAGATCGCGGATCAGGGTGGTGGCCTGTCCGGCCTCGCCCTCGGCACGATCGGCGACGGCGGTCGACCGCTCGACCTGGGTAGCGATCTCGGCGATTGAGGCGGTCAGTTCCTCGGTGGCGGCGGCGACGGTCTGGACATTGCCCGACGCCAGTTCCGCGGCGCTGGCGACATGGGTGGCTTGGTCGCTGGTCTCGCTGGCGGTGACGGCCATCTTGCCCGACGAGTTCTGCAACTCGGCGGCGGCGGCGGTGACGACCTTGATGACGCCACCGACCTGGGTCTCGAAGGAATCCGCCATGGCGCCCAGAGCCAGCCTGCGTTCCTCGTCGGCCCGGCGCTTTTGCTCGGCTTGTTCGCGCTCCAACCGTTCCTTGTCGCCGATCGCCTGTTTGAAGACCTGCAACGCATTGGCCAATTCGCCGATTTCGTCGCCGCGCGAGCGGTAGGGAATGTCCATGCCGGTTTCGCCACGCTCCAGCGCATGGGTCACCTCGGTGATGTTGCGCAACGGCGGCACAATGGTCAGCACCAGCCAGAACACGATCATGCTGCCGCCGCCGATCCCGGCTAGTCCCAGCAGCAGGGCGGTCCAGAATTCGTCGGGGTAGTCGCGGCTAAGCAGGCGCAGGTAGAGGACGAAGAAGGTCCAGGCGACGGCGCTGGGAGGAATGTAGGAGAGCAGCGTCTTCAGGCCAATTCCGCGGAAGAATATCTTCAGCACGGCGGACAGAGTGCCTCTCATCGCGCGCATCCCTATCTGAACGACCCCTGCCGGCGCCGGCCGGAAAGGGTTATCTCATTCACGCGGGACCATAGCATAGGGGCGCCGACAAGCAAAGGCGCACAACAGGCGAAGTCATTTTATACTGTAATTCGCATATATCAGAACTCGCGGACTGCCCTAGTCCTTAATTCGATCGAACGCGGGCTTTCCACGTCGAGGGCGGCGGTGCCGGAGAGGCGGATAGCTTCGGCCACCTCGGCGAGACAGCCGTTATTGCGGGCTTCACCCTCGTCAAGGTGCCAGCGGGTATTGCGACCTTCCGACGTCAGCATGGCCGCTTCGGTCTCGAGGCGGCTGGCCTCGTCCAGCAGGCGGGCGGCGGCGGCGGCGTGCCGGGCCGCCGGCGTGGTGGCCGCTCCCTCGGCCCGTCCGGCCGAAACGCCACCACGATCGTCGCCCTTGAGCCAGCCATGGGCCCAGGTCTTCCAGGCATCGCCGGATTCGGCGTCGAGAGCGTACATGATCGCGAAGGCGACCGCCTGGGGGATGGAAAGATCGCTGGTGCTCATCCGGCTGCTCCCTCGCTGCCGCCTTCCTTGGCGCGGCGTTTGACCGTTTTGGGATCGGCGGTGATGGGGCGATAAATCTCGATCCTGGCCCCTTCCTCGACGACGGTGTCCAGGGTCGTGGCCTTGCTGAAGATTCCTATCTTCTGGGTTTCCAGGTCGATCTCGGGGAACTGGTTCAAAATCCCCGATTTCTCGATGGCGGCCCTGACCGTGGCTCCCTCCGGCACGTCGATGTTCAGCCAGACCTGGCGGGCGGGAACGGCGTAGACGACTCCGACCTTCATGGCGCTATCCCCTTGTTAGACGCTGTGGGCGCCGGCCATCTTGATTTCCTTGCCGGAGGCAAGATCGATCATGCGCTTGGCCACGACCATCAGGCCGGCGATGAGGAACCCGCCGGGGGGCAGGATCAGCACCAGAATGCCCATGTCGGCGGGCATGATGCGGCTTTCCAGGAAGGTGAAGCTGGGCCCCAGCAGCAGGGCCGCGTCGGCGAACAGGGTGCCCTGGCCGATGATCTCGCGCACCGCGCCGATCACGGTCAGCGACAGGGTGAAGCCCAGCCCCATGAAAGCCCCGTCAACCAGCGACGGCAGCACCGGCTCCTTGGCGGCGAAGGCCTCCAGGCGAGCCAGCGGCAGGCAGTTGGATACGATCAGCGGGATGAACAGGCCCAACACCTTGTACAGTTCGTGCATCCAGGCGTTCATAACCAGATCGACGAAGGTGACGTTGGCGGCCACGATCAGGATATAGACCGGGATGCGCACCTCGTGGGTGACATACTTGCGGAACATGGCCACCATCAGATTGGAGGCCGCCATGACCACCGCCGTGGCCAGACCCA
Source organism: uncultured Rhodospirillaceae bacterium (assembly GCA_903901915.1). GTDB lineage: Bacteria > Pseudomonadota > Alphaproteobacteria > Rhodospirillales > Magnetospirillaceae > Phaeospirillum. The sequence continues at coordinate 10,571 of CAIUSV010000076.1, read as the reverse complement.
TTCCCAGCCCGTTGGTGGCGGTTCCGGTCATGGCCATGGTCGGGCACATGCCCAGCAGCATGCAGAGCACGCCGTTATTTTCCCACAATCCGTCCTTGATGATGCGTCCGTAGCTGGCAGCCATCACTTCTTCTCCATCATGCGGGCTTTGTTGGCGGCGAAGAATTCCAGACCGTGGCGGATGCCGCCGACCACCGCGCGGGGGGTGATGGTGGCGCCGGAGAACTGGTCGAACTGGCCGCCGTCCTTCCTCACCTTCCACTTTTCCACCGGCGGGTTGCCCAGCGACAGTCCGGTGAAGCGTGTGATCCAGTCGGTCTTGGCGGCATCGATCTTGTCGCCCAGGCCGGGGGTTTCCTTGTGCGAGATGACCCGGACGCCCAACAGCTTGCCGGCGGGATCGACGCCCAGCATCAGCTTGACCGGGCCGCCGTAGCCGCCGTTGGCATCCAACTCGTAGGCGAAACCGGTGAATTCGCCACCCTTCGTGGCGCGGTAGACCACCACGTCCTTGCCATCCTCGGCCTTCACCGTCACCGCGTCGATGACCGGATTATTGTCGTGGATGCCGGGCGGGATCACCTGACCCAGCGAGTTCATCTTGTCTTCAAGGGCGCGCGCCTTGATGGGGTCCTTGGTGACGATGTCGGTCGAGGCCAGCAACACCCCGAAACCGGCGCAGAAGGTGCCGAGGATGGCGGCATGGACCCAGGTCGGCCGGATCGTGCTCATTTGTCCCCCTTGAGCGGCAGCGGCTCGCCCTTGCGGGTGCGCCCGAAGACGCGAGGCCGGAAATGTTGGTCGAGAATGGGCGTCAGCGCATTCATCAGCAGCACGGCGAAGGCGACACCCTCGGGATAGCCGGCGTAGGTGCGGATGATCCAGGTCAGCAGCCCGATACCGGCGCCGAAGGCCACCTGACCGGACTTGGACACCGGCGAGGTGACGTAATCGGTGGCGATGAAGAACGCCCCCAGGATCGACGCGCCGGAAATTAGGTGGAAGGCGCCGCCGGCATAGCGGCCGGGGTCCACCGCATTGAAGACGGTCCCCAGCAGGAACAGGGTCGCCAGCATGGCCACCGGGATATGCCACGAGATGATCTTGCGCCACATCAGGAACAGCCCGCCCAGCAGGATCAGCGGCAATGCCGTCTCGCCCATGCTGCCGGGATGGAAGCCCAGCATCAGGTCGCTCAGTCCGGGCAACTGGCCCATGGACTGGCTGACCGGGATACCGCGGGCCAGTTCGGTCTTGATGAAGCCCAACTGCGAGGCGGCGCTGATGCCGTCGAGGCTGACCGCCCTGCCGAAGGTGATGTGCAGGCTTTCGGCGAAGCCGGGGGCGGCGGCCGAGAACAGTGGCTTGGTCGGCACGAAGGCGGTCATCTGCACCGGAAAGGAGACCAGCACCACCACGCGGCCGACCATGGCCGGATTGAACACGTTCTGTCCCAGACCGCCGAAGGCGTGCTTGGCCAGGCAGACGGCGAAGACCGAGGCCACCACCGCCACCCACCACGGCGCCCAAGGCGGCAGGCTGAGCGCCAGCAGCCATCCGGTGATCACCACCGAGCCGTCGGACAGGGCGCGGTCGGAATCGCCGCCGCCGATGCGCACGCATACCGCCTCGCAGGCGACGCAGGCGCCCATGGTGACCAGGAACAGGAAGATGGCCGGCCAGCCGAACAGGTAGAGGTTGAACAGCGTCGCCGGGGCCAGGGCCGCCAGCACCGTGTACATGGTGCGCTGGACGTTGTTGGAGCCGTGGGTGAACGGTCCGCTCTTGTCGACGACGATGCTCATGCGTTGGCCCTGCCTGCGTCGGTGTTTTCCGATTGCGCCGCCTTGGCGCGGGCGGCGGCTTCGCGCTTGGCCTGGGCCAGGCGCTCCAGCCGGGCGTTGTGCGCCTCGACCAATGCCTTGGTCTGCTCCAACTTGCGCCGGTCGCGGTCCAGCGCGGCGATGCGGCCCTTGGCGTAGTTGAAGAAGTGGACCAGCGGGATATGCGACGGGCAGATATACGAGCACGATCCGCAAGAGACGCAGTCCTGGACGCCGATCTTGGCCGCTTCCTCCAGCTTTTCGTGGCGGATGAACGACGCCATCTCCACCGGTACCAGGCCGCAGGGGCAGTAGGTGACGCAGGAGCCGCAGCGGATGCAGGGCTGGGGTTCGCTCTCCCTGGTCTCGGCCAGCGTGAGGCCGAGAATGCCCGAGGTGCCCTTGACCACCGGAACCTGAAGGCTGGGCAGGGGCTGGCCCATCATCGGGCCGCCACTGACCAGGCGCTTGGCGCCGGGGGCGCCGCCGCAGAAGGCCAGCAGTTCGGCGACCGGGGTGCCCAGCGGAACCTCGATGTTCTTGGGCTCGACCACCGCGCCGCCGCTCACCGTGACCACCCGCGACAGCAGCGGGCGGCCGAACCGTACCGCCTCGTGCACCGCGCGCGCGGTGGCGACGTTGTGGACGACCACGCCGACATCGGCGGTCAACTTGCGGGCCGGGGTCTCGCGGCCGGTGATGGCCTGGGTCAGGTGCCGTTCCGCCCCCATGGGATATTGCACCGGCACGCCCGCCACGCTGACATTGGCGAACGGCTGGGCCGCCTTGGTGATGGCCTCGATGGCCTGGGGCTTGTTGGTCTCGATGGCGATGATCACCCTGGGCGCGCCCAGGGCGTGGGCCATGATGCGCGCGCCATCGACCACCGCGTCGGCATGCTCGCGCATGATGCGATCGTCACAGGTAAGGTAGGGTTCGCATTCGGCGCCGTTGAGCAGCAGGATTTCCAGCTTGTGCTGGGTGCCGAGGCCGAGTTTCACCGCCGACGGGAAGGTGGCGCCGCCCATGCCGACGATACCGCTGGCGGCGACGCGCTCGCGGATGGCCTGGGACGGGGCGGCGAACGGGTCATCGATGGGGGCGGGCAGGTCGGCCCATTCGTCCTTGCCGTCGGTCTCCAGGATGATGGTCATGGTCGGTAGGCCCGACGGATGGGGCGCGGTCATCTCGGTGATGGCCTTGATCGTACCCGATGTCGGGGCGTGGACCGGCGCCGAAACGGCGCCGGCGCCGCGGCCCAGCAATTGGCCCTTCCTGACGCGGTCGCCCGCGGCGACGGTGGCGCTGGCCGGGGCGCCCATATGTTGCTGCAACGGCAGGTAAAGGGCGGCCGGCAGCGGCAGGGCGACGACGGGCTTTTCGCTCGTCATCTCCTTGCGGTAGTCCGGGTGGATGCCGCCCATGATGGGAAACAGCTTCATGGACCGTCTCTCCTCAATGAGTGGCGCGCTCGCCGGGCTTGTTCCAGTGCCAGGCAGCGATGGTGGGGCGGATCGGGCGCATTTCGATGGCTTCGGTCGGGCAGATCTTGAAGCACTTGCCGCAGGCGTGGCAGGCATCGGCGATGACGGTATGAAGCTGCTTGGGGGCGCCGACGATGGCGTCGGCACCGCACTCGCCGATGCAGCGCAGGCAGCCGATGCACAGTTCCTCGTTGACGAAGGCGACCTCGGGTCCCTTGTCCTCGTGGCCGTCGGTGTCGGCGTGGACGCCCAGCTTCTTGGCCAGCGCCTCGATGGTGCCCTTGCCCCCGGGGGCGCAGAGCGTGATGGGCGTGTTGCCCTTGGCCAGCGCCGCCGCGTATTGCGAACAGCCGACAAAGCCGCACTGGCCGCATTGCGAGCCGGGCAGCAGCGCCTGCAACTCATCTTCCAGGGGATTGGTGGGCACCGCCAGCAGCTTGGCGGCGGTCCCCAGAACCGCCCCCAGCGTCACACCCATCACCGCCAGACTTCCGACGTCGATCAACATGACAGGAATTCTCCTAATTGGTGCTCATGCCGGAAAAGCCCATGAAGGCCAGGGCCAGCAGACTGGCGGTGATGAAGCCGATGGGCGGGCCGGCGAACAGGCGCGGCACGTTGGCCAGGGCAAGACGCTCGCGCAGTCCGGCGAACAGCACCATCACCAGGCTGTAGCCCAGCGACGACGCCAGGGCGAACACCGTGCTTTCGATGAAGTTCATCTTGCCTTCGACCAGCAGCAGATTGACGCCCAGCACGGCGCAATTGGTGGTGATGAGCGGCAGGTAGATGCCCAGCAGCTGGAACATGGTGGGCGATACCTTGCGCACCACCGCCTCGGTGAACTGCACCGCGGCGGCGATGACCAGGATGAACGCCACCGTGCGCAGGTAGCCCAGGTCGTAGGGTTCGAGCAGGAAGCGATCGACGCCCCAGTCGATCATCGCCGAGATGGTGATGCAGAAGGTGGTCGAGGCGCCCATGCCCAGGGCGGTGTCCACCCGGGTGGTCACCCCCATGAACGAACACAGGCCCAGGAAGCGCATCAGGACCACGTTGCTGACCAGCGCCGCGCTGATGAACAGCAGAAGATAATGTTGCATCGTCCGGTATCCCCTTACCCGTGTTCCGTATGGCAGCCGGCCTCCGGCGGCGGAGTATAGGCCCGGCGCAGGAAGCGGGGCGTAAGCACGCCCCGTGCAGAAAGACTGTTGGCGATGATCTTGGCCAGCCCCAGGCCCAGGCCCAGGCCGGCCACCGCGCCCAGCGCCGCCATGGCATCGGTGCCGGCGGCCTCCTGTCCCAGGATACCGCCCGCCAGCAGGGTGATCAGCGGTACGCCGTAGGCGGTGGCGGCACCCTTCACCAGGGTGGTCTCGCCGATGCCCACCACCACCCGCTCGCCCACCCGCAGGCCCAGCGCGGCGGGAAGCTGGAAACGCTTTGCCGCCATCTTGGCGGCGTTGCCGCCCGCGGCCCCGATACCGCACAGTCCGGCGGAGTGGCAACCGCCGCAACCGCTGGATTGTTCCGGCTCCAGCCACACCTGCCCGCCCTCGACCGCGACGACGCGGGCGAAGCCTTCGACCAGTCCTTGGCCGTCGGATTCGGAAAAGGTGGGACCGGCCTCGCTCATGTCGATCAGGCCGTCACCGTCGCGGTCACGCCATCGGGCGTTACGAAGATGGCCTGCAATGCCCCGGCATCGCGCAGGATCTGTCGGCGCCGGTCGGCCGGGGCCAGGATCAGGGTGGTGGCGACGCCATCGGCGGCGGTGGCGGTCTCGGCGATCACCGACACGCCCAGCATGGCGGGTGCGGTCAGCCCGGTGCGGGGATCGATGATGTGGGTGAACTTGCCGTCGGCATCGAACAGGGTGCCGTAGCCGCCCGAGGTCGAAACGCATTTGTCGACCACGTCCACCTCGGTCACGGCCTTGGACTGGTCGGCGGGATTGGCGATGCCGATCCGCCAAGCCGAGCCGTCGGGCTTGGTCGAGATGGCGCGGGGCTCGCCCATGTCAACCAGCATCTGGCCGAAGCCATGGTCTCGCAGCACGGTGGCGACCTTGTCGGTGATATAGCCCTGGGCACGCGAATTCAACGTCAGCGCCATGCCGGGCCGCGCCAAAGCCACCCGGCGGGCGGCGGCGTCGATCTCGATGCCGCGCCAGTCCACCAAGGCCAGGGCGGCGTCGATGTCGCGGCGCGACGGGCCGGTGGGATCGATGTTGGCGGCGGTGAAATGGTCGAAGTAAAGGCGCCACACCGGCTGGATGGTGGGGTCGAACACGCCGTCGCTGAGCGACGCCAGATCCTTGGCGTGGGAGACCAGTTCGACGAACTCGGCCGGGGCATTGTCCAACTTCCCGTCACGATTGAGCGCCGACAAGGCGGAATCGGCACGGTAGATGCTGAACATGGCCTCCAACCGGGCCAATTCGGCCTGACTGGCGGCGATGGCGGCGCGGGCCTTGGCCTCGTCGGTGGCGTAAAGCTGGATGGAGGACGGCGCCCCCAGCGTGGTGCCTTCCCAGCGGACCAGATGGGCGTCGGCCCGACCGGCCTTCATGATCAACGGCAGGCCGGCGGCGGCGGCCAGCACGGAAATGGCACGGCGGCGGGTGATACGAACGGTCATCGAACCTTAGCCCTCCCTAGAGGCGAGGCATCCCGGATGGGGTGGCCACCACCGGCCACGGTCGCCATCGTCACGGATGCTGTCAGGACACGCCAACAACTTAAAACTACTAAAAAAACATCCGCGCGATGGTATGCGACAACGGCGGCGAACATCAAGCCCGCGCGACATAAAAATATGCACAAATGAAACGATCGAGGAAGAGGTTATGCCCTATCCGAACGGATAGGGTCAAGCTCGTTCTAGGGGTTGGTAAAAACCTACCCGTTTTTTCGCTTCAACGCATTGCCAGCGCTAGGAAGGTAAGCCAGCCGGCCACCACGGCGATGGCGATCAGGTTGAAGCGGCCGTTCCAGCCATAGATGATGGTTCGGGCGGGTTTGCCCACCAATTCGCCTATCAGCATGGCCGAAGCGGTGAGCGGCGAGGAATTGACCGACAGCCCCCAGCCGGCGATCAGCGCCAGCGCCAGCGATTCCGGCGCCACCGGCAGGTCGGGGGCGTTGCGCAGCGCCGAGGCCAGGATGGTCACGCTGACGATGGGATTGATCCCCAGTTGGGCCGGCCCCATCACCGCCAGCATTGCCAATATCGGCAACAGCGCGGGGGGCATCAACGGGGCGCCGACCACGGCGCCGAGCACCTGGGGGGGCACTAGCGCGGCGAACAGAGTGCCGATAAAGCCGGCACTGGACAGGATGGCGATCTCGGTGCGGTAGGCGGGGAAGGTCTCCGCCGCCTTGCGCACCACCCGTCGTGCCACCAGCCGGGCACCGGTTCGCGCTCCGTAGTCCATGTACTGCCGCGCCAGCCAGCCCAGCCCCACCAACGGGGTCGAGACCAGCATGGCCCGGCTGAGCGGTACCCCCAGCAGAATCTCGAACACCAGCGCCATCAGGAAGACCAGCAGCACCAGTCCGGTGACTCCGACCAGGGCGGCGTAGTCGCGGCCGGGCTCGAACGGCGGCACCAGATGCTGGAGATGGGTAGGCCGGGTGACGCGGTCCACCAGCCAGCCCAACCCCAGAACGATGGCGCCGGTGGCGATGCCCAGCGGCAGCATGGTGCTCCAGTGCAGGCTTGGCAGCGCCGTCAGCAGAACCGCCAGCGACAGCGACAGCGGCGAAGCCAGCGGCGTCACCGAGAAGCCGCGCAGAAGCGCCAGCACCATGCGGCGCTCGCGGATTTCCCGGATGATCTCGTTGCCGCCGGCCGAAGCCAGCGAATTGCGCTGCCGGATCATGATGCCCAGCAGGCTCAGCACCCCCAGATTCAGGATGATGCCGAACAGATAGCCGCCCAAGGTCAACAGGGCATAGCGCCGCCCCGGCGTCTGTTGCACGAAGAAGGTCGAGCAGCGACTGACCAGTTTGGAGCTTCGCGCCGCTTCGCGCAGGAAGAACTGGTTGGCGAAGAAGGTGGCGAAGAAGGCGCCGGTGTCCAGCGACGACGTCACCACCTTGAGCGGATCGGCCAACGACGACAGGGCGGCGAAAGTGGTCATGGCCGCCGCCAGGATCACCATCAGCCGGGCGTTGCCGGCGATATGGCGCCATTCCGTCGCCACATAGGCGATCAGCAGCCCGCGTGCCGCCCAGCGCACCCCCTCGTGCGGCAGCAGCACGTCGGCCAGCACGCAGGCGATCATGCCGAGCAGAATGACGGCGCTGAAACGATTGAGGCGGGGGCTCATGACAACGAATTACCATTACTGACCACAGGTATTAGCGGTTGGGAGCGACGTGGCGTCAAGGCGGCTTGGATCGCGCGTCACAATTCGGTATTGTCATGCTGAATTAAGGAGGTGAGGCTGGCGCTGAGCGGCGATCCCCGCTACCGTTTCAGTGTCCGGCCGCTGTGCCGTGCCCGTCTGGGCGTTTTTCCTCGTACCCCGGAGGTCTGATCCATGCGCCAGTGCCTGGAGTTCTACGTCGGCGGCAAGTGGGTGGCCACCGGCGCCGCCGACCGTCGTTTCGAGGTGGTCAACCCCGCCACCGAGGCGGTGTCGGGCGTGGTCGCCCTGGCGACCCCCGCCGATGCCGAGCGTGCCATTGCCGCTGCCGGGCGGGCGTTCGCGGGCTACGCTGCCCTGCCGCTGTCGGCCAGGCTCGACTTGCTGGCGGCTATCGCCGCCATCTACGAACGCCGTCTGGACGAGATCGCCGACGCCATCACCGAAGAGATGGGCGCGCCGCTGGAGCGCCTCGCCAAGCCGGCCCAGGCTCGCGCCGGCCTCGCCCATTTCCAGATTACCGCCAAGCTGGCCCGCGACTATCCGTTCGAGCAGCCCCTGGGGACGACGCGGCTGCTGAAGGAGCCGGTCGGGGTCTGCGCCCTGATCACGCCGTGGAACTGGCCGATGAACCAGATCGCCTGCAAGGTGGCGCCAGCCTTGGCCGCCGGCTGCACCATGGTGTTGAAGCCCAGCGAGTTCGCCCCCTATTCCGCCCGCATCCTGGCCGAGATCATTCACGAGGCCGGGGTGCCGGCCGGCGTGTTCAACATGATTTTCGGCGATGGGCCGGAGATCGGGCCGATCCTGGCGTCCCATCCGCTGGTAGACATGGTGTCGCTGACCGGCTCGACCCAGGCCGGCGTCGCCGTCAGCCGCGAGGCGGCGCCGACGGTGAAGAAGGTGTCGCTGGAACTGGGGGGCAAGTCGGCCAACATCCTGTGCCCCGGCGCCGATTTCAAGCGCGCCGTCGGGCAGGCGGTGAAGGGGCTGATGGCTAATTCCGGCCAAAGCTGCAACGCGCCGTCGCGCCTGCTGGTACCGCGCGATCGGCTCGACGAGGTCGAGGCGCTCGCGGCCGAGGTTTGCGCCGGCCTGGTGGTGGGCGATCCCCGCGATGCCGCCACCTCCGTCGGTCCGCTGGCCAACCATCGCCAGTTCGACAAGGTGCAGCGCCTGATCCAAACCGGCATCGACGAGGGCGCCCGGCTGGTGTGCGGTGGACCCGGACGGCCCGAGGGGCTGGCGCGCGGCTATTACTGTCAGCCGACGGTGTTCAGCCGGGCCGACGATGCCATGACCATCGTGCGCGAGGAAATCTTCGGTCCGGTGCTGGTGATCCGGCCCTATGCCGACCTGGACGAGGCGGTGGCCAGCGCCAACGACTGCGAGTACGGCCTGTCGGGCTATGTCACCAGCGACAGCCTGGACGAGGCCCGTGCCGTCGCCCGCCGGTTGCGCACCGGCATGGTTCACCTCAACGGCGCCGGTCCCGACTTCAAGGCGCCGTTCGGCGGCTATAAAAAATCCGGCATCGGCCGCGAGTGGGGGGCGGCGGGACTGGAGGAGTTTCTTGAAACCAAGGCGGTGATGGGCTTCGAGCCACCGCCGCCCAAGGGCTGAGGTCAAGATGGGCGCGATGGAGTGGGGGGGCTTTTCCGTCGGCCAGGCCGGACGGCTCGACGACGACGTCGCCTTCGTGCTGGCCAAGGCGGCGGAACTTAACCTGCCGTGGCTGGGGTCGCTGGGGCCGGTTGAGGCCCGCGCCGAGTTCGGCCGGCGGCTGTCGCGCTCCAATCCGCCCGCTCCGGACGGGGTCGAGGCTTCGGATCTTGTCATCGACGGCGTGCTGCCGGCGCGGCGGTATCGGCTTGCCGGCGGCGCCCGGCCGGAGGCGGCGCTGCTCTATTTCCACGGCGGCGGCTTCGTGGTCGGCGACCTGGACTGCTATGACGCCATCTGCCGCACCATCGCGGCCCGCACCGGCTCGGCGGTGGTGTCGGTGGATTATCGGCTGGGGCCGGAACATCCCTATCCGGCGGCCATCGAGGATGGCATCCGGGCGCTGAAATGGGCGGCCTCGGGTCCGGCGGATCTGGGAAGCGGTATTCCGCTCGGCGTCGCCGGTGACAGCGCCGGCGGCACCCTGGCGGCGGTGACGGCGCTGCACGCCCGTGATCTGGGCTTTTCCCTGGCGGCGCAGATCCTGATCTATCCGGCGGTTGACCACGGCGGAGACTATCCGTCGCGGCGCCGTCTGGCCGAGGGCTATCTGCTGACCGCCGCCGATATCGCCTGGTTCAACCGGCAATACTTCGGCGGACGGAGCGAAAGGATGCTGGAACCTGACGCCTCGCCGCTGCGTGCCGCCTCACACGCCGGAGTGGCTCCGGCGCTGGTCTTGACCTCGGGCTTCGATCCCCTGGTGGACGAGGGCCGCGCCTATGCCGAGATCCTGACGCGGGCCGGGGTGAAGGTGCGCGCGGTGTGCCTGGAAGGCAGCATTCACGGTTGCCTGGGGCTGGCGGCCTACGTGGCGTCCGGCCGTACCATCCTCGGCGAGGTCTGCGCCGGTTGGAGCGCGGCGATGGCCTGATCGCCCGTTTTCCCTCCCATCGCGGGGGAGGGGGCTGTGGATTTGCGTTTTAACCCGGCCTTAACCCGCTGTAGTGTACGCATATGCATGACGAAAGGATGGTTGTGCCCGCATATGCGTAGGGTTACCATCTGCATATCACCGAATGTGATCGTCTCTCTAGAACCAGGAGAATCGATATGGCTGAAGTCACCCTTACCGCCGCCATGCGCGCCAATCTGTACTCGTTGCAGGGTACGGCGCAGCTGATGGGCACCATCCAGAACCGACTGTCGACCGGTAAGAAGGTCAACTCG
>CAIUSV010000075.1 GCA_903901915.1 uncultured Rhodospirillaceae bacterium | reverse complement strand
TGCGGCCGATGGCGCGGGGCGAGCAACTCGGCTGCTTCTGCCTGACCGAACCCGAGGCCGGCTCGGACGCCGCCGCGATCAAGACACGGGCGCGCAAGGACGGCGACGGCTACGTCATCACCGGCACCAAGCAGTTCATCAGCACCGCCCGCAACGGCCATGTCGCCATCGTCTTTGCCGTGACCGACCCGGACGCCGGCAAGCGCGGTATTTCCGCCTTCATCGTTCCCACCGACACAACCGGCTTCACCGTCACCAGGGTAGAGGAAAAGCTGGGTCAGCACCTGTCCGACACCTGCGCCCTGGCCTTCGAGGAAATGCGGGTGCCGGCCACGCAACGGCTCGGCGCCGAAGGCGAGGGACTGAAGATCGCCCTGGCCAATCTGGAAGGCGGACGGCTGGGTATCGCCGCCCAGTCGGTGGGGATGGCGCGCTCGGCCTTCGATCACGCCCTGGCCTACGCTCGCGAGCGCCGCCAGTTCGGCAAGCCCATCTTCGAGCATCAGGCGGTGGCCTTCCGTCTGGCCGATATGGCGACCCGGATCGAGGCGGCGGAACACCTCGTTCTACACGCCGCCTCACTGCGCGACGCCGGCCGACCCTGCCTCAAGGAAGCGTCCATGGCCAAGCTGTTCGCCAGCGAAATGGCCGAACGGGTCTGCTCGGACGCCATTCAGATTCACGGGGGATACGGCTATCTGAACGATTTTCCCGTCGAACGCATTTACCGCGATGTCCGAGTCTGTCAGATTTACGAGGGCACCAGCGATATCCAGCGTCTGGTGATTGCACGCGACTTGGCGACGGAATAAGGGAAAGCGGACATGAAAGACATCCTGGTTCACATCGACGACGGCGAACGTTGCACCGCCCGGCTCGACGTCGCCATCGACTTGGCCAAGCGCTTCGGGGGGCGGCTGACCGGCCTGTTCGCCCGGGTGGAAAGCCATAAGCCCAGCGCCATCGCCAATAAGGCCAGTCCTTCCCTGATCGCGGCGCGCGACGCCGCCAAGATGCTGTTCGAGACCCGCGCCAAGGCCGCCGGACTTGACAACATCCGCTGGTGGCAACTGTCCCACGGCGAACCCGGCCATGTGCTGGCCGAGACCATGTTCGTCGCCCGCTACGCCGATCTGGTGGTGATGGGGCAGTACGAACCCAAATCCAAGCTGGTTCCCGAGGATCTGGCGGAACACACCATTCTCAACTGCGGCCGACCCGTGCTGGTCGTGCCCCATACCGGTGTCTTCCCCACGGTGGGAGAACGCATCGCCGTGGCGTGGAACGCCGGCAAGGAAGCGGTGCGGGCGCTGAACGACGCCAAGCCGCTGATGGCCACGGCCAAGTCCGTCACCATCTTGTCGCTGCACGGCACCCATGAACGCAGCGCCAGCAGCATGGCCGAGGTTCCGCACGTCGATGTCATGGATCACCTCGCTGCCTGCGGCATCAAGGCCGAGGGCGAGCGTCTGGCCGGCGAGCACATCGGCAAGATGGACATGTTGCTGTCGCGACTGTGCGATCTGGGTGCCGATCTGGTGGTGATGGGGGCGCACGGCCAGTACGGTCTGTCGCTCAAGCGAGGCAGCGGCACCCGCTATGTCCTGGCCCACATGACCGTGCCGGTACTGATGTCCAACTGATACGCCCAAAGGGGGGGGGGTTCGCCCCCCTCAATCCAACGGAATCGGATCGTCCGCGTGGGTCTTGCCGTGTTCGGCCAGCAACGACGCGGCGAAGATGGTGCAGTAGTCGCCGTAGGGACAGAGACGCAGGCGCGGGCATGCCAGCGTTTGGCGGGTAAAGCGTAACAGCACCGCGCTGTCATCGCCTTGGGCCAGGGCTCGGCCGGCTTCGGATACCAGCCGGAAGTCGCATTGCTCGGTTCTGAGGGTCATGGACGCCTCGCCGTCTTTCACGCCCACCACCGCCCCGAAGCAGGCATTTCGTCCGTGGCTCCGGGCGTGCGCCTCAAGGACAGCCACGCCGAAATTATACAATCGTTTTACTGAAAATGGAATAGCCCAGACCTGAGAGCCCGCGCAGATATGCTTGGTTATCATTTGCTCTCAATTTATCGAGGAATTATCTAAAATTTTAAATATCTCGGCCAGCCACACCGCGCAAGGCGACATCACCTCCGACAAGTACGCCCGGCATCACAGCTTCAGCAGGCAATCACTCTCTGGAGTTTTGTTTTTATAAAAAATAACCCTCTTATGTTTTATAAATAGCCGCCACGAATTCCTCGAAGACGAATAATATTCCGGAGTCAAACAACCGGAACAATCTAGCCCAGGAATCCGCCGGTCTGTCTTACCGCCTCGGCGAGGCCGACCTTGGCCGGCACCACCCCATCGGGAAAGGCGCCGAACAGCCGCGACGGCATCATGGGATCGAGCAGCACGAACACCCCCCGGTCGCCGCCCCGACGCACCAACCGGCCGAACGCCTGCTTCAGCCTGAGCCGGGCGATCATGTCGTCGTAGCCCTTGCCGCCGAATTCGGCACGCCGCGCCTTGTGCAGGATGTCCGGGCGCGGCCACGGCACCCGATCGAAGACGATCAGCCGCAGACTGCGGCCGGGGACGTCGACGCCGTCCCTGACCGCGTCGGTGCCCAACAGACAGGACTCTTCCTCGGCGCGGAAGATATCGACGATGGTCGAGGTATCCATGTTGTCGACGTGCTGGGCCAACAGCGGAATGCCGGAATCCTCCAGCGGCCCGTTGATACGCTTGTGCACCGCCTTCAGCCGCGAGATGGCGGTGAACAGGCCCAATCCGCCGCCGCCTGCCGCCAGAAACAGTTCGCGATAGGCCGCCGCCACCTGATCCATGTCGTCCTTGCGCACGTCGCCGACGATCAGCACCCGGGTCTGGGCGGGGTAGTCGAACGGCGAGCGCACCGCCGCCCGCAGCGCCGGCGCCGGCAGATGGACGCAGCCGGTGCGGCGCTCGGCGGCGCGCCAGTCCGCCTCGGTATCGCCCGAACCGTCCTTCAGTGTCGCCGAGGTGATCACCAATCCATGGGCCGGTTCGGCCACGACCTTGGCGAAGGGAATGGTCGGGTCGATCCAGTGACGATGCATGCCGACATCGATGTCGCGGCCGTCGATGCGTTCGACCGACAGCCAGTCGATGTAGTGGGCGGCCCCGGTCTCCCCGGTAAGGGTATCCAGCATGCCCTTCCAGCCCGCCAGCGGCAGCAGCACCCGGCGTTCGATCGAGCGGCAGATACCCTCGATGCGCGACCGGGTGGCGGAGTCCAGATCCGCCGCCTCGTCGTCGAGCAGGGCGGCGAGGGACTTGCGCAATACCTGCAACGGCACCCCCAGCCGCCCGATCGCGGCCGTCAGCTCGCGTGCCGCCTCGGCCAATCCCTCGGCCGGCGGCGTGGTCCCGGTCTCGATGCTGTAGGGCGAGTCGGCGCCCTGGGCGCGGGCATAGACTTGACGGCGCACCAGCGCCAGGAAGGCTTCGGCCGGACCGTGGGGTGCGCCATCGCCAAGCCGCGCCAGCCAGCCCGGTCCGGGCAGGGCACGGGCGGCGGCCAGGGCGGCGTCGAGCGCCTCGACCGCCCGCTCGGACTGACCGACCAGATCCTCGGCGCGGCGATGCAGCCCGCGCGCGCGCGATCGCGACGCCATGTCGCCCTCCGGCCCCAACAGCCAGCGCCGCACCTCGGCCGCCTCCTGGCCGGTGAGATGGGCGGAAAACGCCGAATCGGCGGCATCGAACACATGATGACCCTCGTCGAACACCAGACGGGTCGGCATGACCCCGTCGTCCAGGCCGCCCAGGGCCGCCTGCACCATCACCAGGGCATGGTTGGCCACCACGATGTCGGCACGCCGGGCGCGGCGCACCGCCCGTTCGATAAAGCATTTGCGGTAGTGGGGACAGGCCGAGAAGATGCATTCGCCCCGCCGGTCGGCCACCCCCAGCGTACGGGCGCGGCCCAGCAGATCCACCAGCCAGCCGGGGAAATCGCCGCCGACCATGTCGCCATCCCGCGTCGCCAGCAGCCAACGCGCCATCAGCCCGGTGGCGGTGGCATCCTGGGGGCGGTGGCGATTCGTCATCTCCTCGAAATTCAGCAGGCAGGCATAGTTCTCGCGTCCCTTGCGGATCACCACCTTTCGCGCCTTGTCCTGAGGCAGTGGGAACAGCCGGTCCAACTCGCCGTCAAGCTGGCGTTGCAGGTTGCGGGTATGGGTCGAAATCCACACCGGCGCGCCGTTCTTCTCCGCCCACAGACTGGCCGGCGCGATGTAGCCCAGGGTCTTGCCGGTACCGGTACCGGCCTCGGCCAGCACCACCCGGGGCTCACCCTCGCGCTCGCGCGGCAGGAACGCCCGCGACACCGCCGAAGCGTAATCGGCCTGGGTCGGGCGCTGCTCGGCGCCGACACCGAGCATGGCGGCCAGCCGGGCACGCGCCTCCGCCGGTTCCACCGCCACGCTGCCCGGCGGCGGTTCGGGCGCGTATTCGGTCCACTCGGGCAGGCGCTCCCATACCCGCGCCGCCCCGCCGCCCCGCCCGGCATCGCCCTGGACTCCCAATGCCGCCAGCACGGCGGTGCCCCAGCCCCAGC
Source organism: uncultured Rhodospirillaceae bacterium (assembly GCA_903901915.1). Taxonomy (GTDB): domain Bacteria; phylum Pseudomonadota; class Alphaproteobacteria; order Rhodospirillales; family Magnetospirillaceae; genus Phaeospirillum. The sequence goes on along the minus strand of CAIUSV010000075.1, from coordinate 69,489 downwards.
CGGCCCGCGCCATCATCCAGGCCAACCCACGGGTATCCACCGCCCGCTGGGCGGTGTCGCCGCCGGTGGCGGCAACCAAGTCCTCGAGCAGGCGGCGGGTGGCGGTGAACAGGGCCTCGGCCTCGTCCTCCAGGTCGGCGGGACGGTGCAGCCCCATGGCCTCGGCCAGCCCACGCGCCGTCGGAAGGCAGAAGCACGCCGGCCGCACGAAGGCGAACAGCTCCAGGATATCCAGACACAGAATGTCGTCCAGCCCCAGCCGCGCCGCCACCGCCGGCCCATGGCAGACCAGCGGCGACTCGTTGCGCGCCAGCCGCGCCGCCTGGGCAATGGACAACCGCTTGAACTCACCGTCCGGCCCCAGCACCACCGCACCCCTGACGCCGGTCACCAGGACCGGGGCATGGGGGAGCACGATGCGGGACGGCGCGGACATGGCGGGACACTACAGGGAGAACGGATCGGGCACAAGGCGCCACCGAAGGGCGGGGAGCGACACCCTACAGCGTTGCCGCCCTCGCGACGATAGCCGGCGGTTTGGCGATCAGGTCGGGAATGAACACGGCGGCGGTGTCGAAAATGACCCGCGGATTGGCGCCGATATAGGCATGCGCCAACACATTGCGCATGCCGACGATTCTTTGCCCGGGATTTTCGGGGCAGCATTCCCGAAAGTCTGCCGGCATGTGACACGCCGCCTCGCCGATGATTTCGACCGCCCGGATGGTTGCGGATCGGGTCTTTTCGTCGGCCTGAAACTCGGCCCACTCCATGGGGCCGACGAACGCCCAACCTTCTCGGCATATTCCAGCATGTCGTCGAGAAAATACCGGAAGTCGCGCGTCAGAGCATCCGCACCTCGGCAAGGATGCCTCGACCGATCCGCCGCCGTAACGCGCTTCTGTCCGCCAGATCCACCTTGACGCCCGGTGCGTCGTTCAGTTCCATCTGAAGCCCCACATAATCGGGCGGGGTCATTCCCTCGCCGATCGCCACCAGCACATCGAGATCGCTGTCGTCACGCTGTTCTCCGCGGACGTAGGAACCGAACACTCCCATCGAACGGATGGGGTAGCGTCCGCTGAGTTCAGGTTGCAGCGCCCTAAGCCGGGCCATGTTGTCATCGAGCCGTGCGCATGGCTGCCTTCATGGTCCCGTCGCCGCAGACGATACCCCCGCTGACCGGCCGATGCCAGAATGGGCCTTGCGTCACCGCACCGGCACTACCCGTCCCTCGACCCTGGCGCTCACGGTTTTCTGGACGGCGAGGTTGTCCGCCACGGTATTGGCCAGCAGCGGCCCACCGCTGGCGTCCACCACCACCCGCGCCGCTTTCAACATGTCGTAACCGTCGCCGCCCTTGAGCAGATAGCCGGTGGTCGCCAGCCGGTACGTCCGCTTCGGCTCCACCGTCCTGCCGCCGACGGAGAGGCGGATCACCCGCCCACCGGGTGGCCGGGCGGGATCGAAGGCGACGGTCAGGCCCGAAACCTGGGGAAAACGCCCCGCCAGACTTTCCACCGCCGACACACCGTGTTCCAGCGCCGCCCGTAACTGCTCGCCGGTGATCTCCAGCAACACCGCCGAATCGCCGAACGGCATTTCCGCCAGAACGTCGCGCCGGGTCAACACCGCTCCGGCGGGATATTCCCGCTTGCCCCTGAGGCCGCCGCCGTTGAGCAGCGCCACGTCGGCCTTGAAATGGGCGCGCAGCGCATCGGCCACCAGATTGCCGATGGCGGCCTCGCCGCCGCGGACCGTGGCCGAGCGGCTGTCCAGCGGCGCAACCAGGGTGGCGACCGGCCGGTCCAGCGCCTCGCCCAGCACCGCATCCACCGCCGCGACCAGCGGAACCAGGGCCGGACTGGGAACGGCGCCGGCCACCCGGAGAAACCGCCACCCGACCGGATAGGCCCGCGCCGTCCCCGGCTGGCCGGGGTCGGGGCGGTCAACCACCATTTCAACCTCGCCCAACCACTGGGCGTCCTGCCCGGCCTTCAGGATCAGGGCGCCGTTCTCCTGCAAACTCATGGGGTCGTGGTCGTGGCCGCCAAGAATAAGATCGATCCCCTTGACCGACGCCGCCAGCCGGCGGTCGGCGGCAAAGCCGAGATGGGTCAGCCCCACCACGATCTCCGCCCCGGCCGCCCGCAGCGACGCGGCGGTGGCCTCGGCGGTGGCGATCTCGTCGGTAAAGCTTACCCCCTCGGCCTCGGACAGGCTCACGGTCTGACCGGTCAGTATACCAAGAAAGCCGACCTTGACCCCCCCCACGTCGAGCAACCGGAATGTCTCGATACCGGCGACACCCCGGATGTTGGAGCCGACCCAGGGAAAGCGGGACTGGGCGATTCGGGCGGCGAAATTGGCGGCGCCGAAGTCGAATTCATGGTTGCCCGGCACCGCCACCTGGACGCCGAGGGCGTTCATGAAATCGATCATATGGGCGCCCTTGGTCAGCCCCGAGGCCAGCGACGGCGACAGCAGGTCGCCGCCGAAGGTCACCACCGGATTGGGAACCGTCGCCCGCTCGCCGTCCAACCGGGTCGCCAGTTCCGCCAGACCGCCCTGGCCGTCCACCGGACGGTATTGATAGATATCGTTGAAGTGAAGGAAGGTAAGCCGCACCTGCTCGGCCGCCGCCGTGGGCACCCACAGCGCCAGGACCAACGCCACCAGTATCTTTCGCATGGTCACTCCTCGCCGGAGGTTGGCTTTCGACTGGTCTAAACCGATCCCGGCGGAGCGTCCATCGGGGAAATGGCGTTACCGGCGGCCGTCCACACCTTTACCGCATTCCGGCGGTTGGTTGTCGGGTTCCGATGCGGTACTCTCTAACCTGACGCAGCGAAGACCTTCGCCCTCCGGAGTCAGATGCCTAATCTCCGCCTCGCCGTCTTCGATGTGGACGGGACCCTGGTCGACAGCCAGCACAATATCGTGACGGCCATGAGTTCAGCCTGGGGCCGACTTAACCTCGGCATGCCAAGGCCCGAGCAGGTCCGACGCATCATCGGCCTGTCGCTGATCGATGCCTGCGCCGTGCTGCTGCCGTGGGCGGGGCCATCGGTGCATCGGGCCGTCGCCGATGCCTACAAGGAAGCGTTTCGGGCCATGCGGCTGCTGCCCGACACCGAGGAGCCGCTGTTTCCCGGCGCGCTCAAGGCGCTCGACACCTTGCAGGCCGAGGGCTGGCTGCTTGGGCTGGCCACCGGAAAGTCGCGCCGGGGCGTCGATTCGCTGCTGGAGACCCACGACCTCAAGGGCCGCTTCGTCACTATCCAGACCGCCGACGACAACCCCAGCAAGCCCGACCCATCCATGCTGCACCGCGCCGCCGCCGATTGCGGCCTGGACCCCTGCGATATCGCCATGATCGGCGACACCGCCTATGATATGGGCATGGCCGCCGCAGCCAAGACCGCCGCCGTCGGGGTGTCGTGGGGCTATCACTCGCTGGACGAGCTGCGCCAGGCCGGCGCCCAGGTGGTGCTCGACAGCTTCGACAACCTGACCGAGGTATTGGACGCCCTGACCGGAGCACGGGAATGAAGGTCTCCTCGGTGCTGAAGATCGTGTTCGCCGCCGCCCTGGCAGCGGCGGTGGCATTGATCGCCGCCGGGAAATCACTCGACAGCGACCGCTATCACCGCTTTCTCGCCGAGCAGGTCAAGGCGGCCACCGGCCTGGAACTCACCCTGTCCGGCCCGGTCAAGCTGAAGCTGAGCCTTAATCCGCAACTCAGCTTCACCGGCCTCGGCCTCGCCTCCGGCGGTGGCGGCGCGCCGTTGCTGTTCATCGACCGCATCGAGGCGCGGGTGGCGCTGCTGCCGCTGATGTTCCATCGGCTTCAGATCGAGCAGATCCGGCTGATTCGGCCGACGCTGCGGCTTGACGGACCGATCCGCCTGAACGGTGGCAAGGCATCCGCCATCGATCTGACCCAGGGGGGCGACAAGGTTCCCGCCACCAGCTTCTCACCGGCCGAGATCCGCATCGACAACGCCACCATCCTGCGGCGGTCCTCGCCCCGCGCCGCCGAGACCCGCATCACCGTCGCCCACGGCCGCATCCAGCCGGAAAGTATCGCCGGTGGGCCGCTCAACCTTCAGGCCGATGGAAGCTGGGACGGCACCGGTTTCGACATGGCGGGCATCGTCGGGCCATTGGCCGCTCTGCTGGCGGGCAAGCCCTATCAGGTCCAGGTCAAGGGCACCATCCACGGCGTCGTGGTGATGGCGCGGGGAACCGTGGCCGAGCCGCTGGCCGGCCGGGGATTCGACCTGGAGGTGCGGGCCCAGGGCGATGAGTTGGCCGAGCTGCTGCGGCGTGCGGACCCCAACCCGGCGTCGCGGCCGATTCCCCCCATCGGCCCCTACAAGCTGGCCGCCCGGCTGACCGATGCCGGCGGCAGCATCGGATTGAGCGACATCGACGCCGTACTGGGCCGCCGCGATGGGCTGCTGCTGGGCGCCAAGGGGGCCATCCGCGATCTGGCGGGCGGTGGCGGCATTGATCTGGCACTGACCGTGGAGGCCGACGGACTGGGTGGCCTGTCGCGCCTGATCGGCGTGGAACTGCCCACCGCCGGACCGTTCCGGCTGAGCGGCCATCTCAGCGAGGCCGAGGCCGGCTGGCGCCTCACCGGCCTCAAAAGCACCTTGGGCCGCAGCGACTTCAGCGGCGAGCTGGCGCTGGCGCTCAGCCCGCGCCCCCGCTTCTTCGGCCGCCTCTCCGCCGCCACCTTCGTCCCGGGCGAGTTGAGCTTCCCCGTGGCCAAGGCGGCCGATCCCGCCCGGCCGGCGCCGCTCCGCCCCTCGATCCCGATCGCCGATGGCCGGGTGTTGTCGCCCGAGCCGCTGCCGCTGGAACCGCTCAGGGGCTTTGATCTCGACCTCTCGCTGGCCGCCGCCCGGCTGGTACTGGGACCGGCGGCGCTGACCGACGCCGTCGCCGGCATCCACCTGTCGAGCGGAAAATTGGCCATCGACCAGTTCACCGCCCGGATGGGCGATGGGACGGTACGCGGCGAGGCCCACCTGGATCTCGCGGCCCGTGTCCCCGCAGTCACCTTGCGGCTGAACGGCGAAGGGGTCGATTTCGGCCGCCTTGCCGGCGACCCCGGCTCCGCCGGCCACGGTGACTTCACCATCGACGCCAAGGCCCAGGGCAATACCCCGCGGGCGCTGGCCGGCAGCCTGGAGGGCAGCGTCACCGCCGCCATCGCCGACGCCGCCGTGACCAAGACCATCGGCGGCGAGGTTTCCAGCGGCGTGATCGCCGCGCTTGATGCCGGGCGGTTGCGCTGTGCCGCGTTGCGGTTGTCCGCCAAGGGCGGCCTGATCAACGCCGACCGCGGCTTCGCCGCCGAGGCCGGCCAGGAGGCGGTACTGGGATCGGGCACCGTCGATCTGCGTGCCGAGACCATCGACCTGTCCTTCGTCGCCCGTAGCGGCGGCATCACCCGTCTGCGCGGCCCGTTGGGCGCACCGACATTGTCCGTCGAGGCCCCGGCCCCGCTCCCCAGGGGCGCCCCCTCCCGAGGTGTCGGCAGGACGGTGCCGGACGCCTCGCCGTGCCGCACCGTCGCCGCTTCCCGCCGCCGCTGAAGACATCTCATGCCGCCAAAACCACTCAAGCGCTTCTATACCGCCGCCGAAGCCGCCGCCATCGCCGACGGCTTCGCCATCCGCCTCGACGGCAAGCCGGTCAAGACTCCCGGTGGCCGACGGCTGACGCTGCCGACCCACGCCCTGGCCGCGGCGGTCGCCGCCGAATGGGAGGCCCAGGCGGGCACCATCGCGCCATCGACCATGCCGCTGACCCAGCTGGCCAGCACCGCCCTGGACCGGGTCGGCCCCGAGCGCCCGCACATCACCGCCGAGCTGCTGAACTACGCCGGCACCGACCTGCTGTGCTATCGCGCCGAGACGCCGGCCGATCTGGTGGCGCGGCAGACCGCCGGTTGGCAGCCGCTGTTGGACTGGGCGGCCCTGGCCCTTGATGCGCCGCTGCTGATCACCACCAGCCTGCTGGCGGTGGAACAGCCCCGTCCGGCACTGGCGGCGCTGGAGCGCGCGGTCGACCGCCTCGATCCATGGCGGCTGACCGCGGTACAGTCGGCGACCGTGGCCGCCGGTTCTTTGGTCCTGGCCCTGGCCCTGGCGGCCGGAAGACTTGACGCCGCGCAGACCTTCGAGCTGTCGCAATTGGACGAGACCTACCAGATCGAGCTGTGGGGCGAGGATTGGGAGGCCGCCGACCGGCGCGCCGCGCTGAAAGCCGACATCGCGGCGGCGGAACGGCTGCTGGCCCTGACGGCGAAAGTGGACTGAATCCGTGCGATAACCGTTGACATCGGCGGTCGCACGCCAAAACTCTCTAGTTAATGAATGCGCCGGAAACCGGCCGTCACAGGGAACGTCACAGGAGAGCAAGAGATGACCGTCAGCAGACGTGACTTCATGACCGGCGCGCTGGCCGCGCCCTGCCTCGCCGCGCCGTTCATCGGGAGAAGGGCGCTGGCCGCCGCCCCGACGGAACTCAAGATCTCGCATCAGTTCCCCGGCGGCACCCTGACCGAGGGTGATTTTCGCGACCGGCTGTGTCGCCGGTTCGCCGCCGAGCTGGAAAAGCGCACCGGCGGTGCCCTGAAGGGCGTGGTCTATCCCGGTTCGTCGCTGATGAAGACCAACGCCCAGTTCTCGGCGCTGCGCAAGGGCGCGCTGGATATGTCGCTCTATCCGCTGTCCTACGCCGGCGGCGAGATGCCCGAGGTCAATATCGGACTGATGCCGGGCGTGGTCACCACCTACCAGCAGGGCGCCGCCTGGAAAACCGCGCCGGTAGGCAAGCTGCTGTCCGACCTGCTGGCCGACAAGGGTATCAAAATCGTCAGCTGGATCTGGCAGGCCGGCGGTGTCGCCAGCCGCGCCAAGCCCATCATCGACCCCGACGACGCCAAGGGACTGAAGGTGCGCGGCGGCTCGCGCGAGATGGACATGGTGTTGAAGGCGGCGGGCGCCGCCGTGATCTCGTTGCCGTCGAACGAAATCTATGCCGCGATGCAGACCGGGGCGCTCGACGCCGCCATGACATCCTCCACCAGCCTGATTTCCTTCCGCCTGGAAGAAATCGCCAAAAGCCTGACCACCGGCCGCGGCACCGCCTACTGGTTCATGCTGGAGCCGCTGTTGGTCTCGCGTTCGGTGTTCGAGGGACTGCCCAAGGACATGCAGGACGTGGTGATGGCGGTGGGCGCGGAGATGGAGGGATTCGGCACGGAAAACGCCAAGGTCGACGACCAGGACGTGGCCAAGATCTATGCCAAGGCCGGCGCCCAGGTGCATGACCTGTCCGTCGAGTCGGTCCGCAAGTGGCAGGCCATCGCCCGTGAGACCGCCTGGAAGGACTATGCCGCCCGCAACGACACCTGCGCCACCATCCTGCGGCTGGCGGAGCAGTTGCTGTGAGCCACGGCGGCGGCGTGCTGGATCACGCCGCCCGCGCCATGGCGGCTGCCAATCGGGCGGTGATGGCCGCTTCGATGCTGGCCCTGGTGGCGGCGGCGTTGGTCCTGACCGGCAGCGTGGTGCTGCGCTATTTCCTGAAAATCCCCACCGATTGGCAAGACGAGGCCGCCGTGTTCCTGCTGGTCGGCCTGACCTTCATGTGCGGTGCCTGCGTCCAGGCCGGGCGCGGCCATGTCGGCATCCAGGCGGTGGCGGGATTGCTGCCCCCCGCCCTCAACCGTCTGCGACTGTTGCTGTGCGATATCGCCTCGGCCGGGTTCTGCGGCTTCTTCGCCTGGAAGTCGTGGACCTTGTGGTGGGAAGCGGTGGAGGAAGGCCAGACCTCGTCCTCGTCGTGGGCGCCGCCGCTGTGGATTCCCTATTCGCTGATGGCGGTGGGAATGACGCTGCTGGCGGCGCAGATCGTGCTTCAGGCGCTGGCCGCCTGCCGGGGCGGACGCCTGAGGGCTGAACCATGAGCGTCGGACTAGTCGGCACCTTGTACGGCGTCGCCACCCTGGTGATGATGTTCTCGGGCATGCCCATCGCCTTCGCCCTGGGCGGCGTGGCGGTGGCGTTCATGTATGTCTTCATGCCGGGGGCGTCGCTGGATACCATCACCCAGAACGTCTACGAGGAGATGGCCAGCATCACCTTGCTGTCGATTCCGCTGTTCATTCTGAAAGGCGCCGCCATCGGCAAGTCGCGGGCCGGCGCCGACCTCTATTCCGTCATCCATGCCTGGATGCACCGCGTCCCCGGCGGCCTGGGCATCGCCAACGTGTTCGCCTGCGCCGTATTCGCCGCCATGGCCGGGTCCAGCCCCGCCACCTGTTCGGCCATCGGCAGCGCCGGTATCCCCGAGATGCGGGCGCGGGGCTATTCCCCGGGCTTTGCCGCCGGCATCATCGCCGCCGGCGGCACGCTCGGCATCCTGCTGCCGCCGTCCATCACCATGATCCTGTTCGCGGTCGCCGCCGAGCAGTCGCTGGGACGGCTGTTCCTGGCCGGCATCTTCCCCGGGCTGCTGCTGGTGGTGCTGTTCTCGGCCTATGCCGGTTGGCGGTTCAAGAAGGAATATCGCGCCGCCATGGCCACCTGGCGCGGCGGCGGCGCCAAGTCCGCCTATCTCGACGACAACACCATGACCCTGGCCGAAAAGACCCGGATGCTCCCCCGGGTCTTGCCGTTCGTCATCCTGCTGACCGGCGTGATGGTGGCGCTGTACGGCGGCTATGCCACCCCTTCGGAGACCGCCGGGCTGGGCGGCCTGCTGGCGCTGGCGCTGATCGCGGTGATCTACGGCATGTGGCGGCCCAGGGATCTGGCACCGATCCTGGCCAGCGCCATTCGCGAATCCACCATGCTGATGTTCATCATCGGCATGAGCCTGCTTTACTCCTATGTGATCAGCTATCTCCACATCAGCCAATCGTCGGCCCAATGGATCGTCGATATGCATCTGTCGAAATGGGTGCTGCTGATCGCCATCCTGCTGATGGTGGTGGTGCTTGGCTTCTTCCTGCCGCCGGTGTCGATCATCTTGATGACGGCACCGATCATCCTGCCGCCGCTCAAGGCCGCCGGCTTCGATCTGGTGTGGTTCGGGGTGGTGATGACCATCGTCATGGAAATGGGCCTGATCCATCCGCCGGTGGGGCTGAACATCTTCGTCATCAAGAACGTCGCCCCCGACATCCCGCTCGACGACGTGGTGTGGGGGGTGATCCCGTTCGTCGGGCTGATGATGCTGGCGGTGCTGCTGTTGTGCCTGTTCCCCGGCATCGCGGTCTGGCTACCCGACGTCACCATGGGGGTCAAGTAGACGGCGAAGTCCCTGTAATTCCGGCCATCACCGGCGCGGTGCCATAGTACCGCAACAACAACTTATTGATTTCACACGATTATTTTGCTGTTGACGAAAATGATTTCTGTGGCATACTCCGCGCCCTCGACGCCCCGGGATAATCCGGGGCGACGCCAACTGGTTTCGCCGTGGGTGCCATGAAGACCTATAACGCCAAACCGTCCGAAGTTGAAAAGAAGTGGGTCGTGATCGACGCGGACGGCGTCGTGCTCGGCCGGCTGGCCAGCATCATTTCGATGCGCCTGCGCGGCAAGCATCTCCCGACCTACACCCCGCATGTGGACATGGGCGACAACGTCATCGTCGTCAATGCCGAGAAGGTCAAGCTGACCGGCAACAAGCTCGCCGACAAGCGCTTCTACTGGCACACCGGCCATCCCGGTGGCATCAAGGACCGCACCGTCGGCCAGTTGCTGTCGGGGCGCTTCCCCGAGCGGGTCATCGAGAAGGCCGTCGAGCGCATGATCACCCGTGGTCCGCTCGGTCGCCAGCAGATGAAGAACCTGCGCGTCTATGCCGGCGCCGCCCATCCGCACGAGGCGCAGCAGCCCGTGTCGCTGGACGTCGGCGCGATGAACCCGAAGAACAAGAGGTAGTCCCATGGCCGATCTCTCCAGCTTGGCCGATCTTCAGGCCACTTCGTCGGCCCCGGCCCAGCCCGTGCATGTGCGCAAGGTCGATGCCCAGGGCCGCTCCTACGCCACCGGCAAGCGCAAGAACGCCATCGCCCGCGTGTGGGTAAAGCCCGGTTCGGGCAAGATCATCGTCAACGGTCGCGACCTGCCGGTCTACTTCGCCCGTCCGGTGCTGCGCATGATCATCAACCAGCCGTTCCAGACCGCCCGCGTCGAGGGGCAGTTTGACGTCAGCTGCACCGTCACCGGCGGCGGCCTGTCGGGTCAGGCCGGCGCGCTTCGCCACGGCATCAGCCGGGCGCTGACCTTCTTCGACCCCAGCCTGCGGCCGGCGTTGAAGGCGGGCGGCTTCCTCACCCGCGATTCCCGCGTGGTCGAGCGCAAGAAGTACGGCAAGCACAAGGCTCGCCGTTCCACCCAGTTCTCCAAGCGCTGATCGGCGCTTCGAAAGCGGAAACGGAGAAGGCCCCGGGAGCGATCCCGGGGCCTTTTTCCTGCGTCGACACCAAGGTCGCGGCGAAGGGTTAGAATCCCACCGCGATGGCGTGGGACTGGGCGAAACGGAAGTGCCGGCACTCGTCCTCGCGAGAGTCGTCGCCGTCGAGGCGCGCGGTGGAATGACTGCACCGTTCGTAGACGAAATAGCGGCATGCGACACAGCGCAGCATTATCGCCTGCTGTTGGGTGAATGCCTTGGTAGCGCGCATTCTTTCGGACTCCCCCTCGTTTTGCCGCCTCGTCTAAAGCAAGCTATTAAATTCCACAATCGGGTTTACACCCCAACTCCGTGAAATTTTGCCGCTTCATACCTATGCGCCAACCCTATGCGAAAGTTTGGGGCAAGCCGCATCCGACCGGGGTCATTCCTCTCGTTCCGTGGTCCCGAGGCCACGCAGGATCTTTCCCAGTTCCTGGCGTTGCGCCTGCCATTGGGCCTCTTCCAGCCGCTCGCGGCTGCGGATGGCGTGAATCCGGTGAGCGTGGGCAAGAGTACGCATCAGGTACGGCATATGCTCGTGGCGCTCGTCGGCGGTGCGGCCGAGATTGGTGGTGAAGCGTTCGAGAAAATGGGTGGTAACCCGCGCGAACACCCGATAGCTGGTCAGCACCAGGAATTCACCCCAATGGGCGGGCAGGCCATGAAACGCCTCCAGCAACGTATCGCGGAAGGCCCCGTCACGGGCCTTCTGCTGGAAAATGCGGGGGTCCATCTCCTGCTCATAGAGGTCGTGGCATTTGCGCCACGCGCGGTTCAACCTGACCAGAACCTCGGGGTCGATGCAAAACAGTGATCGGAAGACATCGAGCTCGGGGTTACAGATCCTCGGCAGGTCATAGGCCTCCGGCGTATCCGGCTGCAACATCTCGCGCAGGCGCCGGGTGGTGTCGCGGACCTGGAGGACCTTGCCGCCATCCTCGCCGACCTTCTCCACCAGCCGAAGTCCGGTCCAGGCGGCGGCCCAGCGCTCCATGATGTCGGCGGCCACTTCCGGCGGCACCGACTCCCAGAAGCTCCGGGCATCGGCCTTGCGCCAGTCGAACCGGGTCTCGAGCATGCGCAGCTGCCGACTGCGCAGGATTTCGGGAATGATGAAGGCGCCGATGGCCCGGCGCAGCTTTGTCGCGAATTCCGGCGACGCCAGAAACACCGGCGGCAGCTCGCGAACCAGATCGGGATTGTCGCGCTGGAAGAAAACCAGGACCGCGTCCACCCGGCGGCAGACCGCCGCCTCGCACAGTCGCTCGAACGACTCGAAGCCGCCTTCCGGCGACGGCAGCGACGGCGCGACGTACTCGATCCGCTTCAGCAGATGCGCCAAATGCCCCGGCAGCGAATACTCAACGTCGGCGGACCGGGGAGCCTCGGGCTTGGATACCGGTTCAACCGACACCGCGACGGTATCGGGCGCGGCCGGCGGCGCGCCCCTGCCCGCCTTTATCCGCATGTCCTCCTTCAGGATATGGTTGATGATCCAATGATTGAGGAAGGTATGAAGCTGTTGGGCGATGCCGTTGCGTTCAGCCGCGTCGGTCACGATCGAATAGCGCCGGCCAAGCGCCAGCAGCCGGTCGGCCGCCGCCGCGTGCAATTCCTTGTGACGCCCCAGGCCGGTATCGCCAAGGCGGGCGAGAATGCCTTCCTCGCGCCGGAAATGATCGACCACATAGCGGGTCAATTCCTGCATTACGGCCCGCACCACCGTCTCGTCGGACGAGGCGACCGCCTTTTCCATGGCGTTGGCCATGGCGACCAGCCTTTTATGATCCCGATCGATCTCGCCAATCCCAACCGACATGGTATCGCGCCAAATAATACCCATCTGCTGCTTTCCCCACGAAACAACACAGCTGAACAGACGAAAAAATAAAGGCCGACCCCGCCAGTTGTGCGAGAGTCGACCCAGAACGGTCCATCACAGGTATATTTCTATTACAAACCGCCCCCCAAGGCAATCGGGTGATTACCCCAATTTGGCGCATTTCGTCACACAAAGACCTACAATCTATATATTTATAATGGCGGTGGGATCGGGCTCTTTTCGGCCACACGGGCGGCGTGCTACCAGTTGTCCACCGAACATCGACCGGCAGAGGAAGGCAGGCGGATCATGGGCACCATCTACGTCGCCAGAAGCAAGGCACTTCAGAACTGGGGCGGCGACGTCGGCCTGGGCAAGAATCTCTACAAGCTGGGCTACGTCGAGGACGGTACCGCCGAAGAGCTTCTGGCCGGCGGCCTGGCGGGCGAAAAGGACTGGGTGGTGGTCAAGACCCAAACCGCCGACGGCATGGACGAGGCCTCTCTGTTGGAGCGCCTGGCGCGCAAGGAAAAGCTGGTCGACCCCACCTACTATCCCCGTATCCGGGGCGCCCTGGGGATCGTCAAGGTCAACCTGATCCAGGTCGAAAATTCCATGCGCATCCGTATCGCCCTGGAGACCAACCAGGAACCCAAGGACCTGAAGGTCAAGCCCGCCGATGTCGCCCAATACCTGATCAATAACGCCCTGGGTTAACCGATTGACCCGCGGACGTCCTTGGCCCACCATCCTGGCGGACCGGCACCGGTGTCGGCCGTCGTGATGGGAAGGAAAGGGCTGCTATGGTTGCCGAGGTTTTCGCCGATGGTGTCGGCCGGGTGGATTTTGTCAGCGGCGTCGTCCGCATCGAGTTGGTCTCGCTGGAACCGTCGGAGTCCGGCCAAGGCAAGATGGAGGTGCGCCAGCGCATCGCCATGCCGGTGGACGGCTTCCTGCACTCGCTGAATACCATGGGCGATCTGGTCAACAAGCTGGTGGAAGCCGGGGTGCTCAAACGTAACGAGCCGGCGGCCAAGGCCTAGGCGGTTCCCGCCGACACGGCGTCAAGCAGCATGCCCTTGAACATGATCAGCAGGCCTTGGTCGATCTCGCCAGCCATGCGCTCGGTCATCAAGGTCAGCGCCTGTTCCGGCGCCATCGGCTCCTTGTAGACGCGGCGGTCGGTCAGGGCGCCGAAGATATCGACAATCGAGGCCATCCGCGCCAGCTCGTTGAGCTGGCCGCCCTTGAGGCCGTTGGGATAGCCGTTGCCGTCGAGCTTCTCGTGATGCTGCTCGGCAACGGTGATCACCCCCTTGGGCAGGGTTTCCGACCCCTTGAGGTAATCGACACTGCGCGAGACGTGACTACGCATCACGACCAGTTCGCCATCGTCAAGACGCCCCGGCTTGTTCAACACCTCGTGGGGAATGCTCATCTTGCCGATGTCGTGGAGCAGACCGCCCGAGGCCAAAAGATTGAGGTCATCGCCCTTCAGACCGATGGTATGGCCGAACAGCGACAGCAACGTCGCCACCCGCAGCGAATGGACATAGGAATAGTTGTCGTGGCCCTTGACGTTGTCCAGGATCACCTTGAAATCGTGATTGGCCACCGCGTCCACCAGTGGCGCGCAGGCGTCGGTAATCTCGCTATAGGCCAGCGGCTGGCCCTTGTCGATCAGATCCGAGATGGTATTGAAGCCCTCTACCGTCCGCTGCAGCGATTCGCGGTACTGGGGGGCGAGGCTCTCCCATCTGGCCTCCACCATCCGGTTGACCAGGCCGGAGATGGCCCGAAGCAGGGTGCTGCGGCGATACGGCTTTTCCAGCCAGGCGTCGGCATCACCCGAAAGCGCCCCGAGATGGGCCAGGCTGCGATCCAGGGTGCGAATCAGCGGCACTCCGCTGAACACCCGGCGTAACGTGGCAATGGCATCGCCGCCCCGGCTCGGCACGGCCCGCTCGTCCACCAGGATGACGCAGGGCGGAGACCCGGCCAGCTCCTCGACGGCCCGGTCCAACTGATCGTATGCCGCCACCTGATAGAACGACATCAGCGCCGCCGACACCTGCCGGCGGTGTTCGGCGTTGGCATCGATCACCGCCACCAGCACCTTGCGCGATTCGGCTCGGACCGCCGCGGGCAATGACACCATCATGCCTGAACCGCCGGGTGATGGCGGGTCCGGACCGCCGCATCCTTGCCAACCAACGGATCTGATGTCGGGGAGGTCATGTCGTGCCCCACTCTCGGTTCGGTTACATTGGTGGCGCACGCCCTCCCAAGCGTGTCGGCGCCACGTCCCATCGTCCCGAGATATGCATATCAGTCCCGAGGACAGACAACCTACGGGCCGTGACAATTGTGAACTGATTGTATCGCCATTATTTATCGCCGGATACGAAAAAGCCCTCTCCCGCGCACGCGGGAGAGGGCGATAAGGGCGGCGCCGCGTCAGGCGTCAGTACATATGCTGGCCACCGTTGACCGACATGGTCGAACCGGTGAAGAAGTCGGCATCATCGGCAACCAGGAACATCACGCAACGGGCGATGTCCTCGGCCCGGCCAAGGCGGCCGACCGGAATCTTGGCGATGATCTTTTCCAGCACCGCCGGCGGCACCGCGCGGACCATGTCGGTATCGACATAGCCGGGGGCGATGGCGTTGACGGTGATGTTCTTGGCGGCGCCTTCCTGGGCCAGGGCCTTGGTGAAGCCGTGGATACCCGACTTGGCGGCGGCGTAGTTGACCTGACCATACTGGCCGGCCTGACCGTTGACCGAGCCGATGTTGACGATGCGGCCAAAGCCGCGGTCGCGCATGGATTCGATCACGAGACGAGCCATGTTGAAGCAGGACGTCAGGTTGGTGTGAATGACCTCTTCCCACATCTGATAGGTCATGCGATGCAAGGTGGCGTCACGGGTGATGCCGGCGTTGTTGATGACGATCTCGATCGGCCCGTGTTCGGCGACGATCTTCTGAACCGCGGCTTCGCAGGCGGGATAGCTGCCGACGTCCCATTTCATGGACGGAATGCCGGTTTCCTCGGTGAACTTGCGGGCGGCCTCGTCATTGCCGCCATAATTGGCGACAACCTTGTGGCCCGCGCTCTTGAGCGCGATGGAAATAGCGCGGCCAATACCGCGGGTACCGCCGGTCACAACTGCTAAATGCCCCATGGGCTTCTCCTCCTGCTTGGTCTCCGCACCGGATCTTGCGATGCCGGAATTATTCCGGCTTGTCCGAGTCCACCCGAAACAAAGGAACGGGGAGCCGCCGGGCGGGCACGGCTCCCCGAGCTCTTCAGCGTCCGATCAGCGCTCGACCGCCAGGGCGATGCCCATGCCGCCGCCGATGCACAGCGTCGCCAAGCCCTTCTTGGCGTTGCGGCGCTGCAGTTCGTACAGCAGGGACACCAGGACGCGGGCGCCCGAGGCGCCGATGGGATGACCGATGGCGATGGCACCACCGTTGACGTTGACCTTCGAGGTGTCCCAACCCATGCCCTTGTTGACCGAGATGGCCTGGGCGGCAAAGGCCTCGTTGGCCTCGATCAGGTCGAGGTCGTCATGCTTCCAGCCGATCTTGGCCAGCAGCTTCTGCGAGGCGGGAACCGGGCCAAAGCCCATGAGGTTGGGATCGACGCCGGCGGTGGCCCAACCGGCGATGCGGGCCAGCGGCTTGATGCCGCGCTTGGCCGCCTCGGCGGCGGTCATCAGCACCACGGCGGCGGCGCCGTCATTGATGCCCGAGGCGTTGCCGGCGGTAACGGTGCCGTCCTTCTTGAACGCCGGACGCAGCTTGCCCAGGGCTTCGGCAGTGGCGCCGAAACGGACGAACTCGTCGGTGTCGAACACCTTCTCTTCCTTCTTCACCGTGTAGGTGACGGGCACGATCTCGTCCTTGAACTTGCCGGCCTTGATCGCGGCCTCGGCCTTGTTCTGGCTGGAGGCGGAGAAGGCATCCTGCTCCTCGCGGCTGATCTTGTACTTCTCGGCCAGATTCTCGGCGGTGACGCCCATGTGGATAGGGCTGAAGGCATCGTTCAGGCCGTCGCGCAGCATGGTGTCGAGGAATTCCAGCGAGCCCATCTTGACGCCGTTGCGCAGGAAGGCGGTGTGCTGGGCGTTGGTCATGCTTTCCTGGCCGCCGGCGACGATGATGTTGGCATCGCCCAGCTTGATGGCCTGGGAGCCCAGCGCCACCGAGCGCAGGCCGGAGCCGCAGAGCTGGTTGATGGCGACGGCGGTGGCGGTATCGGGGATGCCGGCCTTGATGGCGGCCTGACGGGCGGTGTTCTGGCCGCAGCCGGCGGTGAGAACATGGCCCATCAGCACCTCGTCGACGGCACCGGCCTCGACATTGGCGCGCTTCAACGCCTCGCGAATAACAATCTCGCCCAACTGGGCCGCCTGAAACCCCGACAGGGTGCCCGAGAACGAGCCGATGGCAGTGCGGGTGGCGGCAGCGATTACGATGTCAGTCATGAGCCTGTTTTCTCCTTGATGGACAATGATCCGCTCAACAGGGCGAGGGTCCCCCACCCATATGTCATACTTCTTTGGTCGGTCCCCGCGCAACCGAACTATTCGCGGCCTTGGCG
This sequence comes from uncultured Rhodospirillaceae bacterium, assembly GCA_903901915.1. Lineage (GTDB taxonomy): Bacteria > Pseudomonadota > Alphaproteobacteria > Rhodospirillales > Magnetospirillaceae > Phaeospirillum. Next base: position 52,565 of record CAIUSV010000075.1, on the reverse strand, counting down.
GCGCAGCCAGCGCACGAGAGGACCATAGACCTCCGTCTTAGCTCGCGGTCCGGTCAACATGCCGACATGGCCACCGGACAGCAGCAGCAGTTTGGCACCCGGAATCCGTTCCGACAACGGCAGAGCCGAGGCCGGCGGCACAATTCTGTCGCGATGAGGGATCATCAGCAGGGTGGGCATGGCAATTTCCTCGGGCAGCACAGGGCGCCCGCGCACCCGCCATCGCCCTTCCGCCGGGTCGTTATCGCCGTACCAGCCGAACAGGCACTGCCGCGCCACCGGACCGGCCAGCGCCACGCCGTCATTGGCCCAGTCCTCCAACGCCACGAAATCGCGGGCCCGGGCACCGCGCGGCGGCAACCGGGTAAAGGCGATGAACTTGCGGGCGGCAAGGCCGGGGTCGAGGCTGGCGAACATGGCCTGCAACATGTCCACCGGCACCAGACCGGCGGCATCGATCATTCCCCCCATGGGGTCGGCCAGCGCCTTCATCATCGTGGCGTTGGCCTCGCGACCGGCGATGAAGTCGAATGGCGTCGCCAGCAGCACCAGCGACCGCACGCTTTCCGGCCGCCGCTGCGCCAGCGCCAATGCCAGCAGCCCACCCATGCAATAGCCCAGCACCGACGGAACCCGCCCGGTCAGCGCCGTCACCCGGTCCAGCGCCGTATCCAGCCGCCCGGCGATGTAGTCGTCGAGGGTGAATCCGGCCTCGGCCGGACCGGGCGCATCCCAATCGACCATGAACGGCGCCAGCCCCTTGGCCGCCATATAGCGCGCCAGACTGCGCTTTTTCGTCAGGTCCAGGATATACGAGCGGTTGATCAGCGACGGCACGATCAGCACCGGATGGCCGCCCGGAGTGTCGGCGGCGCGATAGTCCAGCAACCGGGTGGTGCCCTCCTGCCAAACCACCGGCAGCGGCGGCAGGTCGCGGCGATAGCGGTGATGGCGATACGCATCGACGCCGGCGAGAAAGGCGTCATGGCGGCGCATCGCCTCGGCGGCGACGGCGGTGTCGAGATCCTTGAACGCCTCAGGTCCGGCGGCGGCGAGGGTGGCGCTGAGCGCCGCCGCCGCCGGCGCCAAGTGCGGCTTCCAGGGCAGCGACCCGCTCTTCAAGAGCGGCAACGCGACGCGCGAGCTCATCATGGCCGAGACGTGAGTCATCAGGTGCAGCGGCAACGGCCGCGGCCCCGTCCGTGTGGTGATGCCGATCCGTCTCCTGGGGGGCCGTCGTCCGCTCATCCGATCCCGCCTTGCCCGTCGCGGGCGCCGCCCCGCCACCACGCGTCTTGGCGGCCTCGGCCACCGCGGCGGCGCTTTGAGTCATCATGGCGACGCCGCGCGCGACAGCCTCGGCCAGGGCAGGGTCGGCCGCCACGGCGGCAACCTGATCCTGCCACAAATCGAGATAACGGCGCGCAAGCGCCTGGAAGTCCGGCGGCGCTTCCGACATGGCCGGACTATAGCCCAGCCCCGCCGCCTTGACCAGACCACCTCCGGGAAGATTCCTGCTGCGACTGCGAAAAAATGTGTTGCGCATCGACGCGGCGCGGAAATTTCTGCTATTACAGTGTACTCTTGCCTGGGCAATCATGCCCGGCCGCCAGATCCGAGACCAAGCCCACATGTCAGTAACCCAGACCCCCGCCAAGGCCCCGATCACCATCAAGAAGTACGCCAACCGCCGGCTGTACAACACCGCCACCAGCAGCTACGTCACTCTTGATCACCTCTCCCAGATGGTCAAGGACGGCGACGACTTCGTCGTCTATGACGCCAAGAGCGGCGAGGATATCACCCGCTCGGTGCTGACCCAGATCATCGTCGAGGAAGAGTCCAAGGGCGGACAGAACCTGCTGCCCATCAGCTTCCTGCGCCAATTGATCGGCTTTTACGGCGATTCGCTGGGTGGGATGGTGCCGCGCTATCTCGAATATTCCATGGAAGCGTTCGCCCGCAACGAACAGCAGATGCGCGACTACATGCGCAACGCCCTGGGGGGGATGTTCCCGTTCAATCCCTTCGAGGAAGTAAGCAAACAGAACATGTCCATCATGGAAACCGCCATGAAGATGTTCACCCCGTTCTATTCCCAGCCCGAAGCCGGCGACGAAGACGCCAGCATCGACGAGCTGCGCGGCCGCCTCAACGCGCTGCAACAGCAGATCGACCACCTGTCGAAGAAGAAGTAGTCAGCACCCGGTCCAATGGGGAGGACGCTTTTCCAGGAAGGCATCGATCCCCTCGGCGGCATCCCGGGCCAGCATGTTGGCGGTCATCACCTCGGCGGTGTAGGCATAGGCGGCGTCCAGGCCCATTTCCAATTGGCGATGGAACGCCTCCTTGCCGACCTTGACGGTCAGCGGCGATTTGGCGGCGATCAGCCCGGCCATCGCCGCGACCTCGGCATCCAGTTCGCCGGGCGCCACCGCGCGGTTGACCAGCCCCCAGGCGGCGGCGGTGGCGGCATCCACCGGTTGGCCCGACAGCAGCATCTCCATCGCCTGCTTGCGCCCCACCGCCCGCGACAGCGCCACCATGGGCGTCGAGCAGAACAGGCCGATATTGACCCCCGGCGTGGCGAAGCGGGCCGAGTCCGAGGCATAGGCCAGGTCACAACTGGCCACCAGTTGGCAACCGGCGGCGGTGGCCATGCCGTGAACCCGGGCGATCACCGGCCGCGGATGGCGCACGATGGCGGTCATCACCCGCGAGCACAGGGCGAACACCGCCGCCACCGCGTCGCGGCCGTCCAGTCCCCGCATTTCCTTGAGGTCGTGACCGGCGCAGAAGGCGGGACCGTTGGCGGCCAGCACCACCACCTTGACCTCGGCATCGGCGGCGGTGGCGGCCAATGCCCGTTCCAGTTCGGTCATCAGGGCGATGGACAGCGCATTGCGCGCCTCGGGCCGATTGAGGGTCAGGGTGGCAATCCCCGCCTCGACGCGACTGAGCAGAATGGGCACCCAAAACCTCCCTTGATAAAACCCCCGGCTTGCCGCCAGACTGGTCCGACCACTTATACCTCCGGAGCCGCCATGTCCGCCATATCCGTCGACGAATTCAACGCGCTGCTGACCGAGAAGCTGCCCATGGGGGTGGCACTGGGCATCCGGGCCGAAAGCATCGGCAAGGGCACGGCCCGGCTGGTCATGCCGTTCGCCCCCCTGCTGACCCGGCCGGTGGACGTGGTGTGCGGGCCGGCGCTGATGACCCTGGCCGACGTGGCGCTTTACGCCGTGGTGCTGTCGGCGATCGGGCGCCAGGAAATGGCGGTGACCAGCAACCTCAACATCAGCTTCCTGCGCAAGGCGGAACGCTGCGACGTCATCGCCGAGGCCAGCCTGCTCAAACTCGGCCGCCGGCTGGCCATGGGGGCGGTGGAACTGATCGCAGCCGGCAGCGACGATCTGGTTGCGCACGTCACCGCCACCTACGCCATCCCGTAGCGGCGTCTCCAGGAATTGCGAGCGGGAACAGCCCCGATGAACTCCGGGCTTCATGAATAGCAAGACTCGCCCACCAAGGCCCCGCCTGGTATCCGAGTAGATGGAGAAATGGGATTTGGAAAAATGGTGCTATCGCCTGACCCTACTTATCAGCATGGCGCTTTATGCCGCGAGCCTGGTCAGCGATTGCATTTGCATTGACGGCAGATGCGATGGTTGGCCGGGATGGAGTATTCTCCTCATGGGTTGGCTCGCTCTTTTCGGCAGCCCGGCGAACATGACGTGGCTGGCGAATCTGGCCCTGTTCGCATCTTGGGGGTTGCTTATTGGGTCGCAATGGAGGGCGGCGCTGATAACCGGAATCGCCGCGCTGGCCGGTGGAGTGTCGTTCCTGCTTTGTGACGGGGTGCTGTCGTCGGAGAGCGGCAACCTCAGTTCGATCACCGGAACCGCCATCGGGTATTGGCTCTGGCTGTCGAGCATGGCTGCCGCCTGTTGTTGCGCCGTTCTTTCACCATGGCAATCCGGAAACAGGCTCCGTTAACGGGAGATGGCACCATGGCCGATCGCGGCACGTCGCCGCCGTAAAAGATGCCAGCCTTAACCGGATAGGCACGGAATGAACCATGGCGATCGCCATGGTTCATAAGCGCGTGGCGCGGATGTGGTCGAGCAGGCCGATGGAGCCGGCCTCGATCATGTCGAGTACCCGCTCGAAGCCGTCGTGCCCGCCGTAATAGGGATCGGGCACGTCCTGCACTCCCAGTTGCGGGGCGAACGACAGGAACAGCGCCACCGCATCGCGCCGCGGCGGCGGGCACGAGCCGAGCAGCTTGGCGTGATGGCCGCGATCCATGGCCAGGATCAGGTCGAAAGTGTCGAAATCGGCCTTGACCACTTGGCGGGCGCGCAGATGATCAAGCTCGACGCCGCGCCGGCGCGCCGCCTCGGCCGAGCGGCGGTCGGGGGCTTCGCCGGCGTGGTAGGCGTGGGTACCGGCGGAATCCACTCCGATCCGATCCGCCAGCCCCTCGCGCTCCACCAGGGCGCGGAACACGCCCTCGGCGGTCGGCGAACGGCAGATATTGCCGGTGCAGACAAACAAAACCTTGAGCATGGACGCATCCTTGCTATTGATCTTGACCGCAGTATAGCGGAGCCCGCCATGCCCACCATACCCCCTAACATCGTCGTGCTGACCGGCGCCGGCATTTCCAAGGAGTCCGGCCTGGACACCTTCCGCGACGCGGACGGCATCTGGTCGCAGGTGCGGTTGGAGGACGTCGCCACCCCCGAGGGCTTCCGCCGCGACCCCGCCATGGTTCACCAGTTCTACAATGCCCGCCGCCGCCGGCTGGCCCAGGGCGACATCGAACCCAATCCCGCCCATCTGGCGCTGGCGCGGTTGGAGCGCGAGTGGCGGGGCGAGGTGCTGATCGTCACCCAGAACATCGACGACCTGCACGAACGTGCCGGTTCGGACAACCTGATCCACATGCACGGCGAACTGTTGAAGGTACGGTGCCGTCAATGCCGCAAGCCGCTGGTCTGGGTCGGAGACCTCGACACCGGCCACGCCTGCCCCGATTGCGGCCGCACCGGCAGCCTGCGCCCCCATGTCGTCTGGTTCGGCGAAATGCCGCTGGCCATGGACCGCATCAACGCCGCCCTGCGACACTGCGGCCTGTTCGTCTCCGTCGGCACTTCGGGCAACGTCTACCCGGCGGCGGGCTTCGTCGCCGCCGTACGCCAGGCCGGTCGGGCCCACACCATCGAGCTGAATCTGGAGCCGTCGGAAGGAGCCAGCCTGTTCCACGAGGCCCGCTACGGCAAGGCCTCGGATCTGGTGCCCGCCTTCGTCGAGGAGATGCTGTCTCGCTCAGGAAACTTGACTCCTGGCCCAATATGAGTAGCCATGTCCCGTCATCCAAAGGGGGATACCTGACATGACGGCGACCCTGGGCGAGGGAAAGCCCCGGAACGTGCCCGCCCTGTCGCTGGCTGCCATGGGGGTGGTCTATGGCGACATCGGCACCAGCCCGCTTTATACCGTCAAGGAATGCTTGGCCGGCACCGTGCCGCTGGCCTTGGATCGTGGCAATATCCTGGGCATCCTGTCGCTGATCTTCTGGGCGATCACCATCGTGGTGTCGATCAAGTATGTGATCGTCATCATGCGCGCCGACAACCGGGGAGAGGGCGGCTGCCTCGCACTGCTGTCCTTGGTCGCGCGCGCCGCCGAGGAACGATCGGCCCGCCTGGGCCACGCCGTGGTCATGCTGGGCTGCTTCGCCGCCGCCCTGTTCTATGGCGACAGCATCATCACCCCGGCGATCTCGGTGCTGTCGGCGGTCGAGGGATTGCAGGTGGCGGCCCCCCAGCTCGGCCAATGGGTGGTGCCGCTGACCATCCTCATCCTGATCGGGCTGTTCCTGATCCAGGCCCACGGTACCGACGTGGTGGGCAAGATGTTCGGCCCGGTGATGTGCGTCTGGTTCGTGGTGCTGGCGATCCTGGGGATGAAGAACATCGCCCACGCGCCGGGGGTGCTGGCGGCGCTCAGCCCCCATTACGCGCTGGTGTTCCTGTTCAGCCACGGCGCCACCGGCTTTCTGGCGCTGGGCGCGGTGGTGCTGGCGGTGACCGGCGCCGAGGCGCTTTATGCCGACATGGGCCATTTTGGGCGGCTGCCGATCCGACTGGCGTGGTACGGGCTGGTGCTGCCGGCGCTGGTTCTGAACTATTTCGGCCAGGGAGCGCTGCTGCTGTTCGATCCCGGCGCCATCGAAAACCCGTTCTTCCGCATGGCACCGCCCTGGGCGGCGCTGCCGCTGGTGATCCTGGCCACCATGGCGACGGTGATCGCGTCGCAGGCGGTGATCTCGGGCGCCTTTTCCATGTCGCGCCAGGCGATTCAACTCAGCCTGCTGCCCCGCATGGAGATCATCCATACCTCGGAACAGGAGATGGGGCAGATCTACCTGCCCTTCGTCAACTGGCTGCTGATGGTGCTGGTCATCCTGCTGGTACTGGGGTTCAAGACCTCGAGCAACCTCGCCGCCGCCTATGGCGTCGCCGTCACCGGCACCATGCTGATCAGTACGTTGCTGGCGGCGCTGGTGATGCGCCTGCTATGGAACCGAAGAGGGCGCGGCACCAACATCCTGCTCGGCACCTTCCTGGTCGTGGATCTGGCCTTCTTCCTGGCCAACCTGATGAAGATTCCCGAAGGCGGCTGGTTTCCGCTGGCGGTGGGACTGGCGGTCTTCACGGTATTGACCGTTTGGCGGCGCGGCAGAACCCGTCTGCTGGAGCGTCTCCGGCGGGACGCCCTGCCGGTGAAGGACTTCCTCGCCAGCCTGTCGGACCGGGTGCCGAGGGTGCCGGGAACCGCCATCTTCCTGACCGGCGCCAGCGAAGGCGTTCCCATCGCCCTGCTGCACAACATGAAGCACAACAAGATCATCCACGAGCGGGTGGTGCTGCTGACCGTACTGGTCGAGGAAACGCCGTTCGTCGCCGAGGAACGCCGGCTGGAGCATCATCTGCTGGCACCCGACTTCCACCGGCTGTTCCTGCGCTACGGCTTCATGGAAAGCCCCAACATCCCCAAGGCCCTGGCCCACGCCCGCAGCGACCAACTGGGGTTCTTCTACGAGCCGATGTCGCTTTCCTATTTCGTTTCGCGCGAGACGCTGATTCCAACCGCGCGCAAAGGTGTCGCCGCATGGCGAGATCAGCTCTTCGCCGCGCTGGCCCGCATCGCCACCAGCGCCATGGACTTCTTCCATCTGCCCAGCAACCGCGTGGTCGAGCTGGGCAGTCAGATCGAGATATGATTTGAAAAAGCCGTCCGCCATCGACGTCCGCCGCCTCGGCTCGCTTTCGCTGGCCGCTCTCGGCGTGGTCTATGGCGATATCGGCACCAGCCCGCTATACACCCTCAAGGAATGCTTCGACCCCGATCACGGCGTGCCGCCGACGCCGGACAACATCCGGGGCATCGCCTCGCTGGTGTTCTGGTCGATCATCGTCGTCGTCACCCTGAAATACGTGCTGTTCGTCATGCGCGCCGACAACCGCGGTGAGGGCGGCATCCTGGCGCTGCTGGCGCTGGCGTTGCGCGCCACCGGCACCGACCGCGGCATCGTCGGGCCGCTGATGGGCCTGGGCCTGATCGGCGCCGCCCTGTTCTTCGGCGACGGCATGATCACCCCGGCGATCTCGGTGCTGTCGGCGGTGGAGGGGTTGGAGGTGGGCACGCCGCTGTTCAGCCCCTATGTGGTTCCCATCACCCTGGTGGTACTGATCGGCCTGTTCACCATCCAGAGCCACGGCACCGAGGTGGTCGGCCGGCTGTTCGGCCCGGTGATGTGCGTGTGGTTCGTCACCCTGGCGGCACTGGGACTGGCGGAAATCGCCGGACATCCCGCCATCCTGTGGGCACTGATCCCGACCCACGGTCTGTCCTTCTTGTTCGAGCACGGCTGGATCGCCTTCCTGGTGCTGGGTTCGGTGGTGCTGGCGGTGACCGGCGGCGAGGCGCTGTACGCCGACATGGGCCATTTCGGCAAGTTTCCCATCCAGTTGGCGTGGTTCGCCCTAGTGCTGCCGGCGCTGATGCTGAACTATCTGGGGCAGGCGGCATTGATGCTCGACCAGCCCGAGGCGGCCAGGAACCCGTTCTATCTGCTGGTGCCCGACTGGGGCCTCTATCCCATGGTGGCGCTGGCGACCATGGCGACGGTGATCGCCAGCCAGGCAGTGATCTCGGGGGTGTTCTCGCTGTCGCGCCAGGCGGTGCAACTGGGCTATTCCCCCCGGCTGGAGATCAAGCACACCTCGGACGAGGAAGAAGGCCAGATCTACATCCCGCGCGCCAATTGGGGCCTGCTGCTGGCGATCATCGCCCTGGTGATCGGCTTCAAGAGTTCGACCAATCTGGCCGCCGCCTACGGCATCGCCGTGACCGGCACCATGGGTGCCACCACCGTGCTGGCGCTGGTGGTGGCCCGCTCCATGTGGAAGTGGCCGCTTTGGCTGTGTATCGCGCTGGGCGTGTGCTTCCTGACGGTGGATCTTACCTTCTTCGCCGCCAATATGCTCAAGATCGCCAACGGCGGTTGGTTCCCGCTGGCGGTTGGGGCCGGCATGTTCATGCTGATGGCGACCTGGAAACGCGGCCGCGAGATTCTGACCAAGCGCCTGGCCGAAGGCGCCCTGCCGCTGGATCTGTTCCTGCGGCAACAAAAAGAGTCCAGCAGCGTGATCCGGGTGCGCGGCACCGCCGTGTTCATGACCGGCGGCACCGCCACCGTGCCCATCGCGCTGCTGCACAACATGAAACACAACAAGGTTCTGCACCAGCGGGTAGTGTTCCTGACCGTGCAGACCGAGGACATCCCGCGGGTCTCCGCCCGCGACCGGGTGGTGGTCGAGGGGCTGGCCGAGGGATTCTACCGCATCACCGTGCGCTACGGCTTCGTGCAAGAGCCGGACATTCCCAAGGTGCTGCGCCTGTGCAAGGCGTTCGGCCTGGAATTCGACATGATGGACACCTCGTTCTTCCTGGGGCGCGAGACCCTGATTCCGGCGGTGCATCCCGAGATGGCCGAGTGGCGCGAGCGCCTGTTCGTGGTGATGAGCCGCAACGCCGTCAGCGCCACCGACTTCTTCCGCATCCCCCCCGGCCGGGTGGTCGAACTGGGCACCCAGGTGCAGTTATAGCTAATCGGTCAGCGCCGTGATCATCCGGTCGGTGTTGCGCAGCCGCTCGGCCAGCTGCCGCGCCATCAGACGGTGGAAAGCCGCCGCCACCGCCGGTGCCTCGTCCTCCATGCGCGAGAGGGCGCGGGTGGTCAGGCGGTGGATGACGCAGGGCTGATCCGCCACCACCGAGGCCGAACGGGTCTCGTTGAGATAAAGCCCCATCTCGCCCACCACCGTACCGGCATGCATGGTCCGCAGCCGGATCGACTTACCGTTGTCGCCGGTCAGCCGCACCGTCACCTGACCGGATTCCAGGATGAAAAGATCGTTGGCCGGGCTGCCCTGTTCCAACACCACCGCGCCGGCGGGAACCGCCATGGTTTCGACATACGACATCATGCGAGCCACCTGCACGGGGTCTTCCAGGTCCTCGGCCAGATCGGCCACCAGCGAATGGGGCTTACCCACCACCTCGGTCGCCAGCCGGGCAAGCAAACGGTTCTCCGACCATTCCAGGGCGTGATCGAGATCGGCCTCGTTGTGCCACGTCGCCCCTTCGGCCCCCCGAAAGCCGCTGTTGTCCAGCACCCGCGCCACGTCCTCGTTCTGACCGGCAAAGACCAGCGCCAATCCGCGCTTTTCGGCGAATTGGCGCAGCTTGACGAAGCTCATCGCCGCCGAGGTGTCGACGCCGCTGACCCGGCGGAAATCGAACACCACCACCTCGACCGCGTCACCGCCCGCCACGCCGCAACGGCCGATCACCCGCGTCAGCAACTTGTTGGCCGTGCCGAAGAACATGAACCCTTGCAGGGCGAACACCAGGATGCGGCCGCCATGGGCATGCAGCAGCCCGGCCTCGTCGCGCGGGCGATCGACGTTGCTCGACACCTCGGCCCCGGTCAGTTCATGCTTGGCGACGGCGACGCGGCTGTAATTGACCACGAACAGCACGACGCAGGCGACGATGCCGACCGCCGCGCCCTGTAGGTAGCCGAAGGTCCCGACCACGCCGACGATCATCAAGATGATGGCGTAATCGGCGGCGGGCATATGGCGCCGCCCCTCGACCAGCCATTCCGACAGAAAGCCAAAGCCGATGAACATCAACAGGCCGCCCAACACCGCCTTGGGAAACAGCGCCAGCGGCTCGGTACCGACCACCAGCATCACCAGACAGACCGCCGCCGAGACCAGACCGACCACCCGGCTGCGCACCCCCATCTTCAGCACCATGCTGGACAGCCCCAGGGTGTGGAAACCGACGATGCCGCCGCCCGCCCCCGACAGCATGTTGGCCAAACCGGCGATCTTGAGTTCCCGGTTGAGGTCCATGTCCTGGTTGGCCGCCACCTCGATGCCGCTGGAGTTGAGCAACACGCCGATGGCGCTGATCAGCAAGATGGTCGAAAGCGATCCGGCCTGTCCGGCAACGGTGAACCAATCGGCGTCGAGGGCGCGCAGCGCGGCGGTGGGACGCCAGCCCTCGGCCGCCGGCAGGTGCCCGAGCAGATAGCCGCCGCGTTCCAGCTCTTCCAGCGACAGGCCAAGCCAGCGGGCGGCCAGATGATAGAGCAGGATGCCGCCGGCCAGCAGCAGCGGCAGGGTGGCGACGTGACGCCACCGGCGCATGCCGTACAGCAACACCAGGGCGAACAGCAGGCCCGGCAGCCATTTCACCATCTCTTCGCTTACCAACAGGTGATGGGCGGTTTCCAGGGTGGGGGCGTGCCCGGTCATCACCTTGACGGCGCCCTTGACCAACAGCCAACCGGTGCCGGCCAGAAACCCGCCGATCACCGGATAGGGAATGAAGCGGATGAAGCCGCCAAGCCTGAAATACCCCAGCCCGAACAGCAACAGCCCGGTCAGCGTCGTCGCCGCCATCAGCGCCGAGGCCACGGTGGCGAACAGCAGGTCGGGATCGGTTCCCACCGGCATGTCGGCGACGATCAGCGACGCCATCAACGCCAGGATGGGGGCGATCTTGTCCTGGGGAAAGGCGATAGAGCCGGCAAACGAGCTGAACAGCGCCACCAGCCCGCCGACCACCACCGCGGTGAACAGCACCATGCCGATGGCGGTGCCGACATGCCCGGCCAGCTCGCCGGAAAAGATCAGCACCGCGAAGGACAAGGACAGGATCACCACCACCAGACCGGTGACCGCCCCGGCCACCAGCGCCGGCCCCAGCGCCGCAGCCGTGTGATTCCCCGCCGAATCCGCCATTGCCGCCCCCTATCCGTTCAATACCTTCGATGGTAGTACGAACATAGGGTGGTGTTAAGCGATACCGAACCGATGTCGATTCAACTCAATCGTCGTGGCGGGGAAACGAGACCAGGAAGGTGCTGCCGACATCCACTTCCGACTGCACCCAGATACGGCCGCCGTGATGCTCGGCGATCTTGCGGCAAACCGCCAGACCGATGCCGGTGCCCTCGTACTGCTCGCGGGTGACCAATCGCTGAAAAATGCCGAACACCCGCTGAAGATCATCCTTGGGAATGCCGATGCCATTGTCCTTGACCGACAGCACCCAGTCGTGACCGGTGACCCGCCACCCCACCTCGACCCGGGGCGGGCGATCGGGGGCGGCGTATTTGATGGCGTTGCCGATCAGGTTCTGGAACAACCGCACCAGTTCCATGCGATCGCCGGCCACGGCGGGCAGCCCCTCGGCGACCGTCACTTCGGCGCCGGCCTCGGCGATGGCGATCTGAAGGTGATGCAGGCTGTCGGCCAGCACGCCGTTGAGATCGATCGGCTCCAGCGGTGCCGACAGCCGGCTGATCCGCGAGTATTCCAGCAGATCGACGATCATGCGGTCGAGCCGCTTGGCGCCGTCGATGGCAAGGCCGAAGAAGGTGCGGGTATCGTCGTTGAGGTGGTCGGCCAGATGCCGTTGCAGCAACGCCACATAGCCGCTGATCATCCGCAGCGGCTGGCGCAGGTCGTGCGACGCCACATAGGCGAACTGCTCCAGATCCTCGTTGGATCGGCGCAGTTCCTCCACCAGTTCCGCCAGACGGGCCTCGTTACGCTTGCGCTCGGTGACATCGACCTCGATCGCCAGATAATTGGTGAACTCGCCGTCGCGATTCTGAATGGGCAGGATCGATGCCAGCCCCCAGTAGATTTCGCCGTTCTTGCGCCGGTTGATCAGTTCGCCATCCCACTTTTCGCCGGCACTCAACGCCCCCCACAGGGCCACATAGGTCTCGGGCGGCGTCCGGTCGGACTTGAGGATGCGGATATTGCGGCCAAGCACCTCGTCGGCGGCATAGCCGGTGACGCGCAGGAATTCGGAATTGACGTACTCGATGGCGCCGGCCAAATCGGTGATGAAGATCGACACCGGGCTTTGCTCGACGGCGCGGTTGAGCATGTTCATGCGATGGGCGCTTTCCACCGCGGCGGTGATGTCGGTACCGGTGCCGCCATATCCGTCGAACGACCCGTCGGGGGCGAAGCGGGGAATGCCGCTGACCTTGATCCAGCGTGCCCGCCCGAGGTCATCCTCCAGCCAGTACTTGAAGTCGCGGAACGGCCGCAACGCGGTCAGGTCGGCAATATGGGCCTGCCACTGTTCCGAGTTGATCTCCATGCGCTCGCTGACCACGTTCCAGCTTTGCTTGCCCAACAGGCGCTCGGAGGAAAGCCCCAGGATCTGGTCGAACTGCGCCGAGAACCACGAGAAGCGATGCTCGGAATCGGTTTCCCAGAACCAGTCGGCCATGGCCTCGGAATATTCGCGATAGCGGGCCTCGCTGTCCCGCAGAACGTCGCAGCGGATCTCCAGCCGGTTGTTCTCGAGCCGCAGCGCCGCCTCCGTCTCGCCCTCGCGCCGGCCCAGCCTGGCCGCCAGGGCCACCACCGCGCCCCCCGCCACCGCCACGGCGACGGCGACCCAAGCCGGGGCCGCAGCGCCGAAAACCACCAGCGTCAACACCCCGGCCTGAACCAGCCCGATTCCCGTGATGATGATCCGCCTAGGCGTCATGACAGCCCGCGTCGCCCCATGTGTCCGTAAATCCGTCGCCCGGTGGGCGATGCCGGCAGCATAGCGACCCGGCACCGGGAATTCACGCCCCTTGATCACCCTCGCCCTCACGGGCCGATCCCGGCCTGACCTTCAGTCCCTCTTTGCTTCGGCCTGCCCCCGCATTACCATCGCGAGGGTAGAACAAGGAATACGATAATGACCACCCCTCCGACGCCCGCCACGGGACACCTGATCAAGTTCGCCAGCCGTACCGCCGGCTGGCGCACCGATCAGGCCCTTAAGGATGCCTCGGTGATGCCGTCGCTGCCGGGGATGCGGGTGGCCAAGGACCGGCTGAGCGTCCTGCTGGTCGAGGACGAACCCGGCGACGCGTTGCTGGTGGACTACGCGCTCAGGATGTCCACCGCGCCGATTTTCCATGTCACCCATGTGACCACCCTGGCCGCGGCCATCGCCCACGTCGAACGCGGCGAACCGGTGGATGTGGTGCTGCTCGACCTCAGCCTGCCGGACTCCTCGGGGATCGCCACGGTGTCGCGCATGCAGGAAGCGGCGTCGAAGACACCCATCGTCATCATGACCGGCATGGATGATCCCCGCTTCGCCTCGTCCGCCCTTGAAGTCGGCGCCCAGGACTACCTGATCAAGAGCGACGATCCCGAACGGACGGTGGGCCGGGCCATCCGCTATGCCATCACCCGCATGGCCAGCCTGATCGAACGGCAAGCGCTGCTTGAACGCATCGGCGAACAGCAGCGCCATCTGCTGGAGGAACTGGCGGCGGCGCGCGCCATGCAGTTCGACCTGCTGCCCCGGCCGGAACGCCTCGATCCCCGGCTGGCCGAACTGGGCTTGACGGTGGAGTCGTTCTTCGAGCCGTCATCGGGCATCGGTGGCGACCTGTGGGGGTGTCACGATTGCGGCGATAGCCGGATGAGCTTCTACACCTTCGATTTCGCCGGCCACGGCATCGGCGCCGCCCTGAACGTCTTTCGCCTGCACGCGCTGATCAGCGAACACTGGGACCCCCGTCGCCAACCGGCCGAAACGCTGCGGATGCTGGGGTCGGCGTTGCGCGGCCTGCTGGGCCGTGGCCAGTTCGCCACCATGTTCCTGTGCACGGTCGATTGCGAGCGCGGCGAAATCGAGTGGGCTTCCGCCGGCGCGCCGGCGCCGCTGCTGATCATCGATGGCCGGCAGCGTTTCCTCGACGCCCACGGCGTTCCGCTGGGACTGAGCAAAACTCCGGAGTACGAGACGCATACCGAACCATTCCCCCCCGGGGCCAGCCTGCTGATGTACAGCGATGCCATTACCGACGCGCCGCAGGCCGATGGCGAAACCTTCGGCGAGGCCGGTCTGGCCGGTCTGGTCGAGGCCCTGCTGGCCGACACCGGGGAAGCCGGGGTCGAGCGATTGATCGACGATCTCTACCTCAAGGTTCGCACCCCGCTGGAAGACGATCTGACCGCGGTCCGTATCCATCGGCTGGCCCCTCCGTCGCCGCTGATCCTGGCCGTCGACGGCGAGATTTCCAGCCACTTGGCGGCGCAGTGTTCGGCACGCGGGCTGCTGGCCCGTCCGCTGGCCGAGGCGGTTGCCACCGCCGGCACCCCCATCGTCGTCGCCGGCCCGGCATCCGCCGAAGCAATCGCCCGCGGACTGGCGCCGCCCTATTCGGGCTTTGTCGAATTGGGACCGGAGGGGCTGGCCGGAATCGGCCGGCGCTGCTTCGATACCTTGCGCGCCGGAGGCCTTGCCCTGTCGCTGTTGACCAATTCCGCCTACGGCATCAACACCACGGGACTGATGAGCGCGGCCATCCGCCGCAAGATGGGCATCCCCGACGGCGAACCGGCGGAACTGCTCGATATCTGTCTGGCCGAATCGACCTGCAACGCCATCATTCACGGCAACCTCGGCATCGCCTCGCATCTGCGGGCAACGTCGAAGGGATTCGAGCGCTTCCGCGCCATGATGCGCGAACGTCTGGATGACCCGGTTGCCGCAGCCCGGCGGCTGGAGATCAACGCGGTGACCGCGCCCGGGACCGGCTTGACCATCGCGGTATCGGATCGGGGAAACGGATTCGATATTGCCGAACAGTTGGATCGAAGAATACAGTCCGATGCCAAAAGCGGACGAGGACTCTGGCTGATCCGCAAGGCTTGCGCCTCGATGCATGGCGAGGACGGGGGACGAACGCTGGTTATGATGTTCGCCCAATAGGCGGCAAGGGTGCAACTCATCGGTTTGGAATGAGAGCCGGATTCGATAGGAGTATGGTATATGCAGTATCGCATCAGGCCCGAAGGCGCGACCGTCAGCGTCTCCTTGGAAGGCCAGCTCAATTTCGCCGCCAACGAGGACTTCCAGAAGATGCTGACCGAGTTGGCCGCCCACAAGGGCAAGAAGGTGGTCTTCGAGATGGCCGGCCTCAGCCACATCGATTCCGTCGGACTCGGCCTGCTCTACATCGCCAAGGAAGACCTTGGCGAAGGCGGTTCGACGATCACCCTGGCCGGCCCCAGGGATGCCGTCTATCGCATGCTGGAATTGACCGAGGCGCACAAGACCTTTGAAGTCAGGCGCTGAACGCGGTCGCTTGGGGGCTATTGCCGTTTTGGGGAAAGACACGTCATGGTGAACGGACTTTGGGGGAACCTGCGGCTACAGCAGCGCTTCATGATCATGGTCGGCCTCGGCAGCATCCTCATGGCCTCGCTGATCGTGGTATTCATGGCCCGCTACGAGGAGCAGGCCATGGAGCGCAAGCTCCATCAGCTCAGCGTCAACGAGATGACCTCGCTGCACGCGCTGATCGTCAACGTCATGGCCAGCCGCCCCGACGATGCCGAGAATATCGGCATCAAGGTGTTCAACAAGTGGTTCGACAGCCGCAACATCCATTACGCCGGCAAGGTCTGGAGCGTCTGGAGCCCCAAGGTCGCCGCCTATATGAAGGACGCTGAACCGGACCGCGCCACCAAACTGCCCCAGGACGACGTCGACCGCGAGGCGCTGGCCACCGGCCAAGCGGTCGGCCGCTTCACCGGCGAATCCTACCGCTATGCCATGCCCATCGTCCTCGGCGTCACCGATGGCGCCAAGCAGGAGGTCTGCTATACCTGCCATGGTGGCATGGGCTTGCAGGATGGCGAGGTCATCGCCGTGCTGTCGTCGTCGCTGTCCGTGGCGCAGGAACGGGCCGACCTGACCACGGTGCTGTCGTGGCTGTTCGGCCTGGGTGTGGCCGGCACCATCGGCGCGGTGGTCAGCATCCGCTTCATCCTGTCCCATCTGATCGTCCAACCCATCGGCGGAATGACCTCGCTGATGGCGCGGCTGGCCGCCGGCGATACCTCGATCGAAATCCCCGCCGTCGACCGGCGCGACGAGGTCGGCGACATGGCCCGCACCGTCAAGGTGTTCAAGGACCACATGCTGGAAAGCGAAAGCCTGCGGGCCGGGCAGGAAGAAGAACGCCGCCGCGCCGCCGAGGAAAGGGCCAGGATCACCGCCGCCATGGCCGACCAGTTCGAGGCCACGGTCAAGGCCAAGGTCGCCGAGGTCGGCACCTCGACCACCGCCATCCGCAACACCGCCCACGCCATGGCCTCGCGGTCGGAGGCCAGCGGCGGACGCTCCCTCGACGTCGGCGAGGCGGCGGGCATCACCACCCAGCGCGCCGCCGCCGTCTCCGAGGCGACCCGGCAGCTGGCCACCTCCATCAACGAGATCGCCCTACAGGTCGGACACTCCAGCCAGATCACCCGCCAGGCGGTGGAAAACGTCGGCACCACCGCCGGCCAGATGGAAGAACTGTCCCAGGCGGTTCAGGCCATCGGCAACGTCGTCCAGATGATCAACGACATCGCGTCGCAGACCAACCTGCTGGCCTTGAACGCCACCATCGAGGCGGCCCGCGCCGGCGACGCCGGCAAGGGCTTCGCCGTGGTCGCCAACGAGGTCAAGACCCTGGCCAACCAGACCGCCCGCGCCACCGAGGAAATCAGCCAGCAGGTCGCCGCCGTGCAGCAATCAACCCGCAGCATGACGGCCAGCATCGAAAGCGTGGTCGAAACCATCCGCTCCATCGACACCATCTCGGGCGCCATCGCCGAGGCGGTCAAGCAGCAGGAAGTCACCACCCGCGACATCGCCACCAACATCGACGAGGTGGCGCATCAGGCCGGCGAGGTGTCCCGCTCGGTGACCGACATGTCCAAGGCGTCAGCCATGGCCTGCGCCGGTACCATCCGGGTGATCTGGAGCGCCAAGACACTGGCCACCGTGGTGTCCGACCTCAACAACGAGGCGGAACACTTCCTGCAATCGGTCCGGGGCTAGCGACGGGAGGGAGAAACCCATGGACGACTGGAAACGGGGCCTGCGGCGGGCGCTGGGGGAAACCATCGGTCCGGCCGAGTTCGGCATCGGCGACGCCATGGCCGCCGCCCGCCGGATCACCCGGTTCAATCGCCTGTCGGCCACGCTGAAGGGGCTGGACACCATGGCCGCCGCCAGGAAAGGAGTCGGTCCCGACGAACTGGCCGCCATCCGCAACCTGAGAATGTCGGAGATCGACACCCGCCGCCTCGATCACCTTTATCAGATGCTGGTCAAGGAATAGCCGCCCGGCGTCCGCGCCTCAGCACTCGCTGACGGCCGGGGCCAACTGCTCGACCAGAATGCGGGCAACGCCGGGGGAAAGCGTCGGGTCCAGCGCCAACAGCACCGCCCGCGCCACGTCGCGCTCCTCGGCCCGGTCCAGCCCCTCGTCGCGCGCGGCGGCGATGGCATTGCCGATGATGCCGATAAGCGAGACGTTCATTCCGTGCTCCGAGCGAATTAGCATTGGGACTCCTCACTGCCCCATCATCTGACCGCCTCGGTCCGCAAACCACCCGCGAACGGAAAGAAATTGTAAGATCGTGTCGCGCGCCCGACCTTTCCCAAGACGCACGGCGGCGCCTTCCGAAAGGGTCGGATGATCAAGCGGCGGGCGTGGATCGCACGAAGACACGCTTGATGTCTGCGAGCAACCGGCCGGGATCGGGCGGTTCCACAAGCGGCGTCAAGCCGTCACATTTCATTTCCTCCAATACCAAACCGGCACGTTCGCGCCATCCCGGATCATGGTACTGTGCGTGTGCAATAAACAACCTGTGGGGCGGGTTGATGCGGGGGAAGTCATGTCACGGATCAGGAAATTCCATCTGCGCCTCGGCATGGTGCCGAAAATCATGGGACTGGCGGTGTTCGGGGTGCTGTTGCTGGGGGTCAGCGTCACCCTGCTGACCCGCGTGCTGCTCAACGCCAGCGCCGTCGAGGCCGCCCGCGAGCGGGTCGATACCAATATAAAGGTCGCCTGGGACGCGCTGAAGGCCAAGGGAACCGACTTTCGCCTCGTCGACGGCAAGCTGCTGGCGGGCGAGCATGCCCTGAACGGCAATTTCGAGGTGGTGGACAAGGTCAAGACCCTGGTGGGCGGCACCGCCACCGTGTTCATGGGCGACATGCGGGTTTCCACCAACGTGATGAAGCCCGACGGCTCGCGCGCCATCGGCACGCCCCTGGCCCGGACCGCCGCCTATCAGTCGGTGTTCGAGCGCAAGGCGCCGTTTCGCGGTGAGGTCGAGATCCTGGGCCTGCCCTACATGACCGCCTATGATCCGATCCTCGACGGCGGCGGCAACGTGATCGGCGTATTGTATGTCGGCATCAAGAAGGCCGAATTCCTCAAGGCCGCCGAAGACACGCTGTGGACGGTCATCGGCGCCACCATTCTGGTCGGGCTGGTGACCATCGCCATCGCCTGGAGCATCGCCCGCCGCAGTCTGGCGGCTCCGCTGAAATCCGGCATCTCGGCCATGCGTGAATTGGCCGATGGCAAACTCGACATCGCGCTTCCCGCCACCGACCGCCGGGATGAAATCGGCGAGATGATCCGGGCGCTGGAGGTGTTCAAGAGCAACGGCATCGAACGTCGCCGCCTGGAGCAGGCGCACGAGGCCGAGCAACAGGCACGCAACCGCCGCCAGGAGGCCACCGAACGCCTGACCACGGAATTCAACGCCAGCGTGCTGGGGGTACTCAACGCGGTGACCGCCTCGGCCCATGGCTTGCGCGACTCGGCCCAATCCATGACCTCGGTGGCCGACGACACCTCGCGCCAGTCCACCGTCGTCGCCGCCGCCGCCGAGCAAGCCTCGGTCAACGTCGAAACCGTGGCCGCCGCCGCCGAGGAACTGGCCGCGTCGGAAGGCGAGATCGCCCGCCAGGTCAGCAATTCCAGCGACATCGCCCGCCAGGCGGCCGACGAGGCCCAAAGGGTCAACGGCATCGTCCACAGCCTTGCCGAGGCGACGGGACGCATCGGCGAGGTGGTAACCCTGATCAACGATATCGCCGCCCAGACCAACCTTCTCGCGCTCAACGCCACGATCGAGGCGGCGCGGGCGGGCGATGCCGGCAAGGGCTTCGCCGTGGTCGCCAGCGAGGTCAAGATCCTGGCCAACCAGACCGCCAGGGCCACCGAAGAGATTTCCAACCAGATCAACTCGGTCCAGGCAGTCACCCGCGAGGCGGTGGCCGCCATCGGCGGCATCGGCCACACCATCTCGGCGATTACCGAGAATTCCGCCGCCATCGCCTCGGCGGTGGAGGAACAGACCGCCGCCACCGGCGAGATCGCCCGCAATGTCCAGGAAGCCTCCAGCGGTACCCGCGACGTCACCTCGAGCATCGCCCTGGTCAACCAGGGAGCCGCCGCCACCGGGCATTCCGCCCAGGAACTGTTGGGCACCGCCGACGCGCTGTCGAAGCAGTCGGAGGAACTGGCCGCCGAAGTGGCCCACTTCCTCGACGCGCTCAAGACCGCCGGCGAGCGCCGCCACAGTCAGCGCCGGGCGGTCCGGTTGCCGGTGACGGTCCAATCCGGAACGACGCGGACGACCGCTACCCTGGTGGACCTGTCTTCCGACGGCGGTCGCATCTCGATGCCGTTGCCCTATCCGATCGGAACCGGCGTCGAAGTCACCGTCGAGGGAATGACCGTCCGCGCCCGCGTCGTCGGCGTCGACAACGACAGCACCCATCTTCAGTTCGCCATGGACAACGCCAGCGGCGAGCGCATGGAGGCGATGATGTCCAAGCTGGCGGCCTAAAATCCCATCCCCTTGCGCCGGACCTCCGCCCGCGCCTAATCTGGCCGCCTCAGCATTCCGACGAGGCGGGCAGTGCCGCAAGATCGCACCTTCAACGTCCTTTGGTTGCAGGCCGCCAGTTGCGGCGGCTGCACCATGTCGGCCCTGGCCGCCGAAGACGGCGGGCTGATGCGGGCGCTGGGACGATTCGGCATCCGGCTGCTGTGGCATCCGTCGCTGTCGGAGGAGAGCGGCGCCGAAGCCGTCGCCATCCTCGATGACGTCGCCGCGGGACGGGTGGCGCTGGACGGCCTGTGCATCGAGGGCGCGGTACTCGACGGTCCCGACGGCAGCGGCCGCTTCCAGATGCTGTCGGGGACCGGGCGATCCATGAAGGATTGGATCAAGACCCTGGCGCCGCGCGCCCGTCATGTCGTCGCCATCGGCAGTTGCGCCGCCTATGGCGGCGTACCCTCGGCCGGAATCAACCCCACCGACGCGGTCGGACTGCAATTCGCCGCATGGGAGCCGGGCGGCGCGCTGGGCGGCCATTTCCGCTCCGCCTCGGGTATGCCGGTGATCAACATCTCGGGCTGCGCCCCCCATCCCGGCTGGGTGGTCGAGACCCTGGCCGCCCTGGCGCTGGACGACACCAACCCGGATGACCTGGACACCCTGGGACGCCCCCGGGCCATCGCCGACCACCTGGCGCACCATGGCTGCTCACGCAACGAGTTCTATGAATTCAAGGCCAGCGCCGCTCGGCCCTCGGACCGTGGCTGCCTGATGGAGAATCTGGGCTGCCGCGCCACCCAGGCACCGGGGGACTGCAACCTGCGGCGCTGGAATGGCTTCGGCTCGTGCACCGATGGCGGGTTCACCTGTATCAACTGCACCAGCCCAGGCTTTGAAAGTCCGGCCGGCCCGTTCCAGGAAACCGCCAAGGTGGCGGGTATCCCGGTGGGGCTGCCGGTGGACATGCCCAAGGCGTGGTTCGTCGCCCTGGCGGCGCTGTCCAAATCGGCGACGCCGCAACGGGTGCGTGCCAACGCCCACGCCGACCATGTGGTGGTTCCCCCCGCCCGCCGTCCGCCCAAACTGCCATGACCGGATCTCCCGGCACCCGCCTGATCGTCGGGCCATTCAACCGGGTCGAAGGCGACCTGGAGGTGACGCTGGACCTCGCCGACGGCGTCGTCGCCGAGGCCCGCGTCACCGCCCCGCTGTATCGCGGCTTCGAGCAGATCCTGCTGGGTCGGCCGCCGACCGATGCCCTGGTGATCGCGCCCCGCATCTGCGGCATCTGTTCGGTTTCGCAATCGGTGGCCGCCGCCCGGGCCTTGCGTGGACTGGCGGGCGTGGTGCCGCCGGCCAACGGCCGCCTTGCCGCCGACCTGATCGTGGCGGCGGAGAACGCCGCCGACCACCTGACCCACTTCGTCTTGTTCTTTACCCCCGATCTCGCCCGGGCCTGCTATGCCGACCGGCCGTGGTTCGAGACGGCACGGCGCCGTTTCGCCGCCAATAGCGGCGAGGCTTCCCGCCTGCTGCTGCCCGCCCGCACCCGCTTTCTCCACCTGATGGGACTACTGGCGGGTAAATGGCCGCATTCGCTGGCGCTGCAACCCGGCGGCGTCACCAAGGCCATCGACCGCGGCGAGCGGATGCGATTACTCGCCATCCTGGCCGAATTCCGCGAGGCGCTGGAAACCCACCTGTTCGCCGACCGCCTGGAGCGCATCGCCGCCCTGGCCTCGCCCGCCGAGCTGGACGCCTGGGCCGATGCGGCTCCGCTCGACCGAGGCGACTTCCGCCTGTTCCTCGCCATCGCCCGCGACCTCGGGTTCGAGCGACTGGGCCGCGGGCCGGGGCTGTTCGCCGCCTCGGGCAGCTTCGACCTATTCCGCCCCGGCATCTGGAGCGATGGTGCCCACGGTGAATTCGATCCCGCCGAGGTGGTCGAGGATGTGGCCAGCGCCTGGATGAACGGCTCCACCGCCGCCCCCTTCAGCGGCGTCACCCTGCCCGCCCCCGACAAGGTGGGCGCCTACACCTGGTGCAAGGCGCCGCGCCTGGGCGGCCGGGTGGCCGAGGTCGGCGCCCTGGCGCGCCAGGTGGTGGATGGTCATCCCCTGGCCCTGGCCCTGGTCGGCCGCTCGGGCGGCGGCGCGGTGCTGGACAGGGTAGTGGCACGGCTGGTCGAACTGGCCCGGCTGATTCCGGCGATGGAAGCCTGGGTCGGCGCCCTGGTCCCCGGTGAACCGTTCTGTGTCGCCGCCAACGTCGGCGACGGCGCCGCCGCCGGCCTGGTCGAAGCGGCGCGCGGGACCCTCGGCCACTGGCTCACCGTCAGGGACGGCCGCATCGGCGGCTATCAGATCGTGGCGCCGACCACCTGGAACTTCTCGCCGCGCGACACCGCCGGCCAACCCGGCGCCCTGGAACAGGCCCTGATCGGAACACCGGTGCGGCCGGGCGATGCCGCACCGGTGGCGGTGCAGCACGTGGTCCGCTCATTCGACCCCTGCATGGTCTGCACGGTGCATTGATTTTTTCATGTTGGATTGCAATCCATTAGGATGGCGCGGCCGGTCGCCTAGCATTCTCGGCCGTTCGACCGTTTCCACTGCCCGACCGGCTTGGCGGTCGGGCTGGTCAGATACGGAATGTATTTGCGGTCTTCGCCCAGAATATGGGTGACCAGCCAATCCTGGATCAGTTGGAACAAGCGCCGGGCGTCGGGCTTCTCCCCGCGTTCGATATCGGATTTCAGCGAGAACACCACGTCGTACATCCGATCGTGCAGTTCCTTGTGGGCGCGCCAGTCGGGATAGCCGGCGCGCTTCATGTCTTGTTCCTCGTCGCTGAAATGGACCAGGACGAAATCCTCCAGCTTGGCCATGACCGCCAGAACCTTGGCGTCCGGAGCATCGGACTCCAACAGGGGATGCAGCGCATTCAGACAGTCGATGATCATCTTGTGATGGCCGTCGAGCGTATCCGAGCCGACCGACATCTCGGCGGTCCATTCAACGAAGTTCATGACGTCAACCTTCCATCAGGACGCGGACATGGGCGGCGACGCAGGCCGCCAGGGCACGCGTCTCATATCCGCCCTCCAACAGCGACACCACCCGGCGCTGTGCGTGGGTTCGGGCAATACCCAGCAATTGCCGGGTCAACCAGTCGAAATCGGCAACCTGAAGCCTGAGATGGGCCATGGGGTCGGCGGCATGGGCATCGAAACCGGCGGAAATAATCAGGAAATCGGGGCGGAAGCTGTCGAGCCGGGGCAGGATGACGTCGGAATAGGCGGCGCGAAACTGCTCCGACGCGGTGCCGGCCGGCAGCGGAACGTTGACCACGGTACAGCCTCCCTCGGCGCCGGTCTCGTCCTCCTTGCCGGTGTAGGGGAATGCGTCCGCCTGATGGGTCGAGGCATAGAAGGTGCCGGGCTCGTTCCACAGCACGTCCTGGGTGCCGTTGCCGTGATGAACGTCGAAGTCGACCACCGCCACCCGTTTGAATCCGTGCGCGTCGCGTGCGTGCAAGGCGGCGATGGCCGCGTTGGAAAAGAGGCAGAATCCCATGACCGCTTCACGTTCGGCATGATGCCCCGGAGGCCGGACCGCGCAGAAGGCATTACGGCTGCGCCCCGTCGCCACTTCATCCACCGCGGCGCAGCCGGCCCCCGCCGAACGCAACGCCGCCTCGCCGGATTTCGGCGACAGAAAGGTGTCGCCATCCAGTTCGACGCAGCCTTCACCGGGGACCGCGTCCATCACGAAATCATAATGGGCCTGGGGATGCGCCCGCAGAATTTGGTCCAATGTCGCCCGCGGAGCCTGCTCCCGGGCGACATACATGAATTCCTCGCGGTCGAAGATGTGCGCGATGGCCCTGAGACGATCGGCGCATTCGGGGTGATATTCCCCGGTATCGTGCTCCAGGCAGACCGGGTGGCTATAGATCACGGTGGATGACAAATGAGGTCGCTCCCAGCAGGCGGGCGGCTTGGCACCGCCCAAGATCGGGGTCGAGCCGGCGGATCACACCAGGCTAAAGTATGTATGCCAAGAGTATCAAATACGCCCGGCGGTGGCGAGCCGTCCAAGACGGGAAAATTCGTGCCGGAATTAGGTCAGCACGGCTCACCTACCCGCATGGGCGGCAGACCAAGATTGCATGGACGAGAATCACTTGGCCACCCCATAATGGTGCAGTGCAGCATCGCGGTGATGCGAACGCCTTCGCCGCCTCTTTGGAACAGTTGTTAACCATTATGCAACCATCGCCGTCGCAGATTCCTTATTGTGCATCGCAACATCGGAGGATTCCATGATGCTCCGTGAATGGATCAGCAATGTTCCCGTATCGCTCTTGCGCCGGATCGTCGCCGACCAATGCGTCCGTGGCAGCTACATCTGGACCATCGCCAACGAGGAACTGTCGCACCGCCGCCATCTGGCCGCCTAGTGCTCCGATCCTAACGCTTGCGTCCCAAGCGTAAGGTGAAACGCTCCACCAACTGACTAGGGTGCGGATATTTATCACGCACCCTTGACACGCCAAATCGCTGGCGATTGGATCGGCTTTGTTATACCTTACCGGTCGGTCTAAATAACAGGGACGCGTCCCATGCCCCCGAAATCGCGCCGCCAGGACTTGGTGGAAGCCGCCTTGAGCCTGTTTCTGCGTGATGGCTTCCACGTCACCGGCATCGCCGCGGTGCTGGAGGAGGCCGGCGTCAGCAAGATGACGCTGTACCACCACTTCCAGTCCAAGGAGGAGCTGATCCTGGCGGCGCTGGAATTGCGCGACGCGCGGTTCCGCGACTGGCTGTTCGGCCGGATGCAGTCGATGGGCGGCACGCCGCGCGCCCAGGTGATGGCCATGTTCGACGCCCTGGGCGAATGGTTCCACGGCGGCGCCCTGCTTGGGGGGAATGCCGTCGCCGAGGTGTTCCGCGGCTGCCCCTTCGTCAAGGCGGCGGCCGAATATCCCGACATCGCCGATCCCATCCATCGGATGGCGGCCGACCACAAGCGACGCATCGTCGAGACCCTGGGTGACCTGTGCCGCAAGGCCGGCCTGCCCGAGCCCGAGCGATTGGCCCGCCGACTGGTGCTGCTGAAGGAAGGGGCCATCGCCGACGCCACCATCGCCGGCGACGCCACCGCCGCCGCCGAAGCCAAGATGATGGCCGTCAGGATGCTATGACCGATCCCTTCGCCCTCGACGACGACAGCCCCGCCCCGCCGCCGCGCGTCACCGCCGGACCGGTCCCGGTGCCGCCCGACGCACCATGGCTGAAGGGACTGAACCCCGAGCAGCACGAAGCGGTGACCACGGTCGACGGCCCGGTGCTGGTGCTGTCCGGCGCCGGCACCGGCAAGACCAAGGTGCTGACGGCGCGGCTCGCCCATATCCTGGCCTCACGCCGCGCCCAGCCCTGGCAGTGCCTGGCGGTGACCTTCACCAACCGCGCCGCGCGCGAGATGAAGGAGCGGGTGGCCGGGCTGGTGGGACCGGTGGCCCAGGACCTTTGGTTGGGTACCTTCCACTCGCTGTGCCTGCGCATCCTGCGCCGCCACGCCGAGGCGGCGGGCCTGGGCCGCGACTTCACCATTCTCGACGCCGACGACCAGCTGCGGGTACTCAAGCAGGTGATGGAGGCCGAGCACATCGATGCCAAGGCCTGCCCGCCCCAAGCGCTGATGGCGGTGATCCAGCGTTGGAAGGATCGGGCGCTGACCCCCGACCGGATCGGCACCGCCGACACCTCGGAGCTGGCCGACGGCCGCGCCAAGGAGCTGTACCGTCTTTACCAGGAGCGGCTGCGCGGCCTCAACGCCTGCGATTTCGGCGACCTGCTGCTGCACACCCTGACCTTGTTCCTGAACGATGCGACGGTGCTGGAACAGTGGCAGAACCACTTCCGCTATCTGCTGGTGGACGAATACCAGGACACCAATGTCGCCCAGTATCTGTGGCTGCGCCTGCTGGCGCAGAACCACCGCAACATCTGTTGCGTCGGCGACGACGACCAGTCGATCTATTCCTGGCGCGGCGCCGAGGTCGGCAATATCCTGCGGTTCGAGAAGGACTTCCCCGGCGCGCGCGTGGTGCGGCTGGAAAGCAACTACCGCTCGACGCCGCACATCCTCGCCGCCGCCTCGGGATTGATCGCCCACAACGCCGGCCGGCTAGGCAAGACCCTGCGGCCCGGCCTCGCCCACGCCGCCGACGGCATCGAGAAGATCCGCACCCGCGCGGTATGGGACGGCGAGGCCGAGGCGAGGCTGGTGGTGGACGAGATCGAAGCCCGGCAACGGGCGGGCGACCGCCTGGCCTCCATGGCCATCCTGGTGCGCGCCGGCTTCCAGACCCGCGAGTTCGAGGAACGGCTGATCGCCACCGGCGTGCCGTACCGTGTCATCGGCGGCCCCCGCTTCTACGAACGGCTGGAGATCCGCGACGCCATGGCCTATCTGCGGCTGGTGGCTTCGCCCACCGACGGGCTGGCGTTCGAGCGCATCGTCAACACCCCCAAACGCGGCCTGGGCGAAGCGGCGCTGCAAATCGTCCACATGGTCGCCCGCGCCGAACAGGTGCCGTTGCTGGAGGCGGCAAGGCGGCTGGTCGGGACCGACGAGCTGAAGCCCAAGCCGCGCCAGGCGCTGGCCAAATTCGTCGAGGATGTCGGGCGCTGGCGCTCGCTGCTCGACACCATGCCCCATGCCGAGCTGACCGCCACCATCCTCGACGAGTCGGGTTACGTCGCCATGTGGAAGGCCGACAAGTCGCCCGATTCCCCCGGCCGGGTCGAAAATCTCAAGGAACTGGTGGCGGCGCTGGAAGAATACGGCTCGCTGGCCGAGTTTCTCGAACACGTCGCCCTGGTGATGGAGAACGACGAAAAGGCCGAAGCCGATCGCGTCGTCATCATGACGCTGCACGGCGCCAAGGGCCTGGAATTCGACACCGTCTTCCTGCCCGGCTGGGAGGAGGAGGTGTTTCCCCACAGCCGCGCCCTCGACGACGGCGGGCTGAAGGGGCTGGAGGAGGAGCGCCGGCTGGCCTATGTCGGGCTGACCCGCGCCCGCAAACGGGTGCTGATCACCTTCGCCGCCAACCGCCGCATCTACAATCAATGGAAGTCACAGCTTCCGTCTCGTTTCGTCGAGGAACTGCCCGACGCCCACGTCGAGCGCTCGGCCGATCGCGGCCTGTATGGTGGTGGCCTGGAGGAATCCCGCGCCGCCTGGAACGACCCGGCCTGGAGTAGCGCCCGCCGGGGAAGCCGGCCGCCGGCGATGACGACGGCAACCGCCTGGTCGCCGGCACCGGCACGCAAGGCGGCGGGCGGTTTCGCCGTCGGTCAGCGGGTGTTCCACGACAAGTTCGGCAACGGCACCGTACTGGCGGTTGAAGGCGACAAGCTGGAAATCGCCTTCGACAAGGCCGGCACCAAGAAGGTACTCGACAGCTTTGTTTCGGCGGTGTAGCAGGCACCGCGAGAAGCCCCCAAGGATGACAGCCGCTCGGCCGGAGACCATCGATGCCCCCCGTCTTTCCCACCATCTGGCGTCTGCGCCTTACCGCCACCATGGACACCCTGCCGGTGTTCGAGCCGGTGTTCGAGCGTTTCGCCGAGGCGGTGACCATGTTCATGGAAGATCGCTCCGGTATCTCCGACGGCGACTGCGACTGGTTCCTTGAAGGCTTCTCGCGCACGCCGCCCGAACGGATCGCCATCGTCTCGGCGCTGGCGGCGGTGGCCGCCTCGCGCGATATCGAGGCGCCGCCGCTGGAAATCGAACAACTGCCCAACGTCGATTGGGTGTTGGAGAACCTGCGCGACTTCCCGCCGATCGCCGCCGGCCGCTTCTTCGTCCACGGCTCGCACTGGCTCGGCCGCCCGCCGGTGGCCAGCGTCGCCATCGAGATCGATGCCGGCACCGCCTTCGGCTCGGGCGAGCACGCCACCACGCGGGGCTGCCTGCTGGCCCTGGACTCCATCGCCCGCCGTGGACGGCGGACCCGGGTACTCGATCTCGGCTCGGGCTCCGGCATTCTCGGCATCGCCGCGGCCAAGATCTGGGCCGCCCGGGTGGTGTGCACCGACATCGACCCCACGGCGGTCAAGGTCCTGGCCGGCAACGCCCGCAACAACCGCGTCGGCGCCCGCATCACCGCCGTGGTCAGCGACGGCTACCGCAACCCGGCGGTGGCCAAGGCCCGGCCGTTCGATCTGGTGTTCGCCAATATCCTGGCCCGACCACTGTGCCGTTTCGCCCCCGACCTCGCCGCCCACCTCGCCCCGGGCGGCTTGGCCGTGCTGTCCGGCCTGTTGGAATGGCAGGAGCGTCTGGTCATGGCCCACCACGAGCGCCACGGCCTGCGACTCAAGCGCCGCTTCGTCATCGATGGCTGGGCGACGCTGGTGATCGGTCAATAGCGTCGTCACCTTTCGTCACCCTTGGCGACAATATGCATTTTCATGGACACGACGGCCGGGTTAACGCTATCACTCCTTGATAGAGTAAAGACCTTAGGGGCGAAGTGGGGATGCGGTTGCTGAAACAGCCCAGGATCAGCATTACGAGGGTAGTGTTTCTGCTGTTCCTGACCGCGACGGTGCTGGCACTGGGCGTGGTGGTGGCGATTTCCAGCCATGTGCGCGAGAAATCGGTCAACGACCTTGCCCGCGACGAGGCACACCAAACCTCGACCCTGGTGTTCGAGACCCTTTACGCCGCCATGCGCAAGGGCTGGAGCAAGACCGAAATCACCGACGTGATCGCCCGTCTCCAGGTCGCCCTGCCCGACCTGACGGTCCGGGTGGTGCGTGGCCGCCCGGTAATCGAGCAATTCGGCGAGATCGACAACGACGTCGCCCGCACCAATGCCGACCCGGCGTTACGCCAGGCGTTCGAGACCGGCACCGAGCTGCTGTTCCCGGGAACCAACGGCATCCGCTACCTCTATCCGGTCAAGGTCCGCGACGAGTGCCTGGGCTGCCACACCCAGGCCAGGATCGGCGACATCAACGGTGTCATCGACATCATCTATCCCATTCATTCGCTTAAGGTATCGCTGGACTACGTCCTGAACACGGTGCTGGCCTACTTCTTCGGCATCCTGCTGCTGGTGTCGGCGGCGCTGTATTGGAAGCTGAAGCTGTTCGTCGCCCGCCCGATCATCCGGATGGTGTCGTTGATGCAGGAGATCATCCAGCACACCGACCTGACGCGGCGGGTCGAGACCAACGGCTTCATCGCCGAGGTTGCCGACCTGACCGAATATTTCAACAAGCTGCTGCACACCGTCGAGGAGTACCAGACCCGGCTTGAGGATCTGTCGATCCGCGACCCGCTGACCCGGCTTTACAACCGCCGCAAGTTCGACGAGTTCATCACCCACGAGATCGACCGGGCCAAACGCCACGGCCACTCGTTCTGCATCACCCAGATCGACCTCGACGACTTCAAGAACATCAACGACACCTTCGGCCATCCCATCGGCGATCTGGTGCTGAAGGAACTGGCCAGCGTCATCCACCGCGAGGTGCGGCGCACCGACGTGGTCGCCCGCGTCGGCGCCGACGAGTTCGCGGTGCTGCTGCCGGAAACCGACCTGGACGAGGGGCACCGGGTGGCCGAGAAGCTGCGGCGGGCCATCGCCGACACCGTGCTCGGCCTGCCGGTGGGCGGCGTGCGCATCACCGCCAGTATCGGTCTGGTGACCTATCCCGACAACGCCGACGACCCCCAACGTCTGGCCATCGCCGCCGATGTCGCCATCTACAAGGCCAAACGCTCGGGCAAGAATCAGGTGGCGGCGATCGGCGAAGCCGACGATGCCACCGTCGCCATCTTCAGTCAGGGCGAGATGGTCCGCACCGCCCTGGCCGAGGGCCGGTTGGTACCGTTCTTCCAACCCATCGTCACCGCCGAGGACGGTTCGGTCTTCGCCTACGAGGTCCTGGCCCGGGTGGTGGACGGCGCCAATGCGGTTTGTGCCGGCGACTTCATCGAATCCGCCGAGGAACTGGGGCTGGCCGGCGAGATCGACGCCGCCGTGTTCGACCGGGCGGTCGAGGCGCTGGCTTCGGGCACCCTGGGCGACGCCAAGATCTTCATCAACCTGTCGGCCAAAAGCCTGACCGATCGTGGCCGCATGATGGCGATTCCGGACCGCCTCGCCGCCGCCGGCATCGCCCCCGGCCAGGTGGTGCTGGAAGTGACCGAGCGCGAGGCCCTGCCCCACTTCGGCGACGTGGTCGCGGTGGTCAATGAACTGCGCGCCCGGGGCATCGCCTTCGCGCTCGACGATTTCGGCTCGGGCTTCTCGTCCTTCCTTTACCTCAAATACATCACCGTCGATTACGTCAAGATCGAGGGCTCGTTCATCCGTCAGATCGTGACCGACCAGCGCGATCGCATCATGGTCGAACACATCCACTCCATGGCGCGCCGCTTCGGCATGGTCACCATCGCCGAATTCGTCGAGGATGCCGACACCTTGGCGCTGCTGTGCGAGATGGGCATCAACCTATGTCAGGGTTTCCATGTCGGCATGCCGCGCCCGATCGAGATGGTGAAACGGCGGGATTAGGGCCGACAATGTATTGCCGCCCTATCGCTTTTGGGCTATTCGAGTCGGAGCTGGATCAACCCCGAGGATAGCAATGCGGACGCTGCGGGTCCTGGTGGCATTGGCGCTCATGGCGGGGGGCTTGGCGGCGATGACGCCGGCATCCGCCACCGACGCGACGACGGCACACGACACCGTCAAGACCGCCGTCGGCGAAGGTCTCGGCACCTTTGCCGGCAAGACCTATCCCTTGGATGAGCGCACCCGACTGCTCGATGGGCTGATGCGGCGCTATACCGATCCCACCATGCTGTCGGCGGCCCTGTTGGGACGCCACTGGAACAAGATCACACCCCAGGAACAGGCCGCGTTCTCGGACCTGTTCGTGCGTTATCTGGTGTCCAGCTATGTCGGCCTGCTGCGAAATCTTCAGCCCGGCCTGACCATCGATGTCGGCGCGGCCGAAGATCTCGGCGGCAGGTTCCGGGTGCCGAGTACCGCCCACCTGCCGTCCCAGCCCGGTATTCCGGTACCGCTGGAATGGGAGGTCGCCACCACTCCCGGCGGCAAGCCGGTGGTGATGGACCTGTCAGCCGAGGGGATCAGCATCATCCGCGCCATGCGCGACGACTTCGCCTCGGTGTTACGGAGTTCGGGCGGCAAGATCGACCCGCTGATGGAAGCCCTTCAGCGCAAGATCGACAGCAACGAAAAGGCCAACACCGCCGCCCCTTCCGGCCCGGCGGGTTAACCCACCGCCGCCTTCCACCGCAGCACCGGAGTCCGCGCCGCCAGGGTCTCGTCGAGACGGCGGCGGGGTGTCAGCCTGGGTGCCGCCTTGAACTCGTCGGCGCCCCCCGCCTTGGCCCTGGCCGCCAGCCCCCGCACCACGGCGATGAACTGGTCGAGCGTATCCTTGGATTCGCTTTCGGTCGGTTCCATCAGCAGGGCGCCATGCACCACCAGCGGGAAGTACATGGTCATGGGGTGATAGCCCTCGTCGATCAGGGCCTTGGCGAAGTCCAGGGTGGTGACGCCGCTATCCTTGAGGAAACGGTCGTCGAACAGTGCCTCGTGCATGCAAGGACCATCGAACGATGCCGTCAGAACATCGCCCAGGGAGGCTTGCAGATAGTTGGCGTTGAGCACCGCGTCACTGGATGCCTGACGCAGGCCGTCGGCCCCCATGCTCATGATGTAGGCCAGCGCCCGGATGAACACGCCGAATTGGCCGTGGAAGCCCTTGACCCGGCCGAACGGCTTGGCACCGCCGCGACCACCCTCGACCAGTTCCAATCCGCCGGGGCCATGCGCCACATAAGGCACCGGGGCGAACCGGGCCAGCGCCGCCGACAGCACCGTCGGACCGGCACCGGGACCGCCGCCGCCATGGGGGGTGGCGAAGGTCTTGTGCAGGTTGATGTGCATGGCGTCGATGCCGAGATCGGCGACCCGCACCCGCCCGACGATGGCGTTGAAATTGGCGCCGTCGCAGTAAAAATAACCGCCGGCGCCATGGACCGCCGCGGCAATCTCGATAATCTCGGACTCGAACAGGCCGCAGGTGTTGGGATTGGTCAGCATCAAACCGGCAATATCCGGCCCCAGCTTGGCCTTCAGCGCATCAAGATCCACCCTGCCGTTGGCCTTGGCCGGAATCGGATCGACGGTAAAGCCGCACATGGCGGCCGAGGCGGGATTGGTGCCGTGGGCGCTCTCGGGCACCAGGATGCGGCGGCGGTTGCCTTCACCCTTATCTTCGTGGGCGGCGCGGATGGCCATCAGGCCGCACCACTCGCCATGGGCGCCGGCCGCCGGACTCATGGCCACGGCGGGCATACCGGTCAGATCCTTCAGCCAGCCGGCCAAGGTGTCGATCACCTCCAGCGCGCCTTGCACCGTCTTTTGCGGCTGCAACGGATGCAGATCGGCAAGGCCGGGCAGGCGTGCCATCTTCTCGGCCAGCCGGGGGTTGTGCTTCATGGTGCACGATCCCAGCGGATAGAAGCCGGTGTCGATGCCGTAATTCTTCTGCGACAGCCGGGTGTAGTGGCGGACCACCTGCGGTTCCGACAGGTCGGGCAGCCCGGTGGAGGCACGCCGCGCCACGCCCCCCATGCGGTCGAGGTCGATGGGGCCGGGCTCGGGCAGATCGACGGCCAGGGCGCCGGGGTTATCCAGCTCGAAAATCAGTTTCTCTTCGACCTGCAGGCCGCGATTGCCGCTGATGGTGGAGCTCTCGGCCATCACAGCACCTCCTTCAAACCCGCCACCAGGCGGTCCATGTCATCCTCGGTATTGGTCTCGGTGGCGGCCAGGATCAGCACCGGAGCCAGTTCCGGCCAACTGGGCCAGAACCGTGACGCCGGCACGCCGGCCAGGATGCCTCGGTCGGCCAGCCGATCGACCACCTCGGCCGCCTTGGCGTCGTCGCCGAGATGGACGGCGAATTCGTTGTAATAGCTTTGCGACAGCATCCTGATCCCCTTGACCGCCGCCAGCTTGCGTTCCAGCCGCACCGCGTTGGCGTGGTTCAGCTCGGCCAGCCGGGCAAGGCCGCTGCCGCCCAGCATGGTCAGGTGCATGGAAAAGGCCAGGGCGCACAGCCCCGAATTGGTGCAGATGTTGCTGGTGGCCTTTTCGCGGCGGATATGCTGCTCGCGGGTGGACAACGTCAGCACCCAGCCGCGCCGCCCGTCCACGTCCACCGTCTGGCCGGCAAGACGGCCGGGCATCTGGCGCACATACTTGTCGCGGGTGGCGAACAGCCCCAGGCCGGGGCCGCCGAAATTCATCCCCATGCCCAGCGACTGGCCTTCGGCCACGACGATGTCGGCGCCCATGGCGCCGGGAGACTCGAACAAGCCCAGGCTGGTGGGCTCGGCCACCATCACCACCAGCAGCGCCCCGACCTCGTGACAGGCCGCCGCCAGCGGCCGCAGGTCGCGGACGCCACCGAAGAAACCGGGGTTCTGGACGATGACGCAGGCGGTGGCCTCATCGACCCGGCCGATCAGGTCTTCCATCGCGATGGCGTCGGGGCTCAGCGCCTCGGCCACCATCTCGGTGTAGCGCAGCGCCGTCTCGGTGGTCTCGACGTAATGGGGATGCAGACTGCCCGACAGCACAACCCGGTTGCGCCGGGTGACGCGGCACGCCATGGCGGCGGCCTCGGCACAGGCGGTGGCGCCGTCGTACATCGAGGCGTTGGCCACATCCATGCCGGTGATCATCGCCACCTGACTCTGAAACTCGAACAGCGCCTGCAACGTCCCCTGGGAAACCTCGGGCTGGTAGGGGGTGTAGGCGGTGAGGAATTCGCCGCGCAACAGCAACTGATCCACCGCCGCCGGAATGTGGTGGCGATAGACCCCGGCACCAATGAAGAACGGGGCCGAACCGGCCGACAGGGTGTTACCGGCCATGCGGGCAAAGGCGCGCTCGACCTCCATTTCGCCCTGATGGCGCGGCAGGTCGAGAGGCCCGGCCAGACGGGCGGACGGGGGTACGTCGTGGAACAGTTCGTCCACGTCCTTGGCCCCGATCGCCGCCAGCATGGCGCGGCGATCGGCTTCGGTCAGCGGCAGATAGCGCATGCGGCGGTGATCCTATTCCAGCGTCTTGAGATAGGCGTCGTAGGCGGCGCGGTCCATCAGGCTGGCCAGTTCCGACGGATCGGCGATGGTCAGCGTGTAGAACCAGCCGGCATCCTCGGGGGATTCGTTGACCAGACCGGGCTGATCGACGATGGCCTGGTTGCCGGCGGTCACCGTGCCCGACACCGGCGAATAGACCTCGGACGCCGCCTTGACCGATTCGACCACGGCGGCCTCGGCCCCCTTGGCGACGGCGCGGCCCTTTTCGGGAACCTCGACGAACACCACGTCGCCCAACGCATGCTGGGCATAGTCGCTGATGCCGACGGTGCCGACGTCGCCGGCGACCTTGATCCACTCATGATCCTTGGTGAAGCGCATATCGCTCATGATGGAAACTCCCCCTCAAGCCTTGACATAACGATGCGGAACAAACGGCAGCGCCGCGACATGGGCGTCCAGCGCCTTGCCGCGCACCACCAGTTTCAGCGGCGTGCCGATGGCGGCGAAGGCGGCGGGGACATAGCCCAT
This sequence comes from uncultured Rhodospirillaceae bacterium, assembly GCA_903901915.1. Lineage (GTDB taxonomy): Bacteria > Pseudomonadota > Alphaproteobacteria > Rhodospirillales > Magnetospirillaceae > Phaeospirillum. The sequence continues at coordinate 17,521 of CAIUSV010000075.1, read as the reverse complement.
GGCCACCGGCCGGTCGGCCGACGGACCGAAGCCGCCGGAACAGATCTCGCCCAGGCGGTTGCCGGCGGTATCGGTGATTTCGGTATGGGCGCGGGCGGGGGCGCGGCCGACCGGCTGAATGCCGACCCGCAGGCGCGGTGCCCCCGTCGCCAATTGCCCCAAGATCACCTCGGCGCCGGGAAAACCACCCTCGGCGCGGCGACGCTTGTTCATGATCCAGGCGATGTTGGCTTCCACCGGCGTGGTGGTGGTGTCGATGTCGGAGCCGTAGAGACACAGGCCGGCTTCCAGGCGCAAGCTGTCGCGCGCGCCCAACCCGGCCGGCATCACCCCCGGCTGGGCCAGCAGCGCCCGCACCAGTTCCTCGGCCCGCGCCGTCGGCACCGAAATCTCCCAGCCGTCCTCGCCGGTATAGCCCGAACGGGTGGCGAGGCAGCCGATACCGGCAATCGACAGCTCGGAGATGGTCATGAAGGTCATGGCGCCGGCCTCGGGCGCCAACCGGACCATGGCCTCGGCCGCCTTGGGTCCCTGCAATGCCACCAGGGCACGGTCCTCGATGGGACGCAACGTCACCCCGCCGGTCAGATGCGCCCGCATGTGGGCGACATCGGCATGCTTGCAGGCGGCATTGATCACCAGGAACAGGCGGTTGTCGCCCAGCTTGCTGACCATCAGATCGTCGAGAATGCCGCCCTGAGCATTGGTGAACACGGTATAGCGGGTCTTGCCGATGCCCAATCCCCGAATATCGCCCGGCACCAGGGTTTCCAGCCAGCTCACCGCGTCGGCGCCGGTAATTTCCACCTGTCCCATGTGCGACACATCGAACAAAGACGCCGCATTGCGGGTGTGCAGATGCTCGGTCAGCACCCCGGCGGGGTACTGCACCGGCATGGAGTAGCCGGCGAAGGGCACCATCTTGCCCCCCAACTCGCGATGCAGGGCATCGAGCGGTACGTTCAGCAACAAGGTATCGGAATCGCTCACCGGGTTCCTCCCTCGCGGACCTTGGTCCGCCACGGTTGAAGGGTACCGGACATGCCTGTGGCGTCGTCCGGGTTGCCCCCCTCTGTCTGGGAACCTGAAAGATTCACCCTGCCGTCCAAGGGCGGCAACGGCTTACATCGTCGGTGGGCCGACAGCGCCTTACGGGCGTTATCGGCACGCTTTCCAGAGGCTCATCCTCCCGCGGTCCGTTTGCCTGAGAGTTTCCAGGGGCGGTTGCTCCTTCGGCGTCGTCCCGCCGTTTCCGGCGGTTCGATCTCTCCCACGGGGATCGTCTGCGCCGGCCATCTTAGCCGCCGCCGACCGGGAGTCAACGCTTGGAACGACGATTCATCTCAAGCTCTTCCGCCGAGGCCTGAAGACCGAGATAGATCTCGTAATTGGTGATGATGTCGCGATCCTTGACCGGAATGCGCAGGACCACCGACTCGTCGGTGGCGCGGGCCTGGTTCATCCCTTCCGGGAACTCGACCGGCAGGGTGAATTCGGCCTTGGCCTCGGGGGCGGGGAAGTATTTCGGGATGGCGATGAAATAGGTCAGCTCGGCCTTGCGGCCGGTGGCGGCCGGACCGCGCTTGACCTCGAAGGCCACCTGAAGCTCGACCTCGGCGCCCCGCTCGTCGTAGCCGCAGGCCCCCTTGAATCCAATGATCTCGGCCTCCAACTCCACGTCGGTCAGGTCGCGCCCGGGACCCGGCCGGAATCTGGTGACATGGGAGGCGTCGGACAGAATGTAGACGGGCGGGCACGGCGGCGGCTGCTTCTTGGTAACGACCGACTGGATCGATTCACAACCGGACAGAACGAAGGGCGCCGCAACGGCCAGTGCCAACAAACGAGAGGTCTTCATGCCAAACTTCCTTCGGCGGCGCATCATCTGGTAAAGGTGGCCCTGACTGTAGTGAAGGCCACGCCCCGGCACAAGGCGATGATACCGACTTGGCTCGCCGGCAAGAGAAGGAAATGTCCGTGACCGCTGCCAAATCGTCGAAGAAACGGCTGACCCTGGTGCTGGCAAGCCCGCGCGGCTTTTGTGCCGGCGTCGATCGCGCCATCCATGTGGTCGAGAAGGCGTTGCAGAAATATGGCGCCCCGGTCTATGTCCGCCACGAGATCGTGCACAACCGCTTCGTGGTCGAATCACTGGCCCAGAAGGGGGCGGTGTTCGTCGAGGAACTGAACGAGGTTCCCGACGACGCGGCGGTGGTGTTCTCCGCCCACGGCGTGCCCAAGACCGTGCCGGAAGAGGCCGACCGCCGGGGCCTGATCTCGCTGGACGCCACCTGCCCGCTGGTGACCAAGGTCCATCGCGAGGCGGAACAGCATCACGAAATGGGGCGCCAGATCATCATGATCGGCCACGCCGGCCACCCCGAGGTCATCGGCACCATCGGGCAGGTCCCCGACGGCACCGTGCTGCTGGTCGGCACTCCGGCCGAGGCGGACAGTGTCCAGCCCCGCGACCCGGCGCTGCTGGCCTATATCACCCAGACGACCCTGTCGGTGGACGACGCCGCCGCGGTCATCGAAGTGCTGCAACGCCGCTTCCCCGACATCGTCGGCCCCAAGCGGGAGGACATCTGCTATGCCACCACCAACCGTCAGGCGGCGGTCAAGACCATCGCGCCGAAATGCGACGCGCTGATGGTGATCGGCTCGCCCAATTCGTCCAATTCGTCGCGTCTGGTGGAAGTGGCGACGCGGGCCGGATGCTCGCGCTCGGTGCTGGTGCAACGGGCCGCCGAGGTGGATTGGAGCCTGCTCGAAGGCGTCTCGCGGCTGGGCATCACCGCCGGGGCCTCGGCGCCCGAAATCCTGGTGGAAGAGGTGGTCGCCGCCGCCCGTGAACGCTTCGACGTCACCATCGAGGAGGTCCGCGTCACCACCGAGACCGTCACCTTCAAGCTGCCGCAAACCCTGTCGGAGTAATGTTCGGAAATGGTGGAACCGAGTGATCGGCGGCGAACCCTTCGCCAGACGCTGGTTTCGGTGGCGATCGTCGTCGCCACCCTGGGCGGGGCGGAAGGCATCGTCCGTGCCGTTGATCCTCCCGCCCTGACGCTGGAAACCAACGAACTCAACCTGCTGTTCCGCTACGACACGGAACTGGGCTGGTTTCCCATCGCCAATTCCACCGGCACCTACAGCAAATCCCGCACCATCACCGCCCACCACAACAGCCTGGGCCTGCGCGAGTCGGAACCCCGCGAAAACGACACCCGCCCGACCGTTCTGGTTCTGGGCGATTCGTTCACCTGGGGCTACGACGTCGAGGAGGGCGAACGTTTCACCGACCTGCTGCAACGTGAATTCCCCCACCTGCGGTTCGTCAACGCCGGCGTTTCGGGTTTCGGCACCGACCAGGAATATCTGCTGCTGCGCAAGCTGTGGGACCGCTTCAAGCCCGAACGGGTGGTCCTGGTGTTCTGTGGCGACAACGACCGCGGCGACAACAGCACCAACGAACGCTACAATGGCTATTTCAAGCCGTATTTCGTCGCCCGACCGGACCGCGAACCGGAGCTTGCCGGCGTTCCGGTGCCCAAATCCAAACGCTACTACTTCAGCGAAAGCCCGCTGGCGCGCCATTCCTATCTCGCCCGCATGGCGGTGGCCCTGGCCACCGAGGTCAACGTCGGCAAGGTCGAGACTCCCGATCCCACCGAGGCCCTGGTCGATATGATCGACGGCTTCGTCAAGGAACGCGGCGGCCGCCTTTACGTCGGGATCGAGCGGGTTGATCCGGCATTGCAGACCCATCTGAAGCGGCGCGGCATCGGCTTCGCCTCGCTGGCCGGCGCCGACGCCTATCCTGAATTCGGCCATCACTGGACCCCGGAAGGCCACGCCGTGGTGGCGCGCCGGCTGCGGTCGCTGCTGGCCCACGACGACCCCAAACTGGGGCCGGCGGCCGACGACGCCGACCGCTACGACTATGAAATCAACGAGGTCGTGCGGATGCTGTGGCGAACCGACCCCAAGGCCCCGGCGCCGCGCCGCGACCTGCTGGCGGGCGAGCCGGCGCTTAAGGGCCAGGTCGAGGCGGTCGGCATCAAGGACCGCGTCCTCCGCATCGCCGGCTGGGCGGTCGATGGCCGCGACCAGAGTGAAAGCGTGCTGCTGCTGGCATTCAACGGCTCACGGCTGCTGGGCACGACCCGCACCCACTTCGTCCGTTCCGACATCGCCCGCACCATGGGTATCGCCAATTCCCGCAAGGGCTTCGTCATGGACCTGGACGCCGCCGGCTTCGACGCTTCGCGGCCGCTCCGGGTGTTCGCCGTCACCGACGACGGCAAGGCGCGCGAACTGGGCAGCCAGCCGAACGGACGATAGCGCCGGCCCGACAGCGCCACTGTCCGACAGCGCCACTGGCGCCCGCGAAGGAACTATCGTACCTTCCGCCCATTCCGCGCGAACGAGGGCTGGGGGCATGGCGGTCTACACCGAGGTTTCCGACGACGATCTGGACCAGTTCGTCGCCGAATACGACATCGGCGCGGTGGTGTCCTGCAAGGGCATCGCCGAAGGTGTCGAGAACACCAACTACCTGCTGCAGACCGACCGCGACACCTTCATTCTCACCCTCTACGAGAAGCGGGTGAACCCCGCCGAGCTGCCGTTCTTCATCGGATTGATGCAGCATCTGGCCGAACGCGGGCTGGCCTGCCCCACCCCGATCCAAGGCCGCGACGGCGTCACGCTAAGGACGCTGTGCGGTCGCCCCGCCGCCATTGTCAGCTTTCTCAAGGGGGTGTGGCACCGCCGCATCACCCTCAACCACTGCGCCGAGTTGGGACCGGCCATGGCGTCCATGCACCTCAAGGGTGCCGACTTCCCGTTGACCCGCGCCAACAATCTGTCGGTTTCGGGATGGTGGAGCCTGTTCGAGGCGATCCGGCCCCGCGCCCACGAGATCAAGGACGATCTGGCCGAGGTGATTGCCGCCGAACTCGATGAGTTGGAGCGTCGCTGGCCGACCGGCCTGCCGGTGGGACTGATTCATGCCGACCTGTTTCCCGACAACGTGTTTTTCCTGGGCGAACGGGTGTCGGGCATCATCGACTTCTACTTCGCCTGCACCGACTTCATGGCCTACGATATCGCCATCTGCCTGAACGCCTGGTGCTTCGAGCCGGACGGCGCCTTCAACGCCACCAAGGCGCGGCTGATGCTGAACGGCTATCGCCGGGTGCGGCCGCTGTCGGCGGACGAGGTCGATGCCCTGCCGCTGCTGGCGCGCGGCGCCGCCCTGCGCTTTTTGCTGACGCGCAGCTACGACTGGCTCAACACGCCCCCCGGCGCCCTGGTCAAGCGTCACGACCCCATGGAATATTACCGCAAGCTCCGCTTCCACCAAGGCGTCGGCGGCCCCGGCGAGTATGGCATCGTATGACGAGCGAGGCTTGGCCGAGCGCGACGCCATTGAGGCGTCCGGCGCGCAGCGGAGGAGCCAAGCCCGCGGGAGCGGGCACCCGACGCCTGAGGGACCTCGCATGACCGGCGACACGGTGGAGATCTATACCGACGGCGCCTGTTCCGGCAATCCCGGTCCCGGCGGATGGGGGGCCATCCTGCGGTTCAAGGGCGTCGAGCGTGAATTGAAGGGGGCCGAGCCGCTCACCACCAACAACCGCATGGAAATGATGGCGGCGCTGGTGGCGCTCAACACCCTGACCCGGCCCTGCGCCATCGATCTTTACACCGACAGCCAATACGTCATGAAGGGCGTGACCGAATGGCTGCGCGGCTGGAAGGCGCGCGGCTGGAAGACCGCCGACCGCAAGCCGGTCAAGAACGAGGATCTGTGGCGGGCCCTGGACGAGGCGGCGGGACGGCACCGCATCACCTGGCATTGGGTCAAGGGCCACGCCGGTCACGCCGAGAACGAACGGGCCGACCAACTGGCGCGCGACGCCATCGCCGAGGCCAAGGCGGCAACGGCCTAAGCCCCTTGCGTCTCTTTCGCCAGTGCGTTCCACAGCATCGCCATGGTACCGGCGATCACCGCCAGACCGATGATGCCGCCGACCACCTGCGCCGCATGTTCCAGGGTCAACCCCTCCAACAGTTCCACCGCCGGCAATTGCCGCAGAGTGGCGCCGAGCAGCGTACCCGGCAGCCAGGCCAGCACCATGGTGACGCCGACGGCGAAGCCGCCCCTGACCACCATGTCGGGAAGGCACCACGTGCCTTCGGCGGCGCGCGAGCGCGCCCACGGCCCCCCGGCCAGCACCACGTCGGCAACCACGAGATAGGCGCCGCCGAGCAGCAGATGAGAGACCGCCACCGTCACCATCAGCGTGTCGGCCACCGGTGTCTGAGTGATCACGGCCGCCGCCGTGCCGATAAAACGTCCCGGCAGGGTGACGAAAGTCTCGGCCACCATCCAGACCACGGCGGCGGCGGCGTCGCGGCGGCCCAGGCGAAGGCGCACCGTCCCGGCGGGAGCCAGGCCGTCGTGGACCAGACGCACCCAGGTCGCCACGAACAGGCCGCGCGCCAACAATTCGACGATGCCGCCGGCCCAGGCATAGGGCGCCGACACGGACCCGGCGACCAGACTGACGGCGACGCACGGCCACGCCAGCCGCAAGAAGTCGTGAAAGCGGAAGATCAGGACGGCGAGGCTGGCGATGGCGAGGCGGTGAAAGCGCAACATCCCGATCAACGGCCGGTTTCGACGTAGCCGCGCACTAGATTGATCTGCTTGATCAAGTCCTCGGCGGAAATGGGTTTGGTCAGCACCTTGGAGGCGCCGACCTGACGGGTGATTTCGTGCGCCTGTTCCGACTTGTCGCCGGTAAGAATCAGGACCGGCTTGCGGCTGTTGACGTTGCCCCGCTCGGTCCGCAGCGTGCGCAGGAACTCGATGCCGTCCATGTTGTCCATGTGCAGGTCGCAGATGATGACATCGGGATCGACATCGCCGGACCGCAGCATCTCCAGCGCCTTGACCCCGTCGGAAGCCTCGGAGATCTGCGAGGGCGCGGCCTTGACCAGCAGCTTCTTGATGATGGTGCGCATCACCTCCTGGTCGTCGATGATCATGATATGAAGGCCGGCGCCACCGATCTGAAGCGTCAACGCCGCGCCATCCTTGAACCTCTCGATGCGCTTGTCCGCCCCCCGGGGCAGCGGCACCTTGTGTTCGCGGCAATACAGGGTCAGGGCCTCGCCGACATTCTCGCGGCTGAACACGAAATCGCGCACCGAACCGTTGGCGAAAAGCGGCGGGAAGCGGATCAGCAGCGCGATGTCCTGGGATGGATCGAAATTGATCTGCTCGGGGGCGGTGTCGGGCACCTGTTTGCCTATGCGTTCGCCGTAGCGGCGGATGGCGTCGAGAAAGTCGGCGCGGGGAAAGACGATGACGCGACGTTCGAGGATCATGCCGTCGTCACTCCGTCGCCGCCGGCGCCGCGCCGGGCGGCAGGTCGGATTGGCTCATCACCCGGTTGCGGCCACGGCTTTTGGCCAGATAGAGCGCATCGTCGGCACGCTGCACGAACGAGCCCAGGCTTTCGCCCTTGGCGTAGGTGGCGGCCCCGGCCGACACCGTCACCTGCCCCAGCACCTGGCCGGTGCGGCGATTGGTGACCCGGCGGCCAGCCACCTGGGTCCGGAGTTCCTCGGCGACGGCAACCGCCTCCTCCAGCGAGCGGCCGGGCAGAACGACGGCAAATTCCTCGCCGCCGTACCGGGCGGCGGTGTCGCCGGCCCCCAGCGTCTCGCTCAGGGTCCGCGCCACCAACTTCAGGATCTGGTCGCCCAGCGGATGGCCGTAGGTGTCGTTGAACTGTTTGAACAGATCGATATCGATCATCAGCAGGCCCAGCGGCCGGCCGCTGTCATCCGCCTCCACCGCCGCCTGTTTCAGGGTCTGATCGAACAGCTTGCGGTTGGCCAGCTGGGTCAACGCATCGGTGGACGCCTCGTGCTTGAGATCGTCAAGGTGGTTGCGCAGCCGCGCGATCTCTCCCGCCGAGTTCTCCAGCCGCTGTTCCAGTTGCAGGTTCATCTCGACCATGGTCTTGGTCTCGGCCAGGATGGTCGAGACCGCTTCCACCAGATGGCCGGGATCGGCGTCGCCGATCAGGCGTCCCGAGAAGGATTCCAGCGCGGCGCCATAGCCGGCGGCGTCCTCGTTGGCCTGACCGAGGAAATCCAGCACACGACCGACGGCCTCCTCGACCCGCAGCCCGACCTCGCGCAGTTCGGCGCGATCCTGGCCGAACACGGCAAAGCGTTCGTACAGCCGCTCGTTGACCTCGGCGGTGAAGTTCTGCCGCGAGCGCAGGATTTCTTCGATGGCGGCGGTCAACTCGGGATTGCGCCCGGCGACATAAGTGTACCAGATGGCGAAGTTCTCTGGGTGGGGCGGCACCTTGTGCCGCTCCATCATGCCCAGCGCCGCCCTGGCGCAGTGGGAAGCCACGTCGATCGGATCAGGACTCTTCATTCCGGTAACAACCCCAAACCCCAAATCACCCTAATTACACTGTCCCAGCGACCCCTCGGCGCAAATGCGCTGGCCGTCGGTCCACCTCGCCCCCGACAGGTCGGCGCCCAGCAACTCGGCCCCCAGGGTCTTGGCCCCGGTCAGGTCGGCACCGCGCAACGAGGCGTGATAGAATTTCGCCCGCCGCAGATCCGCCCGCACCAGCGACGCGCCGGACAGATCGGCCTTGGTGAAATCGGCCTCGCTGAACACCCCATCCTCCAGCCGGGCTCCACGCATCGCGGCGCTGATAAAGCGCCCACGGTAGGCATCGACCCGACCGAGATCGGCCCCCGACAGATCGGACCGCTGAAAGCTGGTCTCGCGCAACCGGGCACCGGCAAGGCCATGCCCGACGAAATCGCGCCCATCCATGTAGCAGCGCTGCCAGTCCACCTGCGGTGCGGCCGGAGCCGTGCAATCGGCGGCATTGGCCGCCGGAGCGCCGATCAACAGGACGAGCAGAATGACCTCGATGCGCATGGAAACTAGGTTTAATCCGCCACCGCCCCGGTGCAAAGCGATATTTGACCCCGACAAGGCCATGCCGCCGTTTACCGCCGCGCCGGCAAGGCATACGCTGGTCTCCTCAATCGAGGATGACACCATGACCCGGACCGAAGCCGACATAACCCTGGACGAAGCGGAAAAGCTGTGGCTGGCCGGCGAAAAGCCGCAGGCCCGCGAAGCATTCCGCCGGGCCCGCCTGCTCTATCACGAAGGGGGCGACACCATCGGCGAGGCCCAGGCATTGGTGCAGATCGGCGACCTGGAGGCCGAGACCGGCCACGCCCCCGGCGCCCGCGAGGCCTATGTCGAGGCCCGCGCCCTCTACGCCCATGCCGGTGACCAGCGCCATCAGGCCGGGGTGCTGGTGCGACTGGGGCGGCTGGCCCAGCGCCATGGCGACAGCGCCACCGCGCGGGGGTGCTATGCGTCGGCCCACGAGCTTTACGATAGCGCCTCGGACTCTTCCGGACTCGGCCATGTCTGCCGCCGCCTCGGCCACTTGGAGCGCGAGGCCGGCGGCCAGGACCGGGCGCTGGATCACTATCGCCAGGCGCTGGGCCATTTCCGTCACGGCGGCGATACCCTGGGCGAGGCCCACACCCTGCGGGCGCTGGCCGGAATTGCCCGCGGACTCGGACAGTGGGATCGGGCGCGCTCGAAATGCGATCTGGCCATCGATCTGTTCCGCGAGGCCGGCGATATGCTGGGCGAAGCCAAGGGACTGCGCGATCTGGCCCAGGTGCTGGGCGCCGAAGGCGATACCGCCGCCGCCCGCAAGGCCATGCATCAGGCTGCCCGATTGTTCGCCAAGGCCGGCGACGCCCGCGCCCACGACGAGGCCGAGGCCGCGGCCCGGACCTGGGGCTGACGGCCTATTCGTGCTCGGCAGGCGGTCCCGCCGCCACGTCGATGGGCACCCCCGGCTGCAACTTGGCGGTACGGATGCCCAGCGCGCTTTTGACGTGGCTGATGTTGGGTGCGGCGGTCAACTGAGTGGTCAGGAAGCGCTGGTAATCGTCCCAGTCGTGGGCCACCACCTTGAGCAGGAAATCGGTCTCGCCCGCCAGCATGTGGCACTCGCGCACCTCGGGCCAGCCCTTGACCAGTTCCTCAAACGCCTTGAGGTCGGCCTCGGCCTGGCTGTTCAGCCCGACATGAGCGAACACGGTGACGGTGAAGCCCAGCGCCACCGGATCGATCTCGGCATGGTACCCCCGAACATAGCCGGCCTCTTCCAGCGCGCGAACCCGCCGCAGGCAGGGCGGCGCCGATATTCCGGCACGGCGGGCCAGTTCGACATTGGTCATCCGCCCATCGGATTGCAGGTCCGCGAGAATACGACGGTCGATGCGGTCAAGCTTGACCCGTTGCATGAATGAACTCCGAACCCCGGTGGATCGCGAAATTATATTACAATATCCCCCTTCAGCAAGTCCGACTTTGTCGCGGCGACCATAAAGCGCCGCAAGGACGGCTACACACGGTCCCACCGATATCGTCAGCAAATGCGGATTAATATCATTTAATGACCGTACGCTGGAGCCACACTTATAATCATTCCATCTTGCACAAGCCGGCGGGAACGACTAGATTGGTCGGGATCACCCCCCCTAATTCCATCGAGGGAGCCAAGACAATGTCCGACGCGTGCCAGAGCCCGTCCGTACTGGTGGGCCAGCCCGCCCCCGACTTCACCGCCCCGGCGGTGATGCCCGACAACGAGATCAACCCAACCTTCAACCTGAAGCAGTATCTGAACGGGTCGTACGGGCTGGTGTTCTTCTATCCGCTCGACTTCACCTTCGTGTGCCCGTCCGAGATTCTCGCCCACGACCATCGCGTCAAGGCGTTCGCCGAGCGCAACACCAAGGTGATCGGCGTGTCCGTCGATTCCCATTTCACCCATCTGGCGTGGAAGAACACTCCCGTCGAGAAGGGCGGCCTGGGCCAGGTGCAGTTCCCGCTGGTGGCCGACCTGACCAAGTCCATCGCCAAGTCGTTCGGCGTTCTGCTGCCGGGCGGCGTGGCGCTGCGCGGCACCTTCCTGATCGACAAGAACGGTGTGGTGCAGTCGCAGCACGTCAACAACCTGCCGCTGGGCCGCAATGTGGACGAGGCGCTGCGCCTCGTCGATGCCCTTCAGTTCAGCGAAGAACACGGCGAAGTTTGCCCCGCCGGCTGGAACAAGGGCAAGGCCGGCATGAAGCCCAATCCGGGCGGCGTCGCCGACTATCTGGCCAAGCACGCGTCCGAGCTTTAATCCTCCGGACTATGCCGAAATGGAGGGCGCGCCGCTTGCCAGCGACGCGCCCTCTCCTTATTCTGTGCCGCAATAATACCATCATGGAAAGCTTCACATGGCCCATCATCATACCAAGGTCCTGATCCTGGGGTCCGGCCCGGCCGGCTGCACCGCCGCCATCTATGCCGCTCGCGCCAACCTGGAACCCATGCTGGTCGCCGGATTGCAGCCGGGCGGACAGCTGACCATCACCACCGACGTGGAAAACTTCCCCGGCTTCGCCGAGGCGATCCAGGGGCCGTGGCTGATGGAACAGATGCAGGCTCAGGCCGAACATGTGGGCACCCGCTTCGTCGATGACACCATCGTCTCGGTGGACCTGTCCAAGCGGCCGTTCAATGCGGTGGGCGATTCCGGCGACACCTATTCCGGTGACACCCTGATCATCTGCACCGGCGCCACCGCCCGTTGGCTGGGCATCGAGTCGGAAAAGACCTTCTCGGGATTTGGTGTGTCGGCCTGCGCCACCTGTGACGGCTTCTTCTTCCGGGGCAAGGAAGTCGCGGTGGTCGGTGGCGGCAATTCGGCGGTCGAGGAAGCCCTCTATCTCGCCGGCATCGCCTCCAAGGTCACCCTGATCCACCGCCGCGATTCGTTCCGTGCCGAGAAGATCGCCCAGGACCGCCTGTTCGCCAATCCCAAGGTGTCGGTGGCCTATGACAGCGTCGTCGACGAGATCGTCGGCGACAGCAACCCGCCCGGCGTCACCGGCGTACGGCTGAAGAACGTGAAGACCGGGGCGATATCCCAGCTGGCGGTGGACGGCGTCTTCATCGCCATCGGCCACTCGCCCAATACCGAGCTGTTCAAGGGCACGCTCGACATGGATTCCGAGGGCTATCTGGTCACCACCCCCGGTTCCACCGCCACCAACATTCCCGGCGTGTTCGCCGCCGGCGACGTCCAGGACAAGATCTACCGTCAGGCCGTCACCGCCGCCGGCACCGGCTGCATGGCGGCGCTGGAAGCCGACCGGTTCCTTACCGCGCATGGACACCAGGGCTGACTTGCGGCACAGTGGCCGCAAAATAGAGCGGCGGACCAAACGCCGGTCGGGTGGCTTAGGAGTCTGCACGTCGTTATGGACTGGGACAAGCTGAGGGTTTTCCATGCCGTTGCCGAGGCGGGCAGCTTCACCCATGCCGGGGAAGCGCTCAACCTCAGCCAATCGGCCGTCAGCCGCCAGATCAGCGCCCTGGAGGAAAGCCTTACCCTGCCGCTGTTCCATCGCCACGCCCGCGGGCTGATCCTGACCGAACAGGGCGAACTGCTCTACCGCACGGCGCGCGACGTATTCTCCAAACTGGCCATGACCGAGGCGCTGCTGACCGAAAGCCGCGAACGGCCACAGGGGCCGCTGAAGATCACCACCACGGTGGCGTTCGGCTCGCTGTGGCTGACGCCCAGGATCAAGGACTTCCTCGAACTCTACCCCGAGATCGCCGTCACCATGGTGCTGTTCGACGGCGAATTGGATCTGGCCATGCGCGAAGCCGACGTCGCCATCCGCATGATGCCGCCGCGGCAGCCCGATCTGGTGCAGCGCCACCTGCTGTCCATGAACTACAGCGTCTACGCCTCCCCCGCCTACCTGGAACGGCACGGCACTCCGCGCGACGCCGAGGACCTGAACAACCATCGCATCATCACCTATGGCGACGACGCCCGGGTTTCCGCGCCGGTATCCAACGTCAACTGGCTGCTGGAGGCCGGTGCCTCGCCCGACCGGCCTCGCCGGCCGGTGCTGGAGGTCAACAACATCTACGGCATCTACCGCGCGGTCAAAAGCGGCCTGGGACTGGCCGCCATGCCCGACTACCTCAGTGGCGAGGCGGACAGCCTGGTCCACATCCTGCCCGAGCTTAAGGGCCCCAAGGTCGACGCCTATTTCGTCTATCCCGAAGAACTGCGCCACTCCAAGCGCATCACCGTGTTCCGCGACTTCCTGCTGTCCAAGATCGCCGAATCGATCTGATATCGGCCAGTCATGCGGTGACTGCATGCCACCGCCTCTAAATTAAAGATGGTTGCGGCAATCAACTTGTCCTAAACAGATGACATACCTGCTGCACCGCAGCAGGTGACGGGTTTCGGCGGAACCTCCGCCCTCCCAGTTCCCGGGTTCTTGTTCCCGGGTTCCAGGGTCTTCGGATCCTACGTCTCCTAGACGTGAAGCCTCCCTGTATGACTTAGCCCCCGGCGCATAACCGGGGGCTTTCTTTTTGGCGGAAACGATGGGGTTTTCAGGGTTTCCGCCGTTGCCCGGCGCTACGGCGTGCGAGCGGAAACGAGATCCAAGTGGCAATGAAGTGGCAAAAGCGATTGGCTGGAGAAGCTCGGACCCCTCCCCACGGTGGGGAGCGGGCCTCCACCATCGACATAAAGAAAAGCCCCCGGCATCGCGGCCGAGGGCTGGTCGATTCTGACCGAATCGGTGTCGATCAGGTGGCAGTGGGCCGTCATCAATCAGCGCCGCCAGCAGAAGGTCCCGAGCCTCGGAAAGCCCCCGCCGGTCAGGGCGAGGGCTTCTCAATGTAGATGATGCTGGAAATGGTCAGGCCGTGGCCCTGATCTGCTTCACGGCGTTGACCATCTCCCGTACCCCCCCCCCCCGCCCGGCCTCTGCTGCCTGCCGGGCCAAGAGCATCAAACCGTCATAGCCCAAGTCTGTCTCCTGGCTGGTGGCGGTCGCGTTCAAGATGGCTGCGATGCCATCAACGACACCCTCTATCTGAACCAGCCTGTCCTGTACGCCCAGAAGGTCGGGAGTATCGGCGGCACTCATTCTGCGGCCTCGGCCTGCTGGGGCGCGGTGAAGGGGTTCATGCGGGCTGGCAGGTAGCTGTCGCCGCCAATGCCCGCCGGGTTGACGCCTGCCGCCTCGCACATGACGGCGAACGCCGAGAACATGCACCTGCTGATCTTGTCCTGCATCTCCTTCTCCAACTCGGGCGGCATCGTGCTGTTGCGCATGACGTCCAGCCAACCACCGGCCACGCAAATCTGTGCAGCCGCACCGGCCAGCGTCGTTGCCGGAATGGACGCGATCAGGTCCTCGGTCGCGTGAATCTCGGCCAGATTAGCGCCGCCGCGCTTCTCATTCTCCGTGGCCCACATGCCCGGCAAGCGGGAAGCCAGGGCGAGGATACGGTCTTCGGCCACCTGGACCTGGGGCACGGCTCCAGCCAGCCGGATCGCATCCCGATAGACGGCCAGCACCTTCATATCCCCCGCGTCCACAAATTCGTCTGAGATGTCCATGGTATCCGGGTCAAAGCCCCGGTCGTGAAACCATGTGCCCAACTTCGCAGCTAGGTCGATGTAACCGAGCGCGGGCGCTGCGGTCATGCGATCTTCTAGGGCATCGGCGGCAGCCATGACGGCTTCGTCCTCCGGGCTATCTTCGACGGTGTCGCCCCGATACATGGCGGCGGTGGCCTCCCACTCGGCTAACAGGGCGGTGATGGGGGTGGTGGCGGGGAAAGTTGTCACGATGCTGGTTTTCATTCGTTTTGCTCCGGGCTAATTGTTCAGCATGTCCGATATGAGGTATCGGACAGCCGCCTATGTGTTTACAGAACGATACCTATAGTATAGCTTCGGATCCGTCAACGATATGTATACGTGAGGTATCCTATGACTTCCATTTCGGCCACGGTCTGCTACCCTGCGGCCATGATCAGCCCAGAACAAATCCGCGCCGCCCGCTCATTGCTGGGATGGAAGCAGAAGGACCTCGCCGCCACGTCCGAGGTGTCGGAAGTCAGCATCAAGAACATTGAGCGCGGCAGCACCGATGCACGCGGCAGCACGCTCGGCAAGATCGAGACTGCATTCCTTGCCGCCGGTGTGGAGTTCATCGGCCCCGGCCAGTCCAGCCCAGATGGTGGCCAGGGCGTCAGGATGAAGCGGGCTAGGACATGACAGACACCGGACTTTCCAGGCGGTGAAATGGTCTAGTCGTCCTGCCCGAAAGGGGAGTAGGATTTTCAGATAGGAGCTTGCCACAGCCCCCATGGGGGTGGTAATTGGGCGGCACCTGACGGAACGGAGAGTCGGCAATGGATGAGAATACTGGTGTTTTGACGCAGGCTCAGATCGACAAGATTACAAAGCCGTATGCCCACAACACCGCCCCTAGCACCGACTTCAAGAAGGTTGCGGGCATCCTGAATGCAGGTACGTCGAGGGATGATACTGCCGCGTGGAGCGCGGTTTCCAACATGCTGTCTGCGGCGCAGAAATAGTGTCTGAAGTGGTCATTAATTTTGATGCTGTAGATGCAATCTCTGCGGCACGGCATCGTGTTGCAGATGAATGGCAATGCCAGATCGTCTATGACAGGGGGATCGGTCAGGAGATTGTCCTCAAGGCGGAGGAGCACCTTCAAAGCATCTCAGGTGTGCCAGCCCCGAACCCGTTCAAGGTGGCCGGGTACTACGCCTTTTGGATCCGGAAATTGAAGCCTTGCCGGGTATTCAGCACCCAGTCATTTATAACCATGTTGGATCACCATAAGATCATCCATCAGGTTAAGGCTCCTACGAGCGCAGAAAACCTACCTCATTGGGCATTCGTAAACGAGATGATAGCGGTCAAATTGGCGTTCGCCATATTGAGCGCTGGTGGAATCAAAATGCCGGTTAAGGCGGAACTCGTCCACGACCTAATCACTTCTCTCCGCTACCATTCCATATCCCCCAATGCGCTGCGCATTGTTTTAGAGAGTATGGTCTAGCGGGAGGTTCTACCCCGCCACAGCCGCTCGAGCATCTCAGCCGAGGGAACCCGGCTAAGACTGTCATCCCGCCTCCCGCGATGGATCCATACCTGATACCGATGGCAAGCATGGCCGGTGGCGCAGTGCTGTAGATGGCGGCAGCCCTCACAGGGCGAGATATCGTCCTTGGCGGTGCCGCCGAGCGGCTGAGACGCGGTCGCCATCGGCGGTGATCCTGGGCCTGTTGGGGTTGACCAGATTATAACAGTAAATCTAGCAATACCCTCCTCTCGCCCTGCAATTAAAGCTTCTAATGGCGTCATCATTGATTCGATGTGCCCGACGATTAGCCTCTTCCATAACGCCGCGGTACCAGTCCTGAATTGATCCGACAAACTTAACCACATCTCTTTCGCAGTTTTGCTTCGTATCAATGGGGGTGGCTACGTTTTTTTTCTTGGCCATGTCGTAGAAAGGCTCCGTTGCAGTGACGCAGCTAGGAAGAGGCGGATGGTAGCCAACGCTGCGCGCCGATACCCCACTCGTGCATGGTTCGGAACCGCTGCCTGCTGCTGCTGCTGCTGCTGCTGCTGCTCTGCATCTAAATCGCAATTTTGCCTCCGCGACCAGCGCGTCTCCGCGCCCGCGACACGCGGCATCCACTTGTTGCAGCCAGCCTGAGAGCGTGGAGCCGTAGCCATTGACCATGTACTTGCAGTTTGAGAACGACGCCTCGTTCGGGAACTTGCCCCCCATCAATGCGCAAGGCGGCATTTCGGGGGGCACAGTGACCGCAGCGGAGGAACAGTCCGCGCTGCTGCTTTGAGCCGAAGCCGATATAGGCAGCAAGAGCGCGAAGCCAAATACGAGCGCATTCATCGTTGGTTTCCGCATGATCGCCCCTCTATCATTCGGTGCAGAGGATAGCACCCAGTGGGCGCTAGAGCGATTCAGATTGCGGGTGTGATTCCCCGATCCATCCGGCCCAGATCGGCGTTGCCCCGCCGTCATTGGTGGGGCCTTCGTCTTTTCGTCGTTGCTCCCGGCCCGCCTGTGGCGGATAGTGAGACTAGGGCGACCAAGGACGGCCGCCGTTGACGCCCCGCATCAACTCCCGCAGAGTAATGGTCTTGGAGGTATCGTCCGGGCCTGTGGCGCGTTCTGGGAATGCAGCCTCGGATAGTTGGCTTCCACCGAGCGCCTGCACGGGTTCCTCTCGCGCCCCCTCTACAGGCATTTTCTTCGCCAAACTCATGTCGTGCAGTTTGCCACGTAACCCCCATTGATCCGCGCCGCCGTTCGGGGCTATTGACCGCCTCCCGCGCCGGGAGCAGACTGCCCTAGGCTGTATCGACATTCAGCTTGCGTCTGATTGGCGCGCGTGATTCACCGAGTCAGGACAAACTTGGCTTGGTGAGAGATGGCGAAGAGATACGAACTGACGACGACGCAATGGGCGCGGATTGAGGGGTTTCTGCCC
>CAIUSV010000074.1 GCA_903901915.1 uncultured Rhodospirillaceae bacterium | reverse complement strand
TATCGGGTTGTGAACGCCAACGCCCCGGTACGCCGGCGCGACAGCAAGAAAGGAAGGAGAAAGGCCATGACAACCCACACCGCTTCCGGGCTGACAACGTCCGAGCACGCGCTCGACCTCCCGCGTGACTATAACGCCGCCACCTGGTTCATCGACCGTCATGTCAAGCAGGGCCGCGCCGACAAGACGGCGTTCATCGATGCCGATGGCAGCCACAGCTATGGCCAACTGGCCGAGCTGGTCAACCGCGCCGGCAATGCCCTGACCAGTCTGGGTCTGCGCATGGAAAACCGCATCGCCATGATCATGCTTGATACCGTCGATTTTCCGGCGGTGTTCTGGGGCGCGATCAAGGCCGGCATCGTGCCGATTCCGCTCAATACCCTGCTGACCACCGGTGATTACGGCTACATGCTGTCCGATAGCCGCGCCCGGGTGCTGGTGATCAGCGAGGAACTGTACGACAAGGTCGAACCGATTCTTCCCGATCTGCCGATGCTGGAGACGGTGGTGGTTTCGGGCAAGAACGGCTTTGGTCATCCGCTGCTGTCCGACCTGCTGGCCAAGGCCGAGACCAAGCTGAAGACCGCCGAGACCACCCGCGACGACGTGGCATTCTGGCTGTATTCCTCGGGGTCGACCGGCGCGCCCAAGGGCGCCGTCCACCTTCAGCGCGACCTGCCCGCCACCGCCGTCCATTACGGCCAGCAGGTGCTGGGAATCGAGGAACACGACGTCACCTTTTCCGCGGCCAAGCTGTTCTTCGCCTATGGTCTGGGTAACGGCATGACCTTTTCGCTGCATGTGGGCGCCACCAGCGTGCTGCTCAAGGATCGCCCCACCCCCGAGGCGGTGATGAAGGTGTTGAAGGACCACCAGCCCACCATCTTCTACGGCGTGCCGACGCTGTACGGCACCATCCTCGCCGATCAGCACAACACCCGCGCCGCCGCTTCCAAGCGGCTGCGGGTCTGCGTCTCGGCCGGCGAGGCGCTGCCCGAGGATGTGGGCAAGCGTTGGGAGGAGCGTTTCGGCGCCGCCATTCTGGACGGGCTGGGATCGACCGAGATGCTGCATATCTTTCTATCCAACCGCCATGGCGAGGTTCGTTACGGCACCTCGGGCAAGCCGGTGCCGGGCTATGAACTCAAGATCGTCAGCGATGACGGCCACGAGGTGCCGCAGGGCGAGATGGGCGAACTGATCGTGCGTGGTCCAAGCTCGGCGGTGGCCTATTGGAACCAGCGCGAAAAGTCGCTGAAGACCTTCCGTGGCGAGTGGACCCATACCGGCGACAAGTACTATGTCGATGATGACGGCTATTACCGTTATGCCGGACGCGGCGACGACATGCTGAAGGTCGGCGGCATCTGGGTATCGCCGTTCGAGGTCGAGGCGGCGCTGATCTCCCACGAAATGGTGCTGGAGGCCGCCGTGGTCGGCGAGGCCGACGCCGAAGGGCTGGTCAAGCCCAAGGCCTTCGTGGTGCTGCGCCCCGGCGAGACCGGCGGCGAGGTGCTGAAGGAGACGTTGCAGGTCTACGTCAAATCCAAGTTGGCGCCCTACAAGTACCCCCGCTGGATCGAATTCGTCGATGCCCTGCCGAAGACCGCCACCGGCAAGATCCAGCGTTTCAAGCTGCGCGGCGGCATGCAGATGTAGCAAGGGGCGAAGGGGGGCTTTCCCCCCTTCCGTACCCGCGCTGGCCCCTCGACAACCGGCTCCGGCTGGCGGACACTGTTCGCCGGTTCAACCTGGGTTGAAGGGGAATGCTTATGCGCAAGTTGCTTATCATCGGCGGCGTCGTCCTGACGGTTGTCGTCGGGGCGGTTGTGTTCCTGTTTTCGTCGCTGGACGGCATCGTCAAGAAGATTATCGAGGAGGCCGGCACCCAGGTGGCCGGGGTCAAGGTCTCGGTCGGCGGGGTCAAGATTTCGCTGTCCGAGGGCAAGGCGTCGATTTCGGGTCTCAGCGTCGCCAATCCCCCCGGCTTCTCCAGCGATCCCGCCTTCAAGCTGGGCGAGATCAGCGTGACGCTCGACACCGGTTCGATCAACAAGAACCCGGTGGTGGTCAAGGAGGTGGTGGTGGCGTCGCCGGCAGTCGCCTATGAGTTGGGATCGGGCGGCAGCAACCTCGACGCGCTGCAAAAGAACGTCCAGGCGTTCACCGCCAAGCACGGCGGCGGCAAGTCCGAGGCCAAGGCCGAACCGGCCAAGAGCACCGACGCCAAGAGCGAGGAAAAGAAGCTGGTGATCGACCGCCTCGCCATCACCGGCGGCCAGGTCAAGCTGGCGGCCGGCGGTATTCCCGGTGCCGCCACCACCGCCAAGCTGGGCGATATCGTGCTGACCGGCATCGGCAAGGATTCCGGCGGCGCCAGTTCCGCCCAGGTGGCGCAGAAGGTGCTGGACGCGCTGGTCAACGGCGCGGTCAAGTCGGCCACCAGCCTGGGCAATGTGCTGGGCAACGTCGGCGACAAGGCCAAGGAGTTGGTCCCGGGCGACGCCGGCAGCGCGATCAAGGGATTGCTGGGCAAGTAGTCCGCTTCCGGCGGGCCGCCGTCGCCGTGGTGTCAGTCCCCGGCGATGGCGGTACCGTCGATGGCGAAGTGTTCGGCCAGGGCTTTTTCCAGCGCCCACAACTCGCCATCCTCGAAGACGATGCGCACCAGATCGTTGGGATCGCACGCCGACACCAACGCCCTGATCTCGCGGGCCTCGCGCAGGATCTTGGAAATCTGCTGCCGGACAATGTCGGTGTCGGCGGCGCAACGGCGCAATTGCTCGGCACTGTTGACCACTTCGTGAACCAGACTGCGGAAGAACACGTTCTTGTCGCCGGCGAAATAGGCGGTGGTCAGGGTCGTGATAAACTTCCGCGTGCCCTCTTTGTCACCATGGGCGGCGTTCAGGTGCTCGGTCAGCACCTGCGTCGCCGTCATGCTGAGGTCGTTCAGCGCCAGTCCGAGAATCTCCGCCAGCGCCCGCATGCGGTCGATCCGCTGCGACGGGTCGGGAACCGGATCGGCGGCCACGGGCGGGGCGATGGCCCGGCTTTGGGCGAGATGGGAAAGCTCGTGGGTGATTTCCTGGGACAGCACCCGCTGTGACCGCAGTTCATCGACGATTCCGTCGCGGCTGTCGCGGCTGGCCTGGACGAGCTGGGCGGTGGCGGCGGTCTGCGCCTCCAGCTGGGCGGCCACGGCATCCCGGTGTTCGCGGAACAACTGGGCCAGCAGCGCCATGGTTTCCCCGGTGTCGGCTTCGGGCCGGGGGGCGGGCAGGGCAAGGCTGTCCCTCGCCGTCTGGATCAACTGGGTGGCGGCTTCGGTCTGGGCGGCCGCGGCGTCCCGGTGTTCGCGGAATAACTGGGCCAGCAGCGCCATGGCTTCCCCGGTGTCGGCTTCGGGCCGGGGGGCGGGCAGGGCAAGGCTGTCCCTCGCCGTCTGGATCAACTGGGTGGCGGCTTCGGTCTGGGCAGCCACGGCGTCCCGGTGTTCGCGGAACAACTGGGCCAGTTGGATCATCGGTTCGTCGCTGCGGGCGTCGCGCTGGGCCAGGGCCACCATCTCGGATTTCATGGTCTCGACGTTGGTCACGATCCTGGCGATCATGATCAGGATCGCCGCCAGTCCGATGGGAAAGGCGATGATCAGCAAGACGATGAAGAACTCGTGCGGCAGCAGGCTGAACAGGTTCTTCCAACCATTGTAGATCGTGATATAGGCGAGGCAGAAGGCCAGCCACAGAGCGGCGCCCCAGGCCATCAGCCTCTTCTTATCCTTGGTTTTTTCCGCCAGCACCTTGATCAATGTCATCGGCATGGGTTGGGTCCCTGTGGTGGCGGCACGGCCCTGCCGCGGCGGCTTGGAAAGCATGCAACGGGAATGATTGATATGGGCGGGCGATCCGGTCGTCAATGATTGAAGCGGCTGTACTTGTAATTCGGCATGTGATAATCGCCAAGTCCAGATACCGGGTTCCATACCGCCGGTAGTGGTGCAAGGCTGCCGAGGAGGGCAATATGAGCTATTCCCAGGAAATCAGCCGGGAATGCAAGGGCGTGTTCCTGTTCCTCGTCGACCAGTCCAGGTCGATGAACAAGGAGTTCGGTCCCGACCTTGCCGGCGGGCTGGTCAGCCGGGCGGTGGTGGTGGCCAACGCGCTTAATGCCACCCTGGAGGAACTGGTCAACCGCTGCATGCGCGACGAGGGGGTGCGCGACTATTTCGACGTCGGCATTATCGGATACGGCCGGACCAACCGTCCGGAATTCTGCTGGCGCAACGGGCTGGCCGGGCGCCGGCTGGTTCCCATTTCCGAGGTGGCCGACAACGCCGAGATCGAAGAAATCGACATCGAGACCGAGGTGCGCGGCCAGACTCTGATCGAGCGCATCACCGTGTCGCGCTGGATCGATCCGGTCGGGGTGGACAGCACCCCGATGAACGCCGCGCTGCGGCTGGCCCACGCCACCCTCGAGGAATGGATTCGCGCCAACCCGCATTCGTTCCCGCCCGTGGTGATCAACATCACCGATGGCATGGCCAACGACGTCAACACCGATGGCGAATTGCTGGCGACGGCACGGCAGCTGACCTCGCTGGGGACCAGCGATGGCAAGGTGCTGCTGATCAACTGCCACATCGCCGGCGGCGGCGCGGCTCCGGTGGTGTTCCCGTCGTCGTCGGCCGAATTGCCCCGCGACACCTATGCCCGGCTGCTGTTCGACATGTCGAGCGAACTGTCCAACCGCCACCGCGCCATCATCTGCGAGGTGTTCGAGCGCGATCTTGCCGACACGCCGGCGATCAAGGGCATGGCGTTCAACGCCGACGCCACCGCCCTGCTGAAGTTGCTGGATATCGGTACCCGTCAGGCCATCGGCCTGTCCGCGCCGATCGAGCCCTACGCGGCGCCGGCCGAGGTGCCCGAGCCCTACATCGTCGACTCCTTCGCCCTCGACCACCCGGCGCTGCACGTCGAACTGGACGAGCGGGGATAGGTCCCATTGATCCGCAGAGCCACGCCGATGTTAACGTGGACCGCCCAGGGCCGATCGGTCGTCAAGCCGCGCAACGACAGCTTCACCGCCGGCGACAAGGTGTTGTGGCGCCAGAACGAGGATCGCTTCCGGCTGGCGCGGATTCCCGACGGGGTATTGGCGGCGGTGTCGGACGGGGCCGGGGGGGCCGGGCTGTTCTGCGGCCCCTGGGCGGAAACCCTGGTCACCCGCCTGCCGCGGACGCCCATCGCCGGAGTGAAGGGGCTGAACCAGTGGATGGACGGGTTTTGCCTGAGCTTTCGCGCCGACTATGCCGAGCGGTCGAAAGCGACGCCGGCCCGGCACAGCAAGTTCATCCGCGAAGGGTCGTTCGCCACCCTGGTGGCGGGCTGGCTGGCCCTTCGCCAGGGGCGGGTTTCGCTGCGCTGGCTGGGCTATGGCGACAGCCAGATGATGGTGTTCGACCGTACCGGGCGGCTGCCGGTGCTGGCCGCCAGCTATCCGGCGACGCTGGCGGCGCTGGACCGGGCGCCGTTCCTGCTCAATTGGAAGGACCTGCCGCGCGAGGCCAGCCTGCACGGCGGACAGATCGACTTGCCCGAGCGGGCGACGGTGGTGCTGGCCTCGGACGGCATCGGCCAATACCTGCTGCTGCGTACGCTGGCCAGCCTGGGCAAGCCGCCGGGCGAATTCCTGCGGCTGGCCGGCGGCGACAGCAAGCTGGGACAGGCGGCCCGCGCCCATCGCGCCGGCCCGGCCCCGTGCGTGTCGTCGGAGCTGGCGGCCTTGCGTGACTCGCTCAAATCCGACCAGTCGTTCGCCGCCAGGGTGCGCGTCCTCAACGACAGGGGATTGCTGGCCAACGATGATGCCACGCTGATCATGATCGACGTCGATTTCGCCCGGAGCCGATGACAGTCCATGCCCTTGCCCCTGATCAACGACTACAAGGCGGCGATCGCCAACGCCAAGGGGCGTTTCGCCACCTTGGATTTCGACCCGCACCTGGATGCCCGCCGCAGCCCGGTGTTTCTGGCGGGCAATTTCGCCGGAGTATTCAAGGTCGCGGCCAGGGACGGCGCCCCCATGGCGGTCAAGTGTTTTACCCGCGAGGTGCCGGATCTGCCGCGCCGCTACGCCGCCGTGGCCAAGTTCAGCCGGTCGGCCCAATGCCCCTACATGGTGCCGCTGACCTTCCTGCCGGCCGAGGTGTTCGTGACGTCCCGCGTCGCCCCCCATGCCGATTATCCGGTGGTGACCATGCCGTGGATCGACGGGCGCGGCATCGGCGCTATCGCCGAGCTGCTGTGCCAGCGGGGCAATGCGGTGGCGCTGGCCGGGCTGACCCGGGCGTGGAGCCGGCTGTGTCTCGACCTGCTGCAACGGGGGATCGCCCATGGCGATCTCAAGCACGACAACATCCTGGTCAGTCCGGAAGGACGGCTGAAGCTGATCGACTATGACTCGATGTTCCTGCCTGAACTCAAGGGGCTACCTTCGACCATGCTGGGTGGGGTCAACTTCCAGCATCCGAAACGGGAGGTCCGGCATTTCGATCCGACCATCGACCATTTTTCCATGCTGGTCATCTTGCTGTCGCTGCGGGCGCTGACCTTCGCGCCGGAGCTGTTCGCGCGTCACCACAACGGCGAGAACATCATTCTCGCCCGCGGCGATTTCGCTGCGCCCGACCAGTCGGCGCTGTTCAAAGGCTTTGCCGCCAGTCCCGACCACTATGTCCGCGATTGGAGCGGCCATCTGGTCAAGGCGACGAAGTCGCCGGGGATCAGGGTCGCCGGAATCGAGGGTATCTTGAAGTCGGCGGCGAAGATCGACGCCAATCCGGCCAAGCCCCCGCCCAAGGGTCTGTTTTCGCTGTTCTCGTGAAACTTGGTCGCCGATGAGAATGATGTTCGAGCGATCGCGTGGATTTTCATGGAGAGTATGGGCCGCGCTTGCGCTGCTTGCCGGCCTGTCCGCGTGCGGCGGCGGCTTTTTCGTCCCCCGTCAGCACAAGGCCGAATATTTGTCGGCGCGGGCCGGCTGGGAGACCCTGACGGTTGCCGCGCCGCCGTTCACCGTGGCGGCTTCGGTGTCGCCGCGCCATGCCGCCGGTTCACCGCTGGTGGTGTATCTGGAAGGTGACGGCTTGGCTTTTCTCGGCCCGCATACCGTGTCGGCCGATCCGACCCCCGACGATCCGGTGGCGCTGCGCATGGCGTTGGCTCATCCATCCGGCCCCGTGGCCTATCTGGCGAGGCCCTGCCAATACGGTATGGCGGGGCCGTGCCGTCCGGCGTATTGGACCAGCCACCGTTATGCCCCCGAGGTGGTGGCGGGGCTGAACGTCGCTATCGACGGACTGAAGCGGAGGGTCGGAGCCGAGCGGGTTATCCTGGTGGGATATTCCGGCGGCGGGGCCGTGGCGGTGCTGGCCGCGGCCAAACGTGGCGACGTGGCCGGGATCGTTACCGTCGCCGGCAACATCGATCTGGCGGTCTGGACCGCGCGCGAGAGACTGACGCCGCTGTCCGGCTCGCTCGATCCGGCCGATGCCGCCGCCGACCTGGCCGCGATTCCCCAGGTGCATTTCGTCGGCGGTCGCGACGACGTGGTTTCCGCCGAGGTTGGGCGGTCCTACCTTCGACGGAGCGGTGGTTCGGGTTCGGTCCGTCTGGTCGTGATGGAGGATTTCGGGCATGTCTGCTGCTGGGCCGACGACTGGTCGCGCCTTGCCGGAGATCCCGCGCTTTCCGTCATTCCCGGCTGGCGGCAGGGACGTTGAGGGGGTTTCGCGGTCAAGCCGGAAGAACGGGAATTTCCGCATAAAGACTTTTTCGACGGCCATCGCCATCGCGCCGCCCGGTACCGTCGATGCCTAGTCCCCGCCGGGTTCGGCGGCGGGCATGTTGGGGTGTATTGTTGTGCGGTATACCAAATAGGCGAAAAAAGGTGTTTTCCACCCCCATCCATTGGTCGTGCCAGTCCCCAAATGGGGATGGGGCCGGCGGTGCGATCGGGCAACAATGGCGGCAGATGGAGCAGGCGGGCAATCTGAATGGCTCGCCTCGGTTGAACCATCCGCACGCGAGAGGAAAACGCCATGAACAACAGCGGGCCATTTCCCGAGTGGACGGAAGCTATATCGGTCGGGGTGGATTGCCTCGACGAGGATCATCAGGCCTTTTTCCGGCTGTCGGCGCTGCTGAGGGAGATATTGTCGTCTCCCGGCGAACATCAGGAACCCCTGATCGACACCGCCCTCAATATTCTCGAGGAATACATCGAGGGACATTTTCTGCGTGAACAGATCGCGATGGCTGAAGTGGAGTACCCGCTTCTGGCCGACCACGTCGCCGCGCATGATGCGTTCGCCGCCCGCGTCGGCCGTATCGCCGGCGATTATCGGGAATGCGGAGAACGGTCGGGGCTGGTCACCCTGTGCGGATTGGTCACCTCGTGGATTTACGACCACATCCGGACCATGGATGCCCGATACCATGGGATTTTGACCTGCGCCAATGTCGATGACCGGCCCTTGGCCTTCCTGGCCGCGGCCATCGATGCCGATCTGGAGTTCTAGGTTTTCCGTTTCGGTGTGAACGCGGCTGACTCCGGCCAGCCGCCGGCACCGAGGTCGAGAAGGGTGGGGGCCGCCAGCACCAGGCGGACGAGTTCACTTTGGCGGTCGGTTTCGGTCTTGCTGAAGATCCGCTTAAGATAGGTGCGCGCCGAACTGACGGTGATGCCCAGTTCCTCGGCGGCATCGTCGATGCGCTGGCCTTGCGCCAGCGCCAGCGCCAACCTGGACTCGGCCTCGGTCAGATCGAACAGCCGCGAGATGGTATCGGCCGAAGGCAGCGGCTGGTGTTCGAGATCGCCGACCAGCAGCACCGCTACCGGAGGGCCGCCGCCCTCGACCTCCAACGGTGCGACCACCACCGACAACGGCCGTTCGGCGATGATACGGGTCAGCGATACCGCTCCGGCCGGAAGTTTCGCGTGGCCATCCACCGCCGCCTTGATCAGGGCGTGCAGGGTCTGGGTCTCCGACGGCCGCGCCGCGTGGCAAAGGCCGGTCGGCCCGATGGACAGGCCATCGCCTTCGGCAAGGAATTCCGCGCCTTGGCGGTTCATGAACAGCACGCGCGGGGCGGAATCGACGACGACGACGCCGATGGGCAGACGGTTCAGCGTCGCCATGCCGAACGCCGCCTCGGGCGGAACCGCCGTGGTGCGGGTGGCGGCCTGGGACAGCGCCTCGTCGATGCCGGTCGACAGCACTTCGGCGGCGCAGGGCTTGGTGTAGAAGCGGAAGACCTCGGCCTCGTTGATGGCGGCGATGGCGGTTTCCAGGTCGGCGGCGCCGGTCAGCATGATCGCGGTGGTTCGCCGGCATTCGCGGGTCAGCGCCGCGATCAGGTCCAGGCCGGACATCACCGGCATGATCATGTCGACCACGGCGACGTCGAAGGGCGCGCGCCGTTGCTCGGCCAAGGCATCGGGGGGGGAGCCGACGAACACCATGTCCCAGTCGCGACCGCGGAATCGCAATGTCCGCCGCAACGCATCAAGAACGTGAGGCTCGTCGTCCACGAACAGGATGCGCGGCTTATTCTGCGGATTCATGGTTGTCCGGGTGCCCTGGCCCCGGTCCGACGACACCGTCCCTAAATGGGGATGTCGTGCCGGAAGGCCTTCAACGATCATCTCCACTATTATCCACGTGGCCTGATCCACGCAAGGCTTGTCACCCCCCGGAAGAGGTGTGCAGTGGGCACAGAACGTACGTATGGCTTGACTGCCGCCGGTCCTTTTCCGGTGCTGGTGCATGGCGACGGCTTGGCCATATGGGGCAATCGGGCCTTTGTCGACCGCTTCGGCATCGATCCCGCGGTGGTCAAGCCCCTGAAGGCGCGTGAGCTGTTGTGGCGTATCGGCATCCGCGACCCACTGGCCGGGATGATCGCCGGCGGAGCGACCTTTCCCCTGCTGGAGGCGCCGCCCGTGGACAAGGCCTTTGGCATGACCACCCTGCGGCAGATCGCGGTCCCCGGTGTCGAGGGACGGCCGGGGCACCTGATCCTGACCTTCACCGACATCCACTTGCGTTAGGGCTTGTCCGTGCCCGATGATGCCGCGCGAAAAACGATGTGGCGGAACGGTTGCCAATGATCACAAGGTTGTTGCTGGTGGCGACGGGAGGCGAGGGAGCGAACGCCACCATCGAATTGGTGCGAACGGGCGCGGAGGACGATTTTGTCGTCGATCGTGTCGATTCCGTGGCCGCCGCCGTCGAGACCCTTGGCGAGCGCCGTTTCGACACCATACTGCTTGATCTTGGCGTTTCTTCCCATTCCGGGCCGGCTGAAATGGAAGCCATCGTCGCCGCCGCCGGTGATATCCCGGTGATCGTACTGACCGAGATCAGCGACGAGGATGCCGGCGCCCGGGCGGTGCAGGCCGGGGCGCAGGACTATCTGGTCAAGGGCCGCATCAACGGCGACGCGTTGCGCCGCGTCATCCGCTATTCGCGCGAGCGCGTGCAGGCGCAAAGCGATCCCGACGGGCTGGAACGCCAGATTGCCGAGCGCCGCCGCGCCGAGCAGGCGTTGCGCGAAAGCCAGCATCGGGTGAAGGCCATCACCGAAAGCATGTTCGAGGGCGTGCTGGTGATCGAGGAGGCCGGCCATATCGTCTTTTCCAACCCCTCGGCGGACAGCCTGCTGGGCGACGGCGATCATCTGAGCGGACGCGCCATCGATCAGGTGTTCACCCTGGCCGACGGCGAAGCCATGTTGGGGTTTGCCCGAGGGCCGTTCCGCCGGGTCGCCGAGACCGGCCGGACGCTACGCGATGACGATGCCGTGTTTCGCCGCCGGGACGGCCGTCTGCTGGCGGTCGCCTATGCCTGCTCGCCCCTGGTGGAAATGGGGCGGCGCCGGGGCGCCATCATTTCGTTCCGCGATATCGGGCGGCTGAAGAAGGCGCAGCAGGATGCCCTTCAGGCATCGAAACTGGCCAGCGTCGGTCAACTGGCCTCGGGCATGGCCCACGAGATCAACACCCCGACCCAATATATCGGCGACAATCTGCGCTTTCTCAACGATGCCTTCGGCGCCGTGGTCGAGACCATGGCCCTTTACCGAAACTTCATCGACCGCGAGTGCGGCGGCGTCGATGCCGGGGCGCGGGCCAGGCTGGATCAGGCGGTCAAGGATGCCGATATCGACTATGTCCTGGCGGAAATTCCCCGTGCCGTCGCCCAGTCGCTGGATGGTGTCGGCCAAGTGGCGCGGATCGTGCTGGCGATGAAGGAGTTTTCCCACCCCGGCGAACGGGAGAAGGTCGCGGTCGACCTCAATCGCGCCATCGGCAATACCCTGGCGGTCAGCCGCAACGAATGGAAGCACCTGGCCGAGATCACCACCGAACTTGACCCCCATTTGCCGCCGGTGTTCTGCCTGCCCGGCGAGATCAATCAGGTTCTGCTCAACCTCGTCGTCAATGCCGCCCATGCCATCCAGGAGGCGCGGTTGGCCGACAAGGGCCATATCCGGGTTGCCACCCGCCGGCGGGGTGCCACCGTCGAGGTGGTGGTCAGCGACGATGGCGTCGGCATGACCGACGAGGTCAAGCACCGCATCTTCGATCCCTTCTTTACCACCAAGGGGGTCGGCAGGGGGACCGGGCAGGGACTATCCATCTGCCGCGACGTGGTGGTGGCCAAGCATGGCGGCCGCATCTCGGTCGAGACCCGGGAGGGCAAGGGGGCGACGTTCACCGTTACCCTGCCGCTGGACGGCAATCCCGTCTCGCCGGAGGAGCCCGCATGAGACAAGGCATCCTCTTCGTCGATGACGACCAGAATGTGCTGCTGGGATTGCAGCGCATGTTGCGTTTCATGCGCGACGAGTGGGAGATGCGGTTCGTCGATAGCGGCGAACGGGCGCTGGCGGCGCTGGATCGCGAACATTTCGACGCCGTGGTCTCGGACATGCGCATGCCGGGCATGGACGGTGCTGAATTGCTGGCCGAGGTCAGCCGCCGTTACCCCGGTATCGTCCGCGTCATCCTGTCGGGCTATTCCGAAGAGGAGGCGGTCATGCGCACGGTGGGGCCGGCGCACCAGTTCCTGGCCAAGCCCTGTCCGCCACAGACCCTGGTCGAGGTGATCCGCCGCGCCCTGGAACTGCGGCGCGTGCTGGACCCCGACCTGTTGCGCAAGCTGCTGGCGGGAATCGAAAGTCTGCCGTCGCCGTCGGCGGCCTATTTCGCCCTGGTCGAGTACATGGACGATCCCCATGCTTCGGCCACCGGCGTCGCCGACATTATCGGCCGCGACGTGGCGATGACCGCCGAGCTGCTCAAGCTGACCAATTCCGCCTATTTCACCGCGCCCTCGCGGGTGGCGACGCCGTTGCAGGCGGTGCGCATCCTCGGCTTCGAGACCTTGCGCGCGCTGGTGCTGCGCATCGGTATCTTCCGCAGTTTCCGGGGGCTGCCGGCGATGGGGCGGTTGATGGAGGAACTCAACCGCGACAGCTTTCTGGTCGCCCGCATCGCCCGGCGCATCGCCCGGAGCGAAGGCTTCGACGTCCGCCGGATGGAGGAGGCGTTCTGCGCCGGCATGCTGAGTTCCATCGGGCTGCTGGTATTGCTGGAACACCTGCCCAAACCGTGTGGCAAGGCCAGGGATGCCGTGGAAGGGGGCGTATCGCTGCTTGAGGCCGAGAGCCATGCCTTTGGCGCCACCCATGTCCAGGTCGGCGCCTATCTGCTGGGGTTGTGGGGGTTCAACAAGGCGGTGGTCGAAGCCGTGGCTTTTTCCGGCCGGCCGGGGGCGGCACCGGTCAGTTCCATGGATGTCGCCGGCGTGGTTCACGTCGCCCGCGTGCTGGCCGGCCCGTCACCGGCCTACCAGATCCCGGGGGCGCCGGCCGAAACCGGCCTGCTGCCGCTTGACCGGGATTATTTGCGAAGTATCGGCCGGATGGAGTGTTGGGACGAGTGGCGGGCGGATGCCGACGCCGAGCGCCAGTCCTGAACCGTCAGCCCGGCTTGCCCGAGGTCAAGGCCGCCCGCGCCGCCACCATGTCGGCGGCGACCAGCTTCAATTCGGCGCGCAGGGCGGCATTCTCGCTTTCCAGGGCGACGGCGTGTCGCCAGGTCCGTTCGCTTTGCTGGACGCACATGTCCAAGATCACATGCAGGCGCCGGGCCTCGTTGCCGTCGGGCGACGACTCGTTCGTCACCGCCGGCTGAGACAGTGTCCGCGCCGCCACGAAATCGCTCCGGCCGTTTCGGGCCAGTTCGCCGTCGCGGACGATGTCACGGGTCAACCGGGCCAGATGGGAGATCGCCGCCATCATTTCCCGATCCGAGGCGGTGCCGGGGGCGCCGGGCAGCTTGCCGCAGGCGTCGAGGAGCTTCAGCAGAAAATCATGCGATTTCGTGAGGTTCGCAAGCGCAACGGACAGTATTGAAGGCTGATCCATCTCTTACGAACCGGAAACGCCGCGGAGAGCCGGCATTATGCCCCTCCGCGCCCGGATCGGCAATGGCGGGTTGGCTGGCCCCAAGACTATCTCTGGTTGAGGCGATCGAAGGCGGCTTCCTGGGTTTCGGCCGCCAGACGTTCGCTCAGGGCGCTGCCGACTTCGTCGAGCCGTTGCGCCGATATCTGTTGCAGCGACGAATCGGGGGGGCCGGCCAATTCGTCCAGCTTGTTGTCCACCTTCTCCAGGATCTGCACGTTCCGCCATCCCGTCCTGACCTGTTCCAGCATGGCCACGGACAGCTTGCCGTAGCCGCCCAATATCCGGATCAGGGTGTCGAATTCCGACATCTTGTAAAAGACCCTGGACGCCGAGCCCAACGAGATGGGCATGGTGCCGTCCACCATCTGGCTTGATTCCTTACAGGTACGCTCAAGCCCGCCGGCAAGGATACCGAGCGAGAAGTTGCTGACGGCGGCCATGATCTCGCGGTACTTGGCGTTGAAGAACGGCGCATCGGCGGTATTTTCGGCGCAATAGCCGTGAACCAGCCCCATCAGGTTCATCAGGCGATTGAACAGGTCGGCGGCCTTCTCCTTGACATCCGGCGTCCGTTCGCCCCGAAGCAGCGTCTTGAGCTCGTCGGCGATGCGCAGGGCCTCGCGGACCACCTGAATCCGCCGCTGGGACGGTGGCAGGCCGGATTTGGCGGCAGCGGTGGCTTCGTCGTCCAGGCGCAGATCGTCGGGAAGCTCTTCGATGCCGGCCTCGGCGGCGAGGCGTTGGGCGGCCGGTGGCCGGCCGGGCCGTTCGCCGGCCGCGGCGGCTTCGGACCCCGCCGTGGGCTGGCGTCCCGATGCCGCCGGGGCGGCGGCGGGCTTGGCGCTTGGCGCCCCATCGGTCGAGCGGCGGCGCGGACCGCGATAGTTGGTGGGCGTATTGCGCCGGCGGTCGGGGCCGACATAGCCCGGCGTATCGATGAACTCGCGGGCATCGCCAAAGGCGGCGGTGACCGTTCTCAGCATTTCCCGCAGGGTCAGGGGCAGCGTCGCAAATCCCGAGGCGCCGGCATCGCGGGCGGCGGTGAGGCGTTCGCTGTCCCATCCGTCGGTGACGCACAGAAACGGGATCGTTCGGCCCTTGCCCTTGAGGTCGTGGCGGACGAAGCGCAACAGGCCCAGATGGCTGTCGCCCGTCCCCGCCCACATGATCAGGTCCGATAGGGCATAGCGAAGCTGGAGGGTGGCGAACTCGATGGAATCCGCCTCCTGGATCTTGCCGATGCCGATCTGCCGCAACACTCCGGCCAACAGCTTGCGCTTTTCCCGTTCGGGAGCGATCAGTAGGCAGGAGATGTCCTTGAAGGTGGGCAGTGTCAGCATGCAATCCCGCCCGCGCCGGCCAGATCAGGGGGCATGGCCGCGTGAAAGGAGTTGCCTTGGCACAAGGCTCTTCGGCGATCTTGCATTATCCTCATTGGTTCCCCGGCGCCGCGCGCATCGACTCGTGAACCGCAGCCCTTCCCCCGGACAAGGCCGCCAGCGTAGCGCGGCGAGGGCGATAAGTCCATCCGGCCTTCGGTTCCTGATCGGGCGATCGCCTGGCCTTGGCCTAGGTGGGGCAGGGAAAGGTCGGTGGCGGCAGGCCGGCAATCACCGCCTCGGTCACCGCCAGCAGCGGCTGAATCTCGGCCAGCACCGGCACGCCGCCGAAATGCTCGATGGCCTGGCGGTTGGCGGGGTTGCGCTGGCCGTTCATCACCACCCCCAGCAGCGGCACTCGGCGGCGGCGCAGCATCTCCAGCGTCATCAGGGTATGGTTGACGGTGCCCAGCGTGGAGCGCGCCACCACGAGCGCCGGCAGGTCGAGGCGCGCCATCAGGTCGATCATCAGCGCCACCTCGTTGATCGGCACCAAGACGCCGCCGGCACCTTCCACCACCAGCGGCCGGTCCGTCTCGGGCGGGACCAGGGCCGACAGGTCGATGCGGGTCTGTTCGCGCCGCGCGGCTTCGTAGGGCGACAGCGGCGCCCGCAATTCCACCGTCGACGGGTGGATGACGACCATTGGAGCCAGCCGTGCCACCGTCGTCGGGTCGGTGCCCTCGGCGGTGCCGGTCTGGATCGGCTTCCAGTAGTCGGCCCCCCAGCCCCGCGCCAGCCAGGCCGCGACCAGGGTCTTGCCGACGTTGGTGTCGGTGCCGGTGACAAACACGCCCTTCATGCGGCGTTCCTCTTGACGAAGGTCAGGGTGAGCACGTCCCAGGTGATGGCGCAGGGCCTTCCCATCGCGGCCATGATCCGCCTCAGTGTGCCGGGGGGCAATGGTCGGTGGCCGGGACGCGGGGTGGCGGCGCCGATGGCGGCAAGGGTGGCGAGAAAGGCCCTGGCGTCGGGATAGGCGATGGTGAAGGGGGCGGCCTCGGCTCGGCACCCCGGCAGGCAGGCCGCCAGGCCGGCGGTATCGGGATAGAGCGGTACCCCGCATTCCACCCCGTGCGCCGCATGGGCTGCCCGCCACTCGGCGAAGGTTCCGTCCCCCAGGGTCGCCAGCGCCAGCATGCCGCCGGGGTTCAGCCGCCGGACCAGTCCGGCCAGGGTCGCCGGCAGGTCGGCGAACCACTGCGCCGCCAGCGACGAGGCGATCAGGTCGAAGCCGTCGGCGAAGTCGTCGGGAGCCTCGGCATCCATCACCGCGAAGCTCAGACGGGGATCGCTGATGGCCGCCGAGGCGGCGGCGATCATGCCGGGGCTGAGATCGGTGGCGAGCAGCGTTGCCGACGGCGGCATCAGCGCCAGCAGGTGGCGGGTCAGCAGGCCGGTGCCGCAGCCCAGTTCCAGCACCCGCGCCGCCGCCGGCAGCGGCGGCAGCCGTCCGGCCAGCCGCTCGGCGGCCCGCTCCTGGGCTTGGGCGGCGGCGGCATAGGTGGTGGCCGCCCTGGAAAAGGAACGGGCGATGGCGCGTTTGCGGCTGGTCACCACCGCAGCCTCGCGGCGAAGGCGCGCAGTTGCGACGCCGTCCAGTCGGGATGAGTCAGCGGCAGCAGGTGGCCGCCGCCTTCGGCCAGAACCAGGCATTCGGGCGGAAAGCCGGCGATGCTCATGGCCTGGGGTACGATGGGGTCCAAGGTGCCGGCCAGGGCCAGCAGTGGACAGCCCAACATCTTCAGGGCGCTGCGCTGGTCACAGCCGGCCAGCCAGACCAGCGCCTTGCGCAAGGGGTCGGGTCGGATGGTCGCCACGTCGGGGCTTTCGACGCCGCAGCGGCCGAGGAATTCGGCGGTAACCTCGGCCGGGGCGGAACTGAAGCGGGCCACCATGCGTTCGATCATGCGCGGAGGCACCCCTTCGACGAATTGCGGCGACCGGGTGAAGCGGGGGAAGGCGTTGACCGCCAGCACTCCCGCCCACGGTCGCGGGATGTTGGTGAGCGCCCAGGCCAGCCCCATGGAATGGGCCAGGATCAGCGGCCGCGCCACCTTGGGGATGCGCGGCTCGCCGCGAAAGCCGAGATCCACCCGCTCGGCCTTGAAATCGGGCAGGCGGTCCAGCATCGGCGTCCAGAAAGCGGGATCGAAGCCCCAGCCGTGGACGGCGAGAATCGGCGGGCTCATGATTCGTCGCCCTCAGATGCCGGGTGGTCGCTCATGGTTCAGCCTTCATTATTGACCGCTTCCAGCATTGCCGCGATCAGGCGGTCGATGTCGGCCTCGCAATGGGCGGCGGACAGGGCAAGGCGGATGCGGCTGGTGCCGGGCGGCACCGTCGGCGGCCGAATCGCCACCGCCAGGATGCCGCGTGTCTCCAGCGCCTTGGCGACCGCCAGGGTGCGCCGTTCGTCACCCAGGATCACCGGCACGATCTGAGTGGCCGAGCGGCCGGTGTTCAAACCCGCCGCCCGGAATGCGCTTCGCACCCGCTCGGCCATGCGGCCGAGGTGGGCGCGCTCGGCCACCATGGCCGGGACCAGATCAAGGGCGGCGTCCATCGCCCCCAGCACCGCCGGCGGCAGGGCGGTGGCGTAGATCAGTCCCGAGGCGCGGTTGACCAGATAGTCGCGCACCGCCCCGGAACAGGCGACATAGGCGCCGAAGCCGCCCAGCGCCTTGGAAAAGGTGCCCATGGCGACATCGACCCGGTGGCCGGGAGTCAGGCCGAATCCGGTGTCGCCCAGCACGCCGGTGGCGTGGGCCTCGTCGAGGTAAAGCACGGCGTCCCATCGCCGGGCCAGCGCCGCCAGCCGGGCGACGTCGGAGGCATCGCCGTCCATGCTGAACACCGTCTCGCTGACGATGAAGCGCGGTCCCGGCCGGTCGCGGTTGGCCTCCAGCAGGGCTTCCAGGTGGTCGAGATCGTCGTGGCGGTAGCGGATGCGCCTTGCGTCCGCCAACTCCAGCCCGGCCAGGATGCTGGCGTGAACCAGCTTGTCGGCGAGCACCAGCGGCGGGCTGGCCCACAATTCCCGGCTTAGCAGCGCCGGCAACACCGAGGCGTTGCACTGCCAGCCGCTGGCCAGCACCAGCGCCGCTTCCGACCGCTTGGCCCTGGCGATCCTGGCTTCGATGGCGTCCAGCGCGGCGAGGTGGCCGGTGACCAGTCGCGACGCGCCGCTGCCGGCGCCGAATTCGGCGGCCCAGTCGCGGGCGCGCTCGATCACCAGGGGGTGGCGCGACAGCCCGAGATAGTCGTTGGAGGAAAAGTTCAGCAGCTCGCGGCCGCCCAGGCGTACCCGGCCACCGGCCAGGGGTTCCAGCGGGCGCAAGGCCCGCCGCCGCCCCGTCCGTTCCAGGCCGGCGAGGAAATGCCCGATGCTGTCGTCCAGTCCATTCATCGCGGCTGGTCATATCGGGTTTTCGCTCCTGTTGCAAAGAAGCGATGAGCGGACCTAAAGTGCGGACCCCAAAGACCAGGGAAAGGGACGCCTCGTTGAGCACGCAGCTTCGCCACGACTGGACTACCGAAGAGGTCGAGGCGCTGTTCGCGCTTCCCTTCAACGAGCTGATGTTCCTGGCCCAGACGGTGCATCGCGCCAATTTCGATCCCAATCGGGTTCAGGTCAGCCGGCTGATCTCGATCAAGACCGGGGCCTGTCCCGAGGATTGTTCCTATTGCCCGCAAAGCGCCCATTACGCCACCGGGCTGGAGAAGGAAAAGTTGCTGGCGGTCGAGGAGGTGGTCGAGGCCGCCCGCGTCGCCAAGGAGGAGGGGGCAAGCCGCTTTTGCATGGGCGCCGCCTGGCGCGGCCCCAAGGGCGACGATTTCGATGTCGCGGTGGCGATGATCGAGGGCGTCAAGGCGCTGGGCATGGAGACCTGCGCCACCTTCGGCCTGCTGGACAAGTGGCAGGCCCAGCGGCTCAAGGATGCCGGTCTCGACTACTATAACCACAATATCGACACCAGTCCGGAACACTATTCCGAGGTCATCACCACCCGGACCTTCCAGGACCGCCTCGATACCCTGGACGTGGTGCGCGATGCCGGGCTGCACGTCTGCTCGGGCGGCATCGTCGGTCTGGGCGAAACCGGCATCGACCGCGCCCGCATGCTGTTGACGCTGGCCAACATGCCCAAGCATCCCGACAGCGTGCCGATCAACCTGCTGATCCCGATCAAGGGCACGCCGCTGGCCGACGCCGAGCGTCCCGACCCGTTCGATTTCATCCGCACCATCGCGGTCGCCCGCATCATCATGCCGAAGTCCTTCGTCCGCCTGTCGGCGGGGCGGGAGGGCATGAGCGAGGAAATGCAGGCGCTGTGCTTCCTGGCCGGCGCCAATTCGGTGTTCTGCGGCCAGCGGCTGCTGACCGCCAAGAACGCCGCGCCGGGGCGGGATAAGAGCCTGTTCGGCCGGCTGGGGTTGTCGCCGATGTGAGACCGGCCAGTGCTGGCCGGTCCTGACATGACGGATTCAGGCGGACGCGCCTCCAAGCTGGGGCGGGGTCCGAGTGCAAATCATCAGGCGATTCCAGGCGTTGATTTCCGCGATCGCGAAAGAAAGATCGGCCACTTCCTTCTCCGAGAAATGCAGACGAATCTCGGTGTATACCGCGTCGGAAACGTCGCCTCCGGTAAGGCGCGTCAGTGCTTCCGACCACGCCAAGGCGGCCCGTTCCTTCGGGCTGTAAATCGGTGCCTCGCGCCATGCGGCGAGAAGGTGCAATTGGTCATCAGTGACCCCATGCTTACGAGCCAATGGAACGTGCATGGCGATACAAAAGGCGCAGCCGTTGATCTGAGATACACGCATCTTCACCAGTTCCAGCAGCCCGAGCGACAGGCCGCTGTTTTGCACATATGAATGCACTCCCAGCATCGCCGTGTAGCCATCGGGGGAAACTTTCGTAAGGTCAATCCTTTGATCCATGGTTCAGGTCTCCAAATGGTGAGTATCGTGATCGCCACGACGGTTTAAGGTTCGTTCCTCCAGCCAATTCGCGATTTGCGGGCTGAAGTCGGCAGGCGCCTTGGCGGCAACCTGCTCCGCAAGGTCCTTCAACGAATGACTTGCCAGTTCGTCCCTCATGCGCTTTTCGGCGGCCAGCATGATGGCGTGAATCGAGCAAACTCCGGTGGTCGCCCAAACTGGCGCCTCGGAATTGAATACGGCGCAGCGCTCGCGAATTTCCCGGCACTCAAAGAGCGCCTTGTCTCCGTCGATCGCATGAACGACATCCAGGAAGCTGATTTCATCCGCCGGCCGAGCCAGAGCGAAGCCTCCCCGCGCCCCCTCGGTGGCCACCACCAGGCCGGCCCTGGACAGTTTGGTGAAGACCTTGGCCAGATACTCGGCAGGAACGCCTTGAAGGTCCGCGAGGTCACGAACGCCCGGGGCCGGGGCGTGAGGTGCGGGGGCTGTCAAATAGAGGAGACAGTGCAACCCATACTCGACGCCGGTGCTAATGAATGACATCGCAACTCCGACCGTTTATGTCGTAGTTATCCAGCCTATGCCGCCGGTGTCGGTGAGACAAGGAAATTCGCCTGCCTTGTCAGGCTGAGGGCGCAATGAAATGACCGCCTTGGGTCATGTCCGGCCGATCGGGCGGTTATCGGAATGGCCCACGATTCACGCGATACGTCGTGGGTGGCATATATGACATGGCAAAGCCACCCTTCCCCGCGCGGGCAAGGGTGGCTTTGTTTCCCGGCGCCTAGGAGTGCTTCAGCTTCAAGCTGAAGCACTCCTAGGCTGTATCGACATTCAGCTTGCGTCTGATTGGCGCGCGTGATTCACCGAGTCAGGACAAACTTGGCTTGGTGAGAGATGGCGAAGAGATACGAACTGACGACGACGCAATGGGCGCGGATTGAGGGGTTTCTGCCC
>CAIUSV010000073.1 GCA_903901915.1 uncultured Rhodospirillaceae bacterium | reverse complement strand
TCGTCCGAAAAGCCGAGGAGCGAACCATCGAAACCACATGGAGAAGGGTCGGTAAGCTCCTGGAGGCGTTCTCACATCAAGAGTGTGCCGCATACCTGAGACATGCCGGATACGCTTCAGCCTAAGTCAGACAGACTCTAGCGTAGGCGCGCGAACATCTTTAGCACCTCGGCAGACGGGTAGCTGGATAGGGACGCAACTCCATTGGCCAACTCAATTGGGATCAAGCCGCCTTCGAAGCGATGGCTGATGAAAGCTGGCAACGTGGCGAGGATCCGATCCAGGCCGATCAGGTCGGCCGCATCATGAGGCCGATCAGCAGCGTTCAGATACTGGCCCGTCGGTACGTTAATGACCGTTGCGTGGTGGGGGTCCAATTTCAGGAACACTTTCTCCCCATAATTCGTTCTGTGCCCATAGAGTTCCCGCATATCAGGAGCCCGTTGGATATGCTGCCGAATGAACTCGTGAGAGAGAATGGCATAGGATGGTGACTCTCCACGGTGCTGTGGCGAGGCGAATCGAGCGATGGTGCCAAGGTGGTCAACAAAAAGTCCCGTCTTCTCCTGGCCCATCAGATGGATCGGATGTCCAGCTTTTGCCGCCCATGCCAGTAGATTCCGAATGCCATCTATCAGCTTCACGTACTGGCCGCGTAGCATCAATGGCCCATCCTTGATCAGGAGGTAATTGTTCGATAGCTCATGAATCCACCCCTGTTCCCAGGCCAATCGAACGGGAAGGAGCAGGAGGAGAGTTTCATGAATGAGCATGTAGGCGCTGGCGAGACTGACCGGGGCGCTATCTTCTGACATCTCCAGATGAAAGCCGACCATGTCGGTGAGATACATCACCTGCCCACAGACAGTACAGCGGGTCTCATCCGCGTCGTACGGCAGAGATTGTTTGCTTTCCTTGTCCTTGCAGTGCGGGCACTCAAATTCCGGTGATCGTTGGTTTGTGCCATCCCATTTCTGGTAGGCAAGCCACTTGAGCGTTTCATAGACTTGCCCATCGAGATCCATCTTCATTGAATCGCGAATGATATGCCGAACCAGATCGTAGTTGGTCTGGTCTGGCACGAAGACGTTTTTCAGCGGGAACACTGTGGAGTGGTAAATTGCGGAATCTTTCGCCAGATCTCGCATGTGGATCGGGTGTGGCATGTCCCGGTCGATTCGGGCAATGCGGTGCTCGTCCATTCGCAGCAGCGCCGTCTTCACGAAGGACAGTTCCCGCCGCGGAAGATCATCTGACATTATGGTTTGCAATGATCCATCGACTGCAATGACCGTGGGCAGCGGCCGTGCCTTGGCCGGGTCAAATGAAACCCAGGGCGTGACTGCGTCACTGTCATCGGCTGGCGGATACTCGAACCGTTGGATCAGCGAGCGCACAAAATCGCTCTTGAGGACCTGTAGGTGGCCAAGCTTTGAAGCGGTTTCCCGACCAAGACGCGATCCTTCCTGATACGGCATGACGCTCTTCCTCAGACTTCAAACTTACGGGCGTATACCGGCACCACGAATCGGTGTGACTGCGTGATGATGCGCATATAACCGGGCGTCTTCGCCCTTAGTATTTCGTCTTCCACGCCCGCGAACTGAACCTGAAGGCGCGATAGCGCCTTGGTCTCCTCGATAGAAGACAAATGCCCCACGAAAAAATTCTCTGTCTGAGTCAAAAGCTCTTTGTTTATCGTTGACGGAGATTGGGTCGAATACACCATGCCAATGTGAAACTTGGCGCCTTCCTTTGCGAATCTCGCGTACACACCGGTCAGTTCTTTGTCGTTTACCGGGAACAGGTTGTGCGCTTCCTCAAAGTATAGTTGGACGTAGTGCGCCCCCAAGGTGTTGGACACGAACTTTTGCTCTTGGTGCGCGAACACTTCACGGGACAGCATATCAGCGAAGTAGCGCCGGATCTGGTCGGTCGCATTTCCGAGATCGAGGATTACCGTCAATCCATGCTCAAGATGCTCCAGGATCTGGGAGATGAAGTCTCCGGCTGCCGGGGAATGGTAGCCGATGTACCGACGCAACACGATCGGCCCAGAACTGCTGCTGCCGCTAGGGACCAGGAACCGAAGGAGCGCACGGTCATTGGCGTCAAAGAGGGGATTGCCGCTGCCAGTTACCAGAAGCGGTGAATCCTTATTCGCTGCCATGAACTCCGCGACCTTCTTGAGTTCCACGGCAAGGCCATGCAGGGATATCGGGGATTGCGGTGCATTGTTGGCATAGACGGCGTCCCGGAGGTCCTGTGAAAACCCCGGGTCAAAATCGTGAGTATTGCGCCCGGCACGGAGCTTAAGGCCCCGCAGGCGCGTTTCGTCGGCCCGGAACCCAGCCTCTTCCAGAATCGCCCAATACATCTGGATCTTGCGCACGGCCCGAGTTTTATCGCCTGGCGCCATGCCGCTGATATCACCCATGGCTGGCATTTCGACAGAGGTGAAGCTCCGGATGTAGTCCGAGTTGCGGGCATCCGCCTCTAGGAAAGAGGCGAGCACCGGCAGGCAGCTATCTGGCTGCTCATAGAAGTTCAGCCGAAGCGGGTGAGAGGGCGTGCCTGGGCGTTCGGTGAGGGCATATACCCGGCATCGATCTTCATAGGCGCTGCGGATCGAGCGATTTCCGTCCTGCGGGTTATCGTTCGCATATTCGCCGTTAATATCGAAGATGAGCTGGCCGACCGAACTGTCCGCCGCCGTCGCCTCCAGCATGCCTTGTGCGATCAATTTGACGACATTCGACTTACCAAGCCGAGTCTTGCCGAACATCGCCGTTCGCGCCGCCTTGAAGTCCGACATTGAAATGATAACCGGTATATCGGCGGCTGAGACGCTGGCCGTCGTTCCCAACAGCCTCTGAAGACGACACTCCGTCAGGCGCAGCACGCCCAACCCGAATCGATCTTGCGGCTTCACTATACCGTTGACGATCACATTGAGAAGATCCGCATCCGGTGCAAACACCTTGTATCGATGTGCGCTGAGGATCGAGTTCACGTCGCCGGCAAAGTCCACCTTGCTAGTATCGTCTGGCGATGGGTAGAACATGCCGAGGACCGTACACCTCAGCGCTCCCCACTGGAGCTCGCTCTGCGTCCATATGTCGAGTTCTGGCATCGATTTTTTATGAAGTTCGAAATAGGTCTGCTGAACTTGGCTGGACAGCGGCGTAGGCGCCGTTTCTGTTACGCGAAGCAGGGTAAAATGCGGCGGGAGATCATCAATGGTCTCAGGTGCCATAATCAGAAATGAACCGCGTGGAATGCCTCCCACGGCCTTCTTAAATGGATCTGAGGTAATAATTGTTGCCGTATCGTATCCAAGTTCCAGAACATATCCAACAAAACGCATGTTATCTACCTGCCCGGCAGCCTCCATACGCTTTTCATTGGCTAGAAATGTATTCAGTACAGCCAGCGGATTATGCAGAAACCGCGTATTCGCGATGAAGGAATTGACTTGTTGCATCGTCCCCTCTTTAGCCATTATCCCTGGATAAGTAGCTCTTCGTAGTACCCCCGCTTCGCGGCGGATGCAGATATACTACTATATCGCGATACAACTGATAACTTAAATCCTTTGCCTTCATATAGCTCTCGAACGCTAGCGTGGTTGGCGTTGGTGCAAAGAATTCTAGCTCCCCGCTCTTTGGCTCCGATCAGCTCGTCCGCAAGGCTTACTTGATCAAGCCACGAAAACAATATTTCATTGTATTTTATAAAGCCATTGTTATTGTGGCGAACTGTGTATGGCGGATCGGAGAATACAAAGTCACCATCTCCAGCGTTCCTTATTACTGTTGAAAATCCTCCCTGTACTATCTCCGCCTTGCCAAGAAGCCGTGATGCGGCAGGGAAGTCATCTGTTGGGAGTACAACACGAGTTTTGGTTCCCACTGGGACGTTAAATTCCCCGCGCCTGTTTACGCGGTAGATGCCATTGAAACAGACGCGATTCAAATACAGCACCCGCGCTGCCTTCTCCACTTCATCATCTGGGATGGTTGCTCTTATTTTATAGTAATATTCACCTGAATGCCGCTTTTGGTGTTCATTCATAAGCTCTCCAAATCTATTGTGGCTTTTCTGAATTCCCCTATAGAAAATAATAACATCTGTATTTATGTCGCCAATAAGCGCGCGCCTCGGCTCAAGGTGAAAATATACAGCCCCTCCACCTACAAACGGCTCGAAATATCGTTTTATTTGTCGAGGAAATATTTTTGGATATTTTTGAACAAGCCAACGCTTTCCGCCGGGCCATTTTAGAAACGGTATCACCGTACGTCTCCCAGCAGACTTTCTATATGGGTTTCCGCAGTATAGCAGGCGCTTTGCGGTCCACAAGCATCAAGGGAAACTGGCAGCGTGCATGGGATCCTTATGGCGGAGCCGGCGGCTCTGGTCTGCGCTGAAAGG
This sequence comes from uncultured Rhodospirillaceae bacterium, assembly GCA_903901915.1. Lineage (GTDB taxonomy): Bacteria > Pseudomonadota > Alphaproteobacteria > Rhodospirillales > Magnetospirillaceae > Phaeospirillum. The sequence goes on along the minus strand of CAIUSV010000073.1, from coordinate 52,475 downwards.
TCCGGTTCGCTGAAAGATTAGATGCAGGTGAAAGTACTCCACATTCCGGGTGCTTCGGGGTAAAGGAAATCTGATCAGCTCTCTTACCCACCTCTTCGCCGTTCGCTCGGCCTCGTCCATGGCGTCGCATCCAGCGTATCCTCGTCGATTTTCTCCCTCTGGGTCTTGATCGCCGTTTCGGCGGCCCGGCACATCAGCTTCCAGGTCTCGCCGGTTAGGCCCTCGCTCATGGCGTGGAAGCGGGTGACCAGGGGTTTGGACCGCCAGTTGCCGCCTTCGCCCAGGCGCATGGCCGAGCACATGCCGGCCAGGAAGCGGGCATAGTTCTCGTCGTTGGGCCAGCGGGGGATGTGGTGCGGCTCAAACCTGTTGCCCAACTGCTGGTCCGATTGCAGCGCCCGCATGGCCTCGATGGTACCGATCAGGACCACGGGGATCTGGAGCTCGTTGCTGAGGAACTTCAGGCCGTTCAGGTAGAGGGCGCGCTGATCCACCTTGCTGGTCAGGATGTTGTGGATCTCGTCGATCACCAGCATGCGTACATCGGCGGTCCGCATGACCGTCAGCAACTGGTCCAGGCGCCTTTCCGTCCGCGCATTGCGTGGGGTCGGGGCGTCGAGGGCGCGTAGCGCCAGGCCGAGGAAGGCGCCAAGATCGGCGAAGGGAGGATTCTGGACGAGCAGCACTGGCTTCGTCGTGTGCTCGCTGCTGGCCATGGCGCTGCCGTTGCGGTCCTTGGCGAACTTCAGGGCGATGGTGGTCTTGCCGTTGTTGGTGTCGCCGTGAATCAGTAGGCACGGCGGCCGGTGGCTGTTGGGCGCCTCGATCATCTGGCCCAGCAAGGTCAGGGCCTTGAGCCCGACGCGATAGGGCACCCAGCCGGTGCGCCGCACGTAGGAGAGCCGTTCCTCCAGGTCGGTCTTGGCAGCCGGAACAGGCAGGGTGTTGGCGGCGCGGGCGAAGAGGTCGAACTGCATCTCACAGCTCCTCGAACGTGATGGCGATGTCGTCGGGAATGTCGAACTCGTCGGCCTGCCTGCCGGTGTTGTCCACCACCAGGGACAGCCGGCCCGATGGGGCGGCGGCTACGGGGGCCGTGCCCGGTTCCGTCACCTGGGCGTTGGGCTTGCGGCGCTGGCGGGTACGCCGCGCCTTGCGGGTCTCGGTCTTGGCCTCGGCGACAATGCGGGCCATGTCTTCGCGGGCGGCGAAGATCACGTCCTCGTTCTCGGCGGCCCGGCCCTGGTCGCGCAGGAAGCGTTCGGCCTCGCGGTATTCCCAGATGGAAATGGACGGCTTGGCCAGGTCGCGATAGGGGATCTCCAGGTAGTCGCCGATTTCCGGGTCCAGGAAGTACAGGCGGCTGATGTCGCGGGGGTTGCGCCGCACGATGAATTTCTGCGCCCGGCCGCCCTTGCGGGCGTTGATCCAGGGGCGCAGCGCATCGGAAAAGTAGCTGATCTTGTCCCAGACGATGCCTTCGCGGCGGACCAGACGCTCGGTGTAGGGCAGCAGGTCGCGCCAGAAGCGGCGGGGATCGGGGATGGGATCATGGAGGCCGGTGCCCTTATGGCGGCCGTGGCCCATGATGCCGCGCCGCCATTGTTCCTCCGGCGGGCAGCCGATACCGCTGTGGACGCGCTGATGGTAGACGCCGACGAAGAACTGGGTGAGCCAGCGCTCCAGGGCGTCCAGGGTGATGACGGCCTGCTTGGCCGAGTTATATTCGCCCCGGTCGCGGGTGTTGGCGAAGGTGGTGCCGGGAATGGCGTGCAGCTCGCGGGCGGTGGTGCCGAGGAAGCGTTCGATGTGGCCGCCGTAGTTGGGCACCTTCACCGGTCGCCAGGTGATGGCGATGCCGTATTGCTGGCAGACCTTGTCCAGGGTCTTACTGTGGAATTCCTTACCATTGTCAGCATGAATGCGGCGGGGCAGGCCCCAGACAGGCCAGCGGCCCTTGATGCCCAGGCGGTCGAGATGGGCGTCCTTGTCCAATGCCGAGTGGGCGATGCACATGCCCACTGAGAATGCGTTGGGCGGATCAAGGGAGAGATAGAAGCCGGTCACCATGCGGCTGTAGACGTCGATGGCCAGGGTCAGGTTCGGGCGACCGATGGGCTGACGGGTGTCGTCATCGACCAAATCGATGTCCAGTCTGGTGTGATCGATCTGCACGACGGCCAGGGGAAAGTCGGCGCCGGGAAAGGCCCCTTTTACTTCGGCGAAGCGGTCGCGTGCCGCCTTGCGGCCTTTGCGGCGCCGGAGCTTCAGTTCCTCTGGAACGGCATCCAGGCGGCGACGGAAGGTTTCCTCGTGCGGCCGCTTCCGGCGGATGCCGGCACACAGGCGTTTCAGCGTCTCGTAAGCTTTGCGCGGACTGAGGTTCTGCTTGGTCAGATAGAAGTCCTCGATGACCTTGGCGACGAGGGCCTCCACCTCGGCATGCAGGCGGGTCGGCATGGGCCGCTTGCGGCGCTGTGGCGCCAGATCGGAGAGCAATTCCCTGGCTTCGTAATTGTGCAGCCAGCGTTCGATGGTCCGCCGGCCGAGGCCGTATTCGGCGGCGGCTGTATCGATGGCCTTGGTCCGGCCCCGGCCGATGGACAGCAACGGCTTGATGATCTCAAGGCGCCGCCTGGCCTCGGCCAGATCGTCCTCGTCCAGGCTGTCGATAGCCGGGGGTGGGGCTTCACCCGGATTGGCGTCCGCCTTCAGGTCGGCGATGTCGAATACTTCTTTGCGGTGGGTGCCTGCCTCCTCCAGCAGCACTTCGGTGGGGCTGACGGTGCGTACCACCCGCCAGGGCTTGCCGTGGACCAATACCGTGGATTTTGGTCGGAAACTCAGCTTGCCCATGGGGTCATCCTTCCTGGGAGAGCGTGGAGGTCATGGTCAATTCCTCATCCAGATTCGTCTGCACCCGGAAGGTGGCAATCAGGTGCCACAGCACCGGCAGGGCCTGGAGCCGCCCCTCCGCTTCGGGGAAGGCCGCGGCCAGCACTTGCTCCGGCGTGGCCGAGCCCAATGCCTGGAGGGCGCGGGTCAGGCGGAGGGCACGGCCGGGATCGGCAGGACGGAAGCGGAAGGGCAGGAGAAAGGTCGCGTTGGCGAGGCGCGGCGTTCGGATGTCCTTGTCGGTGGCCACCCGGAACTGCCAGCCGCGATCACGGCCGTAGGCTTCTGCCGCCGCGAATTTGGGCCGCAGGATGTCTGTCTGGGCGGCGAGGTCAGCCTGATATTTCACCTCGACCAGATCGGGCGGCCTGGGCTCTCGCCAAGTGACCAGGAAGTCGGGGATGTAACGGCGTCCGCCGGGGACTGGGATCATCACCGGCTGCTCCTCGATGCCGGCGAAATCCGGCTCGAAGCGGCAAAGCAGGACGAAGTCCCGCTCCAGCGAGGACTCGACCGCGACGCTCTTCTGTCCGTCCACGGGCTGCCGCCCGGTGACGCTGCGGTGGCTTCTGGGGATCGACCGAACCGGCATCTTGCCTCCCAAAATAATCGGGAAACCAAGCCTTGATCGTCAATTAGGCGAAATCATGGCAATGTTTGGTTGATGTTTGCCGTCGTGACAATCTTTCTTGAGAAGCGTCATCGGGCTGCGGCTGGTACGTTCCAACTGCCAGCGCGACACGTCTGCTGCCTTGCAGGTCGCATGGAAGCGGAGGGGCCAGTCGTCGAGCATCCGGGCCGCCAGGGCGATCAGCAGGTGCCGCTGCCGTGGTTCGAACTGGTAGGGATCGGCCCGGATGGGAATATCCGCGAACTGCGACAAATCATCCGCACTCTCTGCCAGTTGGGCTCTTAAGGCTCGGGCGAAGGAACCTCCCGCCACCAGTCGCAGCAGCCTCAGGACCAATTCGAAGAACAAGGGCTGGCGGATCGGGCCATAGCCGGGCAGATCTATCTCATCCTGTCCGGTAGCGGTGAGCAGCCGGGCCTGGGTGAAGAAGTCTTCGGCCGGAGCGGCGGGGGCTGCCATCAGTTTGCTACCGCATTTGTGGCATTCCAGGTCGGTCCTGGTGCGGATCGTCTTCAGCGGCTGGATTGGTTCACCGCAGCCGGGGCAACGGTCGCAGAGATGGACCCGGTGCCGGCGGCAGGCGGTGACGAAGTAGAGGCGCCAGCCGAGGCGGAAATACGGGACCGGGTCTTCCGCCAGGCACAGCGGGCAGAATTGCTGGCCGAAGCTGGGGCGGGTCCGCTCGGTTCCCACCGAGGGCAGCCAGGGCAGGCGGATGTGCCGCTCCTCGGCATCGTAGAGGTGCCCCGCCCAACGGGTGACCATGGCATCAGCCAGAATGTCGGCAGAGATGCCAGTGGCCGCCGACAGCCGGATCAGCAGGCTGCGCTCGGCCAGACGGTCCAGGTCGCGGCTGTGGATCTGGGCGCCGCTGGTGGCCACGCCGTATAGTTCGGCCGGCGTCAGGCCGTTGCTCCAGGCGGTCCTGGAGAACCACGACGAGAAGGTTTCTCCCGGCAACGGCCGAGGCCGCCCCGGCCACAGTGGAGTGGGCCGTCCGGCGTTCATGGAAAATTCCTCGGATGTCTGATCGAGGAGTCACATGGGCGCGCCGAAACCGACTTCAATGCGCCCAAAATGGGATTTCGCCGGAATCGTTCCGAATCAATGGTGTGGAGAAATTCACCGCCATCAAGAATGCGGCTGCCGCCATCTATAATCCGTCACCGCCATCTATAGCCCGAACCGACAGCAGGCCGGTTGAATCTTGCCGCCCGGAGCCAAATATGCAAAGACTTACCGAATTATCGGAGTCACGCCCCGTGAGCCTGCCCCCCCTGATTCATCCGTTCGACCAGCCGCCGGCGTCCGCCCAGGTGACGGTTGTGGCACCTGGCATTCGCTGGATTCGCATGCCACTGCCTTTCGCGTTGGACCACATCAACCTGTGGGCGCTGGATGACGACAATGGCGGGCTGGCACTGGTGGACAGCGGCCTGGGCAGCGACGAGACCAAGGCACTGTGGCAGACCCTGCTGGCCGGGCCTTTGGCCGGGTCGACGCCATCGCGGCTCGTCGCCACCCATTTCCACCCTGACCACATGGGCCTGGCGGGCTGGCTGTGTCAGCGCCTCGATATCGAACTGACCGCCACCCTGCGCGAATGGTTGTTCGGCCGCATGCTGTGGCTGGAGGAAAGTGAGGAATTCAACGCCAATCAGGTCCGCCACTACCGCCGCATCGGCTTTGATGCCGCGCAGTTGGAGGGGGTGCGGAGCCGCGGCAACACCTACCGCGTCCGCATCGAGCAAATGCCGGTCCGCGTGGTCGGTATCCGCCATGGTGACAACCTGACCATCGCCGGCCGCCAATGGCGGGTGATCGAGGGTGGAGGCCATTCCCCCGAGCACGCCTGCCTGTATTGCGCCGAAGCCGGGGTGCTGATATCCGGCGATCAGATCCTGCCCCGGATTTCACCCATCGTCGGTGTATGGCCGCAGCAGCCGGAGTCCGAGCCGCTGTCCCTGTTCCTCGACGCGCTGACCAGACTGAACGAACTGCCCGAAGATACCCTGGTGCTGCCGTCACATGGCCTGCCGTTCCGTGGTCTGCACACCCGCGTGGCCGAATTGCAGGCCCATCACATCGAACGGCTGGAACGCACCCTGGCGGCCTGCGACCAGCCGGTGACGGCAATCCAGGTGTTGCGGGTCCTGTTCAAGCGCGAATTGGATGCCCATCAGATGGGTTTCGCCACGGCGGAAACTCTGGCCCACCTGCATCACCTGATGCACCGGGGCACGGTGACGCGCGAAGCCGGAGACGACGGAGTGTGGCAGTTCCGCCGGAGGTGACGATCACGGAGTTCAGGTCTTGGTGGCGCAATACAGCCCGTACAGGGTACTGATCACCGCCGCCGCTTCGGCCCCGGCCAGCGAATAATAAATCGTCTGCGCCTGACGCCGGGTGCGGACAAGATTATCGCGACGCAATCGGGCCAGATGCTGCGACAACGCCGACTGGCTGAGACCGATGATCCGTTCCAATTCCCCCACCGACTTCTCGCCGGGCAGCAATTGGCACAGAATCATCAGCCGATGCTCATTGCTCATCGCCTTGAGAAGGGCGCTTGCCCGAAGGGCGCTCTCCTTGAGCTTCTCAAGTTCCATGCCGACCGCTCTCCAGATGACGCGCGGATACCTGCTCAGGCGAGGGCGTGGGCCGACCGGGTTTCACCGATGGCGGCCAATACCGAGGCAACGATACCCGAAGCGTTCAGGCCGATCTTCTCGTATTGGATGCCGGGAGTATCGTGCTCGACGAAGTAATCGGGCAGAGCCAGCGGCCGGACCTTGAGGCCACGGTCGAGCGCGCCGCGGCTGGCGAGCAGGTGCAGTACATGGCTGCCGAAGCCGCCCACCGAGCCTTCCTCGACGGTGATCAGCACCTCATGCTCGCGGGCCAGGCGCAGGATCAGGTCTTCGTCCAGCGGTTTCATGAAACGGGCATCGACCACCGTCGGCGCCAGATTGCGGGCAGCCAATTCATCGGCGGCCTTGAGCGATTCGGCCAACCGGGTCCCCAGCGACAGGATCGCCACCCGGTTCCCCTCGCGCAGAATCCGGGCCTTGCCGATGGACAGAACGCTGCCACGGTCGGGCAGTTCGACACCGACCCCCTCGCCGCGCGGATAGCGGAATGCCGACGGCCGGTCGTCGATGTCGGCGGCCGTCGCCACCATATGCATCAGTTCGGCTTCGTCCGCCGGGCACATGATGACGATATCGGGCAGGCAGCCAAGAAAGGCCATGTCATAGGACCCGGCGTGGGTGGCGCCGTCGGCGCCCACCAATCCGGCCCGGTCGATGGCCAGACGTACCGGCAGACGTTGCAGCACCACATCATGCTGAACCTGATCGTAGGCCCGTTGCAGGAAGGTGGAATAGATGGCACAGAACGGCTTGAAGCCCTCGCAGGCCAACCCGGCGGCAAAGGTCACCGCGTGCTGCTCGGCGATGCCGACATCGAAGCAGCGGGCGGGAAAGCGCGAACCGAACTTGTCCAAGCCGGTGCCGGCCGGCATGGCGGCGGTCACCGCGACGACGCGGTCGTCGTGCTCGGCCTCGGCCAACAACGCCTTGCCGAACACCGCGGTATAGGCCGGGGCGTTGGCCTTGGGCTTGTCGAGCTGGCCGGTGACGACGTCGAAACGGCCGACGCCGTGATACTTGTCGGCGGCGGCCTCGGCCGGCGGGTAGCCCCGGCCCTTCTTGGTCACCACATGGATCAGCACCGCGTTGGGATCGTCAGAATCGCGGACGTTCTTCAGCACCGGCAGCAGATGCTCGAAATTATGGCCGTCGATGGGACCGACGTAATAAAAGCCCATCTCCTCGAACAGCGTACCGCCGCCCGATACCATGCCGCGAGCGTATTCCTCGGCGCGCTTGGCGGCTCGCTCCAGTGGCGGCGGCAGCAGGTGCGCCAGATCCTTGGCGAGATGGCGGATGGAGTGGTAGGACGGCGACGACAGCAGCCGCGACAGATAGGCACTCATGGCACCGACCGGCGGCGCGATGGACATGTCGTTGTCGTTGAGGACAACGATCATGCGCGAGCCGATGGCGCCGGCATTGTTCAACGCCTCGTAAGCCTGGCCGGCGCTCATGGCACCGTCACCGATAACGGCGATGACGTCAAAATTCTCGCCTTTGAGATCACGGCCCACCGCCATGCCCAACCCAGCCGAAATGGAGGTCGAGCTGTGACCGGCGCCGAACGGGTCGTATTCGCTTTCCGAGCGGCGGGTAAAGCCGGATAGACCACCGCCTTGGCGCAGGGTGCGCATGCGGTCTCGCCGCCCGGTCAGGATCTTGTGGGGATAGGCCTGATGGCCGACATCCCAGATCAGCTTGTCACGCGGAGTATCGAACACGGCGTGCAACGCCACCGTCAGTTCGACGACGCCAAGGCCGGCACCGAGATGGCCGCCGGTGAACGCCACCGACTGGATCATCTCCTGGCGGACTTCGTCGGAAAGCTGTTCCAATTCCTCGGTGGAAAAGTCACGGAAATCCTGCGGACCGGAAACGCGATCGAGCAACGGGGATTTCGGCTTGCCGGAGGGGGTACGGGTCATGATCTGTCAGCCCCTCATGAACGACGCTGGACGACATAACGGGCAACGTCGCGCATCAGGTCACCCTTCTCGCCAAATGGATCCAGGTGGCGGCAGGCCTGCTCGGCCAATAGTGCCGCCTGGGAACGGGCGCGCTCCAACCCCAGCAGCGACACGAAGGTCGCCTTGCCGGCATCGGCATCCTTGCCCACCTTCTTGCCGACCTCGACCGCGTCACCCTCCACGTCCAGGATGTCGTCGGCGATCTGGAATGCCAGGCCGAGATCATGGGCGTAGTTGCGCAGGGCCAGATGCAGTTCGCCGTGGGCCTTGCCCATCACCGCGCCGGCCTCGCACGAGAACGAGAACAGCCGGCCGGTCTTCATCTGCTGGAGCCGGGTGATACCGGCCACATCCAGATCCAGGTTTTCGGCCTGTAGGTCGATCATCTGGCCGCCGACCATACCCTGGCCGCCCGAGGCATGGGCCAACTCGGCCACCAGATCGCACCGCACCGTGGGGTCGGAGTGGGTGGCCGGATTGGCCAGAACCTCGAACGCCTTGGTCAGCAACGCATCGCCGGCCAGCAGGGCGGTAGACTCGTCGAACGCCCGGTGACAGGTCGGCCGCCCCCGCCGCAGGTCGTCGTCATCCATGCAGGGCAGATCGTCGTGAACCAGCGAGTAGCAGTGCACCATCTCGATGGCACAGGCGACCCGCAGCGCCGCACTCTCCGAGACGTTGAACAGACTGGCCGACTGCATCACCAGGAAGGGACGCAACCGCTTGCCGCCATCAAGGGTGGCATAGCGCATGGCCTCGTGAACACGAGCGTCGGGACCGTCGGAGACCGGCAGCAGCCGGTCCAGTTCGGTATTCACTGCCTGGCTGGTGACGGAAAGGGCGTCGGCGAGGCGGGAGGAAAGTGGAGACTTGGTCAAAGGATATCACTCAGTCCTGAAGGTCACACAGTATCGGCGGCTTCCACCGCCACCGTTCCGTCGGGGCCCAAAACGATGCGGTCCACCTTGGCGCGAGCCTCGTCCAGCTTGGCCGCGCAATGCGTCTTGAGCTGCGCGCCCCGCTCGTAGGCGACAATCGCGTCATCCAGCTTGCCCCGCCCGTCCTCGAGCTGCCGCACGATGCGATCCAACTCGGCAAGGGCGTCCTCGAAGCTGAGGGCGGCGATATCTGGCGGCAGGTCTGCCATGGGTCCTGGGTCACAATACCAATGTCGTGCTGTCGGGTGCCGACGAAGCGCGGAAGTTTACGGGGGCGTTACGACGAAGGCAAGCCTTCACACCCCGACCGCCAGCTTTCATACCCCCATGAGGGCGCGAACATGCTCGCGGACACTGGCCGCCAGCGCCCGTAGGTCGTAGCCCCCCTCCAAAACCGATACCACCCGGCTGCCGGCGAAATCTTCCGCCACCTGAAGAATCTGCCGGGTGGCCCAGCCGAAATCGGCGGTAGTCAGCCGAAGATGGGCCAGCGGATCGGCGGCATGAGCGTCGAATCCGGCGGAAATGATCACGAAATCGGGACGGAAATCGCGCAAACGGGGAACGATGATATCGCCGAACGCCATACGGAAGTCGTCGGTGCCGGTCCCGGGCGGCAGCGGCACGTTGACCATGATGCCCTTGCCGCCGGTCTCGTCGGTCGTGCCGGTATTGGGATAAGAGTGCTCCTGATGGGTGGAGGCATAGAACGTGCCCTCCTCGTCCCACAGGATATGCTGGGTCCCGTTACCGTGGTGGACGTCGAAATCCACCACCGCCACTCGCTGGAAGCCGTGGGCATATCGGGCATGCAGGGCGCCGACGGCGGCGTTGTTGAAGAAGCAGAACCCCATCGCGGTCTCGCGCTCGGCATGATGGCCGGGAGGGCGCACGGCGCAAAAGCAATTGCGCGCCTGCTTGGCCGCCACCGCGTCCACCGCCGCCACCACCGCGCCGGCGGCACGCAACGCCGCCTCGCCGGAATAGCGCGACAGCACCGTGTCGGGATCGAGGTGGTGGTGGCCGTCGCTGTTGGGCACCGAATCGAGGACATAATCGATATGGCTGAGCGGATGCGCCCGCATCAGCTGTTCCATGGTGGCGTGCGGCGCTTCGTCGCGCAGCAGCATCATGAATTCCTCGGCTTCCAGGACGGCGAGCACGGCCTTGATGCGGTCGGCGCACTCAGGATGATAATCGCCCGTGTCATGCTGGAGGCAGACGGGATGCGTATACAGCAATGTAGTCATTCTTCCCCGGACGTCCCGTGTTCGTATGAATTTTGTTTATTGTCGGGGAAGCCTGGAGCAATTTCCATGAAAGATTTTGCATAGGGCGATAACCGATGGCGGCGCGAAAACGGGTGGATCAACTCCTGCTCGACCGGGGACTGGTTGAAAGCCGTTCGCGCGCCCAGGCGTTGGTGATGGCCGGACTGGTCTTTTCCGGCGAACGGCGTATCGACAAGCCCGGCACCGCGATCCCCGAGGACAGCCGTTTGGAACTGCGCGGCCAGGACCACCCATGGGTGTCGCGCGGCGGTCTCAAGCTGGCCAAGGCGCTGGAGCGGTTCGCCATCGACCCCGCCGGCCGGGTGGCGATCGATGTCGGGGCCTCCACCGGCGGTTTCACCGATGTGCTGCTGGCTCACGGCGCCGCGCGGGTCTACGCCGTCGATGTCGGCCACGGCCAATTGGCGTGGAAGCTGCGCAACGACCCCCGCGTCGTGGTGCTGGAACGCACCAACGCCCGCTTCCTCACCGCGGACATCATCCCCGAACCGGTGGACATGGTGGTGTGCGACGCCAGCTTCATCGGCCTGGAGACGGTCTTGCCGGCGGCAATGGCGCTGACCCGGCCCGGCGCGGTGCTGGCGGCGCTGATCAAGCCTCAGTTCGAGGTCGGCAAGGGCCGCGTCGGCAAGGGCGGAGTGGTGCGCGAACCCGAATTGCACGCCGAGGTCTGCGAGCGCATCCGGGCGTGGCTGGCGGCAATGCCCGGATGGCGGGTGGAGGGACTGACCGAAAGCCCCATCCTCGGCCCGGAGGGCAACAAGGAATTTCTTATCGTCGGGCGCAAACCCGCATGAAGACGGCAACTCGCCCCCCCGAACGGCCGCCCCGCCCCACCCGATCCGAACCGCCGGAAAATTGCCCGGTCAAGGATCGCTGCCGGCGGGCCCGAAACGGTCAATGCCTGGATTGCGGAACCAAACGCCCCCCGGCCAAGCCGAGAGTCAGTCGATCGCGATCTTGTCCACCTGACCGACAATGAAGCCGACGATGATCAGCACGAACGGCACCACGAACAAGGCCCAGACCACCGCATGAATCACCCGGTCGCGCACGGTGTTGTCCTCCGCTCCGTGAACAACGCCGGCGGCGGCCAGCCGCGACGCTTCGACGCGCGGCCGCAGGAATACCCAGTAGGCCCCCACCAGCGCCACGCAGGCCAGGACGGTGACGCCGACGATGCGCGAGCCGATCTCGGCGGCCCGGTCCAGCCTGGCTCCCATCACCATCAGCCAGACCGGCGCGGTCAATCCGGCACCCGCCGGCAGGAACAGCGCGCACAGGGTGGCGAATACGGCAAGCGGCGACCGGGGAAGGCGCATTCCGAACCTCGATAATGAGTGATGGCGCAGCCTAGCAGGATGCGCATAGGATTGCATGATATCTTGATGTGAGACCATGACCGTACCGACGAAGCCCCGCCGCTCCATTCTGTCCGCCCTGCTGGTGCCACCGGCGGTAGCGCTGATGCTGGTCGAGGAATATGTGTGGCGCGGCCTGAAGGCGCTGATGGCCCGCATCGGCCGCTGGCCGCCGATCGCCGCCGTCGAAGCCCGCATCGCCGCCCTGTCGCCGGGGTGGGCGACGGTGGTGTTCGTGGTGCCGGGGGTGGTGCTGTTCCCGTTCAAGCTTGCCGCCCTATGGGCCATCGCCAACGGTCACGTCGCGTTGGGCCTGCTGGTGCTGGTGGCGGCCAAGCTTACCGCCACCGCGCTGTTCGCCCGCCTTTATACCCTGTGCAAGCCGGCGCTGATGACGGTGGCGTGGTTCGTCCGTCTGCACGATCTCCTGGCCCGGGCCAAGGCATGGGCGCACGCCAAGCTGGAGAATTGGGGACCATGGCGTCTGGCCCGCCGGGTCATCGGTCGCCTCCGCGACCGCGTCCGCGCCCTCGTCGTCCGCTGGGCGACTTTTTTCCAGACCTGAGGCGCGGAAACGGCACCTTATTCGATCAGGCCGCGCCGGATGGCGTAGGCGGCCAGTTCGGCCGAGTTGTGCAGGTCCAGTTTCTGCATGATCTTGGTGCGATGGGTCTCCACCGTCTTGATGGCGATGCCGAGTTCATCGGCGATCTCGCGATTCTTCAGTCCCTGGGCGATCAGGCGCAGAACCTCGCGTTCGCGCCCGGTAAGAGAACCGCCGCCCATGGCGTCGTTCCCTTCGAGATATTCCTTGACCAACTGTTCGGACAGGCCGGGCCCAAGATAGGTCTTGCCGGCGCACACCGCATTGATCGCCGCCATCAGTTCGCCATGCCCCAACTTTTTCAGCGCATAGCCGTCGGCGCCGGCGGCCAGCGCCTCGGCCACCCGGCGTTCGCAGTTGGCGACGGTCAGCACCAGCACCTTGATCTGCGGCGCCACGGTCTTGATCCTGCGCGTCGCTTCGACACCGTCCAACTCGGGCATGGACAGGTCCATCAACACCACGTCGGGCATGAACGCCCGCGCCATCTCGACCGCCCCCTTGCCGTCCTCGGCCTCGGCGACGACGGTGACGTCATCGACGGCAAGCAGAGCGACCAGGCCTTGGCGAACCAGTTGCTGATCTTCCGCGATCAAAATGCGTACCGTCACAACCATCCTCCTCGACACGGGTGGATCATCGCCCAGTTAGGCCGCCACATCAAGCCACCAGCAATTTTAGTAAATTTACCCCCTGATGCTGAGTAGTGACCGGCCAAAGGCCGGTCGTCTATGATATGCTTCACACAGGCACAGATTCCGGACCGGTTGCATATGAAGATCGCCGTCGCCGTCACCGCCGATTACGCCAGGGTCTCGGGGCATGCCGGCCGCGCCCGTCGCTGGCTGCTTTACGACGTCCCGGCATCGGGCGCGCTTGCGCCGCCCTCACCAATCGAACTGACCGCCGACATCGTCTTCCACCATCACGACGGCAAGGCGACACACCCGCTGGACGGCATCGAAGCATTGATCGCCCAGTCGGCCGGCGACGGCTTTCTGGCCCGCATGAGGGCGCGCGGCGTCGATGTCGGCCTGACCTCCGAAGCCGATCCGGCCAAGGCGGTGGCCGACTATCTCGGTCACAGCCTCGTCGGCCCCCGGCCGCGCCCCATCGGCGGGCTGATCTGCAAGACCCTGGACCTGTTCTCCAAGCACCGATAGCGCCGGAATCGATCGCCCAATAGCTTGAGCGCACCGCTCGAAAGCTGCCATTGGGATGACCGTCAGGGATGTCGCTGATGTGCCAATTCCAGCCATTATTGGCCGCATGCTTGCCCGTCCATGTCAATTAGTTTATACGGCCATCGTTTGGGGCAGTTCTATCGGGGCGGCGTGATGAGCGAACAGAGCCATTCTGTGAATGTTCCGAAATCAGGCTCTGTCAAAAATGTAATTTTTGGTCGCTATGTCCGCTATGTCGGCTGGTTGGTCGTGGCGATCAAATTGGTGTTCTCTGCGTTTAAAGTCTTCCTGAACCTCAGCGTTTCACCGGGCATCTATCTCCCAACGCCATTCGTGTTTAGTGGTATCGTATGGATCCTGTTTGGTTTGTCGATTGTGCAGGCCGGTCGCTGGCTTGAGCGGGGAGATAACGTCCGAATAGCTGCCGGAAAACTGCTTCAAGTGCTGGGGGCTGGCGCCGTTATTTTAATGCTGGCAATTTTCCCGCTCGGGTACTCCGATAGCTCAAAAGCTGGCTACTATTCTGGATTTGTCCTCGGCATTTTCGCCGCCATTGGGATTACCGTTTTGCTGGCCGGCGGCAGCATGATCTTCATGGGATTCTTGCTCCGACGTGAAACAAGCAAGAAAGCGCTCATTCCAGTCGGCATTATAACCGGGGCGCTAGTCCTGGTATCATTCCGCCTTCTTTATTAAGAGTGGTGTTTCAATCGTTTTATCGGACGATTTGGCGCGGCCGTACCATACAAATCCTGGCACACCTGGGGGGAGTACGCGACGGCGTCCGCACACATCTCGAAGACCTTCACACCGGAACAGCGGAAGGCCCTGGATCGACTGAGGGGGAATGAACAAGATGTCGCCGCCGCGGCCTGCCTCTATGCGAAGGTGCTCCGACAACTGCCAACCTTCACCGATGCGGGCCTATTTTTCGGCACCCAGGTAGGCAGTTCTGTCCCCCCCCCGAGTGCAATGGAGATTGGCCGCCTCCTCCTGCATCACGGAATGACCGCTCGGGGTCAGTTGCTGCCGAAGTCGCCCCCACTGGCAGTGTCCGCTTTGCCCGTTCGATACCGGAAAGTAGACCGTCCGCTCCCGGCCCAATGCCGTCATTGCCGATAACGGGTGCGGTCGGATTTCAGCACATGTCGATCACAAATGGGATTCAGTCTGACGCACGTAGGGCGGTCTCATCTCGAGAGAAGACGGCCCGGGTGAAGCCGGAATAGCCATTCTCAGCTTATGGGCAAACCTACATCCTAAACGTCGAGATCCGTGGCGAAGCGGGCCCGCTCCTGGATGAACTGAAAGCGGAGTTCCGGCTTCCTGCCCATCAGGCTTTCGACCAGCCGGGCGACCTCCTTGGCCTCCTCGTGCTCCTCCTCGGTGCGACCGGCGGGAATGGTGACACGCAGCAAGGTGCGCCGGGCGGGGTCCATGGTGGTTTCCTTGAGCTGGCTGGGCGGCATCTCGCCCAGGCCCTTGAACCGGCTGATCTCGACGTTCTTCTTACCGGCGAACAGGGTCTTCAACAGCTCTTCCTTATGAGCGTCGTCACGCCCATAGGCCACGGTCTGACCATGGGACAGCCGATACAGCGGCGGCAGCGCCAGATAAAGATGCCCCTTTTGGATCAGCTCGGGCATTTCCTGATAAAAGAACGTCATCAACAACGAGGCGATGTGGGCACCGTCCACATCGGCGTCGGTCATGATGATGATCTTTTCATAGCGCAACTTGTCGTCGTCGTACTGCTCGCGCATGCCGCAGCCCAGCGCCTCCATCAGGTCCTTCAGTTCCTGGTTTTGGCGCAACTTGTCGGTGGAGGCCGAGGCGACGTTGAGGATCTTGCCCCGAAGCGGCAGGATGGCCTGGGTCTCGCGGTTGCGACCGGATTTGGCCGAGCCACCGGCGGAATCGCCCTCGACCAGGAACAGCTCGGTCCCGACGTTGACCGAGCGCGAGCAGTCGGCCAGCTTGCCCGGCAGGCGCAGACGCTTGGTCGGGGTCTTGCGCCCCATCTCCTTGGCCTGACGGCGACGCTGGCGATCCTCGGCGCGTTCGATCAGGCTGGCAAGCAGGGCGTTGGCGGAATTCTTGTCGCCGGTCAACCAGTGGTCGAAGTGATCCTTGACCGCGTTCTCCACCAGCCGCGTGGCCTCGGGAGAGGCAAGCCTCTCCTTGGTCTGGCCCTGGAACTGCGGGTCGCGGATGAACAGGCTGACCATGACGCAGGCGCCGCCCATCACATCCTCGGCGGTGATCCCCGCGGCCTTCTTGTTGCCGGCCATCTCGCCATAGGCGCGCAGGCCGCGGGTCAGCGCGTTCCTGAAGCCGGCCTCGTGGGTGCCGCCTTCGGGTGTGGGCACGGTATTGCAGTAGGTGTTGACGAAGCCATCCTCGGTGTCGTCGGGCCATGCCACCGCCCATTCGACCTGCCCCATGTCGTCGGCCAGCGGCGCGGTGCCATTGAACACGTCGCGAGTCAACAGCGGCCGATCCTTCAGCACCGCCCGGAGGAAGTCGCAAAGACCGCCAGGAAAGTGCAGCGTGTCCTCGTGCGGGATCTCGTCGCCGTCCTTGATCAGCAGCGGATCGCACTTCCAGCGGATCTGAACCCCCCGGAACAGGTAAGCCTTGGAGCGGGCCATGCGATAAAGCGGCCCGGGACGCAGATGGGCGCGCTCGCCAAAAATCTGCGGATCGGGATGGAAGCTGACGGTGGTGCCACGACGGTTGTGCACCGGACCGACCTTTTCCAACGGTCCCAACGCCACCCCGCGAGAAAAGCTTTGGCTGTAAAGCGTACGCTCGCGCGCCACCTCGACCACCAGCCGGTCGGAAAGGGCATTGACCACGGACACACCGACGCCATGCAGGCCGCCCGACACCTTGTAGGCGTCGCCGCCGAACTTGCCGCCGGAGTGCAGCGTGGTAAGAATGACCTCCAGCGCGCTTTTGTCGGGAAACTTGGGGTGGGGATCAACGGGAATGCCACGACCGTTGTCACGCACCATGCAGACACCATCGACCGCCAGTTCCAGTTCGATCCAACTGGCATGACCGGCCACGGCCTCGTCCATGGCGTTATCGAGAACCTCGGCAACCAGATGGTGCAAGGCGCGGTCATCGGTACCGCCGATATACATGCCGGGGCGACGGCGAACGGGTTCAAGGCCTTCAAGAACCTCGATATCCTTGGCGGAATAGTCGGTGCCCTTGGGGGCAAGCTGCTGGAACAGGTCTGACATGGCAGGCATTATAGAAAGGCGGTGGCCGGGCGCAAGCTCATGCTGTAGCGTCGCGACAGTTAACCACAACATATTGTAAGGCGGAGAAATGGAAATGGCCGAAAGCATCGAGATCAGCAGCGCACCGCGCGGTCGTCTATCGACACGGGCGATCGCCATGCCGGCCGATACCAATCCGTTCGGCCGCATCTTCGGCGGGTGGCTGATGAGCCAGATGGATCTTGCCGGCGGCACCCACGCCTACCGCCGCGCCAAGGGTCACTGCCCCACCGTGGCGGTGGAAGGCATGGAATTCCACCAGCCGGTCTTTGTCGGCGACGAGGTCAGTTGCTATACCGATATCGCCCGGGTCGGCCGCACCTCCATCGCCATCCGGGTCGAAGCCTGGGTGCGTCGCCACGGTGGCAGCGACACCCTGGTCAAGGTCACCAGTGCGACGTTCACCTATGTGGCGGTGGACGACCAGGGCAACAAGCAGACGGTGCCTGCCGAGGATTAGGCCGCGCTCACTTGGGCCTGGGCGGCGCCAGACTGATCTCGACCCGGCCGGTGATTGGCGCCAGACGAGGGGGCGCCGCCTTCTCCGCCTCTTCCCGGTCCAGCTTGGCCATGGCGGCCTCGACGGCGGCGGCGACTTCGGCCAGTTCGGGATCGTCGGCGATCGGATCGGGTTCATCGGGAACCGGCTCAGCCTCGGCAGCCAGACGGGCCAGGTCCTCGTCCGATATCACCCCGTCGAACGACAGCTCGACCGTCGCGCCGCCCCCATCCTCACCCTCGTCGTCGTCAACCGTATCGCTTTCCTCCAGCAAGGCGGCGATATCGTCGTCGGACATGACAGCCCCCAAGCCAAGCAGCGGCGGGGAATTCACGGACGGGGCCTCGGGTTCTGGTTCGGGTTCTGGTTCGGGTTCAAGCTCGGACTCGGCGTCCTCCGGCGCACCATCCGCCACCTCCATCGCCTCGGCCAGCATGGCCTGCATGTCGGCATCCGAGACGGGGGCGCTGAAATCGTTCGCGGAAAGAGGTGGTTCGTCGTCCTCGGTCTCTTCCAACAAGGCGGAGATATCGTCATCCGACATCACCGTCCCGAACACCAGCGGCGGCAACGGTGGCAGATCCTCGACCTCATCGGAGTCTTCGAGGCCGGCGGTGGCCTCGACCACTTCCGCCAACATGGCTTCCATGTCGGCGTCCGAGAAGCCGGCGACGGGCGGCACCACGGCTTGCGGCTCGGCATCGACTTCCGCTTCGATCATGCCCCCCAGATCCGGCGCCACGCGGCGACGCAGGTGATAGACCGCCTGCTTGCCGAAATCCTTGGCCAGCGACAACACGCCGACATATTCGCAAGCAAAGCGTTCGACGAAATCCTCGCCGCGGTTCTGGGCTTCGGAATGCAACGCGCTTTGCTCGGCGGTCAGCACGGCAACGAACTGCTGGGTGGCGTAGACGTGACCGATGACGGTCACCGGCTCCAGCCGGGCGGCGCGATTGATGTGGCTGCCATAGAAGTTCTGGCGGCCGCAGATGGGATCGGTGGCCTGAAACACCGGCCCGGCGTGCAGCGATATCCGCAAGGAAAGCGGATGCGGCAGGCGATCCCTGAGTTCGTCGTCGGCCCGCTGCACCATCTCCTGAAGCGTCTGGGCGTATTCGGCCATGGGGGTGGCCTTGTCCATCACCGCAAAGATGGCGTCGCCCCAGGTGTTGATGGCGATGGGCTGGGTCTCCAGCCGAGCCATGCCCTCGCTGATGATGCGCAGGAAGTCGAGGAACACCGGGGTGTGTTCTTCCTTCAGCTTGGAATAACCGGCGATGTCGCAAAACATCATCGAGCGGATGACGCGGCCCTCGCCCTGCTCCTCGTCGGCCTCGGCATCGAGATCGGGCATGGAGGGCATGGCATCCCCCGCCAGATCGGGGCGCAGTTGCAGCAATCCGTCCAGATCGACGATCCGCAATCGGGCGATGTCTTCCCACTGGTCAATGAAATCGGCGGCGCCGCCGACCAGCGAACCGGGCATCATGTCCCAAACCGCCAGCAGATAGGGCGCGGTGCGCAGGAAGGTCGCCCGCAGTGTCGCCATGCCGTGCAGGCACTGATTGGCGAACCGATAGAGCATGTCGTGGCCGAGAAAGCGTTCCTCGGTGGCGTAGGTCACGGTACTGGCCAGTTTCAGCGCGTTACGAAAGCGCATCTCCCAGCGCGACCCGCCATAGCGGACGTTCTCGACGATGAAGTCGTCGATGGCGTAGGGCATCACCACGTTGACCTCGGCGCCGCGCTCCAGCATGGCCTCGATGAACAGCAGCTCGGACCCGCACGCCGCCATGGAATAGCCGACCTGCGCCCCCAATTCGTCCAGCGAACGGGCGATCTCGGCACGGACGGCGCTTTCCAGCTCGGGCGGGAAATGCGGCCCCTCGCCGGCGCGGTCCAGGGGATGGCCGGTGAACACCACCACGGTCGGCGCCTTGATGATGTCGAACACCGCCTCGGGAACGGTGAGGCCGCCATCCTGCAACAGGGCCAATTGCTTGAGGGCGGCGACGGCGTGGCTGTAATGCACCCCCTCCAGCGTGCTGGCCCAGGCGAACGAGGCGATGGCCTCCTGGGTCTCTCCCAGCAACAGATGCGCTTCGGCGACGGTAGCCAGCAGTTGGAAACGCCTTTCCGGAGAGAGCGAAAGTTCGGTCTCGACTGCGGTCACCCGATCGCGGACGCTGGCGGCCAGCTCGCGCGCCGTCTCATGATCGTCCAGCAGCCACGAGGCGACGGCGGCATCGACACCATCACGCGGAGCATGGCTGGTGTGGAAGGCGCGCAGGTAAAGCTCGCGGCAATGCTCCAGATCGTGCCGCGCCCCCGATGCCAGCCAGCCCTCGCGGAACACCCCGGCCAGCGAGGTATAGGTTTCGGCATCGGCGGTGGCGACCAGCTTCTTGCCGCGAACCAGCTCCATGGCTTCGGCCAGCTCGGCCATGATCGCCAGGGTTTCCTTGCCCGGCTTGTCGTCAAGAACGGCGACGGCATTCCTAAGGCTGGTCTGAAGGCGGTGAAACGGCCCCTCGTCGATCAGGATGACATCGACGAATGGCTGCAGGACCTTGCGGGCCTCGTCCAGCGCCCCGGTCTGCGACAGGGCGACGGCGCCGAAAATGGCCAGCTTGAAACTGTCGGGGTATTGCCTCAACCCCTCGCGCGCGGTGTCATGCGCCAGGAAGTTCTGCCCCTCGTCAAGCAACTCGCGGGCGATGCGCTCCCATTCGGACTGGGGCCGCGACGGCGTCATCCCTGCACTGATCGGTGTCGTATCCGCCAAAGTCCGAAAAGCCTCTCCCACGGGTCGATGTCCTGTTTACCACGAGCGGACGGGTTCCGGAAAGGCCGCCTGGAAAAGGGCGTTACCACCGGGTGGACTGATCTCGCTGTCGGGGGTATGGTGCGAGGTAGTTTTTCACCTTGGGAGACGTACTATGAAGAAGATCCTACTCGTCGCGGGCACCGCCCTGCTGCTGACCGGCTGCGGCCCGGGCCGGTTCGAGCCGTTCGGCGGCTTCCTCGACCCGGTGTGCATGCCTGACGGCTCGGTAGCCTTCTATCAGGAGGCCGACGCCAAGGGTCAGCTGGGTGAGCCTCGCGCCAAGAAGGAAAACTGCGCCTGGAACAAGCCTGCCGCCAAGAAGTAGCCGATCGGGCACGGCGATGGAAAAAGGGGCCTCCGGCCCCTTTTTCTTTTTGCGGCGACGCCCCCGATACCCTGCTATGTCCCGCCGATGGTGTTGCGGATAAGGCCGATCTCGACGATCTCGCTTTCCATCACATCGCCGGGCTTGAGCACCTCGGGCGGCTTACGGGCATAGCCGACCCCGGGAGGCGTGCCGGTGGCGATGATGTCGCCCGGTTCCAGAGTCAGCCCCGCCGACAGTTCGGCGATGATGCGCGGCACCTTGAAGTACATCTGCTCGGTGCTGGCATCCTGCTTGACCACGCCGTTGACCCGGGTGATCAGGTGGAGATTACGATAATCGACATCGGCGGCGGCGACAATCCACGGCCCCATCGGACCGTGACCATCCAGGCTCTTGCCCTTGAACCACTGGCCGCCATGCTTCTTCTGCTGCAGGTCCCGCGCCGTGGTGTCGTTGATGACGCAATAGCCGAACACATGGCCCATGGCGTCGGCCTCGGCGATGTTCTTGCCCCGCTTGCCGATGATCACCGCCAGTTCACACTCCCAGTCGATGGCGGTCGAGACCGAGGCGTCGTAGGGAATGGGGTCATAGGGACCGTTGACGGTGCCGACGCCCTTGGTGAAGAACACCGGATGCTCGGGCAGCTCGGCGGTCTTAAGGCGCATGGCCTCGCCTTCCTTGAAATGCTCCAGATAGTTCCAACCGACGGCGTAGACGTTGCGAACCGGGTCGGGAATGGGGGCCAGCAGCCGCACGTCGGCCACCGAGGGGCCATCGTCCGGCCCCTCCAGCATCAGCTTGCGCGCCTGCGCCACCGCCACCTCGCCGGCGGCGATCAGCGAAACCATGCGGGCGGGATCGAACGCCAGATGCACCCCCTTGGCCTTGGCGGCGGCCCCCAGATCGACGATGCGACCCGACGGCTTGACCGCACCGATACGTGGCGCCACCCCACCCGCCGAATAGGTGACCAGCCGCAGCGACCCGGCGGCGGCATTGGGAATCGGCCCCGCCGCCCCGGCGGCCCTGGGGAGCAACGCCCCCATGGCGGCGGTGGCTCCGATGGCGATGAACTGGCGACGCGACTCATCCATGGCAGGTTCTCCCGGCGAAGTGGTAGGACCAAAATATCGCAGGATAACTACATCTTCTCAAGCTCGTCGATGAAGCCGATCACCACGTCCAGGCCCTGGCGCCAGAACGCCGGATCGCCGGCGTCGAGGCCGAACGGCGCCAGCAGTTCCTTGTGCCGCAAGGTGCCACCGGCCCGCAGCATGTCCAGGTATCGGGTGGGGAAATCGGGCACCGCCCCCTTGGCGTAGACCGAATACAGCGAGTTCACCAGACAATCGCCGAAGGCATAGGCGTAGACGTAGAACGGCGAGTGGACGAAATGGGGAATGTAGGCCCAGAAGTGGCGGTATTCGTCGTGGAAGCGCAGTGCCGGCCCCAGGCTGTCGGCCTGTACCTTCATCCACAACTCGCCGATGCGGTCGGGCGACAGTTCGCCCCGGTGACGTTCGTCATGCACCAGCGACTCGAATTCGTAGAACGCCACCTGACGCACCACCGTGTTCAGCATGTCCTCGACCTTGGACGCCAGCATGATCCGCCGCCGGGCGGGCGAGGTTTCCGCCTCGACCATGGCGCGGAAGGTCAGCATCTCGCCGAACACCGAAGCGGTCTCGGCCAGGGTCAGCGGCGTGTCGGACATCAATGCCCCCTGCCCCGCCGCCAGCACCTGATGCACGCCGTGCCCCAGTTCGTGGGCCAGAGTCATCACATCGCGGGTCTTGCCCATGAAGTTGACCAGCAGATAGGGATGCACCGACGGCACGGTGGGATGGGCGAAGGCGCCCGGAGACTTGCCGGGACGCACCGGCGCATCGATCCAGTTGGCCTCGAAAAAGCGGCCACCGATCCCCGCCATTTCGGGAGAGAACGCCCGATAGGCGCCAAGCACGGTGTCGCGCGCCTGCTCCCAGGTATATTTGCGGTCGCTGTCATCGGGCAACGGCGCGTTGCGGTCCCAGTAATCGAGCTGATCGACGCCGAACCACTTGGCCTTGAGCGCGTAATAACGGTGCGACAATGGCTCGAAAGCACCCTTGACCGCCGCCACCAGGGCATCCACCACCTGATCCTCGACCTGATTGGACAGGTTGCGGAAGGATTGCGGCCGGGGATAGTTGCGCCACTTGTCGTCGATCTCCTTTTCCTTGGCCAAGGTGTTGGTGATCAGCGCGAACAGCGCCACGTTGTCGCCAAGCACCTTGCCCACCGACTGGGCGGCGCCCTTGCGCTTGGCGCCGTCCTTGTCGGTCATCAGGTTCAGCGCCTCGGCCGAGGTCAGTTGCCGGTCGTCCACCGGAAAGCGCAGCCGCGCCATGGTCTCGTCGAACAGCCGGTTCCAGGCCGCCGTCCCCACCACATGCAGATCATGCAGCAGCTTTTCCAACTCGTCCGACAACTGGTGCGGCCGGAAGACGCGCAGGTCGCGCAGCCAGGGGGTATAGCGCGCCGCCTCGGGGGCCTGAAGCAACTCGGTCAGCCGCTCGTCGCCGAGGCGGTTGATTTCCAGGGTAAAGAACAGGGTATGGGTCGAGATATCCGTGATCCGCTCTTGCATGCCCTGGTAGAAGCGGCCACGCTCGGGGTCGGAAACGTCGCCGGAATAGCGCAACTGGGCGAAGGCCAGTATCCGGCAGACGGTCTCGCTGATGGCCTCGTACTCGGCGATGGCCCGTCCGAAATCGGCACCGGAAATCGTCGCCAGCTTGCCGGCATAGGCGCGCTCGAAGGCCTGGGAAGCCTCGTCGACGGCGACCAGATCGGCTTCCAGCTTGGGGGAGTCCGGTGATGGATAGAGATCCGACAGGTCCCATTCCGGCAGGGCTCCGAGATCGGGGGCGACGTGGTGGTTCATGCGCGGACTCCTCTTGTTCGACAGGCGAATATAGGTATCACTTGGCGTCGCCACCAGGGAGAACGACAGATGTTGGATGTTCGCGCCTCGACCAGCCTGCCGGCCATGTTCATGGACCAGGCCGACCGGATGGCCGACCAGCCCTTTCTGTGGGGAAAAAGCGGCGGCGCCTGGCGCTCCATGTCCTGGCAAGCCGTCGCCAGTTCGGTCCTGGCCCTGGCCGCCGGCCTGGAGGCGTTGGGGTTGGAGCCGGGTGACCGGGTGGCGCTGGTTGCCGAGAACCGGGCGGAATGGGCCATCGCCGATCTGGCGATCATGGCCGCCGGCGCCATCAGCGTTCCCGCCTACACCACCAACACGGTGGCCGACCATCTGCATATCCTGGATAATTCCGGCGCCCGGCTGGTCATCGTTTCGACCCGGCAACTGGCGGAACGGGTACTGGCCGCCGCCAGCCGCGCCGACCGGGCTCCGACGGTGATCGCGATGGAGCCGCCACCGCTGTCGCAGTCGCCCGGCGTCGAATTGCAGTCGTGGGACGCGGTCATGGCCATGGGCCGGCGGAACGGCGGCGACGACGCCATCCGGCGGCGGATCGCCGGACTGCGGCGCGCCGACACCGCCTGCCTGATCTATACTTCGGGTACCGGCGGCGTTCCCAAGGGGGTGATGCAGTCGCACGGCGCCATCTTGCACAATTGCCGGGGCGCCATGGAAGTCCTGAAGGAACTGGGCCTCGGCGACAATGTCTTCCTGTCGTTCCTGCCGCTGTCGCATGCCTACGAACACACCGCCGGCCTGTACTTCCCCATCGCCATCGCCGCCCAGATCTATTACGCCGAAAGCGTCGAGCAACTGGCCGCCAACATGGCCGAAATCCACCCAACCATCATGACGGCGGTTCCCCGCCTGTACGAGAGCATGCGCGCCCGCATCCTGAAGGGACTGGCGCGGGTCGGTCGGCTACGGCGTTACCTGTTTCTGGCCGCCCTGGATCTGGGAACCCGGCGAATTGAACGTGGCGGCCGGCTGGGACCGCTGGACTCGCTGGCCGATCTGGTACTCGAACGGCTGGTTCGCGACAAGGTACGCGCCCGTTTCGGTGGCCGGCTCAAGGCGTTCGTATCGGGCGGGGCGCCGTTGTCGCCCGAGGTCGGAACCTTCTTTCTCGCCCTTGGCGTGCGTGTCCTTCAAGGCTACGGTCAGACCGAGTCGGCGCCGGTGATCAGCGTCAACCGCCCCGGTCGCATCCGTATCGATACCGTTGGGCCGGTTATCGACGACGTTGAAATCCGGATCGCCGACGACGGCGAGATCCAGGTCCGGGGCGAACTGGTGATGCAGGGCTATTGGCGCGATCCCGAAACCACCGCCGCCGCCATCGACGCCGACGGCTGGCTGCGCACCGGCGATATCGGGGTCGTCGATCCCGACGGCTACGTCCGCATCACCGACCGCAAGCGCGATATCATCGTCAATTCCGGCGGCGACAACGTCGCACCGCAGCGGATCGAAAGCTTCCTGACATTGCAACCCGAAATCGCCCAGGCCATGGTCCACGGCGACCGTCGGCCGCATCTGGTGGCGCTGGTGGTGCCCGACCGGGATTGGGCCGAAGGCTGGGCACGCGCCCAAGGGCGGGACCCATCGCCGGCCAGCCTGATCCACGACCCCGACTTTCGCCGCGAGATGGCCCGGGTGATCGATCGTGTGAACGCTCAACTGTCTCCCGTCGAGAAAATCCGCCGCTTCCTGCTCACCGCGGAAGAATTTTCGGTAGAAAACGGCACGCTCACGCCTACCCTTAAGATCAGACGGCACAAGATACGAGAGAGTTTTGCGGTATCATTAGAGGGATTATATGAAGACAAGCGATAGCTCATAATTACTGTGAAATTAAACATTAACAATGCTTTGTAAACGCACCCCTCGTGCCGGGACATCCCTGCGGCACAAGAAATCGTCATCATATTAGTGTTGCATCGCCTCGCCGGTTTGCTCCAAACTGCGCTGCTGAAATTTGTCATCGGTTAAAGTTCCCTGCGGCGGGAACTCCGATGTCGATCGAAAGAAATCCCAGTCCGGACAGTCATGGCCCTTTCCGCCTCCAGACCCATTTCCGCAGCGGCCAATGTCGACCTGTCGCGCGCCAAGGCGCTGGTCTGCGAACCCAGCGGCATCATCCGCCAAGGGATCCGCCTCGCGCTGAACAACGTCGGCATCCGCGCCATCATCGAGGCCAACACCTTCGTGGCGGCACACAAGGCGTGCGAGGAAGGCGACCACGACATCTTGATCCTCAACCACGAGATCGAGGCCAACGACTCCACCTATCTGCTGCGCGAGGTGCGCAACGGTAAGCTTGGGCGCGATCCCTTCGTGCTGACGGTGATGCTGCTGTCGTCGCGTGAAGAGCCGGCGGTGCGGTCGGCCATGGACTGCGGCCCCGACGACCTGCTGCTGATTCCCTTTGCCCCCGACCAATTGATGGCGCGACTGCGCGCCCTGGTCGATCGCCGCAAGCCTTTCGTCGTTACCCACGACTACATCGGTCCCGATCGCCGGGGCGCGCCCCGGCCCGGCACCACCTCGGCAACCCAATTCCAGGTTCCCAATCCGGCGCAGGCGAAGGGGATGGGCTTTTCCGCCGACCGTTACGAGGCGCTCAAGCGCGAGGCGCTGGCCGCCCTTGGCGTGGAACGCATCAAACGACTGGCCGCGACCATCGACTGGGAATGCAAGGCACTGACCACCACGTTCACCGAAGGCCGGGCCAACGCCGAAACCAACTTCCGCAGCCTGATCAAGTTGGATTCCGTCACCGAGGAACTGTCCTTCCGGGTCCGCAACACCTTGGGCCACACCACCGAAGGGATTGACGGCTTCCTTGGAACCGTCCGAAAGCTGAAGAACACGCCAAGCCAGCTCAGCTTCGGCGAGATCGAGGTCCTGTCGACCGCCGGTCGTAAGATCACGTCGACCTACACCTCGCGCTGAACGGGTTCGTCCCGATCATCCGACGCGGTCGTGTTTGCCGGGCAAAGACCTGAGTGCAACACCGCGATAAATACCATATTATCGCCATATATCGGGGGGAAGGTGGGCGTGGTCTCATCCGCGATCTCCAGGTTCGCCCGACACATAGCCGTTCAATCCGGAGGAATGACCGATGCGTCGCCTGTTCAAGATGTCCACTGTTTTTGCCGCCGGTCTGGCGCTGACGGCCTGTCAGACGGTGGATAATACCGCGGGTACCCCGACCACCTATGTCGACCCCGGCTCGTCGGGACCGGTGCGCGGTGTCGGCATTGAAAGCCAGGACATCATCAGCATGACCGATCAGATGATGCGCGACATGCTCACCGAGCCCCGTCTGGCCAGTGCAGCCACGCCGCCGCACATCATCATCGACTCCGAGTATTTCCAGAACGAAAGCTCGTCGCGGCTGAACAAGAACAGCATCACCGACCGCCTGCGGGTCAGCCTCAACCGCTCGGCCCAGGGCCGCATGCAGTTCGTCGGCCGTCACTACGCCGACATGGTCGCCAAGGAACGCGAACTGAAGCGCCAAGGTGTGGTGGACAAGGCCACCGTTCCCGGCGCCAAGGCGCAGAAGGGTGGCGACTACCGCCTGGGCGGCCGCATCACCTCGCTGGATTCACGCGACCCCCGTACCGGGATGATCCAGCGCTACAACCAGATCGTCTTCGAGATGGTCGATCTGGAAACCGCCGAGATCATCTGGAGCGGCATCTACGAATTCGCCAAATCGGCTCAGGACGACATCATCTACCGCTGACGCAACATTCATCGCCGGAACATAATGGCGAACCAGGGGGGAAATGGGCATGGGTAGAGCAAAGAGGGCCGGCGTACCGGTCAAATGTCTGGTTGCGGCGACCATGGGCGGTGCCCTGTTGTCCGGCTGCGTCACCGCGCGCGAACAGGAACAGACTGTCAAGCCCGAGGTGGTCCGGGACTATCTGGCCGACAAGCCGGGCGAGCTTCACCGCCATTTCTACGTCTCCCTGACCCAGGGCCAGCGCAACCGCGTGCTTAACGACATGCGGTTGGGGCTGGCCGCCTACTCGCTGGGCCAGACCGAACTGTCCACCCGGCTGTTCGACGACGCTCTGCAAGGCATCGAGGCCGTCTATGCCAACAACGAAAACGCCAAGGCCGCGCGGCAGCTGTTCGTCAAGGAAGCGGTCAAGGACTTCAAGGGCGAGCCCTACGAGCGGGTCATGGCCTATTACTATCGCGGTTTGCTCTACATGGGCGCCGGTGACTATGAAAACGCCCGCGCCAGCTTCAAGGGCGGCATGCTACAGGACGCCTTCGCCGAGGAAGAGCAGAACCGCGCCGATTTCAGCCTGATGCCCTACCTGCAGGGCTGGTCGGCCCGCTGCGCCGGCAATCCATCGCTGGCGGCGGAGGATTTCAAGGAATTCCGCGACGTCAACAAGGACACCCCGCTGCCCGGCGACAAAGACAACGTCTTGGTGCTGGTCGAGGCGGGTACCGCCCCGGTCAAGTTCAGCGCCGGCGACGCCAACAGCGCCAAGCCCCGCTATCTCAAGCTGCTGCGGGCCAGCCCGACCGAGACCGCCCGGGTCAGTTGGGTCGATCTGATCCCGGCGCCTCCGGCGCCTCCGGTCAAGAATGCCAAGAAGGGTGCGCCGCCCCCGGCGGCGATCGCTCCGACCCAGGTACCTCGCACCATGGACGCACCGCTGGTCGAGGACATCTTCCATCAGGCCGTCACCCGCGGCGGCCGCGAATTCGACTCGGTGCTCAACGGCAAGGCCCAGTTCAAATCCGGCGCCAATACCGTCGGCAACGTCGCCCTGGCCGGGGCCGGGGCCGCCGCCATGATCGCCATGACGTCCGGCAATTCGGCGATACAGCAGAATGCCGGCGCCGCCGGTGCCGCCCTGCTGTTGGTGGGATTGATGGCCAAGGCCGCCGCCGAAGCGGCCGAGCCCGATGCCGATACCCGCTACTGGGACAACCTGCCCGATCGGGTATACGGATTGCCTTTGACCCTGAACGACGGGGTCAATACCGTGCTGGTCGAGTTCCTGGCCCCCGACGGCACCACCGTGCGGACCAGCGAAGTGGCGATCAAGCGCGCCGGCCGTTGTGGCCTGGCCTGGGTGCATGGCGCCCCGGCGGTACCGCCCAATCCGCGTGCGCCCTACAGCGCCCCCCCCGAGCAGATGGCCCGCCCGGTGATCCTGCCGTCGGCCGCGCCGCCGGCCGGCATTCCCGTCACCGCGGTATCGAGCCCGAACGGAGAGAAGAAGGAGTGATTGCGATGAAATCCGTCCTTTCGGCCGTGGCAGCGACCACCGGCTGCCTGCTGCTTCTGAATGGTTGCGTCCAGGAGCCGGCCCCCATGTGCAACATGGCCGGTATCGCCGCCCAGCGTCAGTTGGTGGCGATGCCGGCCATGTTGCCGGGCCAGCCGTCACCGCTGATCGAAATGCCGCTGAATTCGGTGAACATCACCGACTTCGCCATCATGAACAAGGTGTTCGTGCGCACCGCCAACGCCCGGCGCACCCCCACCGGCACCGTCGAGGTCATCGCCCAGGTAATCAACTGCACCGATTACCCACTGAACGCCGAGGCGCGCACCCAGTTCTACGATGCCGCCCAGGTCGCTTCGGAGCCGGTCAGTGCCTGGAAGCGGTTCAACCTGCCGCCGCGTTCCTCCAACACCTACCGTGAGTCGTCCATCGGCACCAGGACGGTGGACTACTACATGGTCGAGATGAGGGAAACGCGATGAGCAGGCCGCTCGCCTCCCTCGTCGCCGCCGCCCTGCTGTTGCCGGCGGCGGCATTCGCCCAGTCGGTCGGGGCGCCCGTGCCGCCCTACCAGCCGCCGGAGAGGGTCGCGCCGCCACCGCGGGACCCGCAGAACGACGACTCGGCCTTCGAGCGGGTCCAGCGCGAGGACCAGTTCAGGAACCAGGAAGAAACCGTCGGCCAGTTCTCCGGCGCCTACCAGCGCAACGGCAAGCCGCGGCTGGCGTTCTTCTGGAACCGGCAACTGACCGACACCCTGAACCAGTGGTACAGCGACACCCGCATCGTCAGCACCACCCGGAGCGACGGATCGGTCAGCGGCGACATCAACCTTCAGCAGTCCAACACCACCCAGAACACCGTCGAGGTCCAGCGCCGCAACGCCGACGACCGGCGCCGCGCCCAGCCGAACGAAACCTGGGAATGGGAATTCCAGGACGGCTTCCTTGGCCCCTTCCTCCAGGCCGGCGCCACGGTGATCGACCGGTCCGCCATCATCCGCATCACCGGCGCCGATCTGCGCAGCGCCGATGACCTGACCGTCGAGACCCGGGCCTTGCAGGGCATGGCCGATCTTCTGGTCGAGGTGCTGGTGACACCCTCGTCCCAGGCCACCACCGGCTACGAGCTGCGCGCCCGCATTCTCGACGTCAAGACCGGCCGCATCGTCTCGTATGTCAGCAGCCGCAGCATGCGCGAGTGGCAGAGGCGCAACGAGGCCGTCGCCACCTCGCGCGGTTTCGATCTGCCCGACCCCGACGACGACAGCTTCGGCCCGGAAAGCGCCGATAGCGGAACCCGCGCCACCAACAGGGGCTTCGAGCAGCGGCGCCGGCCACCGAAATTGCGCCTGATCTCGCAGAATCTGGCCTATAATGTGATGAAGGGCCTGATGTCCCAGTGGCATTAGCTCCGCCTTTCCCCCCGTGCCCGGGCATGGGGGGACGGAAGGTGGGCATTAAGTTGGAGGCCGTCATGAACCGCGTGTTCACCCTCGCCGTCGCCGCGTTCGTCCTGGTGGCTTGCGCCGACGGCCCCAGCAAACAGACGCTCGGCACCGGCCTGGGCGGCATCGGCGGTGGCCTCGCCGGAGCCCAGTTCGGCCGGGGCAGTGGCAATCTCGCCGCCACCGCCGGCGGCGCCCTGCTGGGAGCGATGATCGGCAACAGCGTCGGCTCCAGCCTCGACCGCATGGATGCGGCCTCGGCCGGTCCGGCCTACCGGATGGCCAGCCCACCGGTGGTCTACGCCACCGGCCCGGCCCCCGCCACCTACCGGTCGCGGCCCGACTACGTGGCACCGGCGCCGACCTCTACCTATACCGCCCCGTCCTCCTCCATCTGGAGCAGTTCGGGTCCGACCCCGCTGCCGGGCGGTTGCCGTACCGTCGGCAACGGGATCTGGTGCGAATAAGGACTCGTCAGCAACCGAAGGCGAAGGTCGTTTCGGCCCCCTCGTCCCAACCGTCCCACAGATAGTCGTCGGCGATGCCGTCGGCGATGAGACGGAAGGCGTAGCGCGCCTGTTCCAGATAGAAGCCGCAATAGGCGCCGATCCGGTCCATGCCGCCGTTGGCTTCATGCGCCTCGGCCGGACAGGGTGAGCCGCAGAAATGCCTGACCGGGCAGGCGGCACAGGCGGCGATATCTTCGACCTTGCGCCCGGTCACCTGCCGGAAGGCCGGACTGTTCAGCACGTCCTCGATTCGGTCGGTGAACAGATTGCCACCGGCGAAAGCGGGCAGACCGATGAATTCGCTGCATGGAAACAGCGACCCGTCGGGCGCCAGGGCGAAAAAGCTGCGGCCGCCACCGCAGGGCGAAATGTCGCACATCAGCCGCCGCGCCGTCGGCGCCAGAATCGAGATCAGGATGTTGGCGAAATTGGCCACCACCAGCTTGCGGCCGCTCTGCATGAATAATTCGTGGCTGCGGTCCAGCGCCGCCAGATAGGCGGCGGATACCGCCTCGTCGTCGGCCCAGGCGGCACGCCCCCCCGGTTGGGTGCAGCGGACCACGTTAAGCATGCAGGCCGGCACCTCGCGGGCATGGAGGAATTCGACCATGGGCACCAGATGTCCCAGGTTTTCCCGGTTCATGGTACAGATGACGTTGAAACCGGCATAGCCCCGCAGCCGCTCGATGGCCTCTACCGTCGAGCGGAACACGCCATCGCCGTTCCAGCGCTTGCGCGAGCGGTCGGCCACCTCGGGCAGCGGCGCGTCCAACGACAGGCCGATGCCGCAGCCTCGCCGGGTCAGAAAGGCGATGGCCTCGTCGTCCAGCAGGGTGGCGTTGGTCTGTACCCCGAAACGGAAGCGGTCGCCGAAATCGTCGATGGCGGTGAACATGGCGTCGCGGTTGAGCATGGGCTCGGCGCCGTGAAAGATGATCTGCGGTCGCCGACCTTCCGGCACGGTGCGGGCGAAATACTCTTCCAACCGCACCATGGCGTCATGCAGCCTTTCCCGGCTCATGTGCTCTCCGGCCCGGCGCATGTCCTGGGGAATGTAGCAATACGAGCAGTCCAGATTGCAGCGTTCGGTCGGATTGAAATAAACCGCCGACGGCTTGAGGTGGAAACGCAGCATCTCCATCTCGCGGGCGAAATCGCCGGCTTTGGCGCGCCATTCCGCTTCCAGGCTGCCATCGGCCACCACCCGCCCGATCTCGTCATGACGCACCAACGCCCAAAAGGCGGTGTCGGCATCGATCAAGGCGCAATAGTCGGCATGACCGATGTCGAACCGCTCCAGCCCGTCCGGCAGACGGCCTCCGAAGAGGTCCGTCCACGATGCCGGCATGGCGGCTCCGCTCACCGCTTCACCAGCCTGTCCATCAGGACGTAATGCGACAGCCCGGTGCCCTCGGCATCGCAGCTCTTGCGGGTTGCGATCACCGCCGGGCGGGTCTTTGCGGAAAGAGTGGTGACGTCCTCGGTCCTGGTCATGGGCTTTTCTCCAATGTGCCCGGGGCATCGGCCAGGACGCACAGGCGCCCCCGCCGAAACCCTTTGCCATCGGATTCCGCCCCTCGTTCAACCAAGTCCACCAGGTCTTCTGGCTTTCGGATCAACCACGAGATCACGCCTTCCCGACGGCGAACCGCCAGTGGCTGGACCCAAGGGCGCAACCGGCCCCAAGGTCCAAGTGATCCCATGTCCCCGATTACAGCGGCGGGACCGCCACGGAATTTCACCGTGTTCCGGGATGATGGACACCTCAGGGTGTACGGCACGACACGGCGGCCGTCAACACTTGGGGCAAAGCCCTGGGCAGAATCTGCCCATTGATTCCGTCCCCGCACGGCCCCACACTGTGGTGAAATATCCTTTTAGGATCATAGAAATGATCTGGCGCTTCGCCTCCCTGGCGGGTTTTCTGCTTCTCGGCGGTTGTATGTACCTCACGCCGACGGGAATCGCCGACGCGCCCAAGCCGCTGCCGAACACCTACACGTTCGCGCATCTGGAAGCGTTCAGCCTGATCAACACCCACAAGACCGCCGGCGACCATATCATCGGCTGGATCACCGGCAAGGACTGCTCCAGTCCGCGGGCGGAACGGGGCGATGCCTATTGCATGGACTGGCCGGGCAAGCCGGCGCCGCCGCAGCAGGTATACTGCTACAGCACCCTCGCCCGGCCCAGTTGCTATGCCCAGCCGTATAACGAAGGTAACGATCGCCTAATCGGCTTCGTACCGGCCTCGACGCCGATTCGCTGACCATATACACTGAAGTCAACCGCTTCATCCGCCTTTGGGAACGGGGATGGCTACACTGATTCGCATGGCGGCACGCCGCGCCAGGACCGGGCTGATTCATTTCGAGCGGCACGAACTGACCCAGTTGCTGACGCTCTACGCCGCCCGCGTCGCCGGCGGCGAGTGGCGCGACTACGCCATCGACCTGGAACCGGACCGGGCGGTATTCTCGATCTTCCGTCACACCCAGGAACGACCGGTCTTCACCATCACCAAATCGGCGAGCGGACGATACGACGACGGCTGGACGGTCACCGCCGGTGGCCGCGAGTTGGCCCGCTCCG
Organism: uncultured Rhodospirillaceae bacterium; assembly: GCA_903901915.1. Taxonomy (GTDB): domain Bacteria; phylum Pseudomonadota; class Alphaproteobacteria; order Rhodospirillales; family Magnetospirillaceae; genus Phaeospirillum. Next base: position 19,213 of record CAIUSV010000073.1, on the reverse strand, counting down.
CCAGCCTGACCGACATTCTGGCGACACTGGAACGCAAGCCCCGACTGGCGCCGTCATGATCGGCCGCCTCGCCCAACGGCTGTCGTCCGCCCTCGCGTCCCTGGCCATCGTCGTCGGAATCGCCGCCTGCGGCCCGCAACAACCGCCATCCGCCACCGCAACGCCCGAGGAAATCAGCAACGAACGGATCGAGTTTCAGCAAGACATCATGGCCGATGTCGACAAGATCGACACCTTCATCCAGAAGACCCAGCGCGGCGCCAACCTGTCGGAATTCACCCTGGGCTGGTTCACCATGATTCTGCTCAACGAGTTGTCCTCCCAGGACGCGGGGCTGTTCGCCCATTTCCACGCCGACGGAATGAATGTCGAATATTACCTGCGCCATCCCTTCCAGAAACACCCGCGCGACGAAATCGCCGCCCTCGACACCTTGGCCAAGGACGGCGGCAATCCACCGGCCAGACTGGCCGCCCGCCATGCCCTGGAGGCCCTGACCCTCATACCCGACGCCAAGGACCCGCCCAATATCCAGGCGCAAGCCCGCAAGGATCTGGTGGTCACGCTAGGCCATCTGAAGGTTGCGTTGGAAAAGGCGGCGGCCCTGATCATCCCCGTCCCCCCCCAGTAAACGGCCTGCCGCCGCGGAGAGGATAAAGAGGAGAGGGAGCGCTTGGGGGCCGCTCCCTCTCCAAGCCCCTCCGCGGTACTGGGGTTCGGGGATGACCGCGGAGGAACACCGTAGACTTCGCACGGGTGGCGTCGAGAGAGGGGAAGTTGGGGGCATCCCCCCTCTCGTCGATTCCACCCGCGGCAGTGGGGTTCGGGGATTGCCGCGAATGGACCGTGCCACCGGGATCAGGCGGCTTGCGCCTCCTGTTCCGAGTGCGAAGCGATCATTTCGGCCGCCGGTTCGGCCGGAAGGGTAAATCCAAAGGTGCTGCCGTTGCCCTTCTCGGATTCAACCCAGACCGACCCGCCAAGGCGTTCGACCAGACGGCGGACCACCGCCAAGCCCATGCCGATGCCTTGCCGCGTCTCCGCCCCCTGGGGGCGATGAAAAATCTCGAACATGCGCGCCACCCCGGCGGCCTCGATACCGACGCCGTTATCGGACACGCGGAATGCCACCATGCCGTTCTCTCGGCTGGCCGAGACGTGAATGACCGGCCGGCGGGATTGCGCCCGGTAACGCACACCATTGTCGATAAGCTGCGCGAAGATCTCCACCAGCGACGCCTGATCGGCCGCCACCTCGGGCAGGGGATCGACCACCAGAGCCACCCCGGCCGAGGTCAGCGCCTCGCCGACCCGCTTGCGGGCGATCGTCAGTGCCGCGGTTGCCGAGGTCTTTTCAAATCCCACCGGCAGACTGTCGACAGCCACGAAGGCACGCAGACCGCCGACCATCGCCTTCATCCGCCATGCCCCGTCCACCAGATGCGAAACGTAGGATTTAACCTCGTCATCGGCGCTGCCGCCGCCGTGTTCGGCCAGCAACTGGGAATAGGCCACCACGCGTCGCAGCGGCTCCTGCAAGTCATGGTCGGCAATATCGGCGATACGTTCAAAATCGGCGACGTAGCGACGCAGCCGAGCGCGATTCTCGTCGAGCTCGATTTCCTTGAGACGCAGATCGTCGACGACCCGACGCTGACAACGCAACGCCTGAAGCAGCAGTGCCGCGGCCCCGAGGACGCCAACGGTCGGCAGCACCACCGCCACGGCCAGTCCAAGGACATCACCCCATGGCAGCACCGACAGCGGCAGCAGCCCATGCGCCGCGCCGACGTTCCACCACACCCCCGCCCACATCACCACCACAAGCAGCACACCGAACACCGCAATCGGCAGCGTCATGCTGCCGTCGTCAAAGCGTTCCATGAAAGCCACCGGCCTGCGCAACGGACGACTCCAAGTCCCCGAACCGGCATTTCCAATCGAGCCGGTCCACCATGAATCGCCTTATACCGGCATTATCAAAACAGAATTACGGCGGTGATTGAATCGTCGACCAATACCCTGTAAACACCTCATGAATGAAACGGTATCGGTCGGCCGGAGAACGGTGTGTCGACGAAAGCTCACGTCCTGATTGTCGAAGATGAACCGGTAACGCGCTCAAAGCTCGCCGCCTACCTGACGGCGGAAGGCTTCCAGGTCAGCGAAGCGGCGGACGCCAAGGACATGAAGGCCGCCGTGGCACGGGCCGTACCCGACGTGGTGCTGCTCGACATCAACCTCCCCGACGAAAGCGGCCTGATCCTGGCTCGCGAGCTGCGCGCCAAGTCCTCGGTCGGCATCATCCTGGTCACCGCCCGCCAGGACGAGACCGACCGGATCGTCGGATTGGAGATCGGCGCCGACGATTACATCACCAAGCCGTTCAATCCGCGTGAGCTGGCGGTCCGGGTGCGCAATCTGCAACGCCGGGTAGCCCCCACCATGGCGGCCGAGCGGTCGGCGTCGGGGGTTCACTCTTTTGCCGGCTGGCGCCTCGACTGCGACGCCCGCCAGCTGTTTTCCCCCGACGGCAAGGTGGTGCGGCTGACCCGGGGCGAGTTCGATGTCCTGGCCGCCCTTGCCCGCAACGCCGGCCGGGCGTTGACGCGGGATCAACTGCTCGACATGACCCAGCACGATGGCGAGGCGGTGATCGACCGCACCATCGACGTCCTGGTCGGCCGCCTGCGGCGCAAGATTGAAGCCGACTCGCGCCATCCGTCCGTCATCCTGACCGTCCACGGGGTCGGCTACCGGCTGGTGGCGGGCTGAGCCCTACCCAAGGGCCTGGATCAGGGCGGTAAGCGAAGCGTCCCACAATCCGTCGAGTTCCACCGCCCGGGCCGTCGCGGTCGCGGCGTCGCCACGGCGGGCGGCATCCTCGACCGCGCGGCAAGCAGCGGTAAGCCGCTTCAGATGCAGGCTGGCGGCGGCACTGGCCATGCGATGGGACACCTGAGCCAGTTGCTCGCACGCACCACCTCCGGCGTGGGTCCGAATAGCCTGAAGATCAACCGAGGAGGAACGCCGGAACAGATCGACCAGCCCGGCCATGCGATCGCGACCGAGATCACGCATATCCGCCATCAGCCCGGAAAGATCCAGGACAGGGAACTGGGGCTCCGGCTCGGCCACGGGAGCGGCCGAACGATCCCGGCCGTCGATTTCCGCCATCAGCCTACCGATGTCTTTCACGCGGAACGGCTTGGCGATACAGCCCCGGATTCCCGCCTCGCGCCAGCGCCGTTCATCCTCATGCACCGGGTTGGCGGTCACGAGATACATGGGAACCCGGCCGGGATCGCCCGGCAGGGCGCCAATGGCCTGGGCGGTCTCGATACCATCCATGCCCGGCATGCGCATATCCAGCAGCACCAGATCGAACCCTCCCGACCGGGCCGCCGCCACCCCCTCGAAGCCGTCATTGGCGCACACCACGGTGTGGCCTCGGCGTTCCAGCAAGCCGGCGGCGACCTCGCGGTTGACTTCGTTGTCGTCCACCAGCAGCACCCGGCGGGACCGGGTGGCCGGCGGTGACGCGCCATCGGCGGAAGCGGGTCCGGGGTCGAGGGTCGCCAACGGCAGATCGACATGAAAAACGCTGCCTTGGCCGGGCGCGCTGCGGTAGTCGATGTCTCCGCCCATCAACGTAGCCAGGCGTTTGCAGATGGCCAGCCCGAGTCCGGCACCGGCGAAGCGGCGGGCGGCGCCACTTTCGCCCTGCCAGAATTCGGTGAACAGATTGCGTCCGACCTCGGTCGAGATGCCGATGCCGCTGTCGATGACGGAAAAGCGAAGCGTCTGACACTCGCCCGCGTCCGGACGCGGTTCGACGATGATGGTGACGCTGCCGGTATCGGTGAACTTGATGGCGTTTCCCACCAGATTGTAGAGGATCTGGCGTAGCCGCATGCGATCGCCGACCACGTCGCTCCCAAGGCCGGGAAAGAACCGGCATGTCAACGCCAACCCCTTTTCGGCGGCGCGCGACGCCAGCAGCATCCGCACCTCCTCCACCGTTTCCGGAATATTGAACGGCTCGTGTTCCAGGGTCAGGCCGTCGGCGTCCAGGCGGGCGAAGTCCAAGACATCGTTGACCAGCCCCAGCAGCAATTCCCCCGATGACACCAGGGTCCGGGCATACGACCGCTGGCTGCCGTCCAGCGGCGTTTCCAACAGCAGCCTCGCCATGCCGAGCACACCGTTGAGCGGCGTGCGGATTTCATGCCCCATCATGGCAAGAAAGACGGTCTTGGCCCGTGCCGCCTTCTCGGCGGTATCGCGCGCCTCGCGCAGCGCCTCCTCGGCCAGTTTGCGCTCGATGGCGTAGCGCACCACCCGCGACAGAATGAAGGCGTCGCCGATTCCCTTGACCAGATAGTCCTGGGCGCCACGCTTGAGCGCTTCCAGCGCCACCGCATCGTCGTCATTGCCGGTCAGCACCACCACCGGCAGCCGCGGCGCCGCTGCGGTCAGGCCGTTCAGGGTGGCGATGCCGGTGGAATCGGGAACACCGAGATCGGCCAGCACCACGTCGAAACTGGCGGCATCCTCGGCCAGCCTGGCCACCGCCTCCGACAGGCGCGATACCACGGTGACGTGGAACGGCGTGGTCTTCACCCGGCGCAGCATCTGCCCCACCAGCCGGGCATCGGCGGGGTCATCCTCCAGCAACAGGACCCGGACGGACGGATTCATATCATCCCGGCAGCCGGGCGGTGCCAAACCAGAAATCCTCGATGGAGTGGATGGCGCGGGTGAAGGCGTCCACGTCCATGGGCTTCGACACGTATCCGCTTGCCCCCAGGGTATACGCCTTCTTGATGTCGCGCTCCGCCCCCGAGGTGGACAGAATCACCACCGGGATACAGCGCAACAGCGAATCGGCGCGGATTTCCTCCAGGACTTCGTGACCGCTGCATCCGGGCAGATTGAGGTCGAGCAGGACGAGATCGGGACGCGGCGCTTGGGCATGGCCGGCGCCCCGCCGAAGAAAGGCCATCGCCTCGACACCGTCCTTGACGTGATGCAATCGGGTGGCATGTCGTGACCGGCGCATGGCGATTCGCACCAACCCCGCGTCGCCGGGGTCGTCCTCGACCAGCAGAACGTCGTGACTGTCCTTGTCGCTCAAAGCGGCCTCGACCGTGCAGGTTCAGCCCCAGCCGCACCCTGTCGCAAAATCGCGAATCCGGCAAGGGGCTAGTTCTCCTCGACCACAGGCCTCATCTTCGGCCAAGTCAGCGCCAGGACGGCGCCGCCCTCGGCGGGTTGAACCCGGATGGAGCCGCCGTGACGTTCGACGATTTTCTTGACGATGGCCAACCCGACCCCGGTGCCCTCGAACTCGTCGCGGGCATGCAGGCGCTGGAAAATGCCGAACACCCGTTCAGCATGCTCGGGGGGGATGCCGATGCCGTTATCCGCGACCGAAATGCCCCACGCCCCCCCCAGGTCGGCACAGGCGACGCGGATATCCGGCGACCGGTCCGGGCGGCGATACTTGATGGCGTTGCCCAACAGGTTCTGGAACAGCCGCTCCATCTCCGATTCATCCCCCATCACCGTGGGGAGCGGGTCCAAGATCCGGATCACCGCCCCGGCATCCTCGATCTCGAATTGCAGATCGGCCATGGCTGCCCCCAGTGAATCGGCGATGGAAACCGGCCGATCGGCGGATGTCCGCCCCACCCGGGAATAGGTCAGCAGGTCGGTGATCAGCCGATCCATCCGGCGCACTCCATCGCGGACGAAGGCCATGTACTCCTCGGTCTCGCCCGTCAAATGCCCTTGCAGGTCCTCCTCCATCAGCGACACGTAGCTGCCGACCACCCGAAGCGGCTGGCGCAGGTCGTGAGAGGCGACATAGGCGAACTGCTCCAACTCCTCGTTGGAACGCCACAACTCGCGGATCAACCCGTCCAGTTCGTCTTCCAGGCGTTTTCGTTCGCCGATGTCCTGAATGGTTGAGTTGATTCGGATCGGCTGTCCGGAGGAGGCGCGCACCACCTCGGACCGACCATAAAGCGTACGGATCTCGCCATCCGGACGAACGACGCGAAAGTCCGTGCCCTTGGCGGCTCCTCCCGCCAGCACCATCGACCAAAGCTCCCACACCTTATCACGATCGGCGGGATGGACGCAGTCGAGAAACACTTCCGGCGACGGCTGACACTGTCCGGGTGTCAGACCGAGAATGGCGTGAAAACCCTCCGACCATTCCGACCGATCGGCGATCAGATCGCGGCAGGCGCTGCCCAATTGCGCCACCCGCTCGGCATTGTTGACCAGATCCCTGCTGTGCCGCTCCATCTCGTCATATCCGGCGCCAAGGTGGTCAAGCAGCTCGGCAACGGACCGGCCCAGCCGCCCAGCCGCATCCTCACCCTCCAATCGGAAGGCGGCGGCGGCATCGTGAAAACCGGTGCGCGACTGGGCGGCGACGGCAAGGCGGGACAGCCGACGGCCGATCCGCCCCCCCAGCATCATGCCGGCGACGAGGCCGCCCAGCGTCGATCCGGCCACCAGCAGCGACAGCGTTCCGGCAGCACCGTCGGCAATCCAGACGCCACCGCCCGTCAACGCCGCCGCCACGAATGCCAGCGACGCCCCCACCGCCCCGCCGGAAACGACGAGCCGGTCGGTCAGCTCATTGCGGCCGGTCGCCGAAATGACTACCCTCCCAATCAAGAGCGCCCACGGGCACCACCACCTTGGGGGCAGCTTAAGACCCGGCCCGCCCCCCGACAAGCAATGACATGGTTTGGCCATGGGATAGGCCGAACGGTCATCGCCCGAAGGCGAGCCGGCCGCGTTGAAAAGGACATTCGGGTGCCATTCGACACCAAGACCCTGTGGATCGCGCTGAGCATAAGCAACCTGCTGTTTGGCCTGATGATGATGGCTTACGTTTCGGCGAGTCCGGAGCGCTCGATCGTCCGCACCTGGTCGATCGGACAAATCCTCAAGGGGATCGGCATTGCCGGCATCGTCCTCAAGGCGCAGATCCCCTTCCCCTTCGGCTATGGCGCCAATTCCATCGTCCTGATCGGCTGCTTTTTTGAACTGACGGCATTTCTGGGCTATGCCGGGCTTCGCGATAAACGGCGCGCGGCGTTCGGCATACTGGTCGGTCTGCTGGCGCTCTACAATCTCGCGGTCGCCCTGTTGGCGCACGGCCTCGAAGCCAAGCATATGGCGACGGTCTTTTCCGCCGCCATCGCCGTGCTGACCGGCCTTAACGCCCTTGCCATGGCAAAGGCCAGGCGTTCGCGTTCGATGGTGCAACTGGTTCTGGTGCTCAGCAATGCCTTGATTTCAGGAACTTCGGCCACACGGGCGATTGTGGCGCTGACCAGTACCGATTGGAGTCCCGCCAGCACAAGCGTGCTCAATCAGGCGCTGTTCATCGTCGCCTATGTCTTTTCCATCTCGGACGGTTTCGGCTTCTTGTTGCTGGTCAAGGAAGACAGCGACCGGACGATGCTGCGCTTGGCGACCGAGGACGAGTTGACCGGCCTGGCCTCCCGCGCCGCCTTCCTCAAACATGCCGAGAAGTGCCGCCGCCTGTGCCTGCGCGCCGGGCAGCCGATGGCGATGATGATGATGGATGTGGATTTCTTCAAGCGGGTCAACGACACCCATGGCCACGCCGCCGGCGACGCGGTGCTGAAGGCGATAAGCGGAATCCTGCGCTCGCATTTGCGTGACGTCGATATCTGTGGCCGGATGGGTGGCGAGGAATTCGCCATGGCGCTGCCGGGCTCGACGCCGGAGAACACCACCTCGGTGGCCGAACGGATTCGCCACGCCATTTCCGCCCAGATCATCCACCACAAGGACGTCGGGATCTCTATCACCGCGAGCTTCGGCATCGCGACTCTCGGCGGTGACGTCTCCCTCGAGCAGGCCCTGTCCCTGGCCGACGAGAATCTCTATGCCGCCAAATCCATGGGCCGCAACCGCGTGGTCGCCGACGGCGCTCCGGGTATCACCGTGGCGCCACATGCCTAGACAATACCCCGCCCATCCCCTTCCCGGCGTCCTCGCCCTGGTGGTCCGCGACCGCCGCGTGCTGATGGTGCTGCGCGCCAAGGAGCCGGACAAGGGAAAGTGGGGGTTTCCCGGCGGGCTGATCGAAATCGGCGAGACAACCGCCGAGGCGGCGCGACGTGAACTCCGCGAGGAAACCGGGCTGGTCGCCGACGCCGGACGGGTGATCGACGTGTTCGACGTCATCACCCGCGACCCCGAAGGCAGGGTCCGCTATCACTTCGTCCTCAACGTCGTGCAGTGCCACTGGCGAAGCGGCGAAGCCGTGGCGGGCGACGATGCCGCCGAGGTGGGTTGGTACGGACTGGCCGAGATCGACGATCCCGGCCTGCCGTGCAGCAGCAATGTCGGCCGCCTCGCCCGTATGGTTCTGGCTTAGCCCCGCGCCGCCTTGGCGGCGCCGCCGGGCATCCCCCGGAAGCCGGCTTTCTGGGCCGGGCGTTGTTGCTGCGCCCTGCCGCCCGCATTGGCGTTGGCGTTGGCATGACCGCCATGGCCGGACCGGGCCGACTGCGGTTGCCCCGAGGCCGAATGGCCGCCGCGCGGCGCACCATGGGACGCCTGGGGCGGACGGGAAGAACCCTGGGGCCGGGGCTTGCCGACGGGCCGGCCGCCGGCGGTCCCGCGCGACGCGATATGCGGCGCGTGGTAGGCGTGGTCGTAATCCACCGGAACCGCCTGGCGGATGGTCTTTTCGATCGCGCGCAGATAGGCGACCTCGTCGCCGTCGCACAGACTGAGCGCGATGCCGCTGGCGCCAGCGCGCGCGGTACGGCCAATGCGGTGGACATAGCTTTCCGGCTCGTTGGGCAGCTCGAAATTGACCACATGGGTAATGCCGTCGACATCGATGCCACGGGCGGCGATGTCGGTGGCAACCAACGCCTTGATGCGACCGTCCTTGAAGTCGGCCAGCGCCTTCTGCCGCGCCCCCTGGGACTTGTTGCCGTGAATGGCGTCGGCGGTGACGCCGGCCTTTTCCAACAGTTCGGCGACGCGATTGGCGCCGTGCTTGGTGCGGGTGAACACCAGCGCCCGACCGACCGATGCCCCGGCCAGAATCTCGGTCAGCAGGGTGCGCTTGTTCTCGCGGTCGACGAACATGACCTTCTGCTCGATCTTATCGACGGTGGACGACACCGGCGTAACCTCGACCCGCACCGGCTGGTGCAGGACGCTATTGGCCAAGCCGACGATGCTGTCGGGCATGGTCGCCGAGAACAGCACGGTCTGGCGCGACTTCGGCACCGCCGCCACGATCTTGCGGATCGGCAGGATGAAACCCATGTCGAGCATGCGGTCGGCCTCGTCCAGCACCAGGGCCTCGACCGAATCCAGGCGGATGGCGCCCTGGCTCATCAGATCGAGCAGGCGACCGGGGGTCGCCACCAGGATATCGACGCCGCCGGCCATGGTCTTGATCTGCGGCACCATGCCGACGCCACCGAACACCAGGGCGTGGCGCAGCCGGTGATGGCAGCCGTAGGTACGGAAGCTCTGACCGACCTGCACCGCCAATTCACGGGTAGGGGTCAGGACCAGGACGCGGCAGCTCTTGGGCTTGGCATGGATCTTGTTCTGCTCCAGCCGTTGCAACAGCGGCAGGGCGAACGCCGCCGTCTTGCCGGTGCCGGTCTGGGCGAGGCCGAGCACGTCGCGACCTTCGAGCAGATGGGGAATGGACTGCTCCTGGATCGGGGTGGGGGTGGTATAGCCCTCGGCGGACAGCGCCTTCAGCAGGGTTTCGGCCAAGCCGAGATCGGAAAACAGGGTCATGAACTCTCTTTCGTAGACAAGCCGTCGCACCCGCGCACAATCAGCAGCAGGGACGGCATCAAGGGCCGCGCGGCATGCGTGGCCCGGGAGGTACCCCCATGGACGCGCGGCCAAAGGGCTATGGTCAGGGAATGGAAGGCTCGGGACGCAGGAGGGACCGGTACAGCCACCACCCTTGCGCGCTGTCGCGAGCAGACTGAACGCGGATCGTCCAGGCGGGCGGACCTTGCGCCCTTCGCAGTGCAATGTCAAGAAATTCGGCTACTCGTCATCGTAGCGGCCGGGACAGGGCCGCTGAACGGACAGTGCATCGCTGCCATCGGGCTCGCCCACCGCCTTGGCCTTGAGCACCCGGCGCATGATCTTGCCGGTGGTGGTCTTGGGCAGCTCGGCGACGAACAGAATCTCGCGCGGGGCCATGGTAGACCCCAATTCCTGACGGGCAAAGGACAGCAGTTCCGTCTTCAGGGCGTCGCCGGCATCGAACCCGGGATTGAGCGCCGCGAACGCCACCGGCACCTCGCGCAACAGCAGATCGGGCTTGCCGACGACACCGACCTCGGCGACGGCGGGGTGGTCCATCAGCACCGCCTCGACCTCGAACGGACCGATCTGAAGGGCACCGCACTTGATCATGTCGTCAACCCGGCCGACGAACCAGAAGAAGCCATCGTCGTCGCGGCGCACCAGATCGCCGGTAAAGTACCAGCCATAGCGGAAACACGGCGACGGATCCTTGCCGTCGCCGAGATAGCCGGCGAACATCGACGGCCAGCCCGCCCGGATAGCCAGTTCGCCCACCACATCGGCGCTCTCGACCGGCTTTGCCTCCGACCCGTCGCAGCGCATCACCGCCGCCTCGACCCCCGGCAGAAGTCGGCCCATGCTGCCGGGACGACGGCCATCGCCGGGGGCATTGGCGATGACGATGGCGCCGGTCTCGGTCTGCCACCAAGTGTCGAGGAAGGGAACTCCCAACGCCTTCTCGCCCCACAGGACCGCCTCGCAATTGAGCGGCTCGCCGACACTGGCGGCGACGCGAAGCGAGTTGGCCCGGTAAGACCGCGCCAGTGCGGCACCGAACCGCATCATGGTGCGGATGGCGGTCGGAGTGGTGTACCAGGCGGTGACGTTTTCGTCGTGCAGAATGCCGTACCAGCGGCGCGGCTCAAGATCGACCTCGTCGATCAGCGCGGTGGCGCCGCAGACCAGCGGGGCGATGACGCCGTAGGCCGTGCTGGTCACCCAGCCGGGTTCGGCGGTGCACCAGAACACGTCGGCCTCGGTCAGGCCGAATACCTTGCGGGCGGTGGCCAGATGGGCCAGGGCGGCGCGATGGGAATGGACGGCCCCCTTGGGAGTGCCGGTGGTGCCGCTGGTGAAATGAAGAAAAGCCGGATCGTCGGGCCGGGTCGACACCGACGGAGCCGGCTGAGCGGCCGCCATCAGAGCGCCGAAATCGGAACAGCCAGGATGGACCTTGGCACACGCGCCATCCTCTCCCAGCAGCAACACATGTTCCAGCTGGGGCAGGCTTGACCGTGCCCCGGCGACCTTACGGGCGTACAATTCATCCGAGGTGATCAGCACCCGCGCCCGTCCCAGCTCGAGGCGCGAGCGGATCGGGCCGGGACCGAAGGCGGCGAACAGTGGGCAGTAGATGCCCCCGGCCTTCCAGATCCCCAGCGCGGTGGCAAAAAGCCCCGAAACCCGCCCCAGCAACACCGCCACGGTATCGCCGGGCCTTACGCCCAACTCCGCCAGCACGGCGGCGGCGCGACCCGACAGGTCGGACAATTGCCGAAAGGTTATATCCCTGCGCTCGCGGCCACGACCGAGGCACCGCACCGCCACCCGATCGCCGGCACCGGCGGCGACATGGCGATCGGCACAGGCGACGCCGATGTTCAGCATCCCTGGCGACGGCCCGCCCAGCTCGGCCAGCGCGTCACCCCAATTGAACTCGGACGAACTCGCCGGAGCCATGGGCCCTCCCAGAACAATTCAATCGACGATGATCCGTGCCCCGGTCCAGCCCGAACAACACTACCCCGCCGTTGACGCTATTCTGTCCACACCGTTCGTCACACACAACAAAAGGAATCGCAAGGCACCGATGCGTCAGGGCGAAGACGGCAGGCCGCCGTCGAGAATCGCCTGGGCGATGCGTTCGCCGATGGCCTGGTTGAAGCGTGGCGAGTAATGGATGGTATCAATGTAGGCATTGGCTTCGGCCGCCGGCTCCAGCTCGGCCAGCCACAGCAGGCCGTGCTCCCACAACTGCCCCTGGGCGCGCAATTGCGCCATCTTGGGATAGCCGCGGGCGGAATTCATGTGATAGCCCAGCATCTCTTCCTTGACCGGAAAGGGACGCTTGCGGTTGTCGTAGGCGTAGGTGGGCACCGGTTGCTGCACGAACAGCGCCTTGAATCCCATTCGCTCGGCGGTAGCGTCGATCATGCGGCGGTTGGTGTCGAGACGCAGGACCACCTTGTCCACATCAGCCTCGGTCTCGCAGAAACTACCCCACTCGCGCACCGACACCGACTTGTCGCCACCCAGGTGACGGGCCAGTTGCACCACGTTGGAGCGGTACGACAGTTCCAGCGCCAGCGGCATGCGCGACCGCGCCCGCGTCAGCTGGATCAGCCGCTCGTTCCAGGCGCTGACGTCCGGAACGGTGCAGTAGTAGAAATCATTGATACCGTCGATAAACACCGCCACATCGGGCTTGACCCCGGCGGTCAGCTGGCGTTCCAGGGCAATGCGTTCCTGGGTCGAGAAATATGACACCACCCCGAAATTGAACACCTGAACATCGCCGCGACCGGCCGCCTTCAGCGCCTTGGCCACATAGGCGGCAATGGTCTCGTCATCGGCGACACCGATTCCCATGGCGGTGGAGCCCCCGAACACAAACACCTTGCGACCGGGAGCGTTGAGATCCTGGGGTTCGCCGCCATTGGCGCGATAGCCATCCTCGGTGATGGTGAAGTGTTTGCCCCGGTAGGGCGCCATCCTATACTCGACGAACGGGCTGTAGATGGTGTCGGACTGGCGCCAGCTCTCGGACAAAATTTCCTGGTAGCGCGTGGGGTCATCGGTGTCGTAAAGCTTGCGGAAGTCGTCCGAGGAATAGGCCGTCGAGAAAGCGGGCCGTTTGTCGCGGATCAGCTTCAGCGCCCAGCCGGAGGCGTATTCGACCACGGCCAAGCCAAGCACCGTGCACAGAAGCGTAACCGCCGCCGCCGAGAACAGACGACCGAACGGATTGGAGCGGTTGCGACGCATCGAACAGACACCTTGGAAAAGTTCTGCTCCGGTGATACCGCGAATGCGGGGACCGGCGCAATCGGGAGTAATAGCATATGTTCGCTCTCCACCCCAGGCTTGACGGCGATACCGCCTTCATCTCCGACTGGCCTCTGTGCCGGGTGCTGCTGATGAACGACTGCGCCTACCCCTGGCTGATCCTGGTGCCACGCCGCGCCGATACCGTCGAAATCACCGACCTCGCCCCCGCCGACCAGGCGATCCTGATCGCCGAGGTGGCGCGGGCATCGACCGCCCTGCGCGCCCAGCTCCAACCCCGCCGCATCAACGTTGCGGCGCTGGGCAACATGGTGCCCCAGTTGCATGTCCACGTCATCGCCCGTTTCGAGTCCGACCCGGCATGGCCCCGGCCGGTGTGGGGCATGGCGCCGCCCCGCCCTTATCCACCGGAGGAGTTGGAACGGCGGTTGGCCGAATTGCGCGGAGCTTTGGCCTGACATGCTGGTCAACGGAGCCCATCTGCTGCCCGACGGGGCCGGCGCCCTGATCTGGCCGAGGCAACATCTGGTCGCGGTCGCCGAGCCGCAGGTTGCCAACGGATCCCGCACCGCCCCGGCGATGATCAAACTGCTGGCGACGCTGCTGCGCCGACGACGTCCCCGCGCCGTGATATGGCTGGGTCCCGTGCTGCCGGCGCTGTTCGACGAAGGCGGACTGGCCCGAAGCGACGCCGCCGCCCTGACCGAACTGGTGGCCGCCCATGACTGGACCTGGGTCCGGGCGGACGAGCATGTCTGCGGCCCACTGACATTCCGCCTCGACGCCAGCCCGGATGCACCGCCCGGCGAGGTTGCCGCTCGGCCAGCGCCGCAAGCGGTGCTGGGGGGACGTGACGGCCCGGTGGCCCTGCCCTGCTATGCCTTCGACGGTCGGCGGGTGCTGCTGCCCGGATTTGGCGGCCTGGGGCGAGGAAGCGACGTGCTGTCCCCTCCCTTCAAGCCACTGTTCCGCCGCCCCTTCACCGTACTGATCGCCGCCGGTGGCCGTATCCGCACCCTGACGCGGGCCAAGCTGGAAGCGGAGTCTCCCCGGCGCCCCGAGCCGGCGACACCACGGCCCAAATCGCCGGGCGTCAGGATGCGCCTCGGCGACGACGATTTTACCCCTTGACCTCGAGTGCGCTCGAACCCGTACGCTTGCCGAAGTGGTGACGGGAAAGAGGCTTTCATGAAGATCGGCGAGTTGGCACGGCGTACGGGACTGACGGCCCATACGCTACGGTACTACGAACGGATCGGCCTGCTTCCCCATGCGTCACGCGACCGGTCGGGGCAACGCGACTATGACGCCTCCATCCTCGGCTGGATCGAATTCCTCGGACGCCTCAAGACCACCGGGATGCCGATCAGCGGCATGCTGCGCTACGCCGAATTGCGGACACGGGGACAAGATACCGAGGCCGAGCGCCGCAGGCTGCTGGAAGACCATCGCGATCGCGTCCGGGCTCGCGTCGCCGAGCTGCGGTCATGCCTTCTCATTCTCGACGCCAAAATCGACGGATACGCCTGTTCGGCCGTCCCTGCCCGCCGGACGTCACGGTCCGGCGCCTCCCCCTTGCCTCTGTCTTTGAAGGATTGAGTCCATGGACTATGTACGTCTCGGTTCCACCGGCATGAAGGTCTCGCGCCTCTGCCTCGGCTGCATGACCTATGGCCGCCCCGAATGGCGCGAATGGGTACTGGACGAGGGTGCCAGCCGCCCCTTCATCCGCAAGGCCCTGGACCTGGGCATCACCTTTTTCGACACCGCCGACATGTATTCCACCGGGGAAAGCGAAGCCATCCTGGGCCGCGCCCTGATCGACTTCGCCTCGCGCGACGATGTGGTCATCGCCACCAAGGTCTTTCATCCGATGAGCGCCAAGCCCAACGACCAGGGGCTGTCGCGCAAGCATATCCTGTCGAGCATCGACGCCTCGCTGCGGCGTTTGGGCACCGACCACGTCGATCTTTACGTCGTCCACCGCTTCGATCCCGAGACTCCGATCGAGGAAACCATCGAGGCATTGGATACGGTGGTGCGCTCGGGCAAGGCGCGCTACATCGGCGCGTCCTCGATGTACGCCTGGCAATTTCAGAGAATGCTCGACCTCCAGGAACGCCACGGCCTCGCCCGATTCGTCTCGATGCAGAACCATTACAACCTGATCTACCGCGAGGAAGAGCGCGAGATGCTGCCGCTTTGCCGCGAGATGGGCGTAGGCGTCACGCCGTGGTCGCCACTGGCGCGCGGCCTGCTGGCCGGCTCGCGCAAGAGCCGGACCCTCAGGGCCGCCACCGATGCGCCGGCGCACAAATGGTACGACCACCACAACGAAGAAAACGCCATCGTCGATGCGGTGGAACAGGTTGCCGCCGCCCGGGGAGTGCCGCCGGCGCAGGTAGCGCTGGCCTGGGTCGCCAGCCGGCCGGGAATCTCGTCCACCATCGTCGGCGCCTCCAAGCCGCATCATCTCGACGACGCCGTCGCCGGCCTCGGACTGATGCTGTCGGACGACGAGGTGGCGACCCTGGAAGCGCCGTACCGGCCTCGCCCGGTCGCCGGGCACGAATAAGAACGGCGCCGGATCACTCCGGCGCCGTTTCCCTTTCCCCCCGGGGGGAGAGGATAGCTACTCCAGGCGGCCCAACGAACGGGCCAGCACCAGATAAAGCTTGCCGACCTCCGACGAGGTGAAGGTACCGGTCAGCACGTCCATATGATCGGAGTTGCGGGCCTGATTGAGCAGAGCCTCGAATTCCGCCAGATAGCGGGTGACGTATTCGCGGAAGTCGCCGTCGTCCTCGAACTTGTTCTTGATCGAAGCCATCTGGTGCTTATCGAGATTCTTGAGAATCTTGCGCACGAATATGCTCTGGTCGCCGGCGTGGAAGTCGCGCCACGCCTTCTCGTCGATGTTGGCGTTGAAGATGCGCCCGATATCCACCGACAGCGACTGCAACTTCTCGACGATGAATGCCGCGCTTTGCAGGAAGTGTTCGACCGACGCCTGCGACCGCTTGTCGTCCAGTTGCTGACCACGGATCTCGGCCAGCTTGGAGGCATTGACCAATTCCTCGACCTGACGCGAGAAACTGTTGCCGAAGCTTTCCGCCTGCTGGGCCAACCGGTCACCGGTGATGCCGAGATCGTTGGACTTGCTGCGCACCATCTCGAACGAGGCTTCCAGCTTGGCGGTGGTGCGCTCGGTGGAGTCCTGCAGCTCGGTGGCATGACGGCGCAGACCGTCGCCGGCGGCGCGGACCTGGGCGGTAATGCGCTCCGACGACGCGGTGAGTTCGCGGATACCGGCGCGCAGCATGTCGCCGGCGGCGGTGACCTGGGAGGCGGTCTTGTTGGAGGCCTCCTCGAAATCGCGGCTGATGTTGCGCAAGCCGTCACCGGCGGTCTGGGACTGGGCGAACACCTGCTGCGCGGCCTCGCCCAGTTCCACCGCGTTCTTCTGAATGGCCTGGCCGAACGCCTTGAGGACATCGGTGGAATCGTCGGCGACGCGGGCCAGCGCCTGTGATTGGACACGAAGCGCCTCGCCCACGGCGGTGACCGACGCCTCGGCCTGATCGGCCGAGGCCACCACCTGCTCGGTCTGCTTGCGCAGTACCTCGGTGGCGGCGCGCACGCGCGACCCCAGTTGTTCGGATACCGCACCCAGCTGCTCCGAACGCTTCTCCAGGATTTCGGCGACACCGCCGGTTTCGCCGATGGCCCGGGTGGCGGCGGTGCCAAGATCGGTGGACCGCTGGCGCAACGCCTCGCCCACCGCCTCAAGCTCGACGCCGACCCTGCTGGAGGTGGCGATAAGATCGTTGGTGCTTTGGCGCAGGGTGTCGGAAATGGTCTTGACCTTGCCCATCACCTGATCGGAGGTGGCGATGAGATGACGCGACTGCTGATTGAGCGAGGCTTCCGACAATTTGGACTGGGTTGAGACCACGTTGGCGGCGTCAGCCAGTTCGTCAGCCTGCTTGCGCAGCGATTGGCGAATGGCTTCGGCCTGGGCGGCGGCCCGTTCGGCTCCCTTGTTGAGATCCTCGATATGCAGCCGCAACGTCTCGGTGATCTCGCGGCCACGCGCCGTCATCTGGTCGGAAGCGGCCGACAGCGAACGGGTCTGCGACTGGAACCCCTCGGCGACTTCGCGGACGCGGGCCATGGCGCGCTCGACCGCGGAATCGACATCGTCGCGCCGCTGGACGAACACCTCGCCCACCGCGCCCATCTGACCGGCGGCATCGTCGGCGGCGGTCCGCAGGTTGTCGGTGTGACGCGACAGCACGTCGTCGATCTCGCGGAACCGGGCCATGGCCTGGTCCGAGGCCGAAACCAGCTCGCGCGACTGGACGCCCAGCGCCTCCTCGACGATCTTGACCCGCGACAACACCCGGTCGGTGATCTGGTCAAGGCCGGTGGCCTGCTGCTGCAACGACGCCGAAATACGGCCGGTCTGTTCGGCGAGACGCTCGGCGGCCTGATCGAGATCGGTGTTCTGACGGGTGAACAGGCTCTCCAGCGCATCGACGCGCTCGGCCAGGGCGGCGGCCACCACCTCGGTCCGGTTGGTGGCCTGTTCGGCCGAACTTCCCAGTTGGGCGGTCTGGCGCTCGAACATGGCAACCACCTGCTCGGCGCGGGCAACCGCCGCCTGGGAGGTGCGGTCGAGTGCCTCGGCCTGGGTGCGGACCTGCTCGGCGACGCCGTCGGCGCGCGAGGCGGCCCGGGCAGAGGTGGTGTCGATGGATTCGATCTGACCGCGCAGCAGATCGCCGAACTCTCGGATACGCCCGGCGGAGGTCTCGGTGACGTTGGACAGGTCCTGGGTCTGGATGCGCAGCAGATGCTCGACCTCCCGCGCCCGCGCCGTGGCGGCGTCGGCGGCCTGGGTGAGCCCCTCCACTTCCTTGCGCAAGGCATCGACCGCCGACTGGGCCTCACTGTTGACGCGGCCGACGACGCTGGTCATCGCCTCGACCTGGGCCGCCAGCATGTCGCGGATAGCCTCGCCCTTGCTGGACGCCACGGAGGACGCGTTCAACAGGTCTCGTGCCTGGGCCTTGAGCGAATCGGCGATCACCGTGACGCGGGCTTCCGCTCCCTCGGCCGGGTAGGTCAGGCGGGACAACTGTTCCCGTATCTCGTAGGACACCGACCGCAACTCGCGCCCGCGATCAAGGTAGGCGATCACCAGCCACAGGACCGCCAGCGGCAGGACCAACGCCCCGGCCAGGCCACCGATTTCCTGCGGCTGCATGAACAGAAGATTGCCCCAGCCGATGGAGGTGTGAGCGTAGTAGATGGCCAAGCCGGCCCATAGAACCGAAACCGCGCTGCCCAACATCTGGACATTGCGGCTGCCATCGGCGCGGGCCCGGAAATCGGCCGGCGGGTCCTGACGCAACACGGCAAGCGGCGGCGGCGACTGTTCGCGTTCGCGCAACTCGCCGCCCGACACCGGCACCACCTCCGGCACCTGCGCCTCGGTCTCGCCCTTGGTCATCGTCGTTTCGCCCATGGATCCGCCTTGAAGGTCAGAGTTTCCCGCACACTTCCACCCGACAGGTGGCACGCCGCCGGCCCGAAAGACAACCCGGCCCTGAAATTCGCAGGAGAACCCACCAACCGGGCAGAACACCGGAAGGCAGATCCCGCACCACCCATTGCTGCGTCGCAGCAAAACGGGCGATGTGACCCTGCGTCATGGCCACGTCAGCCTTCCAAGACTTGGGCGAGTCTAGCTCCCCTCTCCCCGGACCTTGGACAGCGCTCCGCAGGATGCCTTTTTCACGGCGGAAAATCAAACACTGTTCCCGTCCCCCAGCGGTTCTCAGTATGGGCTTGCGCGGGGGTATGAGGTTTCGGGACGGCGGTGAGCTGTGGGGTTGGGCGGCTCAAGGTGGCTGCGGGGGCGGCCTTCCGGTTCGTATTGTTCGCAAGAGGCTTCCCCAGGATGGGAAGACGAAGTAGGTGGTGATGGTGCGAATGTGCTCGAAGAGGCGCATTTTGGCGCCGACTTTCTGGCGGCCTTCCTGCCATGAGCCTTCGACGAGGTCGC
>CAIUSV010000072.1 GCA_903901915.1 uncultured Rhodospirillaceae bacterium | reverse complement strand
CGCCAATTCGGCCATGATGCACGCCGCCCCGACCAGAATACGCTTGCGGCGCGAGGCCAGGGTCCAGGTCTCGTTGACATCGGTATAGAGCACCGGCCACATCACCAGGAAGGCCGCGCCCATGGTGGGAACCCGGCAGCCGAACCGCTTGGCGGTGAGGCCGTGGGCCAGTTCATGGATCACCTTCACCAGCGACAAAGCGATACCATAGCTGACCATGCCGCTGACCGAGATTGTATCGACCAGGGTGGTGGTGAAGACATCCCACTGTCGGGCCACCAGCACCAAGCCGAGCAGAAGCGCACCCCAGGTGGTCCAGCGGAACCAGACACTGCCCAGCCAGGCCACCAGCGGCAGCAGCTTGCCGAGGAACCGATCGGGACGTACCAGTGGGATGCGGAAGAACAGGTAATGATGGAGCAGCCAGTTGAACACCGAGTGCTTCTCGGCGGCCGCCTGCTCGGCCAGCCGGGCCGTATCAGCATGGCTGTTGGCCTGGGTCAGCTGGTTGCCATACAGGAATTTGGCGACGTCCATCACCTCGTCATCGGTCATGTCGATGGTGGTCTCAGACCGAACCGCCTCGGCCACCTCGCCGGCGGTGCCGCCCCAGCGGCTCAATGCCTCGAAGGCGGCCCAGCCGATGCGGAAATAGCGGTTCCTCACCGGATCGCGGATGGTCCAGGTGGGGGAGCCGTCGAGGGAGGGCGGGCCGGGATGCAGCGACAGCTCGTCGCGCAAACCCGGCAATGGCATGGTGGCGGCGTCCATCGCTACATCCCGAGGAAATTGCGCACGACCGCCAAGGGTCGCCGCGCCAGCCAATAGATCAGCGGCACCCGATGACCATCCAGCCGGGCGGTGCCTTTCAATCCCAATCGGGGGCCGGTCTCACCCTTGGCCAGTTCGGCCCTCATCCGGTGACCCAGGGTACCATCGGGCTGGGGAATCGCTTCGTAGGTGACGTAAAGCAGCTTGGCCGAAACCGGTGACAGCGGTTCGGCATTGAGGAACAGGTTGACCGGATCACCCTTCTCCAAGGCGATGACATCGGCCGGCGCCAGCCAGGCTTCTACCTCCACGTCATTGGGCGACGCCACCGCCAGCACCTTCTCACCCACATTGACCGGACGGCCTTGCCATTCGGCGGGATCATCCAGCACTGCGACACCGGCACGCGGCGCCTTGACCTGGGATCGCGCCATCAGATCTTCGAGCTGCGCCACCTCAGCGCTCCGTTCCTCGATACGGGCGCGGATCACCGCCAGGGTGCCCTTGGCCTTGGGATCGAAGAAGGCCTGCTGGGTCGCCTGATCCAATTCCGCCTGGGCGGTGGACAGCGCCTTCTTGGCCACCTCCAGCTTGCCGGTCAGCGTGGTGCGGTCCAGTTCGAACAGCATGTCACCTTCGGCCACTGGCTGGTTGGGCCGTACCAACACCTTCTCGATGACGCCATCCATGGGCGAGCGGATCACCGCTGGGCTATGAGCCACCACCTCGGCTGGTGCCAGTACCGACAGGCGCACCGGGAAGAGCAGGGCCAGGATAATCCCGGCCGCCAGCTTGAGATGCCATTTGGGAATGGCGGTGAGCTTCTGCTTCCATTGTGTTATGGGCGACGGATGATGCAGCACCGCCCAGGCATGGCCGTAGAAATCCGCTGCCCGGCCCAACAGGGCGATGTCCTGATCGGTCCACTCCTCGTCACGGGCCAGCAGCAACGTGCCCAGCCGTTTGCCATCGCGATCTTTCAACGGCAAGAGCAGGGCGTGAGGGGGAAGCCATTCCGCCCATTCCTCGGCATCAGCGCCATCCAGATCAGCGGAATCGGCTTTGCGGACTTCGTCAGAGGCGAGACGCTTGTAAATCCGCTCCAACCATAGGGTGAAAGGCGCCCCGACCTCGATGCCGGCGACACCCGACACCGCCTTCAGGCCTTCGCCGTCGATCATTAGAGCCGCTTGGCGATAGGCAGCCAAAGCCCGGCTGTCGTTGACCATGACAAAACCCAGCTCGGTGGAGTTGGCCGCCTTGCGGGCGTGCTCTTCAAGTCCAAGCAGTGCCAGCAGCGGGTTGTCAATCATGGGGCAGGCATCTGGACCCGACCGGTCATGCCGGCGATCAGCTCGGGATAGTCCCCCCTTACCTCGGCCACCACCTTGACCGAATGGCTGACCGCATCGACCTTGGCGCCGACGCGGGCGATCCTGGCGGGATAGACCTTCTTGACCTCGTCCACCGCCACCTGGACCACCAGACCGGGCTTGAGGTTACGCACCCAGCCGGATGGTACGATGAACTCCGCCTCCAGGGCTGAATCGTCGAGGATGTCGAGGATGGGTTGGCCCGCCTGGATGTATTGATGAGCCCGAGCCTTCTGCTCCACCACCCGCCCGGAGAACGGCGCGGTGATGCCGCATTTGGTGGTGACGGCGCGGGCCGAGTTGAGCTTGGCCTGGGCCACGGCGGCGTCCGACGCCGACTTCTCGGCCTCCAGCGTGCCCGCCGAGTTCAGCTCCAGCAGCCGCTTATGCACCGTTTTTGACTTCTCCGCCGCCCCCAGCACCGCCTGGGCCTCGTCCAGCTGCGCCCGCTGGATGACGCAGTCGAAGGCCACCAGGGTCTGACCTTCCTTGAAGCGGTCACCTTCCTTCACCGTGATGCGGTCGATCTTGCCCGGCAGTTCCGCCGAGAGCGTGGTGTACTGCACCGCCACCAGTTGCACCGGAATCACCGGTTCCTGTGCCGCCGCCTCCATTACCGACAGGCAGGGGGACAGCAGGCACAGGGCCGGGACCGCCCATCCCCAGTGGGCTGCAAGCCCGCCCTTTCCCGAGTTTGGGCGGAAGCGCATCATTCGCCGATCCGATCGGCCATGCGGCTGATCTTGCCGCCCAGCCACGCCAGACCGTCACCCAGCGAATCCTTGCGTTCGGGTTCAGGAGCGACAACCGGCGCCGCCTCGGTCGGCTTGGCGAGGCCGTTGGAGATGAAGGCGCCCAGCCAGGCCACGGCATCCTGATGCGGGGGTTCGGGCGCAACATCCGGCGTCACCGCCTCGATGACGGCGGGCGCCGCCGCCGACACCGGATCGGCCGTCACCGCCGGCGGCATCGCCAGCACGATGGCCCCCGACAGCCCGTCCAGCGAGTGCGACGCCACCCGCTCGGGCACCGGGTCGGCGCCGATGGTCGATTGCAGCTTGCCGTAGGCCGACTGCATCTGGGCGTAGGTCTGGAAGCGCCGCAGCTCGGCGGCGATGGCCGAGGTCTCGGTGCTGATGCGCTCGATCTCGTTGGTGGTGCCGCCTCGGCTCTGGTTGCCCGAGGCCTCGGCCAGGCGGGTCTCGATCCCCCACAGCTTGTCGGCCCGCTCGAACTGCCTGGCGGCGCTGGCGAACTGCTGCGACACCACATGCACCTGCGCCAACACCGCCATGCGCAAGGCGATGCGCTTGGCGTCGGCCACCTTCTCGGCGCTGTCGGCATGGGAAAGCCGGTCCGGCGCCGACAGCAGGTTGATCAGGTTCCAGGTCACCTTGGTGCCGACCTCGTTCCAGCGGTTGTCCACCAGGAACGAGTTGGAATCATACTGGCGCGAGAACGACAGGGTGACACCCGGCAGCAGCTTGAGGATTTCCTTGTGGGTGTCGTCGATGGCGATGCGGCTTTGATAGTCCTGCTCGCGCAGGTCGGGATTGTTGATCAGCGCAGCCTCTTCCATCTGTTCGATGGGCAGCGACCATGCCGGGATGGTCATGCCGCCGGTCTCGGGCACGTCCAGCTTGAAGTCGCGGCCCGGCGCCACGTTGATCAGCGCCGCCAGTTCGGCCTTGGCCGTGGTCAATTCCTGGTCGATCGCCTCCAGCTGGCGGATGCTTTCCAGCAGGGTCTTCTGGATGCGCAAGCTCTCGGTGGGGTTCTTCAACCGCTCGGTCTCGACCTTTTCCGAATCCTTCAACGCCGTCTCGGCCGAAGCGATGGTCTCGGCGACCTTGCCCTTCAGTACTTGAGCGGCGGCGGCCCGCCAGAAGGTAAAGCGCACCTCCTGCACCAGATTGGCCACCGTCTTGCGCCGCTTCTCCGTGGCGATCAGGGCGCGGTCGGCATTCTGCTGGGCGGTGAAGTAGGAAACGCCGAAGTCGAGGATGTTCCAGGTCAGACCCAGATCATTGGTGATGGAAAAGCGATCGGCCGAATAGCTGGGGTTGGACGTGCTGGTGGTCTGGGTATAAAGATCGCGCGACTTGGTGGCGTTGGGCGCCGAGCGCTCGGTATAGCCGGCATTGGCCGCCAGCTTGGGCAGCAGGTCGAAGCGGTCGAGATCCAACTGCCCCAGGGCCAGCGCCTCGTCCATCATCTTGGCCCGCTTGTCCAGATTGTACTTCAGCACCCGGGCCACCGCGTCGGCCAAGCTCAGCGGCTTGGCCAGGACGTCCTGGCCCGCGAACATGGCGGCGCGATCCGCCTTGGCCTTGGCCGAAAACTCGTCGGCGGTGAACGGCGTCGGACTCACGGCGCAGGCCGACAGCAAAGCGGCGGCGGACACGGCGGCCAGCAGGCGGGCCATGCGGGTGGAGGAAAGAGTCGTAGTGCTCATCGTTCAAAGTCCCCAAAGCGCGTAGCAACGCCTACAGCAGCAAAACAATCCGGATCGCGGAGCACCGACTCGGCCACCGTCATCCGTCGGCCCGAATTTGTCTCAACCAACCGGGCATGGTTCGGCAGGCCGGAAGGGCGGAAGACCTCCTCGACCGTCCAAACCGCCCCCCAAAGGCCAACCTTCTCGAAGCGAGTTCCGGGCGTCAGAGGGAGGCCATCCTTACGCTTCATGATGCTCATGACCGGGCCACCAGTGCCGCCAGGGCGGCGTTGCGGATATAGGCGGCATTGCGTCCGGCCTGCTTCAATTGCTGAGTGAAGGCGAGCTTACCGGCCGGAGCGTGACCGAGCTTGATCACCTTCCCGTCATGGGCTTGTCCGGCATCACCAGTGCGGCCAGCCGGAACCGCATTTCCGGGGGACTCGCTAGGCGCTGCCGGTTTGGCCCCAGGCTGGCCATCCCTTGCCGCGCCACCGCCAACCTGAATACGGAAGGTCGTGGCGACCTCATGGCCAGCGCTGTCACGGGCAACCACAACCACCGAAAGCGTGCCTTTGAAGTCGGTCGGCGCCTCACCAACAAACGTCCCCTTGGTGGGATCAAACGACACCCAAGGCGGTAGCGGACGTCCATCGGTCAATTTGGCGGCAAGCTGGATACCGGCATCCGAATTGGAATGACCAAAGGCATCGGACGGAACGGCGAAGCTGATGGTGTTGGAGGTCACCTCCACGGTCGGAATGCCCTTGGCCACGAACAATGCGCCATCACGCACCGCGTTCACTGCAGCCGTCGATACGACGACCTGGAACCCGCCACCTGAGGTCAAGGCCGCAACCTTGGCGGCAACGGCATCACCGCGCCCCTGACTGCCTTGATTGAATCCGGCAGTGTCCGACACAGCCGCCCTGATCGAGTTGATCATCGTCGGCGCCTCGGGCCCAGTGGGACCACTTGGCTTGGGGGCCTCGACCACCGGTGGAGGCGGCGGCGGCGGCGGGGGTGGCGGTGGCGGCTTCGGCAACGAAACCACCGTGGTCAATGCAGTCGATTGCGGCCCAACATTGCCGTGCGGATCGGTCTGCTGGG
>CAIUSV010000071.1 GCA_903901915.1 uncultured Rhodospirillaceae bacterium | reverse complement strand
GTCAGACGTGACCCTGGAACCATGGAATTCCAGCTTCAGGCGGCGGTCGAAACCGACCCGCAGATCGGCCGATTCCGTTTCACCCGCCGCAATTTCCATTTTGACCAGCTCCACCCGCAGCCACCGCGTTGATTTATATAGCAGAATCAGCGATGGTCGTCACGAAATGCCTAGGCCATCCGGGAAATCCGGGTTAAGAGGTGGTCCCGGCCATGGGCGGAAATCGTATCGCCCGACCGCTATTGCAGGTCCTTGGCAACATCGAGCAGGACCTTGCGGAAGGTGGCGAGCAGATGCTGATCCAGCTGGTTTTTCAACTGGGTCATGACGTGAAGCGCCTGTTCTGGCTCCATGGCCTCCTTGTAGGCGCGGCGGTCGGTGAGAGCGCCGAAGACGTCGATGATGGTGGCCATGCGGGCCAGTTCGTTAAGCTCTTTCCCCTTCAGTCCCAGCGGATAGCCGGTTCCGTCGAGTTTTTCGTGATGCTGCTCGGCGATGATCGCCGCGCCCCGGGGCAGACCGGAACTGCCGCGCAGGAATTTGGCGGTGCTGGTGACGTGGCCGCGCATGATCGCCATTTCCTCGTCGGTCAGCCGGTTCGGGGTATTCAGGATGTGATGGGGAACCGACATCTTGCCGACGTCGTGGACAAGGCCGCCAGAAGCCAGCGTCAGCAGATCCTGACCGCGGATGCCGATGGAATGGCCGAAAATCGTCAGAAAGATCGAGACCCGAAGGGAATGGACGTAGGTGTAATTGTCATGATCGCGCACGCCATTCAGCATGTCCTTGTAATTGCCGTTGCAAACGGCGTTGACCACCGGCTCACAGGCCTCGCGGACATGGTCGTAAGGCAGCGGCTTGCCGTCATCGATCAGGTCGGCGATGGAGTTGAAAGCGGTCAAGGTCCGCTTCAACGCCGCCCGTTGGATCGGCTCGATCCGAACCCACGATCGTTCGATCTTGCCGTTGATCTCGGCGGACAGCGCCTGGAGCAGGACGCTGCGGCGGAAAGGCTTGACCAGGGTGGTGCGGACACCAAGCGCCATGGCATCCGCCAGAAAGATACTGCGATCGTGGGTCGCGGTGCAGATGATGGGAACGCGGTCGAGGTCCGGGACACAGCAGATCTCGCGCAGCAACGGCAGACCACCCCTCGGCAGCACGTTCTCATCCAGGATCACGGCGGCTGGGGGATTGAAGGCAATCCCTTCCAGCGCGGTTCCCTGTTCGGAAAACTCGGCGATCTGATAGAAGGACGTCAGGGCGTTCGCGACGCTGGCCCGGTAGTTCGGGTTGGCGTCGACCAGGCAGATCAGCACGTTGCGCGCACTGGCATCCACGAACTGCATGGCAAGATCATAGGCAAGCCGAACCGTTCAGGCAATTCCGGCGAAGTCAGGGCGCGGCGAACTGTCGCGGCCCGATGCCCGACCGGCCCCTCAGACCCCAGGGGCGACCGCCGACACGGCGACGTCCTCACGGCTCTTGACCTTGGTGGCAGCGACGTACCCGCCGACGCATGCCGCCCCGAGAACCCCCAGGATAACCAGCCCCAGACCGGGGCCGATGGCGACGGTCAGCGGCAACCCCAGCCACATTCCCGAAACCACTTTGGGAGCGGCCACCTTCAGCCCCGCGAACGACAGATCCATCTTACCCCTCTCCCGGTCGCCGAGCGCCCTTGCATACCCTGGGGGGCGCGCATCCGGCCTCGGCGATAGCCACAACAGAATAAGGGATTGGCGGACCGGCAATCCACCCAAATCCACCACAGCCGGGAAACGCCCCCTCGACGGCACCGGCGAATCGGACCATGTTCCGACCGCACGACCAAGCTGGATCAATCCGCCCATGCACAGCCTGCGGCGAACCTCCCGTACCGAGACACCGCCATGACCGTCCACCGGACCCGGACCAGACTCCGCACCCTTATCCGAACGGAAATGCACCATTTGACGGCGATCAACGCCAGCGACCGGCGCTGGCAGATGCCGTTGGCCGCCGCGCTCGCCTCGGGCCTGCCGATTCTGGTTGGCGCCTATCTCGACCACATGGATTACGGGCTGGTTTCGTCGTTGGGCGGCATGGTCTTTCTCTATCTGCCCGACACTCCGCTTTACCATCGCATGGTATCGCTGATGGCGTGCGCCTTCGGCTTGGCGGCCTGCTATGCCCTGGGGCTCATGAGCCAGTTTCTGCCGCCGCTGATGATGCCGGTGCTGAGCTTCATCGCCATCCTGGTAACCATGGTCTGCCGGTTCTACCGTCTGGAACCGCCGGGCAGCATGTTCTTCATCATGGCGGCTTCGATCGGGGCCTACTCGCCGGTCCGTGTCCTGGACGTCCCTCTGTACGTCGGATTGCTGACCATGGGCAGCCTGCTGGCCGGCCTTATCGCCCTGTTCTACAGCGTCCACATTCTGCGGCGGCAGGCACCCAAGCCGGTGGCGCCCCTGCCGCCGGCAACCTTCGACTTCGTGGTGTTCGATTCGGTCGTGATCGGCGTATTCGTCGGCATCTCGCTGGCCCTGGCGCAGATCCTGCAATTGGACCGGGCCTACTGGGTGCCGGTGAGTTGCCTTGCCGTGATCCAGGGCATGTCGTTACGCGCCGTGTGGAACCGGCAAACGCAGCGTATTCTCGGTACCGGTATCGGCCTTCTGCTGTCCTGGGGGTTGCTCGTCTTGCCGATGGATAAATGGACCATTGCCGTGATGATGACGGTTTTGACCTTCGTGATCGAAACCATGGTGGTGCGGCACTATGGCATCGCCGTCGTCTTTATCACCCCCCTGACGATCTTCCTGGCCGAAGCCGCGAACCTTGGACAAGGCGCCCCTGCCCTGCTGATCCGGGCGCGCTTCTGGGATACGGTCCTGGGATGCATCGTCGGGCTTATCGGCGGCGTCTGCCTGCACAGCCCGCGCTTTCGCGCCGTGGTCGGCCGCCAAGTCCGGCGACTGACCCCGGCGCGCCTCATCTCCTGAGAAAGCGGTGGGTGGTTACGACAACACCTCCATCGCGACCTGCTTGCAGGCCAGATTGACGGCGATGATGCGATAGCCGACACCGAAGACGGCGACATATTCGTGAAAAGCCCGGTACTCGTCGTCGCGCCAACCGCGGTTGCCGATGAACTCGTCGAACACCAAAACCGTGCCGGGCCCGATACGACCGGCCAGAGCGGTCAGCACGGTTCGGGCCGAGGAATAGATGTCGCAATCGATGTTGACGAAACGCACCGGCTCGGGACGGGCGGCCAGAAAGACGGGAAGCGTATCCTCGAACCAGCCGGGATGCAGGCGGGTGTTTTCCGCCGCCGCCGGCATTTCGCATCCGGTGGTCAGAACTCCGCGAGGAGCGCCGTTCCAGGCCTCGGGCAGCCCCTCGAAGGAATCAAAGCCGTGGACCTCCTGGCCAGCGGCCCCGGCGATCGCCGCCAACGACGTTCCCCGCCGCACACCGAATTCCAGCACCAGCCCCGGCCGGCGCGCCTGGGCCACCGCCCACCGCAGCAACGTCGGCCCCACACCGAACAGCCGCACGTCGGACGCCAGATCCGGCAGAAGGGCGGCGGCGGAATCGACGACATGGCCGTGCTTG
Organism: uncultured Rhodospirillaceae bacterium; assembly: GCA_903901915.1. Classification (GTDB taxonomy): domain Bacteria; phylum Pseudomonadota; class Alphaproteobacteria; order Rhodospirillales; family Magnetospirillaceae; genus Phaeospirillum. The sequence goes on along the minus strand of CAIUSV010000071.1, from coordinate 25,446 downwards.
CGGCGATAGGAACGCGGCGGGCGCCCTAAAAGCAGATCATAGGCGGCAAGCATGGCCATGTATTTGCCGTTGGCCTTGGGGCAGGCGGCGGCGCGGGCCAACCGGCGTTCGCCCTCGGCCCAGCCCAAAACGTCAAGCGCCGGCGCGTGGCTGCCGTACCAGGCGGCGGCCAGACCGGGAGCACGGGCGATCAGCGCATCCCAGGTGGCGAGGCTATCGCCGGCATCGCCGAGACAGGCCTGACTGACCGCCTTTTCATAAAGCATCTGCTCGCTCGGCACGGCCTCGGCATCGGCGACCCGAATGGCATCGCCGTAGCGAGCGTCCCGGCGGTAGGCCGCAACCAACGCCTCGGCCAATCCGGGCAGATCGGGGACGGCAACGGTCAGCCGCTCGAACACCTGCACGGCGGCGCCGGGATCGGCGGCGAGCAGATGCGCCTTTCCCAGCAGCATCCGAAGCGCGACGTCATCGGGCGCTGCCGCCACCGCCCGACGTAAATGATCCAGCGCGGCCGTCGCGTTCTTGCGGCCGAGATGGGCCATGCCGGCCAGCGCATCGCTCCCGCCGGGGTGCCGATCCAGTTGCCGCAGCGCGGTGGCAAAGCGGCCCTCGGCAACCGCCAGCGCCGCCAAAGTCAAGGAATCTTGTTCCACCCGGAAGACCTGATCGTGAGAAAGCGGCCCCCGCTCTCAAGACCGCGGCAGCCGAAACCCCGTCCATGCCACCTCGGGACGGCTGTAGCCCGGGCCGGGCCATCCGTCAAGCGGAACGCGGTTCCGCCGGCGATGGCGCAATCCTAAATCTCCGGCTTACGCAGATAGCAGCGATAACCCATGTCGGTCTCCAACAGGTGTTCGACCAGGGACTGAGCGAGATAGCGTAGCGACAGACGGATAAACCCCACATCCTCGACCCGGTCTATCATCTTCTTCGCATGGATGGCCATGTGCAGAAGAACACGGTGCTCCACACGGTGAGCCGCCGCATCGGGATATGGGGTTTCGCCGAATATTCGCTCTTCGGTGACAAAATGGACATTAAGCAACGCCACCATGGCGGTGGACGCATCCATAATTTCGGATCGGGTGCCGTGTTCGATCAAGCGCGAGACACGTTCGACCAGCGTCAAAAAGGCTTGGTGCTCGCCATCAATCTCGTCATTCCCCACCGAAAGCGCCGCCGTCCATTTCGGACATCGGAGCCGAGGCATCTCAGTGCCGCCACGGTGGGGCATGCGTCAAGTGGACATGGTTCATGTGTCTCTCCCTGGATCAAATGCCGTGCTCTATATGGACGGCTTGCCCGAACGATATCAGGGATGCGGAGGCGATACCAAAGGCATAATCGACAAAGCGTTGGCATCGGCCGGGGACAACAGACAGGCGACGAGGCAACGGGAAGCCCGGAGCGATAATTCAGTATCGGCGGCCACGACGGCGGCGGCCTGCTCAATCGCCACATGGTGGCCCAGACCCGCCCGCTCCGCAGCGGCCAAAGCCTCCTTGATGGTGTCCAGAAGCGACAGGTGACGGCTCATCCGCGCATGGTGCGCCCGCCCGTATGAACAAAACATTATGAAATGGCTGCCTGGGTCATGCTCAAATCCGTTCCGGATTGGCGATGGCTGATGGATCGGCGGGCGGGTATCGAAGAAACCCTTGCCTCCCGCGCCATAAGGCGCGCGGCCCCATGGCCAGGACGTCGGACCGCCGCCTCGCCTCATCCCGCCACCACCAGCGTGCGAAGCACCTCCCGCAGTTCGCCGGGAATATCCTCAACGGTCCGGTAACTGAACAGCCCTCCACGGACCCTGTCTCTCCGCAAATCGGTAACGACGGCGCCGGTCCGAACGTCCAGGACCCGCAGACGTAATGACACCACGGTATTGGTCTCCCACGAGACCGGTGGCAGAGAAAAGCCGATCCGAAGGTTGCCAAGGCGGGCGTAATCTTCTACCCGGACAATTAAAACGCTGTCGAGGCCACCGTCGCGGGCGTGAGCAAGAAGCTGCTCTTCGCTCGCGCTCTCGGTGACTTCGCCGCTCGCGAAGTCGAGCGCTTGCCAGACATGCCGAACAGCCTCGGCCGCGCGAACATCGCGATCAGGGCTGTCGCCGGGCAGCGCGGCCTCCACCACCAGAAGCGCGCGTCCCAGCCGTTCCGCACTGACAGACCGGCTGGCCGAAGAAACGGCACGATCCGTCACCCGCGTTTCGGCGCATGCCGCGAGGCCCAGGCAAAGGGCGAGCAAAAGGCTGGACGAAAGGGAGGTCTTCATGGCACCCTGCTTTCTGTTAGACGATAATTTTTATTGTTTAACAGAAATTTTTTTCATACGAAAGCTAAACCTGTGACCACCAGCCCGTTCACTCGCATCACCCGGCTAAGCCACCGCATGGCGTGGTTGGCAACCATCGGCTTCTGGTTGGTGATTCCTGGCCTCGGACTGTATGTACTGGCGTTCCCCGAGCAGCTCCCCTACCTGGGGTGGGTCGCCATTGCCGGTTTCAAGCCACGCCCGCTTCCACCGCTGACCGCCAGTGCCGTCTTTGGCGCCCTGGCAATCGTATCGTTGCCGGGACTCTGGGGGTTGTGGCAATTGAAGCGACTGTTCGAGGGCTATGCTGAAGGGGCCATCTTCACCGTCACGGCGGCACGCCGGTTGCGCTATTGCGGCTTTGCCCTGCTGGTCGCCGGAATGGAAAGTCCGCTGGGATCGGTGCTTCTGTCGGCAGCGCTGTCGCTCGGCCTGTCTCCGACGGAGCGATCACTGGTGATATCTGTTTCCACCGACGGCCTGACGCTGATGCTGATCGGTGGCGCGCTGCTGATCATCTCCCAGGTCATGGGGCAAGCCGCCCGGATCGCGGAAGAAAACGCCGGATTCGTCTGATGGCGATTCGCGTCACCCTGGACCGCGTTTTGGCCGAGCGCGGACTCCGCGCCCGTGACCTCGCCCGCAAGATCGGGATAACCGAAGCCAACCTGTCGTTGCTGCGGACCGGCAAGGTCAAGGGCGTGCGCTTTCACACTCTCTCTGCCCTTTGCGCCCTGCTGAACTGCCAGCCGGGGGACATCCTCACCTGGGAACCCGGCGAGGATGTCCCCACGGAGGGCGAGGCCGAAGAATAGGCTAATACAACCCGCCGGCCGAGGGCGCCGGGCCGGCTGGGGCCGGAGCCGCGGCCGCGCCGCCGCCGGGCGGAACCAGCTCCATGGACGGCGAGGCGCCTTCCTCGCTGCCAAGATAGGGGGCGAAGCTGAAGCCGGCGTCGGCACCCGAGCCTTCCAGCACGTCCTCCTCCTCGCCCGGCATGCGGTCGGCGCCCTTGAACGCCTCGTAGATCGCCTTGGCGTCGCCGGGCATCGCCGGCTTGCCGGTGGCGGCGTTGACCCGGACCAGCCGCACTCCCGGCGGCACCCGGAACGGCGTCGGCGGCTTGTCCTTCAGCGCCTCCATCATGAAGTCGCGGAAGATCGGCGCCGCCACCGAGCCGCCGGTTTCCTTCGCCCCCAGCGAGGCCGGATCGTCGAAGCCGACGAACACTCCAACCGCAAGGTCGGGCGAGAAGCCGACAAACCAGGTGTCGTTGGAATCATTGGAGGTACCGGTCTTGCCCGCCAGCGGCTTGCCCACCGCCCGGACGATGGTGCCGGTGCCGCGCTGGACCACGCCTTCCAGGATGTTGACCATCTGGTAGGCCGACACCGGATCAACCAGCTGTTCGCGGATATCGGGCAGCGACGGCATGTCCTGGCCGCTGAAGCGGTCGGCGGAACAGCCCTCGCAGAAGCGCAGATCGTGGCTGAAGATGGTCTTGCCGTTGCGGTCCTGAATACGGTCGATCAGGGTCGGGCGCACCTTCTTGCCGCCGTTGACCAGCATGGCATAAGCGGCGGTGAGCTTGAGCGGCGTGGTCTCGCCGGCACCCAGCGCCATGGCCAATTGGCGCGGAAGGTTGTCGTAGATGCCGAAACGCTGGGAATAGTCGGCCACCTTCTCCATGCCGATGGCCTGGGCAAGACGAACGGTCATCAGGTTGCGCGACTTCTCGATGCCGACGCGGAGCGTGGTCGGCCCCAGATAATCGTCGTGATAGTTCTTTGGCCGCCACAGCGGCAGTCCCGGCCCTTGCGGCAGGGCGATGGGGGCATCGAGCACCAGCGACGACGGGGTATAGCCGCTTTCCAGCGCCGCCAGATAGATGAACGGCTTGAACGACGAGCCGGGCTGGCGCTGGGCCTGGGTGGCACGATTGAACTGGCTTTTGCTGTAGGACCAGCCGCCGACCATGGCCAGTACCCGGCCGGTATGGGGGTCGATGGCGACCAGGGCGCCTTCGATCTTGGGCACCTGACGCAGCGCATAGGTGGCGGCCGGGTAGGCGTGGCCGTCGTCGGACTTGGCCACCGGCTCGACCAGGATGACGTCGCCCATGGCCAGGGCGTCGGACGGCCGGTGGGGGAACGGTCCCGCCGCCTGCTTTTCCAGAGTGGGGCGCGCCCATTTCATCTCGGCGAAGGGCAGCCGGCCGGTACCTCCGCCCAACAATCCAAGCGTCGCCTCGTGGTCGTTGAGGCCGGTGACCACCGCGGTCTCCCAACCCTCGGACCCGCCCGGCTTGGGCACCGCCGCCAATTGCTGCGCCCACGCCGGGCCGGCGGAAATCCGCGCCACCGGTCCCCGCCAGCCATGGCGGCGATCATAGGAGAACAACCCCTGGCGCAACACCTTGGACCCCACCGCCTGAAGGCGGGCGTCCATGGAGGCGCGCACCACCAGCCCGCCCTTGTACAGCGCCTCTTCGCCGTACTTGGCCTGCAACTCGCGGCGGATATCCTCGGCGAAATAGTCGGCGCCCTGGGCGGTCTGGGTCTCCTTGCGGGCGCGCACGTCCAGCGGCTGGGCCAGGGCCGCCTGATATTCGGCCTGGGTGATCTTGCCGTCCTCGTACATGCGGCCGATCACCCAATCACGGCGCTCCTTGGCGGCCTGGGCGTGGCGATAGGGATTGTAGTTGTTGGGTGCCTTGGGCAGCGCCGCCAGGAAGGCGGCGTCGGCCACCGTCAGTTCGTCCAGGCCCTTGTCGAAATAGTTGAGCGCCGCCGCCGCCACGCCGTACGAGCCGATGCCCAGATAAATCTCGTTGAGGTAAAGCTCGAGGATATGATCCTTGGAGAAAGTCCGCTCGATGCGGAAAGCCAGGATCGCCTCCTTGACCTTGCGCTCGATCGACACCTCGTTGGTCAGCAGGAAGTTCTTGGCGACCTGCTGGGTGATGGTCGAGGCCCCCACCGGCCGCTTGTCGCCGCCGAGGCCCTTGTTGCGCAGATTGACGACGATGGCGCGCGCGATGCCCACCGGATCGACACCGGCATGGGAATAGAAGCTTTTGTCCTCGGCCGAGAGGAAGGCGTCCTTCACCGTCTGGGAAATGGCATAAAGCGGAACGAACGCCCGCTTCTCCACCGCGTATTCCGCCACCATCCCGCCATCGCCGCCATAGACCCGGGTGGTGATCGGCGGTTCGTAATGGGCCAACTGGTGATAGTCGGGCAACCCCCGGCCAAAGTGCCAGAACAGGAACAGCGTCCCCCCCGCCGCCGCGATGGCCAGCAGGAGCAGAAGGCTGATCAGACCGACGAATAAACGAAACATGGCGGCGCGTACCTCATGGTCAGCGCCGGTGGTAGCGCCTGGGGACGGTGGCCGTCAAGCATGGCGACGGGTTAAGGCCGCTTCGCCTTCAGGTTAAGCGGAAAGAACCGCTCGGCCGCCTTGGCGATCGACTTGGCCAGACGGGCGCGGTACTGCGGCTGGCGCAGTTGCTTTTCCTCGAACTCGTTGGACAGATAGCCCATCTCCACCAGGATCGCCGGCACGTCGGGGGCCTTCAGCACCGCGAAGCCGGCAAAGCGGTGGGTATTGCCCAACAGGTCCATCTCCTGGCCGACCTCGTCCACCACCTCGCTGGCAAAGCCGGCCGAGCGGTTCATGGTCTCGCGCTGGGCCAGATCGATCAGGATGCCGGCGACGTCGGCGGATTCATGGGACAGGTCGATGCCGGCGATCAGGTCGGCCTTGTTTTCCTTCTCCGCCAGCGCCTGGGCTTCCGAGTCCGAGGCGTTCTGCGACAGGGTATAGACCGACAGCCCCCGGATCTGCGGATTCTGCACCGCGTCGGCATGCAACGAAATGAACAGGTCGGCGCCATGCTGCCGGGCGATGGCCACCCGGTCGCGCAAACGGATGAAGACGTCGCGGTCGCGGGTAAGATGGACGCGGTAGCGCCCGCCCTTTTCCAGCGCCGCCTTCAGTTCGCGGGCCATGGCCAGGGTGATGTGCTTCTCATAGATGCCCGATACCCCGGTGGCGCCGGGATCGACGCCACCATGGCCGGGATCGATGACGATCACCGGGACGCCGTCTCGGGCCTTGGCGACACTCTCGACCGCCGGAGCCGGCTGCGGCGCGGGCTGAACCGTCGGCGGCGGCGGTGTGACCGGCGCGGCGGCGACGGCCGGCGCCGCCGGAGGCTGGGCGGGACGTTCCGGCGGCGGCGGCATCGGCGCCGACAAAATCGGCTGGCCGCCGGGACCGCGAGCCGCCTTTTCCGCCGCCGCCTGGGCCGGAACCGGTGCCGGGTTGGCGGCCTCGGGCGATGGCGCGGCGTTGGGACTGGTAACGACGATACGGGTGGCGGCGGGCGGAGACGCGACCGCGGGAGCGGCGGGCGCGACAGGATTGGCCACGGCCTCGGCGGCCGGTTCGGGCCGAGCCTCCTCGACCGGAACCGCCACCGGCTTGGGCGCCGGAGTAGGCGCGGTCACCGGCTTGGGCGCGGCGGCCTTGACGCCCGGCGGCGGCTTCAGCACCGGGGCGGCCCCCTCGACCGTCGCCAGAAAGCCTTCGCGGGTGGTCTCGGCCAGATCCACCACCAGCCGCCAGCTTTGCCCGTCGCGGGGCGGGATGATGAAGGCGCTTTTGACCACCGCCGGCTTGCGCAGGTCGAGCACGACACGACCGGCCTCGCCGCGCAGACCGTTGACCGAGCCCCATGGCTTGGTCACCGCCGGCACGCCCCCCCATTCCAGATCGGGCGCGTCGATGACGACACGATAAGGTTCGGCCATGGTCGAGACCTTGAAGGTGACGGTATCCGACAGATCGACCACGAAACGGGTTATGCCGTCGCCGTGGATGCCCAGACGCGGACCGGTCGCCGTTGCCGCCCGCGCACCACCAGCCCCCACCAGCATCGACCACGCCAGCAGCAGGCTTATCGCAAGACTTGTAGCGCGCGTTCCAATCATGGGTTTCCGTCACCGCCGGCCGATCATGGTCGATATGATGACAGCTATACCGCAGAGAACGACTTAAGCTCAACCCAAAAGTCATTGATTCGGCAGACTCTTCCGCCGCGAATCGCCTCGGCGGCCAGGACCGAGCGCATCACCGCCCGGTAACCGCAACAAGATCGTTGTCGAAACGTGTCACTGGGGCTATTTTGGCAAGCCATGAGCCCGCAACTTCCAAGCGTCCAATTCCGGACGGTGGCTTCGCGCCCTTTCGCACCGTGTGCGACCCTGGCGATACGCCATTTCTTGGCCTGCGGTGCCGTACCCGAATTCGAAGCCGAGCGTAACGCTCGTGATCAGGTTCCCGCCACCATGATGCCCGTCCCGACCAACAGGACCGTGGAATCGCTTTCAGGCGATGCCGGCTTTGCCGGCAACCTCACTGATCGCGCGCCAAGGCGCGCCGGCTTCGCTGGATCAGACTGCCGCCCGCATGCGCTCACCGCGTCGCGGGCGGCACCACGGAGTTATGGATTTTATGGTCAAACGTATGTTGATCGACGCCACGCACCCGGAGGAAACCCGGGTTGTCGTGGTCAATGGCACCCGTCTTGAAGAACTGGATGTCGAGACATCCACCAAGAGGCAGCTGAAGGGAAACATCTATCTCGCCAAGGTCGTCCGGGTGGAGCCTTCGCTCCAGGCCGCCTTCGTCGAGTACGGTGGTAACCGTCACGGCTTCTTGGCCTTCAGCGAAATCCACCCCGACTACTTCCAGATCCCGGTCGCCGATCGTCAGGCCCTGCTGGCCGCCCAGCGTGCCGAGGTGATGCGCGAAAGCGTCAGCGACCGTGACGAAGCTCCCGATGCCGAGGCCCAGGGCGGCGGCGAAAGCGGCGAAGCCGCCGAAGGCGCGCCGGAAACGACCGAAGGCGCCGCCGGCGAGGATGCCCCCGCCGAGGCCGAACAGGGCCGGCGCAAGCGTCAGGTCGAAACCGTCGGTGGTGACGACGACGCCGAGGCCGAGCGCCGCCGCGCCCGCCTGCTGCGCAATTACAAGATCCAGGAAGTGATCAAGCGCCGCCAGATCATGCTGGTCCAGGTGGTCAAGGAAGAGCGCGGCAACAAGGGCGCCGCGCTGACCACGTACCTGTCGCTGGCCGGCCGCTACTGCGTGCTGATGCCCAATACCGCCCGGGGCGGCGGGGTATCGCGCAAGATCGTCAGTGCCACCGACCGCCGCCGGCTCAAGTCCATCACCAACGAGTTGGATATTCCCGACGGCATGGCGGTGATCGTACGGACCGCCGGATCGGAACGCACCAAGACCGAGATCAAGCGCGACTACGAATATCTGCTGCGCATGTGGGACAGCGTGCGCGAGCTGACCTTGAAGTCCAGCGCGCCGTCGATGGTCTACGAGGAAGCCAGCCTGATCAAACGTTCGATCCGCGATCTTTATTCGCGCGATATCGACGAGGTACTGGTGGACGGCGACGAAGGCTACCGCCTGGCCAAGGACTACATGCGGATGCTGACTCCGTCGCATGCCAAGAAGGTCCAGCCCTACAAGGACCCCGGCATGCCCATGTTCCAGCGCTATCAGGTCGAAGCGCAGCTGGACGCCATGCACAGTCCGGTGGTCCAGCTCAAGTCGGGCGGCTACATCGTCATCGGCCAGACCGAGGCATTGGTGGCCATCGACGTCAACTCGGGCCGCGCCACCAAGGAACGCCACATCGAGGAAACGGCGCTCAAGACCAACATGGAGGCCGCCGACGAAGTGGCCCGGCAGTTGCGCCTGCGCGATCTCGCCGGCCTGATCGTCATCGACTTCATCGACATGGAGGAAAGCCGCAACAACCATTCGGTCGAACGGCGGCTGAAGGAGGCGTTGAAGAACGACCGCGCCCGCATCCAGGTCGGCCGGATCAGCGCCTTCGGCCTGCTTGAACTGTCACGCCAGCGGCTGCGCCCGTCGTTGCAGGAAACTTCGTTCAGCCCCTGCCCCCACTGCGGTGGCACCGGCCTGATCCGCTCGGTGGAATCGGCCGCGGTCCACGTTCTGCGCGCCATCGAGGAAGAGGGCATCCGCCGCCGTTCCTCCGAGATCACCGTTTCGGTGCCCACCACCATCGCGCTCTACATCCTCAACCAGAAGCGCGCCGCGTTGACCGCCATCGAACTGCGTTACGACTTCGTCGTGCTGTTGACCGGTGACGACACGCTGATTCCGCCGGCCTACCGCATGGATAAGGTCAAGGCGGAAAACCGGCCCGACGAGCCGGCCCGCACCGCCATCACCGTGGACGGCGCCATGGCCGCCCCGGCCGAGGTCGATGAACCCGACGAGGACGAGGACGAAGAGGACGAAGCCCCCGCCAGCCGCGATGGCGAGGTCCGTGGCGACGAGGGGCGAGGCGAAACCGAGTCCGAGGCCGACGCCGCCAACCGCAAGCGTCGCCGCCGTCGCCGCCGCAAGCGCAAGCCCGGTGAAGACCACCCCGACCAGCTTGATCTCGCCACCGCCGCCACACCGGCGGGCGAGGACCAGGGCGAAGCCGAGGACGATGGCGAAGGCGAAAGCGAGGGCGAAAGCGAAGGCGAAGGCGACGAGACCGCGGGCGAGCTGGCCGACGGCGAGCAACCGCGCAAGCGGCGGCGCGGCCGTCGCGGCGGCCGTCGTCGTCGTCGGCGCGACGGCCAGCCCGGTGAGGGCGGCGAAGGTGCCGAAGGCGGCGAAGAGACGGTTGCGGCCGAAAGCGCCGAACCGGGCGAATCGTCCGAAGCCACCGCCGCGACGACGACCACCGAGGAAACGGTCGATCAGCCCGTGACCGACGAGGCCGCTCCCGCCGCCAAGCCAAAGCGGGTCCGGGCGCCGCGCAAGAAGGCCGACGCCACCACGCCGCCGCCCGCCGAGGCCGCGGCGATGGAGCCCGACGCCACCGAGAAGCCCAAGCGCAAGCGCGCCCCGCGCAAGAAGCCGGAAGAGGCGGCCCAGACCAGCGCCCCCGAAGCCGTCACGACCGAGGCCGTCTCGCCGCCTGAGCCCACTCCCGAGCCGGAACCGGCTCCCGAGCCGCAGCCGGTGGCGGAACCGGCGGCCGAACCGGTGGCCATCGCCCCCGAAGTGCCGGCGCCGGCTCCCGAGGCGGCTCCCGAGCCGGCTCCGGAACCCGTGGCACCGCTGCCGGCTTCGCCGCCGCGCCGGGGCTGGTGGAACCGATTGATGTCATGACCCTTGTGCCCCCTCCCGGTTTTATATCGGGAGGGGGAATTCATCATTGCTGCACCGCAACAGATGCACCGCGCATCTGGTTGTGATAGGGTCCCCGGGTCATCGTCAGCCACGGGATCCCGCCCGATGCCGGTTTGTCTTGCCCGCGCCCTTGCCGTCATGCTGCTGTTTGCTGGCGGCGGGTCGGCGGCGGCGGCCCCCGCCTTTCTCGATGCGGCGGTGGCACAGACCCTGTCCTATGCGATCGTCCGCAATGGAGAGACCATCGGCACCCACTCCTTCGCCTTCCGGCACCGTCCCGGCACTACCGAGGTCACGGTCGACGCCAGTATCCGGGTGCGGGTGCTCTCCGTCACCGCCTATTACTTCGAGCAGCATGGTATCGAGGTGTGGGAGGGCGACCGGCTGAAGGCCCTGACATTTTCAACCGATGACGACGGCCAGAAACACAAGGTCGCCTCCGAGGCCAAGGCCGGAAAACTGCTGGTCACCGTTGACGGTCAGACCATGGAGGCGGACGAGATGCCGCCGGCCAGCCTGTGGCGCCTGCCGCCACCGCACGCCACCCAACTGCTCGACCCCTTCGACGGCAAGCCGGCCAGGGTTACCGCCATCGACGCCGGTGAAGACGTCGTCCCGGTTCGCGGCAAGGCGACACGCGCCCGTCACTGGGTGTGGGATGGCGAGATGAAACGCGACCTTTGGTACGATGCCGCCGATACCCTGGTTCAGGTCCGCATCAAGGGCGACGACGGTTCGGACATCTACTACGTCTTGAAGTAGCCGCCCCCGGGCGCACCGCGCACCGGAATATTCCGCCGGTCAGTCGGCGGCGCGTTTCAGCACTTCGGTGATGGTGACCGCCAGATGATCCTCGACCACCACGACCTCGGCGCGGCAAACCCGCTTGCGATTAACGTAGAGATCGACCGGGTCGTTGACCTTGCGGTCCAATTCCACCACGGCACCGCGCCCAAGCTTCAGAAGTTGGGCAATGGGGAGATTGGCTGTCCCCAGCACCGCGGACAATTCCACCGAGACGTCATAGACGGCTTCCCGGTTGTCGCCCAGCCCGAGGGCTGCATTGATCGCGTCGTCGTCGGCCATGTCGCCTTTTCCCTTCGGCCCCGGCACGGCGGGGCACCGCAATATATAGCATATCCGATGAATCTGAACATCAAGTTACCTGGGCCGATCGACTGTTGCCCCCTTGGCGTGCCCGCCCTATGATCGCGCCGCCGGAGTGGAGATGGTATGGCCAATGTCCGGTGGCATACCCTGCCGATAGAATGAGTACCGGACGCCGATCGGATCACTTCGTTTGAAGCTTGAACTCCTGTATTGCCGGCCGCCGTCGCCGGCGGTGGCCGCCCGCCCGCCCGTGCTGTTCGTTCACGGCTCCTACTGTGGCGCCTGGGTCTGGGCGGAACGGTTCATGCCCTATTTCGCCGAGGCCGGCTACGCCAGCCATGCGGTATCGCTGCGCGGCCATGGCGGCAGCCAGGGGCACTATAGTTTCGCCTCCCTGGATGATTACGTCACCGACGTACGCTCGGCGATAGACCATATCGGCGGACGCTGCATCCTGGTCGGACATTCCATGGGCGGTCTGGTCGCACAGCATTGCCTCGCCGATTGCCCCGGCATCGAGGCGGCGGTTCTGATGTCAAGCGTGCCGCCGTCGGGATTGGCCGCATCGGCCCTATACCTTTCGGTATTCTCGCCCGACGTCTGGATGCAACTGGCGTTGCTGCAAAGCCTGGGACCGGCGACGGTCAAGGGCGAGGTCATCCGCAAGGCGCTGTTTTCCCCAGACACGCCGACCGAAACCGTGGCCCATCTGCTGCCCCGATTCCAGATGGAATCCCATCGCATCTGCGCCGAACTGCTCAATCCGCCCCGGCCGCGCCTGCCCAGGCCCGCCGGTCGGCCGCCGATACTGGTGATGGGCGGCGACCGCGACGTATTGCTACCGAGTTTCGGTCTTTACGAGACCGCCACCTATTTCGACGCCGAATTGGACATCCTGTCCGGCGCCCCCCACGGACTGATGCTCGACACCTCCTGGTGGCAGCCGGTCGCTGATCGAACCCTGTCTTGGCTGGAGCGCAAGGGGCTTTAGCGGAAAATTAACTTTCCATTTTCCACGAACAGGACTACCCTTACCGTTGGGTTAATCTAGCTTAAGTGTGTCCAGGATCATGGCTCTCAGTGCGAGACAAGTGGGCGCGGCGGCAGCGTCGGGAGTGGCGGCGGCGACAGTCCGCGTCGGCTCCGGCGGCCGTAACGTCGCCTCCTCGTCACGCCCGGATGTCGAGCGCACCGACTATTCCCAACAGGTCGGCTTTAACGACGAATCGTTGCTGCGGTTTCAGCAGGACGGCCAGCTGAACCCTGACGGCCGCCGCCAGCGCGACCCCCGCGACAGCGCCACACCGCTGCTCAATCGCGCGGCCCTCGGCTTTTCCGTCGAGTCCGCCAACGAGAATACCGGTGACGGCACGTCGCGGATGTTCCTCAGCGAGGTCATGCGCGGTGTCGGCAGCTACGAAGAGAACATGCGCATCACCTCGCCGGCCACGGTCAAGCCGGGCAGCGTGATGAACTACCTGTTTTAGAGTCCTTCGCACCGGCGGGATTTTCTAGAGTATCAGCTTCAAGTTGAAGCACTCTAGGATTCTGGTTGTACGAAAAAGCTGCGCTTTTTCATGGCTCAAACGCCGCTCTGGCTCAAGAGTTTCCCGATTTTCCGATTCAGCCTAAATGCGGGAAACTCTAAGGCACGGCAGCTGAAATCCAACACCTTCAAGCCGAACGGAACGTCCGAAAAACAAAAGACGCCGCCCCGGCCTGCTGTCGCGGGCCGGAAGCGGCGTCGGATGCGGGCCTCAGCCCTTGTTGGCGGTCGCCTTGCGGGCAAGGTCGATCAGCTGCTTCAGGGTCGCCTGGTCAAGCGCGCTCGAAACGACGCGGTCACCGACGATGAAGGTCGGGGTTCCACCGATGTCGAGAGCATGGGCGAGATCGAAGGTCTTCTTCAACTGCCTGTCGATTTCGGCACCATTGATGTCCTTCTTGAGCTGCTCGACGTTAAATCCGGTCTCGCCGGCGATCCGGTAGATCGTCTTCTCGTCGAGCCGGCCACGGAATTTCATGAAGGCGCGATGCAATTCGTCATACTTGGCCTGGCTCTGGGCCTTGGCCACCAGGGCGATACGGGCGGCAACCACCGAATCCGGACCAAGGATGGGATATTCCTTGAACACCACCTTGACCTTGCCATCGGCCTTCACGGCCTCCCAAATGGCGTCGAAGGTCTGCTTGCAGAAGCCGCAATTGTAGTCAAAGAACTGCACCAGGGTAACGTCACCCTTGAGATTGCCGCCGACCGGGTCATCGGCGCTTTTGAAGATCTCGTCCTTGCGCGCCTCGAGCATCTTGCGGGCATCGACCTCGGCCTGCACCCGCATCCGTTCGCGCAGAGATTCAAGCGCCTCGGTCAGGACCTCGGGATGCTCCATCAGATAGTCGCGGACGATCTTCTTGACCGCATCGGCCTGCTTGGCTGTCAGCGGTGTGTTCTCCTGGGCGGAGACCGGCGCGGCGCCCATGGCGAGACCAAGGATCACGACGGTGGCGGCAAGTGCTTTGGCGAACATGGGCGATAACTACCTTCAAAGCGGCGGGCGGAGGCGGGCATATTGGCCTAACCGGCGGGCGGGAGCAAGGGGCGCTAGCGGCGCCCCCGCTTGGCGTATTTATCCATCATCGCCTGTTCCTTGATATCTTGGATGCGCAGCCAGATCGGCCCCGATTTTTCCAGCAGCTGCTCGGCCTTGGTGGCATGAAACTCGGCCTCGGCGGTTTTTCCGGCCAGAAGGAAATGCTCGGCCAGGGCATAGGAGGCCATGCCCTCCTTGCCGTCGCGGCCGAAGGCGATCGCCAGTTGCTGCCAGGCAAAGCCATCCTCGGGTTCCAGGCGGACCGCGACGGTCAGATGGTTCTCGGCCTCCTGTAGCAGCGAGGGGTCCTCGGTCTCGATCTCGGCTTGTCCGAGCTCCAGGCGGATCAGCGCCGAGCCGGGCAGCAGTTCCACCGCCTTGCGATAAGGCTCGATGGCTTCGCGGCCCCGCGCGTTCTCGAACAGGATCTGGCCCTTCAGCTCCCAGAAATAGGGGTCCTTGGGGCGGTCCTTGATCAGCCCGTCGATCAGCGGCAGGGCGGTGTCGAGGTCGGGCTTGCGATAGGCGGCGATGGCACGGGCATAGCGCGCCTCGATGCTGGTATCGGTTTCCTTGTAGCGCTGGAAGGTCTTGACCGGCGGCTCGACGAAGGCGAACAGCTTGGCCTTCATGCGGCGATGCATTTCGACCCATTCCGGCGGCCACGGCAGATTGCTGTAGGAGGACAACGCCACGTGCTCGCGCACGAAGGCGACACGGTCGCGGGTCAGCGGGTGGGTGCGGACATAGGGGTCCTGGCGCGCCGACACCAGCAATTCCTGGTCGCCCAGGATCTCGAAAAACTCCAGCATCCCCTTGGCCGATTCGTGAGTTTCGTCGAGGAATCGCATGGCCATCTGGTCGGCCTGCTGCTCCTGGCTGCGCGAGAACGCCAGCAGGCTGCGCATGGCGATGTCCTGACCACCCATCATGATGGCGCCGGCGGCCTCGCCGTTACGCGAGGCGGCGCCGGCGGCGGCCCCCAGCAGCATAGCCAGGATCGCCTCGGTCGAGGCGTTGCTCATGGCGTCGGCGTTGCGAATCAGGTGGCCGCCGGCGATGTGGCCGGTTTCGTGCGCCATCACCCCGATAAGCTGTCCGGGATTTTCCGAACGGATCAGCAATCCGGTATGAAAAAAAATGTTCTGCCCACCGGCGACGAAGGCGTTCAACGTCTGGTCGTTGATCAGCAGGATCCGAATGGCGGCGGGATCAAGCCCAGCGGCCCGAAAGATTGGCGTACCGAAGATGCGGATGGTATTTTCCACTTCCGCGTCGCGGATGAACTGCCGTCTCGGCTGCTGCGACTGGGCCAGGGCCGGCGGTGACGCCAGCGCCAACAGGAACGTCACCAGAAGGAATATGCGCGTGAGCAAGGATATCTCCCCGTCGGTCGAAACGTTGCGCCTTCTCGCCGGCAGCGGCCGGCGGCAGGCGGTACTGGCCTCGGCACTTGCCGCGACGCTGGCCGTCGGCGCCTGCGACAACACCAAGCAGCCGGTGGGCACCATCGGCCACGTCAAGGGCTTTGCCGGCATGGTCGCCGCCGACGAGCCCCGGGCGGCCATCATCGGCCGTGACGTGCTGTCGGCGGGCGGAACCGCCGCCGACGCCGCCACCGCCATCTACTTCACCTTGGCGGTAACCTACCCGTCCGCCGCCAGTCTGGGCGGCGGCGGTTCATGCATAGTACACGATAACGGCAAAATGAAGACGGAAGTCATCGACTTTCCGGCAAATGGCTCGACCTCCGCCGGGACGATGCCGACCGCCGTGCCGGCCGCCCCGCGCGGCATCTTCGCGCTGCACGCCAAATACGGCAGGCTCCGCTACGAAAGCCTTCTGGCCGAGCCCGAGCGGCTGGCGCGATCCGGCACCACGGTATCACGCGCCCTGGCCAACGATCTGGCGCGGGCGGTGGCGGTGCTGGGCCGCGATCCGGTGGCGCGCACGATCTTCCTGCGCCCCGACGGAACGGTGCTGCGCGAAGGCGATCTGATGTCGCAGCCGCAACTGGCGGCGACCATCGCCAATCTTCGACGCAACACCGGCGACTTCTACCTGGGCAACGCCGCCCGCGATCTGGTCCGGGCGGTGAATGCCGCCGGAGGCACCCTGACGCTGGAGGATCTGCGCGACCAGCGGCCGGAATGGCGCGATACCATCACCTTCAAACTGGGCAACGAGGTCGCGCATTTTGCGCCGCCGCCATCGGTGGGCAGCACCGTCGCCGGCGAAATGATCGCCGCCCTGTGGGGCCGCTGGAGCGACACCCCCGCCGCCGAACGCTCCCACTTGCTGGCCGAGACCTCGGCCCGCCTGTTCGCCGACCGGGCGCGCTGGATGCTGCCCAACGGCTGGACCAACGATCAGCCCGCCCAATTGCTGGCCGAAGGCCGCCTCAAGGGGCTGCTCGCCGACTACAACCCCGGCCGCCACATCCCGGCGACCGGCCTCACCGCCCCGCCAGCCGACGCCTCGTCGGGAACCGGCTTCGCCGTACTCGATTCCTCGGGCATGGCAGTGGCCTGCGGCGTCACCACCTACGGCATGTTCGGCAGCGGACGAGTCGCCGGAACCACCGGCATCGTGCTGGCGGGAACTCCCGGCCCCAACGGCCCGCCGGCCATCACCACCATGGTGACCGTCAACCACAATTCCAAGGAAATCCACTTTGTCGGCGCCGCCTCGGGCGGCGGCACCGCGCCGACGGCGCTTGCGGCCAGCTTCCTGGCGACGGCGGTGGACAACAAGACGCTGGCCGAGGCGCTGGCCCTGCCGCGTTTGGCCCATCCCGGCTTCCCCGACGCGGTTTTTGTCGAGACCGCCCCCTTCGCCCTTGACCCGGCACCGCTACAGGACCGCAGCCACAAGGTCACCGCGGTGGCGATGCCCAGCCGGGTCGAGGCGATAGAATGCCGCGAAGGTCACCGCAGCCCCGACACTTGCGAAGCCGCGACCGATCCGCGTGGCTTCGGCCTGTCCACCACTGTCGGCAAGCGTTAGGCACACGACCACCTGTTCCCGCCGGGCCTTATCGGTGCCGTTGTGCTTGAGTACGTCCAGCGCCCGGCTGATTTGGCCGGCTTCGCCATGACGATCCATCCCAAATGGGACTGTCCCCAGCCTGACGGATTCGGCCAAGCTCCGCCGAGATGAAAACGCAATAGTGGCCTCGACCGCTTCGGATAGCGCCCTCTCCCTCGCCCGGCGGCTATTGAATAATGGAGCAGAGCATGCGGCTCGCCAGACTTATTTAGTTCAGTACCGTGGCAAGCCATACGAGCGAAAAAGACGTTCTGGACATCATGGAGGGAGCAAAGCGCAGTAACGCCCTATCCGGAATAACCGGAGCTCTCGTTATGTCAAAAAAATATTTCTCACAGGTATTAGAAAGCAGCCGGACCGATATATGAAAGCTCATGTTTTACATCGGAACGGATAATAGGCATGAGACTGTCACCATGGCTTCGTTTTAGGAGATTGACTCCAGGATATTCACATCATGGTCAATGACATTGTTTTCACT
Source organism: uncultured Rhodospirillaceae bacterium (assembly GCA_903901915.1). Lineage (GTDB taxonomy): Bacteria > Pseudomonadota > Alphaproteobacteria > Rhodospirillales > Magnetospirillaceae > Phaeospirillum. The sequence goes on along the minus strand of CAIUSV010000071.1, from coordinate 7,653 downwards.
TGACTACGAAGACCGCGACCGCATCCTAAAGCACTCACGCAAGTCCGATTTTGATCCAACAGTCATGCGCCCATCATCCATACTTTCTCTTATGATCGAGCTTGCGCAAGCTGATTATCCCGGTCGAATCATTCAGCTCTGAAGCAATACCGTCATCGTCCGCAATGCCTTCCTGGCAGCGGCATTTCGGTATAGGCTTTTCCTCGGGGGACAGAGGGAGACGGCCATGTCCAGTCGAGCGATCCTGAGCGTCCTATGTGCCCTGATATCCGCAATGTGGGTGATGTCCGCCCGCGCCGACGACCTCGACGACGTGCTGGCGCGCGGTGAGTTGAGGCATCTGGGCATTCCCTACGCCAATTTCGTCACCGGGGCCGGCGATGGTCTGGACGTGGAGATCGTCCAGGGCTTCGCCCGACAGCTGGGGGTCCGCTACACCCTGGTGCGGACCGACTTTTATTCCGTGGTGCGCGATCTGCTGGGCAGGGACGTGGCGCGCAAGGGCGAAGAGGTGGAGTTGACGGGTGATTTCCCGATCCGGGGCGACATCATCGCCACCGGCTTCACCGTTCTGCCCTGGCGATCGAAGGTCGTGCTGTTCTCGGAACCGACATTCCCGTCGCAGGTGTGGTTGGTGGCGCCAGCCAATTCGGCGCTGCTTCCCACCAGGGAAAGCGGAAGTCTGGCCCACGACATCGAAGAAACCAAGGCCAAGATCGGCGGACGCAGCCTGCTGGTCATGGAGAAAACCTGCCTTGATCCCGCCAATTACGCCCTCAAGGGCAAGGGGATCGATCTGCGCGCCTATACTCGCAGCACCAATCTCAACGAGATGGTGCCGGCGCTGTTGAATGGCGAGGGCGACCTGACGCTGCTGGACGTTCCCGACGCCATCCTGGATCTGAGAAAATGGGCGGGCCGCATCAAGGTGCTGGGGCCGGTGTCCGAGGAGCAGGAGCTTGCCGCCGCCTTCCGCCACAGCGGCCCACGGCTGCGCCAGGCCTTTGACGCCTATCTGAAGACGATACGGTCGAATGGAACCTATGACGCCCTTGTCGACAGGTACTACCCCGGGATCAGAAACACGCTTCCCAATTTCTTCGTCAGATATCCCAGCCGCTGACCGTCATGAAGAGTGGCCTATGGATAAAATTCCCGATCTTCCTGGCGATCTTCTTTTGCGTCTACGCCTACGGGCTGATCGCCAACAGCGTCGAGACCTACGGCCGCTTGAAGGAGAAGGAGGCGGCCCGTATCGTCGCCGAAAACGCCCAGCGCGCCGCCACCTTCGGAGATTACCTGGCTGAACAGCGCCGGTTCGTGGGGGAGCTGGCCCAGGGGGCGGAAATCGCCAATTTCCTGGCCAATCGCGCGCTGGGCATGTCGCTGCAATACGGCCTGCGCAGCAGCCTGGATGCCGTCGATGAAGCCTTTCACCGCGCCCTTGCCGAGCGCCGGGTTGGTGACGAACCGCTGTATAGCCGCTTCGCCTTTCTGGACGAAGCCGGCGCACGGCTGGTGGACACCTCGGGGCGGTTGCCGCCGCCGGCGGCCGACACCATCGGCTCGCAACCCCGGCTGACAATCTATCCCGAGCTTGCCGTCGTCGCCCTCACCGCCCCGATCAGCTATCGCGGCAACGACACCGGCCACATCGTCGTCTGGAGCGATCTGGCGCGGTTGGGCCGCTTTCTCTTGCCGCCGCCGGACGCCTCCCCCTATCGCATCGTGCTGCTCACCGCCGAGGGGGGCGAAGTGAAGCCCTATCCCGATGCCGCCGCCATTGCCCAGCCGGTGCTCGACCGGATCAGCCGCATGTCCGACGGACGGGTCGAGATTTTTCGGGAACAGGGGGCGGCGGCGGCCATCGTGCGCCACTCGGTTCCGGGCACGCCGTTGCTGCTGGCGACGGTGCTGCCCGAGGAGGTGCTATCGGGCGGCCAGGGTGCCGGCGCCTTCCTCCTCATCGCCGGCATCTTTCCGCCGCTGGTGGTGGTGGCCACCTTGCTGTTCGAGCGCATGCGGCGGCGCAACGCCCAGGTGGAACTGGCCCTGCGGGCGTCGCGGCTGCGCCTGATGGGAATTTCGGACAATCTGGTCGAAGGTATCGCCCTGGTCGGCGATGACTGGCGGATACTATTCGTCAACCGGCCGGCATTGGGCATCATGGGGCTGGCGGAGCAAGAGCCGAAGAATTTGGTCGGTGAACCGTTGGATGCCTTGTTCCGGCTGGGTAAGGCCAATTCCTCCATCGACACCTGGCGACAAACCATCAACCGCGAGGGAGCGGTCATCGACGGCGACGCGGTGTTCGTAGCGCCTTCCGGGCGGGAAATCGCCGTGGCCTACGGCTGTACCCCGCTGATCGACCCCGAACACGGCTCGGCCATCATCGTCTCCTTCCGCGACATCAGCGCCTTGAAGCAGGCGCAGATCGAGGCGATGCGGTCGGCGCGGCTGGTCAGTATCGGCCAGTTGGCAGCGGGAATCGCCCACGAGATCAACACTCCGGCCCAGTACATCAGCGACAATCTCGGTTATGTCGAAGATGGCCTGAAGAGCCTATGCGCCGTGGTGGAGCGGACCGGGCCGGACCAAAAAATCGCCCGCCTGCTGAGCGAAATGCCGCAAGCGGTGGCCGAATCGCGCGAAGGTGTCGCCCAGATCGCCCGCATCGTACTGTCCATGAAGGAATTCTCGCATCCGGGCAATACCTCCCGCGCCGCCACCGACATCAACCGGGCCATCGACAACACCTTGACGGTATCTCGCAATGCCTGGAAGCATGTGGCCGAAATCCAGCGCGACTTCGACCCGATGTTGCCGCTGGTGGTTTGTCATGGCGGCGAGATCAATCAGGTGTTTCTCAACCTGATCATGAATGCCGCCCAGGCTATCGAAGCTTCGGGGAAGAACCTGCCGGGGCGGATCACGATCACCACGCGGAGCGACGGGGACAAGGTGGAGATCAGCGTCACCGACTCCGGTAACGGTGTTCCGGCGACGATCCGTGACCATATCTTCGATCCCTTCTTCACCACCAAGGAGGTGGGCAAGGGCACCGGCCAGGGCCTGGCCATCTGCCGCGATGTGGTCATGGTGAAACATGGCGGCACGCTCACCGTCGGCGGAGACGAGGGCAATGGCGCGGTGTTCACGGTAAGGCTGCCCATCGATGCGGGCTTATCGGCCAAAACGGGTGAAACCGAATAGGTCTTGGCATTGGCGGGCCGTCGAGGAAGAAGAACGGCGAAGTTCCGCCGGCCGGAATTAACCGATCGGGTGTTTCGGCGCCCCACCAGCCTACAGCGCAATCGCCGCCAGCGCGGCAATCATTTCGGCGGCGCTCGGCCGCCGTCGCGGCTCGGGCGCCATGGCTCGGCGCAGAAGGTCGGTGAACGCCGCGGGGATTCCCTCGACCGCGTCGAGGCGATCCACGTCCGGCAATCGTCCGGTCAGCAGGCGATGCCCCACCACCCCGACGGAATGGATATCGGCGCGATCGCTGACCTGCCCGGCATCGGCATACTGCTCCGGACTGATGTAATCGCGGGTGCCGATCCACACCGGCCGGGGCGACGGCTTTTCGTCGGGCACCTTGGCCATGCCGAAATCGGTCAGCTTCAGCCTGCTGCCGGGACCGTTGCACAGCAGCAGGTTGCGCGGCTTGACGTCGCGGTGCACCAAACCGCGGGCATGCACCGCCGCCAGTGCCGCCAGGGTCTCGATCAGGATATGGCGCGCCCGCTTCGGGGTCACCGCCCTTGGCGCGGCTCCCGGCCCCAAAGAGGCCAGCCGTTGCGGATCGAATATATCGCCGCCGATTTCATCGAGCAGCGAACCGGACATGTATTGCAATGCCACCGCCGGACGGCCGTCGGCCAGACGAGCCATCATCACCACCGGCACGATGTTGGGATGATCGAAACCGGCCATCAGCCGCGCTTCCAGAAAGAAACGCCGCCGCCATTCGTTCACGTGGAACGGCGGAATGATGCCGTCGGCATCGGCTTTGGGGGCGAAGATCTTGAACGCCACCGCCCGTTGCAGCGCGGTATCCTCCGCCAACCAGATGTCGGAAAAGTCGGTCGAGGCCACCTTGTGGTCAAACCGCCATCCCGGCAGGCTGGGCATTCCGGTGTCGTTTCGGTCCTGCATCCCGGTCCTTGAAAGCGAAGGGACCCGCCGGCCCTGCGACCGACGGGTCCCTGAACGCTACCATAACAGGACTAGAACTTGATCTGCTCGATGTTGGTGAAGGTGATGTGCTCGTCACCCTGGTTGGAGTGAACGGTCACTTCACCGCCCTTGTCCTGACCGAGTTGGATGGTGGCGTGGGCCTGATGATCACCATCCGAGGCCACCGTCCAACTGTGATTGTCGGCGGTGGTGATGGTGATGGTGGCTCCCGCGTGCATGTCGGTGGACAGGTCGAGAACATCGGTCCAGTTGCCGCCGGCACCGCCATCGACGGTGGCATGGCCATGCCCGAAGTCGAACATGAAGGTGTCGCTGCCGTTCTGGCCCAACAGGGTATCGTCACCGGCACCGGCGACGATGGTGTCATTGCCTGCCCCGGCGTGAACCGTGGTGGTGCCGTTGCCGGCGGTGATCAGATCGTCGCCGCCCGCCGTCCAGATGACGTCATGGCCGCTGCCGCCGGCAACCGTCATGTTGCCGTAATCCATGTTGGGCGTGGTCATGTCGAGAATGGCATTGGCGCCGTCACCCAATTGGATGTGACTGATCCCCTTGATCATCTGGTCGCCCTTGCCATCGTCGAGCGAGATGTAGTCGTTGCCCGACGACCCGACCAGGGTGTCGCTGTTTCCACCACTGATCACATGGTTGTGCTGATTGTAGCCGGCGATGGAAACCATGTCGCCGGTGCCGGCCTGACCGGGATTGCCCGAATCCAAGGCATACCAGCTGCTACCCCAATGGCTGTCCACGCTGCTGGTGACGACGTGGGTATCATGGCCGCCACCGCTGCCGCCGGCGTTTTGACCGCCAACCGTCCACGACCCGTCGGCGCCCCAGCTTTCGCTGCGGCCGCCACCATCGCCCCAGCCCACAGGGCCGGCGGAGCCGCCGCCGCTGCCGCCGCCACTGCCGCCGGATTTGACGTAGCCGACATCATTGCCCGAGCCGCTGACGTTGACATTGACCGCCTGGGTCGTCGTGCCGCCATGACCATCGCTCACCTGGACAGTGAAATGGTCGGTGCCCTTCCAACCGGTATCGGTGCTGTCATAGAAGAACGAACCGCTGGCCGAATCCACCACCAGATTGCCGTGGTGGCTGAGAGTGTCCGACTGCACCGAATAGGCCAGGGTATCGCCATCGGCGTCGGTGGCCTTTACCTGGCCGATATTGGCCGATTCGGAGTCGCTGAGCGTCAGGGTCGCCGTGGTATGGGCGGCGTCGATCACCGGCGCATGGTTGGGCGCCGCCACGGTGACCGCGACGGTTTCGGTGGTGGACCCGCCATGGCCATCGGCGATGACCACGCTGAAGTGATCGGCCCCACTCCATCCCGAGGTCGGGGTGTAGGTAAAGCTGCCGTCGATGCCCAGCACGACCGATCCGTGCGCCGCCCCGTCGGTGGTGGACAGGGAGTAGCTCAGATGGTTGCCGGTATCGGCATCGGTCGCGGCAATGGTCCCGGTCAGGGCGGTATTGACGGCGTCGCTGTAGCCGACATTGGCCGACGCCGACGGGCCATGATTGGCCAGATCGTCATGGACGGTCGCGGCCGTCGCCTCGGCGGAAACGGTGACGCCGTTCTCGCTGCTGAACGCGGTGACCTTGACGCCGACATCGCCGACAAAGCCCACCGGAGTCTGGATCGACAGACCGGTCAGATGGGAAGGGTCGGCCAGGGTATAGGAGCCGTCGGCGGCGGGCGTCAGCAGCTTGCCATCCTGGTAGAGACTGGCGCCGCCGGGCAGACCCGACAGCTTGACCGCGTGGGCCTCGGACCCGTCACTGTCGGGGAAAGTGGCGGTTACCGTAAGCGGATGGCTCTCGGTCGGAGTCGCCGCCGCCCATGTCACGGTGACGTTGGTGTCGTTGAAATCGCGGTCACCGCCGCCCTTCAGGTCCTCCCAGTTCTGGTTACCGGCATCGACACTGGAATCGCGCACATGGGTCAGATTGTCGGCATTGAGAGTACCCTTGTCGAACAGCACACCGGTATCGGCCCCACCCAGGGTCACGCCGTTGGCTACCGCATGCCACCCGGAACTGTCATGGGCAAAGGTGATGTCGGTGTTATCGGTCAGGCCGGGGTTGTAGCCGTGGCCGTTGGGAATGATGAAAAACCCAACATGGTCGGGATCGACCCCGGTGATGGTGGCGGTCTGCCCGACATCGGCGTGGGTGTTGGCCCAGATGACATGGCCGCTGGTCGGGTTACCGCTGGCGTCGGTGACGTAGTAGCCATAGGTGTTGCTGTAGCCGGCCTCGCCATCCAGGTTTTTGACGGTGAAGCTGCCGCCGGGGCTGACGGTGCCGGCGCCGATCTGCACCGACACGCCGGTGGCGACATCGGGGGCGCCATCCACATGGATCTTGACCGTCTCGGTGGCGACACCGCCGTGGCCGTCCGACGCCTGCACGGTAAAGCTGTCGTCGCCCGACCAATTGGCATCGGTGGCCGTATAGCTGACCTTGCCGTCGGCTCCGACCTCCAGATTGCCATGGTGGGTCTGGTTGTCGGCAACCCGTGAATAGGTCAGCGAGTCGTGATCGCCGTCGCTGGCGGAAATGGTGCCGGTCACCGTGGTGGCGGCGCCCGACGTGCCTTCGACCCCGCTGAAAGTCTGCTGCGGCGCGCCGAAGGCCGGCCCCTGGTCGGTCTCGGTCAGGGTGATCGCCTTGACGGCGCTGCCACCATGGCCGTCGCTGACCTGCACCGAGAAGGTGGTCTGATCGCCGCCCTGCCATCCCTGGACCGGGGTAAACGTATAATTACCCGAAGCATCGATGCTCACATCGCCGTGGGGCAGATGCAGCTGGCCGTCCGAACCGGCCCCCACCAGCGAATAGCTGAGGGTATCGTGAGCATCGACATCGGTGGCCGAAACGCTACCCGAGATGGCGCCGTGCCCCTGGTTATCCGAAACCGAAAGGACCGGACCGTCGTCGGAGCCCCTGATGGTGACATTCACCGTGCTGGGGGCGCTGCTGGCGCCGTGGCTGTCGGTGGCGATCACCTGGAAACTGTCGGCCTGCACCTCGGTCGCGCCCAGAGCACTGTCGTGGGGAGTGAAGCTGTACTCGCCGTTGGCGGTGTTAATCCTGACCGTGCCGAAATCCGTGTTCAGCGTCTCGTGACCGGCCCCGTCCGCCACGCCGCCCAACAAATGATAGGTCGCCGTGTCACCCACATCCACGTCGCTCGCCTGGGCGTGAATGCCCCCAACCGTCGAATGGTCGTCGGTGGTGACGATATCGGTCACCGACACCGTCGGCCCTTCGTTGGCCCCGGTGATGGTCACCGAGATCGGCGCCGCCAGACTGTCGGCATGGCCGTCGTTGGTCGCCACCTGGAAGTCGAACTTGGCCTCGACACCCTCGCCCAGCGTCGCCGCGTGGGCGCTGGGGGTGAAGCTGTATTCGCCGGTGCCGGCATCGATGGTGAAGGTGCCG
>CAIUSV010000070.1 GCA_903901915.1 uncultured Rhodospirillaceae bacterium | reverse complement strand
GCCATTCCCGCCAAGATCAGCGACAGCTACAACGGCGACTTCAACACCATCAAGAACAACCTCAACACCTGCATCGACGCGGTCAACGCCCTGGTCGCCGATGCCAACGTGCTGTCCAAGGCGGCGGTCGAGGGCAAACTGGCGACGCGCGCCGATGCCACCCGGCACCAGGGCGATTTCCGCAAGATCGTCGAAGGCGTCAACCAGACCCTGGACGCGGTGATCGGCCCGCTCAACGTCGCCGCCGCCTATGTCGACCGCATCTCGAAGGGCGATATTCCGTTGCGGATCACCGACAACTACAACGGCGATTTCAACGCCATCAAGAACAACATCAATACCATGATCGAGAACCTCAGCCGCTTCGCCCTGGATGTCCAGGGCGCGGCCAACCAATTGGTCGTCAGCAGCCAGTTGGTCAGTTCCACCGCCCAGTCTCTTGCCCAGGGGGCGACTGAGCAGGCATCGAGCGTGCAGGAAATCTCCAGCTCGATGGAGGAAATGAGCAGCGCGGTCAAACAGAATGCCGACAATGCCCAGCAGACCACGGCCATCGCCACCAAATCGTCGCGCGACGGCGAGGAAGGCGGCAAGGCGGTGGGCGAAACCGTCAAGGCGATGAAAAGCATTGCCGAGAAGATCGGCATCATCGAGGAAATCGCCCGCCAGACCAACATGTTGGCGCTTAATGCCGCGATCGAGGCGGCGCGGGCCGGCGAACACGGCAAGGGCTTTGCCGTGGTTGCCGCCGAGGTGCGCAAGCTGGCCGAACGCAGCCAGACCGCAGCCAAGGAAATCAGTTCCGTCTCCACCTCCAGCGTCGAGATCGCCGAACATGCCGGACGGCTGCTGAACGATATCGTCCCCGGCATCCAGAAAACCGCCGGACTGGTCGAGGAGATCAACGGGTCCAGCAACGAGCAGGCCGACGGCATCGGCCAGGTGACCAAGGCGATTCATCAGCTGGATCAGGTGATCCAGCAGAGCAGCGCCTCGACCGAGGAAATGTCCTCGGCCGCCGAGACCCTGGCCGAGCAGGCCGACCAACTGCTGACCTCGGCCTCGTTCTTCCATGTCGAGGGTGCGCAGCCGGCGCGCGCCTCCCGACAGGAAGCGCGCGCCGTCTCCAGGGCTACGGCGGGACGCCAGCGTCCGGTGGCGGCACTGCCGCCGCCCAGGTCCCGGCCCGGTTCCAAGCCCGGTATCAAGGTATCGCTGGGCGATGGGCCGGACGACATCGACGACAACGACTTCGATCGTTCCTGAATCGCCGGATGGGGAGCAGGACCATGGATCAAAGCTCAGACATCGTCCAGACGGACCAGTACCTGACGTTCACCTTGGACAAGGAGACCTACGCGATCGAAATCGTCAAGGTGCGCGAGGTGATCGACTACGCCTATGTCACCAGGGTCCCGCGCATGCCGGCCTATTTGTGCGGGGTCATCAATCTTCGCGGCAGCGTCGTGCCGGTGATCGACCTTCGGCTGATCCTCGGCATGGATGCCGCCGAAAAGACCATCGACACCTGCATCGTCATCGCCGAGGTCTCGATGGAGGACGACATCTTGCACGTCGGCATGCTGGCGGATTCGGTCCAGGAGGTGATCGACGTCGACCCCGGCCAGATCGATCCGCCGCCCCGCCTGGGAACCCGGCTCGACACCGGTTTCATCAAGGGCATGGGTAAGCGCGACGATCGCTTCTTCATCATTCTCAACATCGACAAGGTGCTGACGGGTGACGAAATGGCGACGCTCCAGCACGCTGCTGCCACGCGTTCGGCGGTGGCGGCGCGGGCCGAGTCCGGCGAACATGCCGGTTCGCCCTCCTGATCGCGTCTTAAACAACACCCCCCTCTCCGTCATGGGCGGAGAGGGGAAGTCTTCGGGAAGGCATGATGAGAGACGCCGCGGATACCTATCTGGCATTATCCGACAGGGAAGCCGAGAACTTCATCGCGCTTATCCATTCCCATTCCGGCATCAAGCTTGATCAGGACAAGAAGTCGCTGATCTCCTCGCGGTTACTGAAACGCCTGCGCGCCCTGGGTATCGAATCGTTCAAGCATTATTTCGACTACCTGCAAACGGCGGAAGGGAAGAACCACGAACTTAGTGAAATGATCGACGAGATAACGACCAACAAAACGTCGTTCTTTCGCGAGAACCATCATTTCGACTACATGACGAAAACCTATCTGCCGACGCTGCTGGAACGCCATCGCTTTCCCTGGAAGATCGAGATCAATGTCTGGTCGGCCGGGTGCGCCACCGGCGAGGAGCCCTATACCCTGGCGATGGTGCTGGCGGATTTCGTCGAGGCCGCCCGCGGGGGTACCTTCGCCATTCTTGGCACCGACATTTCGACCCAAGCCCTGCTCAGGGCCAGGCAAGCCGTCTATGAGAGGCATCTTATCGACACCGTTCCACCCGCCTATCGAGAAAAGTATCTTATGTGTGGAAAAGGAAAGCAGGCGGGGAACTATCGTGTCGTACCGGAATTGCGCGATCGCGTCACCTTTCAGTACATGAACTTTGTCGAACCTTATTGGGATATTCCCCAGCACCCTGATATTATATTCTGCCGTAATGTCATGATATACTTTGACAAGCCAACCCGGCAGCAGATGATAAGGAAGTTCCATGAACGTCTGGGGCCGGATGGTCTGTTGTTCATCGGGCATTCCGAAACCCTGAACGATCTGAATCATAGCTTCGTGCCGGTGATGCCGACGGTGTACCGACGGATCGCCGAAGAGCGGAGAACAAGTGGCGGAAATCGCCGGAGGAGTGGCGATGGCTGATGTGATCCGGGTCCTGATCGTCGATGATTCCGTGGTGGTGCGTCAGACGCTCACCGAAATCCTGGAAAGCGATCCGGGGATTCGGGTCATGGGTGCGGCCGGCGATCCCTTTGCCGCCGTCGAGATGATGGCGGTCGAGGCGCCGGACGTGATCATCCTGGATGTGGAAATGCCGCGCATGGATGGTCTTACCTTCCTGGAAAAGGTGATGTCGCAGCATCCCATCCCGGTCGTGATGTGTTCCAGCCTGGTGGAGGCGGGATGCGCCACGGCGTTGAAGGCACTGGACCTGGGGGCGGTCAGCATCGTCACCAAGCCGAAGTTCGGCGTGAAGTCCTTCATCGAAGAGTCGCGCATCCTGCTGTGCGACAGCGTCAAGGCCGCCGCCAGGGTCACGCCGAAGCGGGTTGCCGCCCGCGGTCTTCGTACCGAACGCAAGCTGTCGGCCGACGCGGTGCTGGCCAAGGCCAATTCGCGGGCGATGGCGCGAACCACCGAGAAAGTGGCGCTGATCGGCGCCTCCACCGGCGGGACCGAGGCCTTGCGCGAGGTTCTGATCAGATTGCCGGCCGACGCCCCGGGTATCGTCATCGTTCAGCACATGCCGGAAAAGTTCACCGCGGCGTTCGCCGCCCGCCTGGACCAGGAGTGCCGGATCACCGTCAAGGAGGCGGAAAACGATGACACCGTTCTGCGCGGTCAGGCCCTGATCGCGCCGGGCAACCGGCACACGCTGTTGAAGCGTAGCGGTGCCCGCTATTACGTCGAGATTCGCGATGGCCCGCTGGTCAGCCGCCATCGGCCGTCGGTCGATGTCCTGTTCCGGTCCGGCGCCCGCTATGCCGGACCCAACGCCGTCGGGGTGATCATGACCGGAATGGGCGACGATGGCGCCAAGGGCCTCTTGGAAATGAAGGAAGCCGGTGCCGCCACCATCGCTCAGGACGAGGCGAGCTGCGTGGTGTTCGGCATGCCGGGCGAGGCCATCCGGCTGGGCGGTGCCGACCGGGTGGTGCCACTGTCGGCCATCGCCGGCGAAATCGTGAAGCGTTGCCAATAAGTGTTTCAGGGAGAGGCCGCGATGGTTGACGACGACGTTATCTTCGAGGAACCGGGGAAGGCCGACGACCTTTTTGGTCGCAACCAGCCGGTTGTCCTGCGGATGGATGGCGAGACGGTCGACGTCGCCGCCGCGGTGTTCGCGCCGGGCGGCGCGTTGACGGTGTCCCACGTCAAGGATATCGCCAGCCGCTTTGATACGGCGCTTCAGACCGCGGACGGGATCGCGGTCGATCTGGCCGGGGTCGGCGATTGCGACACCGCCGGAATCCAGCTGCTCATCGCCATGCGCCGGCGGGCCGTCGAGTTGGACAAGGAGTGTGAGTTCCGCGCCCCCTCGTCGGCCGTGACCTCGATGGCCCGCTGCATCGGGGTGGATCTCTCGGCCTTGATCGGAGGATAGGGGCAAATGGCGAAAGTAATCATGACCGCCGACGATTCCCCCACCATCCGCGAGATCGTGCGCTACACCCTGGCCGCCGACGGCTATACGGTTCTCCAGGCGAAGGATGGTCTCGAAGCGCTCAAGGTTCTGACCGATACACCGGCCGACATGTTGATCACCGACCTCAACATGCCGGGGTTGGATGGCATCGAGCTGATCAAGAAAGTGCGGGCGATGGCGGCTTACAAGTTCATTCCCATCGTCATGCTGACCACGGAATCGACCGACAACAAGAAGCAGGCCGGCAAGGCCGCCGGGGCCACGGCCTGGATCGTCAAGCCGTTCAAGCCGGAAGATCTGCTCGGCGTGGTGAAAAAGGTACTTCGATGATTGGGAGGGCGCCGTGTCCGACGTAGACCGCCATCTGGAAACCTTCCGCCAGGAAGCCGAGGATCTGCTGCGTGAAATGGAGGAGGTGATCCTTCTGATCGAGGCCGATCCCGGCGACCGCGATGCCGTGGACCGACTGTTCCGCGCGGTGCATACCATCAAGGGGTCGGGAGGCATGTTCGGCCTGACCGATATCGTCAGTCTGGCCCATCATGTGGAAGCGGTCCTCGAAAAAGTCCGCTCCGGCACTCTTGCGGTCGAACGCGAGCTGATCGATCTGGTGCTGGCGTCCCGTGACCATATGTCCGCCATGATCGACGGCCGGGAAGTGGACGTGGTGGCGGTCGGCGCGGTCGTGGCCCGCCTCGAGGCCCTGCTGCGGGGCGGCAAGCCTCCTCCGGCCCCGGCGGCCGAAACGGTGGCGGCCAGACCAGCCAGCGCGAGCAAAGGAGGGACAAAGGCCGCCTATCGGATTCGGTTCGTGCCCGAACAATCCCTGTTCTTTTCCGGGGCGGAACCGGCCCTGCTGATCGATGACCTGCGCAAGCTCGGAGACTGCCAGCTGGCGCTCTACACCGACGCCATTCCGCCATGGGCCGATTTCAACCCGGAGGGTTGCTATCTGGCGTGGGACATCACGCTTGGCACCGATGTCGGCGTCAATGCCATCCGGGATGTGTTCATGTTCGTCGAGGACACCTGCCGGCTGGAAATCGCCGACCTGTCCGAGGAATACGCGATCGATCCGGACGCGCCGCTGCCGAAGGTGGGCGAGATCCTGGTCGATCGGGGCGACATCGATGCGTCGGTCGTCCAAGAAGCCATGAGCCTGCAGAACAAGGTCGGCGAACTGCTGACCGGCCTTGGTCATGTCAGCGGCGAAAAAGTCAGTTCCGCCCTGTCGCAACAGGAAGTGCTGAGACGCCAGCAGAACGCGGCCCAGAAGGATTCGGTGCGTGTTCCGTCGTCCAAGCTCGACGCGCTGATCAATCTGGTGGGCGAACTGGTGACCAATCAGGCCCGGCTGAGCCAGATATCCAGCTCCATCGGCAACATGGATCTGGCCTCGCCGATCGAGGAATCGGACCGCCTGACCGCCGAACTGCGTGATCTGGTTCTCAATGTCCGCATGATGCCGATCGGCACCACCTTCAGCCGGTTCAAACGCCTGGTGCGCGATCTGTCGGGCGAACTCGGCAAGGAAATCGACCTGGTCACCGAAGGGGCCGAAACCGAGCTGGACAAGACGGTGATCGACCGCCTGTTCGATCCCCTGGTCCATCTCATCCGCAATTGCGTCGACCACGGCATCGAACCGCCCGAGGTCCGCCTGCGGTCGGGCAAGCCGAGTCACGGCACCATCCGCCTGACCGCCGCCCATCATGGCGCCCATGTGGTCATCAGCATCATCGACGACGGCAAGGGTCTCGACACCGAGGCAATCTGCCGGAAGGCGCGCGAACGCCAGATCATCGGCGCCGACCGGGAGCTGTCCGACAAGGAGACCTTCGCCCTGATCTTCGCGGCGGGCCTGTCCACCGCCGCGAAGGTGACCGATGTTTCCGGTCGTGGCGTCGGCATGGACGTGGTGAAACGCGAGATCGATTCCCTGCGCGGCACCATCGACATCGAGAGCGAGCGTGGCCGGGGTACGACCATCGCCCTGTCGCTGCCTTTGACGCTGGCCATCATCGACGGCCTTCTCGTCGATGTGGAAAGCGACCGCTATGTCATTCCGCTCAGCGCTATCGAGGAATGCCTCGAACTGACGCCGGACCGCTTTGCCACCTGTACCGACCGCAACGTCATCCAGTTGCGGGGCAGCCCCATTCCGCTGATTCGGTTGCGTGACGCCTTCCATATTCCCTCCCCGCGGCCACCGCTGGAGAAGACGGTGGTGGTCAGCGTCGGCGACCTTCGGGTCGGTATCGTCGTCGATCACGTCATCGGCAATCACCAGACGGTGATCAAATCACTGGGCCGGCTGTACCGGAACGCCGACTGCATTTCCGGCGCCACCATCATGGGGGACGGCAATGTCGCCCTGATCCTTGACCTGGCCGGATTGATCCGGTGCAGCCAGACCGACGAGGCCGGCGAAGTGGCGGCGGCGCGGCGCGCGGCGAACGGATAACGGTAGATCGCATGACCCAACTGGGCGCAATTGAATACCCCAAGCTTCGTCCGGCGACGAGCATCGGCGGAAAGCGGAATGCCGTCTTGGCGGCTGCCGTGGCCGGCGTTTTCCTCGTCACGCTGGGGTGGGGGGATTCGCTGGCGACGCTTCCGGGCATCCCCGGCCGCGTTGCCGTCGCACTAGCATTCGCCGTGACCCTGGCCGCCGGCTTTTCCATCGCTGTCGGCTTGTCGCGGCAACAACCGGCGGAAAAAACCGTACCGTCGCCCAAGGTGGAAGATGGCGACGCCCCGACGCGGGAGTTGATGGCGGACGACACCCGGGCGTGGAAGGAATTCCTCAAAACCCGTGGTGACGTTTTTGACGAGGGGGGTATCGAGGACTTTCTGCGGGTAAGGCGAGACTACGCCGAATCCCTTACGCGGCGGCAAGAGATGGTCGCCGAGGGACTCGGTCGCTATCCCCTCTTCGCCGACCTGCTCGACCAGCATCTGCGGACCGTCATCGGCGATACGGAAAACGCGGCGGCCGACATCTTGCAGAAGTTGCAGATGGCCAACGATCACGTCGGCGCGTTCGTCGATTTCGTCCGCCAGTCCGACGAGTCCTCGAAAGACATGCTGGCGAATTCTCAGGACAAGCTGAACCGGAACGCCATCCTTGTCGATGCGCTGCATAGCCACCTGATGCAACGGACGAGCGCCATAGCCGAGGAACGGGCCGGTTTCGAGGGCTTCCTCCAGACGACGAAGGACCTGGAAAAAACCCTCGATTCCGTGTCGGTCATTGCGGCGCAAACCCGCATGCTCGCACTCAACGCGACCATCGAGGCCAGCCGGGCCGGCGAGGCCGGAAGGGGATTCGCGGTGGTGGCCCTGGAGATCAAGAACCTGTCGTTGAAATCCGACGAGGCGGTCAAGACCATCCGCCAGGCCATGGGCCAGCTTCAGTCGTCCATCGGCGGCCATCTGGACCGGGCGGCCAACGACCGCCGGGCCGCGGACGAGGATAAACTGCTGTCGAATCTCTCCTGCGATCTCATCGAGTTCGGGGACGGCTACCGGGCGGTGATCAGTCAACTTGCAAACCTTCTCGCCGGGACCGACGAGCATGGCAAGGTTGTCAGTCGCGACATCATGGTCGCTATTTCCGACGTACAGTTCCAAGACATCGTCAGCCAGCAGATCGGTACCGTTCTCACCAGTCTGGACGAACTGAAGCAATTCATGAGCCGCGTCCCGGACGCGATCTCCCGGGGCGGCGATGGCGCTCTTGCCGTGGAAATGGACGCCATGGTCGAAAGGATGCGCGAGCACTATGTGGTAAGGTCACAGCACGAAAGCCACGCATTGATCACCAAACAGGAATTCGACGACAACGGCGGCAGCGATATCGAGTTCTTCTAGTCGTGGAGTCGCAGCGGCAACTCGTCGCCATGGTGGCCTGATACCAGCCTGCGCTGAAGCGACGCAGCGGACGCTGGTTGAGCGCAGCCGGCAGGTTGTTCGTCCCTCGTGGTACGACGTCGCATCACCGAAGCTCATAGACGCCATTTGCAGCGGACAGGTGATCGGTTGCAGGTGCCATAATCTCGTTTTGTGGCATCCAAGTAACGATCTTGCCTTCAAGACCATAGTGGTCATTTTGGTTGTTCCGGCGCGCGCGTGGCGCTACATTGACCATAATGGTCAGATTGGGAGGTTCCATGAGTCGCGCCCAAATTTCCATCGCCCAAGCGAAGGCAGAATTCGCCGCCTTGGTGGCGCGAGCCGAGGCGGGAGATGAGATTATTGTGACTCGCAACGGTCGCCCAGTAGCGCGGTTGACCCACTTGGAATCAGTGCCGGTGGTCTATGGCGATTTGGCCGACTTGCCCATTCCCACTAACCTAGCGGCCTTCGATCTTCCTGTTGATCTTGCTAATGCCTTCGAAGGGCGTTCATGAGCCGCTCGATCTTGCTCGACACCCACATCCTATTGTGGCTTCGAGGGGCTACAGGGATGCTGACCGATGGTGAACGGCGTCTGATCGACACGGCGACAATTCGCTACGTCAGTGCGGCCACCTTTTGGGAACTCTCTATACTGATCGGCCTCGGGCGCATTCCGGCTGATGATCGCCATTTTATGTTGCCGCAAGGGCTGGAATTGCTTCCTGTGGAACCGCACCACTGCCAGGAACTGGTTAGCTTGCCGCAGATCCACCGCGATCCATTCGATCGCATGCTGATTGCCCAGGCGCGCGCGGATGACCTTGTGCTGTTAACCCGAGACGCCAAGATCATCAGTTATGGGTGCGCTGGGGCAACCTGCGCCTCCGTCAACCCGTAATTTAGCCGTTCTATTCCAAAGTTGAGCCGTATCTCGCGGATATGGCAAAGCCGAGAGGGCGTCCTTGACCCGTCCGCGCGGGCGTGGATCTTGCCTGTAAGGCCGCCGCCGCTCCATCATCCCCGGCAGCAGCAGCTGGGTCAGTTGCGTCAGTGCGCCAACGTTGACGGCGATCATCTGTGCCGTGGCATCGACATCCGTTTCCGCCAGCGGACCCGCCACGCCCATGCCAGCGTTGTTGACTAGGATATGTGGCGATATCGGTCACGAGTGCCTTGGCGGCTCCGGGCTGCGCCAAGTCTTTGACCACGGTTGTGATCGCGACTGGACGGGCAGCTTTGATTTCCTCCGCCAGCTTCGCAAGCGCGCCTGTGTCGCGGCCTGCAACCACCACGTCGTAGCCGTGCGCGGCCAGTAGCCGAGCGATCTCGGTTCCGAGACCACTGGAGGCTCCGGTGACAAGGGCAACGCCGCTGTTGTCATCGGTCATGAACGTGCTCCAATCAGCAGGGATTCGGACAGCGCCGCTGAAACCGGAACCCGATCGGGCCGAATACGGAACCAGATCGCGTACATCGCCGGCAGGAAGACCAGAGTCAGGATCGTCCCGGCGAAGGTGCCGCCGATCAGCGTGTAAGCCAGCGTCCCCCAGAACACCGAGTGCGTCAGCGGGATGAAGGCCAGGATCGCCGCCAGTGCGGTCAGGATCACGGGGCGGGCGCGCTGCACGGTCGCCTCGACCACCGCATGGAACGGAGCCAGCCCCTCCTCTATGTTATGCTCGATCTGCCCGATCAGGATCAGCGTGTTGCGCATCAGGATACCCGACAGCGCAACGAGGCCGACCAGCGCGTTGATGCCGAACGGCTGCTGGAACAGCAGCAGGGTCGGCACCACCCCGATCAGGCCCAGGGGCGAGGTGGCGAACACCATCACCATGGCCGAGATGGAACGCACCTGGAAGATGATGGTGATCAGCGTGAACGCCAGCATGATCGGGAACAGCGGCAGCATCGCCTTGGTGGCCCGGCCAGATTCCTCGATGGAACCCGCTTGCTCGATACGGTAATCCGGCGGCAGCTTGTCCATGATGGATTGGAGTTGCTTGGTGATCGCGGCCGACACGTCTGGCGGCTGCACCCCGTCGGCGATGTCGCCACGCACGGTGATTGTCGGCGTGCGGTCGCGGCTGCGCAGGATGGGTTCTTCCATGCGCACGTCCACGGTGCCTACCTGCGACAGCGGAATGCGCTGCCCACCGGCGCCGACTAACGTGAAGTCCGCGATCCTGCCCGGATCAAGCCGGACGTCGCCAGCCGAACGAACGACGACCTGCACCGAACGGATGTCCTCACGCACCGCAGTGACCGGCACACCGGTCAGCAGGAATTGCAGTTGCTGCGCTACAGCGCTGGAGGTCAGACCAACGGCCTGAAGGCGGTCCTGCTGCAGCGTGAAGTGCAAGATGGGAGTGCGCGTGCCCCAATCGGTATTGACCGTGCGCATCAGCGGGCTGGAATCCATCACCTGCCGCACGTCCTCCGCGATCTCGCGCAGCTTGTCCGCATTCGGACCCGTGACCCGGTAGGCCACCGGGAAAGGCGAATACGGACCAAACACGAGCTGGGTGACACGCACGCGCGCCTCGGGCGCGAGCCCGTCGGCGACGGCTTGGCGCAGTCGGTATTTCAGCGCTTCGCGCTCCTCCTGGCTGTCCGTGCGCACCACGATCTTGGCGAAGGACGGGTCGGGCAATTCGGGCGCCATTGCCAAGTAAAAGCGCGGCGCGCCTTGACCGACATAGGCGGTGACGATCCCCGCCTCCTTCTGGTCGGCCAGCCAGCCCTCGACCTTCGCGGTGGCGGCACTGGTTTGCTCGATCGATGTGCCGTAGGGCATCTGCACTTCGATCAGCACCTCGGGACGGTCGGAGGTTGGGAAGAATTGCTTCCTGACCACGCTCATACCAAGGACCGCGACCACGAAAGCCCCGACCACCGCGCCCGCAACCAGCCATTTGCGTGCGACGACGCGGCCAAGCACCCCGCGAAAGCGGTTGTAAGCCGGGGTATTGTAGATGGCGCCGTGGCCGCCCTTGACCTGCTCGATATCCGGCAGCAGCTTGACACCCAGATAAGGCGTAAACACCACGGCGACGATCCAGGACACGACCAGGGCGATGCCGACGATCCAGAACATGTTGCTGGTGTACTCGCCGGCCGTGGAACGGGCGAAGCCGTTGGGCATGAAGCCAATGGCGGTAACCAGCGTCCCCGAAAGCATCGGAGCGGCGGTGTGGCTCCAGGCATAGGCGGAAGCGGCAATGCGGTCGTAGCCTTCCTCCATCTTCACCACCATCATCTCGATGGCGATGATGGCATCGTCCACCAGCAGACCCAGCGCCAGGATCAGCGAGCCCAGGGTGATGCGGTCGAAGTTCTTGGCCGTAGCGGCCATGACCACGAACACGGTGGCCAGCGTCAGCGGCACCGCCGCCGCCACCACGATACCCACACGCCAGCCCATGCTGACGAAACACACCACCATGACCACGAGCAGGGCGACGAAGAACTTGATCATGAACTCATCGACGGCCGAACTGATGTTGACGGCCTGGTCGGTGACCTTGGTCAGGCTTATACCCAGCGGCAATCCGGCATTGATGGCAGCGACTTCTCCGTCCAGCGCCTTGCCCAGGTCGAGGCCGTTCCAACCCTCGCGCATCACGATGCCCAGCAGCAAGGCCGGCTCGCCCTTGTTGCGGATCATGACGGTTGCGGGGTCTTCATAGCCGCGCTTGACGGCGGCGATGTCGGACAGTTTCAGCGTCCGCCCCTGCGCCACCACAGGCGTGTCACGGATCTTCTCCAATTCGTCGAAAGCACCGTCCAGCCGGATGAAGACCTTCGGCCCGTTGGTCTCCACCGAGCCCGCCGGCGTCAGCACGTTCTGGCTGTTGATGGCGGCGAATACCTGCTGCGGAGTCACTCCCAGCGTCGCCAGCCGCTCATGGGAGAACTCCACATAAATGCGCTCAGCCTGCTCGCCCAAGATGTTGACTTTTTTCACCCCCGCGACATGCAGCAGGCGCTGGCGTAGCGCCTCGGCATCGCGTACCAGCAAGCGCTGCGGCTGGCCCTTGGCCTTGAGAGCGAACAGGGCAAAGGTCACATCCGCATACTCGTCATTGACCATGGGGCCGATCACACCGGATGGCAGGTTGCGCGCCTCGTCGCCGATCTTCTTGCGCGCCTGGTAGAATTCTTCCTTCACTTCCGACGGCGGCGCGCTGTCAAGCAGGGTCAGCGTGGTGAAGGCCAGACCTGGGCTGGTGTAGGTCTCGGTGCGGTCATACCAGCGCAGCTCCTGCATGCGCTTCTCGATCTTCTCGGCAACCTGATCCTGTATCTCCTGCGCCGTCGCCCCCGGCCAAGCGCTTACAATGGTCATCACCTTGATGGTGAAGGCGGGATCTTCGGCCCGGCCCAACTTGAAGAAGGAAACGGCCCCCGCGAACGAGATCAGGACGATCAGAAACAGCGTGATGGCTCGCTCACGCACCGCAATGGCGGAAAGGTTGAACGCGCTCATTTCAGACTCGCATGCAGTTCGGCAACGCGGACCTTTTGCCCGTCGTGCAGGGTATGACCGCCCAGCGCCACAATGCGCTGGCCCAGACCGAGGCCGCCGCCCAGGATGGCCCGTTCGCTTTCAAGCTGAACCAGCTTGACCGGATGGAAGGAAACGGTGGGCGTCTCGCCCTCCACGATCCAGACCCCCGGCCCGTTTCCCCTGTCGTCAATCGCGCCAAGCGGCACGGCCACTTGCCCGGACAGCTCGGTTGCGGGGATATGGATGGTGACCGTGGCCCCCAGCAGCGCCGAGGCCAACTTGCCCTCCAGCACGTAGCGCGCCTCGAAGGTGCGGGTAACCGGGTCGGCCGTATCCGAGATCTGCCTCAACCGCGCCGGATTTCGCCCCTCCGCGCCATACAGAACGGCCTCCGCCGCCGACCCAATGGTTGGCCGCAAGGTTTCTGGCAAATAGACCGCCGCCTCGCGAGGACCGGCCTGCGCCAGACGCATGACCACCTGCCCTGCCGCCACGAACTGCCCCTGCTCGGCAAGGGTTTCCATGACCACACCGTCGGCATCCGCCACCAGCGTCGCGTATTTTCCTTCGTTCTCCGCGACCTTCATCTGGGCTTCCGCCGCGTCGAACAATGCCCTGGCACTATCTGCGGCAGCCTTCGCCTGATCATAAGCGGATTTGGAAACCGCGCCCGACGTCACCAGCGACTGGTACCGCGCCTCATCTGCGGCCGCTTGCGTCAGCCGAGCCTTGGCGGCGGCGGCATTCCCTCGCTGGGCAACGATCCCGTGCTCATAATCCGTGCGGTCGATCCGCATGAGCGGCTGACCGGAACGAACGGTCTGGCCGGCATCAACCAGACGCGCGGTCACCTTTCCCGCCACGCGGAAGGTGAGGTTGCTTTGGATTCTGGCCACCACGAACCCGGTAAAGCCGCGTTCCGACTGGCTGGCCGGGCGAGCTTCCGCGACCCTGACCAACTGGTCTTGCGTGCGGGGATCGCTGGCCGTGGACGAATCGCATCCAGCCAAACCCACGGTGACACCAGCGAGGCCAAGGATGAGACCAACTCTAATCATTCCGGGCATTTGCAACCTCCGAAAGTGCTGCTGTATCTGAAGACCAACCACCGCCGAGGGCGCGGAACGCCGAAACCGCCGCACGCGCCACGTTGGTCCGTGCATCGACGAGCGCGTCTTGGGCCATCAGCAATTGGCGATTGGTGTCGAGGCTATCGATCAAAGGGATCACGCCTCCCTGATAAGCTTCCTGGGAAAGATCGCGCGCTCGCCTAAGGGCAGCCACTTCGCGCTCCAGGTCCTGGACATGCTGTTCAAGTTGAATCAAGGCGGTGAAGGCGTTCTCCACATCCTCGGCGGCGTGTAGGACCGATTGCCGGTACCGGGCAAGCGCTTCGGCTTCCGCGCCTTTGGCCATGGCGACCTCGGCATCGACCTTGCCAAAGTCGAACAGCCGCCAGCGCAGGCCGAGCAATCCCTGAGGCTGGAACGTGGCGCCACGGAACAGATGATCGGAAACCGAGCTTTCGAAGCCGAGCAGGCCGGCGAGCGAGAATTTGGGATAGTAATCGGAGATCGCCACCCCGATCCGGGCACTGGATGCGGCAAGGCGGCGTTCGGCCGCGATAATGTCGGGACGGCGGCGCAACACTTCGGTGGGGGCCGTGCTGGCGATGTTGGGCGCGGACGGAATGGTCGCCGTGTCACTCAACGTCGATGCATAGGTTCCCGGTTGGACCGCCATCAGCACATCCAGTCGGTTCAACTGCCCTTCCAGGTCGATCCGCAGCGGCTGTAGCGAGGCCCGTGTCCCCGCCAGCAGGGCTTCGGCCTGCGCCACTTCGCGGTCCGTGGCAAGCCCTTGCGCGAAGCGCCGCTGGACAAGGTCCAGAAGCCGGGTATTGGTCGCCACCTGATCGTTGGCAACGCCGATGCGCACCTGATCGCCACGGATGCGGAGATAGGCATCCGCGGCATCGGCCGCGACCGATATCCGCGTTCCCAGACGCGCCGCCTCAGCCGCTACCGCTTCAGCCGTCGCCGCGTCGGCCGCGCGCCGCAAGCCACCGAAAAGATCGATCTCCCAACTCGCCGCGACGCCGACATCGTAAAGCGATTGATAGCGATGGTAGCCGGGCAGATTATGCGCGATCGCGCCGGTGGGGCTTTCAAGCGACTGCTTCTGTCGCCGGGCCTGCGAGGACAAATCGAAGCTGGGCAGCAATTGCGCCCCTGCTCCGCCAGCGGCGGCGCGGGCCTGTTCGACACGCGCCAGGGCAGCAGCGAGATCCAGGTTCTGAGCGAGCGCACGATCGATGATCCGCGTCAGTTCGGGATCGTTGAAGCCCTCCCACCAGCTATCAAGCTGTGGTGCCGATGCTGTGGCGGCGCGGGACGCCACGGCATCCACGCTGTGGAAATTCATCAGATTGGAAATCGGCTCAAGATAGTCTGGACCGACAGCGCAACCGCCAAGAGCCAGAAGCAGGACCCCGGCCAGGGCAGAGGTGGATGACAGCGGCTTGTGCAACCGCATCGGCTGGAGTGCATCGGGAAACAACGAAGGCATTTGTGTACTACTCCGCCGGATCGGGTTGGACTGCCGACCGGATCGCCGAGCGATGCGCCCGTCCGCTGGCAAAGGTTGCTGACACGGTGATGGCACAGAACACGGCTGCGGCCAGGGCGACGATCTGGAACAGTGACGGCAAGTCGGCGCCCAGTCGCGTCACCGCCCACCACCCCACGCCGGCCGCGATGATCATGCGGGCCGTTCCGGCCAGGACCGGCCAAAGCACGCGCTTCGTAGCCTGGCTGGCAAAATAGAGGGCCATGCCGGCGCCGATGGCTCCATAAACCGGCGCCACGTTGCGCAGATAACTTTCTCCTCGTGACAGGACTTGAGGGTCGTCGCTGAAGAGGCCGAGCCAGACGTTGGGGAAGGTCGCGGCCGCAAGCCCGATCAGTTCGGTAAAGCTGAAGGCAATCGCCGCCCCGATCCAGGCAATGCGCAGCGCACGATCTGTTTGGCCTGCTCCCAGGTTGACCCCCACCATGGTCACGATCGCGGTGCCGAGGCCGAACAGCAGGGGGATTTGCACATAATCGAGGCGCGAGGCGATGCCGTATCCGGCGATGGCGTCGGCGCCAAACCGGCCGACCGCGGCGGTGACGATCGCCACGGTCAGGTTGACTTGAACCGTGCCGACAGCCGATAGCAGGCCGACCCCAAGAATGTCCTTGAACAACCTCGCGTCGAGCCGGACCACCGAAAGTCTGAGAGGGCTGCGCGTCGACCGCAGATACCCGATCAACAGCAGGGCGGCGAGGGCGTAATAGACCACGATCGCCACTCCAGCACCGGCGACGCCGAGCCGGGGAAACGGCCCCCATCCGAAAATCAGCACAGGCGACAAAGGCAATAAGATGCCCGCACCGGCAAGGGTTATCAGGGCCGGGATCCGTACCTCGCCAACCCCCCGCAACGTCGCCGACAGCAGGGCAACGATCCAAATCGGAACCGAGCCGGCGAAGACCATGTTCGAGTAGGTCAATGCCGTCGAGAGGGTTTGCCCGCCTCCGCCCATCGCCCTATAGAGCGCCGGGCCGCCGAGGATCATCGCCACGGTAAACACGGCGCCGAAAACTCCGGCGACCACCACGGAGTGCCAAACCAAGGCATTGGCATCCGCCCGCCGTCCGGCACCCTGCGCCCGTGCCACGGCCGATGCCACGCCTCCGCCGAGCCCGCCGTTCGATGTCATTTGCATCAGCATGAGGACGGGGAAGACCAGGGCGACACCCGCCAGGACCTCGGTGCCAAGCGAACTGACGAAATACGTCTCGGCGACACCGACGAAGGTCTGCGCCACCAGGACCACGACGGTGGGCAAGGCCAGCCGAAGCATTGCCGGTACGATCGGCCCGGCCAGAAGCGCGACGGGCACCTTGCGCAGGGGCGTGGTTTCGCCAGGGCTTGCCGTTGACGACAACTCGGCCATCACACGTCCTCGGAATTCAGGAGGCGCGTATGGCGCTCTCGGGTCTCCCCTTCGGCGGCCGGCCCCGGCGCCGTGGAGAATACCGGATCGGACAGGGGGCGCCCGCTGATGCGGTCCACCACCACGGGATCGGCAAGCTCGCCGGTTTCGCGGTTGACGATGACGACGCTCGCCCCTTCCGGTGCGAAATGCTTGTTTCCCCACACCAGCAGTGTGGCCAGCACCGGCTGGAAGTCCCGCCCTCGCTCCGTCAGGACATACTCGAAGCGCGGGGGGCGCTCACTGTACTGCCGGCGCTCCAACAACCCCGCCTCGACCAGGCCGGTGAGGCGACGGGTGAGCATGTTGGGCGCGATGCCCAGGCTCTTCTCGAACTCGTCGAACCGCGTCAGCCCGTGAAGGCAATCCCGCAGGATCAGGATGCTCCACCACTCGCCGACCCGTTCCAGGCTGCGGGCGATCGGACATTGCATATTGCCAAGGCTTTTGCGCTGCATCGGTTCAATCCAGTAACTTTCATTATGAAAGTAACATAGCCCTAGCGGCTATTATGATGCAAGTTGATTCATTGCCCCTTGGGGTGCCTCCAGCTCCCACCCCCTGGGAGCGCAGATCGTCAATGCTGTCCTTGATCGCGGCCGCACCCTGTTCGGATGACGGACACAACCTCTTCAGCGGCGGCGACGCGGTTGATGAACGTCATAGATACCTCCCTGCGGTCCGACTAAACATGCCTGGCGCTGAAGGCGGCAAAGCGCGAGTGCTGGGTGAGGTGCATGAGGATCGGAGCAGTACACCAGGATGAATCGACGATGAAGCTGATCGACACCCTCCAAGACGAACACGTGCTGATCGACCAGGTGCTAGGATCCCTTCGCACCTATGTCGGCAGGCTCATCGACGGGACTGCGGACCCGGATGACGGCAGACGCTTCGCCGCGTTCTTCACCGAGTTCGCGGGCCATTTCCATCACGACCGCGAGGAGCGAGTGTTCTTCGATGCGCTCGTGACGGAGGCGGAACTGCCGGCCGACCGTGGGCCATTGCGCGCCGTGGCGCACGAACACGCCGAGATGGGGGAGTGGCTGTGCGAGATGATACCGTTTCTCGAACGGAGGCCGCAGTCCGAGGATGATCGTGTTCGGCTTCGGACTCTGGCAACTCGCTACTCGCACGCGCTTTGGCGTCATATCGACGCGGAAAACTCCGTCCTGTACCCGGAGGGTGCCGAGCGGCTTTACCGGTGCGGCATTCTCTGGTTGCCGGATCGGCCGATGAGCGAGACGGAGGCGGCCGCGCGCGCGAGCGGCGTGGCCCTGCTGGCCAGCTATCCGCCGGTCGAGGACGCTGCGCTCACGCGCGGCGATGGCTGCTTCATGTGCCGCGCCTACGGTGAGACCTGCGACGGACTCGAAGCCGAGTGGTGGACTGAGCTCGAGTGGGAAGAGGAGGGTGACGCGAGCGACTAAACCTTCTGGGGCGCCACGAAGTCGAACACGGCGCGGTCATGCGAGGCGGCACATCGTGGCCACGCCTCACCTTATCCCTCAGGGTATCTTCGGACATCCTGAGGAAAGGGGCGGCCTCGGCATAGGTCCAGGGCCGACAAAAAGGGGCGTCGCACTCCTCGGCCCCGAAACAAGCAGGTACCGGCGCGACGACGCCGAACGCGGATGCGGGCGGCGGGGATGGGAGAGGCAAAGACGGATGCGGCGGCCTTTCGGCCTGACTCACCGGCTTTGCGTGTTGGGGAAGGGCAAAACGCCCTTTTAAGCCAACGGGTAACTTGGCCCCGGTGGCGGCCATCGGCTCCTAGGAACTGATGGGCTCGCAATGCGAGTGCAGCGTTCAGCCATGCGGTCGGGGCAACTGCTACACCCCATCGAAACGCCATCAGCCTTCGACGCCGTTACCCCTAACACCGGAAGCCCCGTCAGGTAATCCGGTACCATAGGCCTTCTTGGTGTAATGAAGTGCAGAAAATGGCCCGCAAAGCGCCCCTAAAGGCACCCCATACTGTCCCCATAAACCGATATAACGCCTTGTTTCTCAATGATAAAGCTTGGCGTCCCGGAAGGGATTCGAACCCCTGACCTACGGTTTAGGAAACCGTTGCTCTATCCTGCTGAGCTACCGGGACGCATG
Organism: uncultured Rhodospirillaceae bacterium; assembly: GCA_903901915.1. GTDB lineage: Bacteria > Pseudomonadota > Alphaproteobacteria > Rhodospirillales > Magnetospirillaceae > Phaeospirillum. The sequence continues at coordinate 55,631 of CAIUSV010000070.1, read as the reverse complement.
CCGCGCGGACGATGGTCGGGGTTATAGCATCCGTGCCGGCCGACACGGAAGCCCCAAGCACTGCCGAGAGGTACCGGAAGCAATGGCTCCCCGCGGGGGCTTGCCCCGGTAACTCTGATGCCGAGGCGTTCGGCAGGCTAGACGTTTCGGATCTTGCGCCAGACGTCGAAGATTTCGCCGGGCAGGTAGAGGGAGATGGTGCGCTCGCGGAGCGATGGTCGATGGAAGATGGATTTGGCCAGCGGCCCCAGCACCGGTTGCAGGCGGGTTCCCAGGTAGTCGAAGCTGATGACGTAGGGGTAGACCCCGCGATGCAGCGGCGCGAATCCCGCCAGTTTCATCAGTTTGGCCAGCGAGGCGCGGCTGAACAGGTGCATGTGCTGGCCCATGACATACCACCAGCGGTCCCGGAGCAGGCGCGATTCCACGCTGTCCACGTCGCCGGTCCACAGCGCGACCAGGCCGTCCGGTGCCAGCAGGCGGTTGATCCGCCGCATTTCCTCCAGCGGATGCTCGAAATGTTCGATGACCCCCCACAGGGTGGCGACCTGATAGCCTGGGCCATCCGCCGGCATCTCCGCCACCAGCCGCTCGTGGACCCTCAGTCCCTTGGCACGGGCGATTTCGGCTGCCCAGACCGCCAACTCCAGGCCTTCGACCTCGTAGTGGCCACGGGCTTCGTCCAGGAAATCGCCGGTGCCGCAACCGATGTCGAGCAACCGTCCCGACGGGGCGTGGCGGCGCAGGGTGTCGAGGACGCGGCGGGCGGTGGCGCGGCGCAAGGCCGCGTTGGCGAGATAGCCGGGATCGGCGACCGAGGTGTAATGGGCGTAGATGTTACCGGGGCGCGGCGACGCCCAGACATGGCGGCAGGGCCGGCAGCGGACGAAGCGGTAATGCTCGCGCACCCGTTCATCCCACTTGTAGCCGAACACCACCGGACGATCGCCGATGGTGTCGGGCAGGTAGGCGCGATGGGCTTCGGCGCCGCAGACCGGGCAGGGAAAATCGCCGGCGGTCATGGCGCCCCCCGGCTACTGCCGCCGTCGCGGCGCGGTGGCCAGATCGCGTTTGAGCAGGAACAGCCCGATAAACGAGCGCCAGCCTTCCCAGAGAAACGTCTTGGGCGGCAGCCCCCGGCTGATCCCCATCAACCTTTGGCGATGGCGCACCGGGATGTCGATCACCCGCCAGCCCAGGCTTTCGGCGCGGATATAAAGTTCGGCGTTGGGCTGAACCGGCAGGCGGCAGACGTCGGGAACCAGGGTCTCGACCAGATCGCGCCGCATCAGCCGGAAGGCCGAGTTGACGTCATGCCCGCGCGAACCGAAAAACAGGTGGGCGAGGTGGGTGAACACGGCGGAAGCCACGATGCGGTACAGCGGGTCCTGGCGGCCGACCTTGTAGCCGTGGACCATGTCTGCATTCGGCAGGGCCGCCGCCACCGTCCAGAAATCCTCCGGCATGTATTGGCCGTCGGAATCGGTGAAGAAGATCAAGGGACAGCGCGCGGTGGCATAAAGCCGCTTGGCGGCGGCGCCGAAACCGTCGCGCCTGGTCCGATTGACGCGGATGAAGGGATAGATGGTGGCGGCAAGCTCGGCCAGGATCGCGTCGGTACCGTCGCTGGAGCAATCGTCGAACACCAGTTCGCTGCCTGCCGGCAGGAAACGGATGACGTCGCGCGCCCATTCGTCGACGACGTCGCGGATCACATCGCTTTCGTTGCACACCGGCATCAGGATCGATACCGGCTCGCTCAGGATGGCGGTCTTGTCCATATAGTCCCTCATCTGCGCCGCGCTAAAGGATAATGGCGGCGAGAACCGGCCACGGCCCCTTCTCCGGGAGGCCTCAATTTAGTCAGTCGAATTGGGGATTGAAAGGCCGATATTGTCCGTCGGGCGCAAATCGGATGCGGCGCGGCCGGTTCCGCGCCGCTGGAACGGCGCGCCGAAATGGGCTATGGCTGGCGGCAGGTCCTGTCGGTCGGAGACCCTTCACCTTCATGTGTGGCATCGCCGCTATCTTCGCCTATGGCCTCGACACCCGGCTGGTCGACCCCATGGAGCTGATCCGCATCCGCGACGCCATGGCGCGGCGCGGACCCGACGGCAGCGGCGCCTGGATGGCCGATTACGGCCGTGCCGTGCTGGGCCACCGCCGGCTGTCGATCATCGACCCCACCGAGTCCGGCGCCCAGCCCATGGCGACCGAGGATGGCGCCGCCGTCATCGTCTTCAACGGCGAAATCTATAACTACCGCGCTCTCAGGGCGGAGTTGGAGCAGCGTGGCGTGCGCTTTCGCTCGGGCAGCGACACCGAGGTGGTGCTGGAACTTTATCGCCATCACGGGCCGGCGATGCTGGAGCGGCTGCGCGGCATGTTCGCCCTGGCGATCTGGGACGACCGCGAAAAGGGTCTGCTGATCGCCCGGGACGGATTGGGGATCAAACCGCTTTATATCGCCGACGATGGCCAGACCATCCGGCTGGCGTCACAGGTCAAGGCGCTGGTGGCGGGAGGTCGCGTCGATACCGGCCCCGACCCCGCCGGCCATGCCGGCTTCTTCCTGTGGGGCCACGTTCCCGAGCCTTACACCCTTTATCGCGGCATCCAGGCATTCAAGCCCGGTACCTGGCTGTGGCAGGGCATGGACGGTGACCGTCGCCAGGGCACCTTCTTTGATCTTGGCGCCGAGCTGCGGGCGCCCCGGCTGCTGCCGCCCGGCCTTGACCTCAAGTCGGCGCTGGAGGATTCGGTCGAGCATCATCTGGTGGCCGACGTGCCGGTGGGGGTATTCCTGTCGGCCGGTCTGGATTCCTCCACCCTGGCCGCCATGGCGGCGCGCCGTACCGGCGGGCGGCTGTTGAGCGTGACCCTGGCCTTTGCCGAGTTCGAGGGCACCGACCAGGACGAGGCGCCGCTGGCCGAGCGGGCGGCGCACCAGTTCGGCACCGATCACGCCACCACGCGGATTCCCGCCGGCGATTTCGCCGAACAGCGGGACCGCATCCTGGCCGACATGGACCAGCCGACCATTGACGGCGTCAACGTCTGGTTCGTCGCCCGCGCCGCCGCCGCACGTGGGTTGAAGGTGGCGCTGTCGGGGCTGGGCGGCGACGAGTTGTTCGCCGGTTACGACAACTTCACCGACATTCCGCGCATGGTGCGCTGGCTGGGGCCGTTCGGGGCGGTGCCGGCGTTGGGGCGGGGGGTGCGCCGGCTCAGCGCCGGGCTGGTCCGTCCGCCCAAGCTGGCCGGGGTCCTTGAATACGGAACCACCCTGCCCGACGCCTATCTGCTGCGGCGCGGTCTGTTCATGCCGTGGGAACTGGGCGAGGTGATGGACCCCGACATGGCCCGCGTCGGGCTGGAAAGGCTGGACCCCCGGCTGCGCCTCGCCGAGACCGTCGCCGGCCTGGATGATCAGCGGATTGCGATTTCCGCCCTCGAGATGCAGTTCTACATGCGCAACCAGTTGTTGCGCGACGCCGATTGGGCGGGCATGGCCCATTCGGTCGAAATCCGGGTGCCGCTGGTCGATACCGAGCTGTTGCGCGCCGTGCTGGCGTTGCGCGCCGCCGGTCGGGCGCCGGGCAAGCGTGACATGGCCTTGGCGGCCGACCCACCGCTGCCGCAGTCCATCCTCAATCGGCCGAAGACCGGTTTCTCGGTGCCGGTGGCCCAGTGGCTGGGCGAGACGTCGCTGCGCGGCTGGGCCAAGCGGGTCCACGCCGCCGCCTGGGGGCAACTGTGAGAAATCTTCTGGCGGGACCTTGGCTGGCCGCCTGGAAGCTGGCGAGAGTTGTGCTGCCGGGCGGCTTTCGCATCCTGCTCTTCCATGACATTCCGCTATCGCAACGAGAGGCCCTCGCCCGATTGGCCGGTGAGTTGGCGCAAAGCCGCCGGCTGATCGACCCGGCCGAGGCGGCAAGGCTGTTGGCCGGGGCGCCGCTGCCGCCGGGACCGCCGCCGGTGCTGCTCAGTTTCGACGACGGCTTCGCCTCCAACCTGGACGTGGCCGAGACCATTCTGGCGCCGCTGGGGGCCAGGGCGCTGTTCTTCGTCTGCCCCGGCCTGATGGACCTTGACGGGGCGGCCCAGTCCGCCGCCATCGCCGGGCAGATCCTGCAAGGCCGCCGCGCCGCGCCGGAACCGCTGATGGGTTGGGACGCGGTGGAGCGGTTGAAGGCGCTGGGCCACACCATCGGCAGCCATACCCTGGATCATCGCCGCCTCGCCGGACTGGCGGGCGACCAACTGGCCGAACAAATCGGCGGCGCTGCCGAGGCGCTGGCGGCCCGGCTGGGTGGCCCGGTGGAGTGGTTCGCCTATACCTTCGGAGCCGTCGGCGACATCGATGCCGCCGCCCTGGCCGAAATCGGCCGCTGGCACCGTTTCTGCCGCTCGGGGGTCAGGGGTGGCAATTCGTCGGCGACGCCGCCGCTGGCGTTGCGGGCCGATCATGTCGATCTTGCCGCCGGCGAAGACTGGCGCCGGCTGGCGGTGGAAGGCGGGCTGGACCCGCTTTACCGCTCCGGACGGCGCTCCCTCGACGCCATGGCCAAACCGCGTTAATAAGGACGCCATGAAACAGGTCATCCAAAGCTTGCGTTCGGGCAAGCTGTCTCTCAAGGAAGTGCCGGCGCCGCGGGTTCGTCCCGGGCATCTGCTGGTCGCCACCCGCGCCTCGCTGATCAGCGCCGGCACCGAGCGCATGGTGGTGGATTTCGCCAGGAAAAGTCTGGCCGGCAAGGCACGCGAGCGGCCCGATCTGGTGCGCAAGACCATCGACAAGGCGCGGCGCGACGGCATCGCCGCCACCTTCAAGGCGGTGATGGCGCGGCTGGACGAGCCGCTGCCGCTGGGCTATTCCGCCGCCGGCGAGGTGGTGGCGGTGGGGGCCGGGCTGGAAGGGCTGTTCCGCATCGGCCAGCGGGTTGCCGTCGCCGGTGCCGGTCTGGCCAACCACGCCGAACTCAACGTGGTGCCGAAAAATCTGGCTGCCGCCATTCCCGACGGCGTCAGTGACGAGGAAGCCGCCTTCGGCACCTGCGGTTCCATCGCCCTGGCCGGGGTGCGCTCGCTGGGGGCGGTGCTGGGTGACGTGGTGGCGGTGGTGGGCTGCGGCCTGATCGGCCAATTGGCCCTGCAACTGCTGGCGTTGCAGGGGGCGCGGGTCGTCGCCATCGATATGAACCCGGACCGGCTGGCCTTGGCCAAGGCCATGGGCGCCGAACTGGCGTGGAACCTGGCCGAACCCGGCGTCACCCAGGCGGTGGCGGCACTGAGCGGCGGGGTGGGTTGCGATTCCATCCTGATCGCGGCGGCCACCGAATCGTCGGAACCGCTGGAGCTGGCGGCCGAACTGGCGCGCGACCGCGCCCGTATCGTCATGGTGGGCAAGACCGGCACCACCTTCGACTATACCGCCTTCATGAAGAAGGAATTGTCGCTGTCGGTGTCGCGCTCGTACGGGCCGGGGCGCTACGACGAGGATTTCGAGGGGCGCGGCGTCAAGTATCCCGTCGGTTGGGTGCGCTGGACCGAGGCCGAGAACCTGCGCGAAGTGGTGCGGCTGATGAGCCCCGGCCTGAGCCGTCGTCTCGATGTCGCCGCCTTGACCAGCCATTGCTTCCCGCTGGATCGCGCCGAGGACGCCTATCGGCTGGTCACCGAGGCCACCGAACCCCATCTCGGCGTGGTGTTGCGCTACGACGGCGCGCCGAAGGCCGACGCGACGGTGTTTCCGGCACCTCGGACGGCGGCGGGCAAGTGCGTGATCGGCGCCATCGGCGCTGGTGGCTTCGCCCGCGCCGTGCTGCTGCCCGAGCTGATCAAACTGCCCGAGGTCGAGCTGCGAACCCTGTGCACCCAGCGCGGCCATTCCGCCGAGCATGGCCAGCAGACCTTCGGCTTCGCCAATGCCACCACCGATGTCGAGGCGGTGTTGAACGATCCCGCCATCAATGCGGTGCTGATCGCCACCCGCCATGGCAACCACGCCGAACTGACCGCCCGCGCGCTGGCTGCCGGCAAGTCGGTACTGGTGGAAAAGCCGCTGGCGCTGGACCGCGCCCAGTTGGAGCAGGTGGCGGCGGCGCGGCGCGATGCCGCCGGCTTTTTCCTGGTCGGCTTCAACCGCCGTTTCGCCCCCATGACCGTGCGGGCGCGTCAGCATCTGGCCGCCCATCCCGGCCCCAAGGTGGTGCTGTTGCGGGTCAACGCCGGCGCCATGCCCGCCGACAGCTGGGTCAACGCCGCCGATGACGGCGGCGGCCGCATTCTCGGCGAGGTCTGCCATTTCATTGACCTTGCCCGCGCCCTGGTCGGCGCCGCCATCGTCTCGGTCCAGGCCGAGGCCGCCGCCGCCGGCCGTGGTGGCTGTGATGACGTGGCGGTGTCGCTTGGGTTCGCCGACGGCTCGCTGGCCACCATCGTCTACACCGCCCAGGGCGACACGGCGGTAAGCAAGGAACGTTTCGAGTGCTTTGCCGGAGGAACGGTTGTCACCATCGACAATTTCCTGTCGCTGGCGCTTACCGGCAACGGCCGGACCAAGGTTTCCAAGTCGCTGGCCCAGGATAAGGGGCATCGCGCCGAGTTGCAGGCCTTTGTTGCCGCCGTCGCCAAGGGCGGGCCCGCTCCGGTTGACGAGGCCGAGCTGATCGAGACCAGTCAGGCCACCATCGCCGTGCTGGACTCGCTGCGCGAGGGCCGGCGGATCGAGTTGTGACCACCACCGTCCTCATAACCCTGGCGGCCTTCATCGCCAGCACCGGGGCGACAAGGCTGGTTCTGGGCTGGCTGCGCCGCCGCCAGATTCTTGATCTTCCCAACGAACGATCCAGCCATACCCTGCCGACCCCGCGCGGCGGCGGTCTGGCGGTGACGCCGGTGCTGTTGCTGGCCTGGGTCGCCATCGCGGTGGCGCAGCCGGGATTGACCGCCGCCTGGGCCTGGGTGGCGGTGGCCGGCGCCCTGCTGCTGCTGGTGACCTCGTGGACCGACGACCGCCACGCTCTGCCGGTGGGGCCGCGCCTGCTGACCCATTTCGGCGTGGTGGCCGGAATGTCGCTGGCGCTGCCGCTGCATGCCCTGGTGTTTCAGGGCTGGCTGCCGTTGTGGGCCGACCGCGCCGTCACCGTGCTGGCCTGGCTGTGGTTCCTCAACCTCTACAATTTCATGGACGGCATCGACGGCATCACCGGGATCGAGACCGCCGCTCTCGGCATCGGCATCGCCGTGGTGGCGGTGGCGGGCGATGCCGCCGGCGGCCTGGTTCCCTATGGTCTGGCCGCCGCCGGGGCGGCGCTGGGTTTTCTGGTGTGGAATTGGCACCCGGCCCGGATCTTCCTGGGCGATTCCGGCAGCGTGCCGCTGGGCTTTCTGATGGGCGGCCTGCTGATAGAATTGGCGGTGCATGGCCAACTGGCTGCCGCCCTGATCCTGCCGGCCTATTATCTCGCCGATGCCACCATCACCATTCTCTGGCGCCTCAAGGATGGCGAAAAGGTGTGGCAGGCGCATCGCCGCCACTTCTACCAGCGCGCCGTGCGCGGCGGCCATGGCCATGCCGCCGTGTCGCTGGCCATCCTGGTCGCCAACCTGCTGCTGATCGGCTGCGCCTGTCTCGCCGCCGTCGGCCAGGTGACGGCGGGCGCCCTGGCGGCGACTGCGGTGGTGGCCGGGCTGCTGGGGCTGTTGTCCCGTTGGGCCGGGGGGGCTGCGGCATGACCGTCCTGGTCACCGGCGCCAGCGGCTTTGTCGGCCGCGAGCTATGCCGCCGTCTGGTCGGCCTGGGCCATCGGGTCGCCGGGGCGGGGCGGCCCGCCGCCCGCCTGCCCGAGGGCGTCGAGCATCGCCGCGTTGCCGGGCTGTCGCCGGCCACCGACTGGAGCGCCGCCGTTGCCGGCATGGAATCGGTGGTGCATCTTGCCGCCCGCGTTCACGTCATGCACGACGATGCCACCGACCCGCTGGCCGAGTTCCGCGCCGCCAACGTCGCCGGTACCCTGCGGCTGGCCGAGCAGGCGGCGGCGGCGGGGGTGCGCCATCTGGTGTTCATGAGCTCGATCAAGGCCAACGGCGAGGAGACCCACGGTCTTGCCTTCGGTCCCGACGATGCCGCCCCGATTGATCCCTACGGCATCTCCAAGCTGGAGGCCGAGCGGGGCCTTGCCGCCATCGCCGGTCGCAGCGGGCTGGCGGTGACGGTGCTGCGGCCACCGCTGGTCTATGGCCCCGGGGTCAAGGGCAACTTCCGCACCCTGATCAAGGCGGTGGACCGGGGAATGCCGCTGCCGCTGGGCGCCGTGATCAACCGCCGCGCCCTGATCGGGCTGGGCAATCTGGCCGACGCGGTGCGCGCCTGCCTGGAAACGCCGCCGCCAACCGGCGGCTTTCGCGTGTTCACCCTGTGCGACGCCGAAACGGTATCGACTCCGACGCTGATCCGCCTGCTGGCCGCCGCGCTGGGGCGCCGTGCCCTGTTGCCGCCGGTGCCGGTGGGACTGCTGCGGCTGGCCGGGCGCCTTGGCGGCCGGACGGAAATGATACAGCGGCTTACCGCCTCGCTGGAGGTGGATGCGGCGGCCATCGCCGCCGCCATCGGCTGGGTGCCGCCCGATACCCTGGAAGACGGGCTGGCCGAAACCGCCCGCTGGTGGCGGAACAAGGAGAGTCCGACATGACCTCGCTGATCCCGGTGATTCTGTCCGGTGGTGCCGGTACCCGGCTATGGCCGCTGTCGCGCGAGCTGATGCCCAAACAACTGCTCAAGCTGGCCGGCGAGCGCACCTTGTTGCAGGAGACGGCGTTGCGCCTGGGCGAGCCGCCGGTGGTGGTGTGCAATTTCGAGCATCGTTTCATCGTCGCCGAGCAACTGCGCGAGGTCGATATCGAACCCCGTGCCGTGGTGATCGAGCCGGTCGGACGCAACACCGCGCCGGCCGCCGCGGTGGCGGCGCTGATGCTGGCCGGGGACGATCCCGAGGCCCTGATGCTGTTGATGCCGTCCGACCATCTGGTCACCGACCCGGCCGCCTTCCGCCGCGCCGTGGCGATCGCCGAGCCGCTGGCACGGGCGGGGCGGATGGTGACCTTCGGCATCACCCCCACCGAACCCAATACCGGCTACGGCTACATCAAGGCCGGCGCCCCGCTGCCGGGCGGCAATGTGGTCGAGCGTTTCGTCGAGAAGCCCGACCTCGCCACCGCCCAAGGCTATCTGGCGTCGGGCGACTATACCTGGAACAGCGGCATCTTCCTGCTGCCGGTCGGCCTGTTCCTCGCCGAGTTGGAGGCCCACGCTCCCGGCATGGTGGAATCCTGCCGCGCCGCGCGGGACAAGGGGCGTTCGGACCTGTTCTTCTTTCGTCTCGACGACGAGGCGTTTGCCGCCATCGTCGGTCAATCCATCGACTACGCGGTGATGGAGCGGTCGGACAAGGTAGCGGTGGTGCCGGTGGACATGGGCTGGTCCGACATCGGCTCGTGGTCGGCGCTGTGGCGGGAAACGCCCAAGGATGCCGACGGCAACGCGGTGATCGGCGACGTGCTGGCGCTGGACAGCTCGGGCTGCTATCTGCGCGGCCAGCACCGTCTGGTCGCCGCCATCGGCCTTAGGGATCTGGTGGTGGTGGCCACCGACGATGCCGTGCTGGTGGCCGACAAGGGCCGCGACCAGGAGGTCAAGGCCATCGTCGAGACCCTGCGACGGGAAGCCCGGCCCGAGGCCACCCAGGGGACCCGCGGCTGGCGGCCGTGGGGCTGGTTCGAGACCATCGAGCAGGGCGAACGCTTCAAGGTCAAACAGATTCACGTCGATCCCGGATCGAAGCTGTCGCTGCAAAAGCACTGGCATCGCTCGGAGCATTGGGTGGTGGTCAAGGGTACCGCCATGGTCACCTGCGGCGACCGCTCGTTCGTCCTGCGCGAGAACGAATCCACCTTCATTCCCGCCGGCACGCCGCACCGGCTGGAGAATCCCGGCAAGGTGCCGCTGCGCCTGATCGAAGTGCAGTCGGGGGAATATGTCGGCGAAGACGACATCGTCCGCTTGGAAGACGTCTACGGGCGTGGGGCGGAGTAATCCCGAATGGCCTTTCTCGACCATATCGATGCCTGCAACCGCCATGACCTCGGCGGATTCCGTCCGTTCACGGTGGACGGAATCCAGGTGGGCCGGGTGCGCCATGACGTGGCGCAACGGCTGGAAGCATACCCCGAAGTATTCCGGGTCACGGCGGGCGGCGTGGCGCTCGATCCCCGTCTGGCCACCCCCGAGGCGCGCAGCGCCGCCGTCGACGAGGTGGCGCGGGGGCTGCACGCCGAATGGGGTACGCCCCGGCTGCGGGGCGAACGCTACCGGGTGGTCGGGCGCTTCGGCGCCGCGCCGCTGATGAGCATCGATCGCGGTGTGGTCAGTCTGTTCGGCATCCGGGCCTTCGGCGTCCACGTCAACGGTCTGGTACGGCGGCCCGACGGGCTGCATCTGTGGATCGGACGGCGTGCCCTCGACAAGTCGGTGGCGCCGGGCAAGCTGGACAACATGGTCGCCGGCGGCCAGCCCGCCCATCTCTCGCTGCTCGACAACCTGATCAAGGAAGCGGCGGAAGAAGCCGACATTCCGGCGGCGATGGCCGCCACCGCCCGGCCGGTAGGCGCCATCGCCTATTGCCTGGAGGACGAGTGGGGGCTGAAGCCCGATGTCATGTTCTGCTATGACCTGGAAGTTCCCGACGGCTTTGTTCCCCGCAATACCGACGGCGAGATTTCTGGCTTCACCCTGATGCCGCTGGCCGAGGTGGCCGAGCGGGTGCGCGATAGCGACGACTTCAAGTTCAACGTCAATCTGGTGATTACCGACTTCCTGATCCGCCACGGCTGGCTGTCGCCCGATCGCGAACCCGATTACGTCGATATTGTCGCCGGATTGCGCCGGGGATTCTAGATTATTTGGTCTCGGCGGCGGGTGCCGGCGGCGGTGGCGCCTCGGCGGCGGGCGGCGGCATGGCCGGAGCCGGTGCCGGCGGGGGCGTCGGCGGCATCGGCCTGGACCCGCCGGGGGATTCGACAAAGACCACCACCACCTCGACCGCGTTGGGGTCGGGACGTTCCAGCATGATCTTGAAGCTGGCGGTACCCTGGGGATCGAGGGCGGTGACCGGCGGTTGCGACAGCTTTTCCTGCACCGGCTGCTTGTTCTTGTCCATCAGGACCAGCTTCATGGTGGGAACCGGCCGGGTGCGATCGGTGACGTTGGCGATGATGCCGCGCACCACCAGAACGTCGATGTCGTTATGGACGAAGCGTTCCGGCACGCCGGCCTTGCGCAGTTCCAGCCCGGCGCCCGGCTTTTCGTGGCGCAGTCCGACCTGGGCCAGCATCTCGCCTGCCTCGGGAACCGCCTCGATCACCTGATCCTGGAAATAATAGCCGGCGCCGCCCAGGCCCCCCAGCACCAGCAGCACCAGCAGCACCCAAAGGAAACCGGTGCCCTTCTTGCCGGAAGATCCGGTGGCGAACACGTCGGGGATGGGCTGGGGGCCATCGTCCAACAGATGGGCTTCGGCGTCGGTTTCCTGGCGTTCGGGCGGGATGCGGCCACCGAAGGTCGGCACCGGCGGCGATTCGATGTCGGGGCCGTCGTCCAGATCGACCTCGACCCTGGAAGAGGCGGCGGCGGGGCGGGGCGGCGATGGCTGAGAGGGCGGTGGTTCGCGCGGCGGGGCGGAAAACGACGGGCCGGCAAGATCAAGCTCGGTATCGTCGTCGTCCATCATCATCAACGGTGTCTGGAACCACTTGTGCGCGCATTTGGCGCACTTCAGCTTGCGACCTTCCTTACCGAGGGCAGCGTCGGGAATGGAAAAATTGGTGCCGCAGTTGGGGCAGGTGATGAGCATGTTCCGCCAAGACCCGAAAAGACACGCATTCTTATAGGCTGGAGAGCAGATCAACACAAGCGCGCGCTGGACGAGTGCGCCAATGCCGTGTCATCCTTCGCCCTGTCCGGGAGAAGACGCCGTGCGGCATCGCCCTCGTGGGGAAGACATCATCCGTTTCGACAGCGTCGGCCTGCGTTATGGCCTGGGGCCGGAAGTGCTTCAGGACGTCACGTTCGCCTTGCCGTCGGGCTCGTTCCATTTTCTGACCGGCCCTTCCGGGGCCGGCAAATCCTCGCTGTTGCGCCTGATGTATCTCGGCCTGCGCCCGACCCGGGGGCGCGTCGTGCTGTTCGACCGCGACATCGCCAACACCAAGCGCTACGAACTGCCGGCGCTGCGACGGCGCATCGGCGTGGTGTTCCAGGATTTCCGCCTGCTTGACCACATGACCGCGCTGGACAACGTGGCCTTGCCGCTTCGGGTGCGCGGCGTGCGCGAGTCGGAAATCCGCAAGCATGTGCCCGAACTGCTGTCCTGGGTCGGGCTGGCCGATCATCTGGGGGCGCGGCCTTCCACCTTGTCGGGCGGCCAGAAGCAGCGTGTCGCCATCGCCCGCGCGGTGATCGGCCGCCCCGACCTGCTGCTGGCCGACGAACCCACCGGCAATGTCGACGACCACATCGCCATGCGCCTGATGTACCTGTTCGAGGAGTTGAACAAGCTGGGCACCACCATCGTCGTCGCCACTCATAACGAGGGCCTGGTGGAACGCTTCGCCCACAACCCGCGCCTGCATATCGAGCACGGCATGGTCAGCAGGGTGACATGATGCTGTTCCGGCGACGTTCGGATCTGCCGCTGGCCGGCGATGCCACCAGTCGCTTCCTGCCCTGGCTGGTGGCGCTGATGGTGTTTCTCGCCGCCATGGCGGTGGCGGGCGCCTTCGTCATCAGCGGCCTGATGGAGCGTTGGGACCGTGATGTATCGGGCACGTTGACGGTGCAGGTGATTCCCGCCGGTGGCGACCATGCCGAGGCCGCCACCGAAGAACGGGTCCGCGTGGCGGTGGAGGTGATGCGCAAGGTCCCCGGCGTCCTGGCGGTCAAGGCGTTCGACAAGAAGCGGACGTTGGCGCTGTTGGAACCGTGGCTGGGCAATACCGACATGGTCCAGGACATGCCTTTGCCCCGGCTGATCGACGTCACCGTAGATTCCGATGCCCGCATCGACCTGGGCGAGGTGGCCTCAAGGCTGGCCCGCGCCGTGCCCGGCGCTTCGCTGGACGACCACCGGGTATGGCTGTCGCGGCTGATCAACCTGTCGCGCACCATGCAGTGGCTGGCGGTGGTGGTGGTGGTGTTGATCGGCGCGGTGACGTCGGCCACCGTGGTCTATGCCACCCGTACCGGCATGGCGGTGCATCACGGCATCATCGAGGTGCTGCATCTCATCGGAGCGCACGACGATTACATCGCGCGCCAGTTCGCCGACCGGGCGTTTTCGCTGGGTATCGCCGGCGGGCTGATGGGCCTTGGGTTGGCGCTGCCGGCGCTGACGGCGCTCGGCTGGGCGGCCAAGCGTCTGGAAGGCGGCTTTTTGCCCAGCATCGGCCTGCCGGTCCTCGGTTATGTCGCCCTTGCCCTGCTGCCGCTGCTGGCGGCGGGACTGGCCATGCTGACGGCGCGGCTGACCGTTCACGGCACCTTGGCGCGGATGCCATGACGACCCGTGGTGCCATCATCGCCGCCAGTGCCGCGCTGGGTCTGCTGCTGGGGGCCTGGGGCGGCGGGTTGCTGTTGTTCGCCACCCAGCTCGATGCCGGCGTCGCCGAGGCCGGAACGGTCACCGATGCCATCGTGGTGCTGACCGGCGGCAGCGAGCGGCTGGCGACCGGGGTGACGCTGCTGGAGGCGGGCAAGGGCGGCAAGCTGTTCGTCTCGGGCGTTCACAAGGGGGTGGACCTGCCGGAACTGCTGCGCCTCGCCCATCTGCCGTCGGCGGAACAGCACTGTTGCATCGTCCTCGGCCATGCCGCCGACGACACCGTCGGCAATGCCGCCGAGACCGCCGCCTGGATGGAGGCCGAGCATTTCCATTCGCTGCGGCTGGTGACGGCGGCCTATCACATGCGGCGCGCCCTGCTGGAATTCCGTCGCGCCATGCCCGACGCCGCCATCGTCGCCCATCCGGTGTTTCCCGATGCGTTCAAGCGCGAGCAATGGTGGCGCTGGCCCGGTACCGCCCATCTGCTGGCGGTGGAATACAGCAAGTATCTGGGGGCGCTGATCCGCCCCGTGTTTCAGCCCAAGCCGCCGGAGAGGAAACCTTGACCGCTTTGAGATCCGCCCTGTTCATCGTTTATATCTGGCTGTTGACGGCGCTGCTGTCGGCGCTTTACCTGCCGCTGCTGGTACTACCCCGTCGGGCGATGGGACCGGCGGTACGATTGTGGCTGAAGGCGGTACAGGGTGGCCTCAAGGTGCTGGCCGGTCTGGACTGGGAACTGCGCGGGGCCGAGAACCTGCCGCCCGGTCCGCTCGTCATCGCCTCCAAGCATCAGTCGGCGTTCGAGACCTTCATTTTCCATCTGTTGTTGTCCGATCCCGCCTTCATTCTCAAGCGCGAGCTCCTGTGGATACCTTTCTTCGGTTGGTATCTCGCCAAGAGCGGTGTCGTCGCCATCGACCGCTCGGCCGGCACCAAGGCGCTGAAGGCCATGGTCAAGGGGGCCGAGGCGGCGGCGGCGGCGGGCCGGCCCATCGTCATTTTTCCCGAAGGCACTCGCGCCGCTCCCGGCGACCGGCTGCCCTACCATTCCGGCATCGCCATGCTCTATGGCGCGCTGAAGCTGCCGGTGGTGCCCATTGCCTTGAATTCCGGGCTGTTCTGGCGCCGTCGCGGCTTTCTCAAGAAGCCGGGAACCATCACCATCGAGGCGTTGCCCGCCATTCCCCCCGGCATGGACCGCAAGGCGTTCATGGCCGAGTTGGAAAGCCGCATCGAGACCGCCACCGACCGTCTGGTCGCCGAGGCCAGGGAGCGTTTTCCCAACGTATGAAGGCGGTGTCCGGAGGGTAGGATGGCCCCGCCCGCTGTGGATAAGTCTGTGGATGTGATCGGGTGCCGATTCCATCCCCAGTCTTACTGATGGGAAAGTCGGGGATAAGTCGATTCCACCCTCTGGAACAAGGAGTTGGCGCCACCTAACCCTGTTGGTACAAAAAAGGAACGCCACGCTTGATTTTCGGTCTCTCCGAGCCCTAGAGTGCTTCAGATTTAAGCTGAAGCACTCCAGCGTTCTGTATGTACGAAAAAGCTCCGCTTTTTCAGGGCTCAAACGCCGCCTGGGCTTAAGAGTTTGATGCAGTATTACCGCATCAAACCCTAGAGTCGCGGGCGGCGAGTCGCAGAGTCGCCGGCCTGACGGGGTGGAGAGGTCTAATGACGCAGGTTGCATCCATTTCCCAGCAGATCTGGGACATGAAGTATCGGCTGAAGACCGCCGACGGCGCGGCGGTGGACAAGACCATCGAGGAGTCGTGGCGCCGGGTTGCCCACGCCCTGGCGGCGTCCGAGGTCGACGCCGCCGGTTGGGAGGAGCGGTTCTACCGCGCCATGGAGGACTTCAAGGTCCTGCCGGCGGGGCGCATCCTGTCGGGTGCCGGTACTGACCGGCGGGTGACGCTGTTCAACTGTTTCGTCATGGGCGACATCCCCGACGACATGGCCGGTATCTTCGAGAATCTCAAGGAAGCCGCCGTGACCATGCAGCAGGGCGGCGGCATCGGCTACGACTTCTCGACGCTCAGGCCCAAGGGGGCGCCGGTCAAGGGCGTCGGCGCCGACGCCTCGGGGCCGCTGTCGTTCATGGATGTGTGGGACGCCATGTGCCGCACCATCATGAGCGCCGGGTCCCGCCGTGGCGCCATGATGGCGACCATGCGTTGCGACCACCCCGACATCGAGGCGTTCATCGACGCCAAGCGCGAGGCCGGGCGACTGCGGATGTTCAATCTGTCGGTCCTGGTCACCGATGCCTTCATGCGGGCGGTCAAGGAGGACACTTCGTGGGAGCTGTGCTTCAAGGGCACCACCTATAAAAGCCTGCCGGCACGCGATCTGTGGAACAGGATCATGCGCGCCACCTACGCCTATGCCGAGCCGGGGGTGATCTTCATCGACCGCATCAACCGGCTGAATAACCTGTGGTACTGCGAGGAGATCCACGCCACCAACCCGTGCGGCGAGCAGCCGCTGCCGCCCTATGGCGTCTGCCTGCTGGGGTCGATCAATCTGGCGCGGCTGGTCGAGCGTCCGTTCGAGGACGGCGCCGCGCTGGATCTGGCGCGGCTGGATGAATTGGTGCGGGTGGCGGTGCGGATGATGGACAACGTCATCGACGTTTCCAACTATCCCCTGGAGCAGCATCGCCGCGAGGCCCAGTCCAAGCGTCGCATCGGCCTTGGCATCACCGGTCTGGCCGACGCCCTGATCCTGTGCGGCGCCCGCTATGGCGGCGCCGCCGCCGTCCGCCTGACCGAGACCTGGATGGCGGCGCTGCGCCGTGCCGCCTATCTGGCGTCGGTGGACCTCGCCCGGGAAAAAGGCAGTTTCCCTCTGTTCGACAAGGGCAGCTATCTGGCCGGCGAGAACATCCAGGGCCTCGATGCCGACGTGATCGAGGCGATCTCGGCCCACGGCATCCGCAACGCCCTGCTGACCTCCATCGCCCCCACCGGCACCATCTCGCTATTCGCCGACAACGTCTCGTCGGGTCTGGAGCCGGTGTTCAGCTTCACCTACACCCGCGGCGTGCTGCAACGCGACGGCACCCGGCGCGAGGAGGAGGTGAGCGACTACGCCTGGCGCCTGTTCCACCGTCTCAAGGGCGAGGCGGCGGCGCTGCCCTCCTGCTTCGTCGATGCCCAAAGTCTGACCCCCGGCGACCATGTGGTGATGCAGGCCGCGGTGCAGAAATATGTGGATTCCAGTATCTCCAAGACCATCAACGTGCCCGAGGGCATCTCGTTCGACTCGTTCAAGGACGTCTACCAGCAGGCCTACGATCTGGGATGCAAGGGCTGCACCACCTATCGGCCCAACGACGTCACCGGCTCGGTGCTGGAGGTCAAGCCGGCCAAGAGCGAGGACCAGGGCGACGAGCCGGAACTGCCGCTGGAGAAGGCCAAGGCCCGCCACAGCGACCCGTTCGAGGCCGGCGGCATCATTCACCTGACCCAGCCGCTCGACCGGCCCGAGGCGCTGCCCGGCTCGACCTACAAGGTGCGCTGGCCCGATTCCGACCACGCCATGTACATCACCCTCAACGACATCATCCAGGACGGAAGGCGACGTCCGTTCGAGGTGTTCATCAATTCCAAGAACATGGAGCATTTCGCCTGGACGGTGGCGCTGACCCGGATGATTTCGGCGGTGTTCCGCCGCGGCGGCGATGTCGCCTTCGTGGTCGAGGAACTCAAGGCGGTATTCGACCCGCGCGGTGGCCAATGGATGGGTGGCCGCTATGTGCCGTCACTGCTGGCGGCCATCGGCGAGGTGATCGAGCGCCACATGATCGCCATCGGCTTCCTGCCCGACCCCAAGGCGGCGCGCGAACCGCCCGAGGCCCGCGAGGAGCGCATGGTGGTCAACATGGGTGATTCCCGGCTGCGCCACTGCCCCAAATGCAACCAGCCGGCGCTGCTGCGCTCGGAGGGTTGCGACACCTGCACCAGTTGCGGCTATTCCAAGTGCGGGTAGCCGCGCCGGCTACCGCGCCATCATCGCCTCGGGCCCGAGAACGCTGTCCGAAAGCAGCGGATAGTTTTCCCGCGCATTGAACATCTGATAGTGCCACCACTCGTGGCGATTGAAGTCCCATCCGGCGGTGGTCATGAGTCCCATCAGCAGATGGCGGTTGCGCTGGCTCTCGGCCGGAATGTCCTGGTTGCCATGATGCGACTGCGGGGTGAAGGCGTCGAAGGCGGTTCCCATGTCCAGCGCCTCGCCGGAAACCGCATCGAGTAGATCCAGATCCACCGCCACCCCCTTGGAATGGAACGAGCCGCGGCGCGGATCGGCGAGAAAGTCGGGATCGGGGGTGTGGTTCCACAGCGTCCACTGTGCCTCGGCGGGGCGGAAGGCATCGAGAATCCGCAGTCGGAGGCCGAGCGGTCGCGCCAGTTCGACCGCGCGGACCAGCAGCCGGGCGGCATCGGCGTGCAGCCAGCAGCCGGCGTCGGGGCGGTAGACCGGCTTGCCGGTGAAATTGTCGGCGGTGGCGTAGGCCAGCGCCACCGTCACATCGTGACCGGGGGCGCCGATGGCAACCAGCGGATACATCTTTTTCCTTTCCTGTCCGCGGAGCCGGCAGTATAGCCGCGCCATGATCGTGCTTGCCATCGACACCTCGACCTCCGCCTGTTCCGTCGCGCTGACCGGCGACGGCGTCGTGCTGGCCGCGCGGCTGCGGCCGATGGCGCGGGGCCAAAGCGAGGCGCTGATGCCCATGGTCGCCGAGTGTCTGGCCGAGGCCGGATTGGCCTTTTCCGCCATCGATCTGCTGGCGGTGACGGTGGGGCCGGGGGCGTTCACCGGTCTGCGCATCGGCCTTGCCGCCGCGCGCGGATTGGCGCTGGCGTCCGGCCTGCCGCTGGCGGGGGTGTCTTCGACGCTGGCGGTGGCGGCGGCGGTACCCGAGGCCGAACGCGCCGGCCGTACCGTTCTCGCCGTCATCGAGTCGCGTCGCGACGAGCCGTGGGTGCAGGCGTTCGATTCCGAGCTGCGGCCGCTGTCGGAGGCGATGGCGCTGGCACCCGAACGGGCGGCGCTGCTGCTGCCGGGGCCGGTGGTGATGGCGGGGGACGCGGCGGAGCGGCTGTTGCCGTTCCTGCCCGGGGCGGTTACGGCATCGTCGCCGGGCTGGCCCGACGCCAGGGTGGTGGCCGATCTTGCCGCCGCCCAATGGCCGCTGGGCAGGTCGTTGCCGCCGGAGCCGCTTTATCTGCGCCCCCCGGACGTGACGATGGCATGACCTCCACCATCGAGCTGATGCCGGCCGGGCTGGTCCATGCCGAGTTGTTGGCGGCGATGCACGCGGTGTGCTTTGCCGAGCCGTGGACGCCGCGCTCCATGGCGGAAGTTCTGGCCATGCCGGGGGCGGAAGGGCTGATCGCGGTGGATGGCGGCTCGCTACGGCCCAGCATCGACCCGCCCGGTCCCGCCGGATTGGTGCTGTGGCGCCGTGCCGGCGACGAGGCCGAGATCCTGACCCTGGCGGTGCTGCCACCCTGGCGGTGCCGGGGCGTTGGTGCCCGTCTGCTGGATGCCGCCATGACCGCGGCGGCGGGTGGCGGCGGTGGGGCGGCGGAGATGTTTCTGGAGGTCGCCGCCGACAATGGTGCCGCCCTGGCGCTGTACCGGCGGATGGGCTTCGAGCGGGTGGGCGAGCGCAAGGGGTACTACGGAGGAGCGGACGCCATCACCATGCGAAGAAATCTGTTGCAATCACAATCCAACGCTTAGGTGGAGAAATATCGACGTAGGACCTGGGGGATTATTTCTTGCGTATGATGAGGCGATGGATACCATTCGGCCCTTGGCCATTCTCCGGCGTCATGGCGACGATGTCATGACCGAGTTCGGTGATCGAGCGCGGTACGTTACCAAGCGGCTCCGCACCTTTGAGGCGGACCTCGGCAACCTCGCCGCTGGCCATGCGTTCCACCAGCAACTTGGTCTTGACGAAGGTCATCGGGCAGAGCTCGCCAGTGATGTCAAGGCTGTAGTTTGGTTTGTCAAGCATATGAATCGTGTCACTTTCGTTTATCGTATTGGATATTGCCACAGGCTCGGGAACGATTTATATAGGGCAATCAGTCGAAACTGGAGGCTTGCTCTAAATGTCGGAGCGTTCGAACACCAACGACCTGCTTTCGCTCACGTCCGAAATCGTGGCGGCTCATGTCGCCAATAACAGCGTGGCGGTCGGCGACCTTCCCCATCTGATCCAGGAGGTCTATCGGACCCTGGCCTCGGTCGGCAGCGTTCCCGCCGTTCCCGAGCGGCCTCAACCCGCCATCGCGGTGAAGAAGTCGGTGACCCCCGACTACATCATCTGCCTGGAGGACGGCAAGAAGCTGAAGATGCTGAAGCGGCATCTCAAGACCGCCTACAACATGAGTCCCGAGGAATACCGGGATCGCTGGGCCCTGCCCGCCGATTATCCCATGGTGGCGCCCAACTACGCCCTGCACCGCTCCACCCTGGCCAAGAAGATCGGCCTGGGCACCAAGCCGCGCAAGCGCAAGCGGTCCGCCTGATCGCCTTTTATCCTTATCCGCGGGGCGTCCGCTCGCCGTGACGCCCCGACGGTTTGGTCTCTTCCAGGGCAGTCGCCGCAATGGCCATGATTTCTCGAATCGAGCAGCGTTGTATCGAGAAAGGGATGAAGATGACCGACCAGCGTCGGGTCATCGCCCGCGTGCTGTCGGGGTCTGCCGATCATCCTGATGTCGAGGAAGTCTATCGCCGCGCCACGGCGATCGATCCCCATATCAGCATCGCCACGGTCTACCGCACCGTACGGCTGTTCGAGGAGGCCAGCATTCTCGAACGCCATGATTTCGGCGACGGCCGGGCGCGGTATGAAGAGCTGGCCGGCAATCACCATGACCACCTGATCGACATGCAGTCCAGCACCGTCATCGAATTCACCAGTGCCGAGATCGAGGCGTTGCAGCGCGAGATCGCCAGGCGTTATGGCTATCGTCTGGTGGGGCACCGTCTCGAGCTCTACGGAGTTCCGTTGACTTCCGGTGATAAACCGGAAGAAAAATAGGCTCCGTCGACGGAGCCAGAGGGGCCATGAATTCCGCCTCCCAGACGCTCGAGACCTCGGATGGTCTTGAGGTTCGCCTTGCCGAAAGCGCCGAGGAGGTTGCCGCCGCCCAGGCGCTTCGCTATCGCGTCTTCTATGACGAGATGGGCGCGCGCCCGACCGAGGCGATGCGGCGGCGCGGTACCGACTTCGACGATTTCGACGCGGTCTGCGACCACCTGCTGGTGATCGATCGTGGCCGTGGTGCCGGTGTGGTGGGCACCTACCGGCTGATGCGACGCCATGTCGGCGAGGCGTTCGGACGGTTCTATTCCGCCTGCGAATACGATATCGGCAACATCCTGGCCAATGGCGGCCGCTTCATGGAACTGGGACGGTCCTGCGTCGATGGCCGTTACCGCAACGGCGCCACCATGAAGAAGCTGTGGGACGGCATCGCCGCCTATATTCATGTTCATGGAGTGGATCTGATGTTCGGCTGTGCCAGCCTGCCCGGTACCGATCCCGATCAGCTGGCGTCGCATCTGAGTTATCTTTACCATCATCATCTGGCGCCCGAATCGTTGCGGCCCCGGGCGTTGCCGCATCGTTACGTCGAGATGGCGCGGCTCGGCAGGGACGATATCAATCCCCGCCGTGCCCTGGCCGCGCTGCCGCCCTTGATCAAGGGCTATCTGCGGCTTGGGGGGTTCGTCGGCGATGGAGCGGTGATCGACCATCAGTTCAACACCACCGACGTCTGCGTCATGGTCAAGACCGATCTGGTCACCGCCAAGTACCGCGCCCATTACGACCGCAGTATCCGCGAGGATTAGGCTTTCATGGTTTCTCCCGTCGTTGCCCTTCTGCGCTTCGCCGCTTTCGTCGGCTGGACGCTGGTGTTGTTGCCTCCGTTCATGGTGCTGCGGCTGGTGGCTCCCTCCCGCTCGGCGGATTATGTCCGTTTCTACTGGCGGGTGGTCACCCGCCTGATCGGTTTTGCCGTGGTGGTTCGCGGCGCCCCGCTGGAACGGGCCGGGCCGGTGCTGTTCGTCGCCAACCATGCCAGCTATCTCGACATCATCGTGTTGGGCAGTCTGGTGCGGGGCTATTTCATTGCCAAGGGCGAGGTCGCGGGCTGGCCCGGCTTCGGCTTCCTGGCGCGGATTTCCCACACCGTCTTTGTCGATCGCCGGCCCGGCGCTACGGCGCGCGAGCGCGATCAGGTGCGCGGTCGCATCGACCACGGCGATTCGCTGATCCTGTTTCCCGAGGGCACCAGCAACGACGGCAACCGGGTGTTGCCGTTCAAGAGCGCCCTGCTGTCGGTGGCGGAGGGCGCCGTTGTCGGCCCCGACGGCACGCCTGGACCGATGGCAGTGCAACCGGTCTCGATCGCCTATACCTGCCTGGACGGTCTGCCCATGAGCCGGGCGCTGCGGCCATTCTTCGCCTGGTACGGCGACATGACCCTGGCCGGCCATCTGCTGGGGGCGTTGGGTCTGGGGCGGCTGACCATCGAGGTGGAATTCCATCCGCCGGTAACCGTGGCCGAGTTCGGCTCGCGCAAGGCGTTGGCCAGTCACTGCCACGACGTCATCGCCTATGCCGTGACCCGGATGTTGGCCGGGCGCGTCCGGGCCGAATCTTGACTCTGGCCGCCGTGATGCTAGGGTCCCTTTGGTGAAAGGGTGGATTTCCCGCCCGCGAACGACAGTGGCAAAGCGACTCTTCGTCAAGACCTACGGCTGCCAGATGAACGTCTACGACTCCGCCCGCATGGCGGACGTCCTGGCGCCGCTGGGCTATGGCTTGGCCGACGGGCCGGAGGATGCCGACATGGTCGTCCTCAACACCTGCCATATCCGCGAGAAGGCGGCCGAGAAAGTGTTCTCGGAACTCGGCCGGCTGCGGAAGCTCCAGGCGGCCAAGGCCCAGGCGGGGGGGCGCATGATTCTGGCGGTGGCCGGTTGCGTCGCCCAGGCCGAGGGCGAGGAAATCCTGCGCCGTGCCCCCTTTGTCGACATCGTGCTGGGGCCACAGACCTATCACCGCTTGCCCGAGATGGTGGCCCGGGCGTCGCGGTCCGGCGGCGCCGTCCTCGACACCGAATTTCCCGCCGAGCCCAAGTTCGACTTTCTGCCCGAGCCGCGCGCCGAGGGCAGCAGCGCCTTTCTGTCGGTGCAGGAGGGCTGTGACAAGTTCTGTACCTTCTGCGTCGTGCCCTATACCCGGGGGGCGGAATATTCCCGCTCCGCCGCCGCCGTGCTGGCCGAGGCAGCCGGGTTGGCCGGGCAGGGCGTGCGCGAGATCACCCTGCTGGGCCAGAACGTCAATGCCTGGCGCGACGATGTCGGACGTGACCGCGACGGGGCGGGTTGGACCTTGGGCCGTCTGCTCCGTGCCCTGGCCGGGGTCGAAGGCGTCGAGCGCATCCGCTACACCACCTCGCATCCCCGCGACATGGATGACGACCTGATCGCCGCCCATGCCGATCTGCCCCAGTTGATGCCGTTCTTGCATCTGCCGGTGCAATCGGGGTCCGACCGTATCCTGACGGCGATGAACCGGGGCCATGACCGCGCCACCTATCTCGCCCTGGTCGAGCGGCTGAAGGCGGCGCGGCCGGATCTGGCGCTGTCGTCGGACTTCATCGTCGGCTTTCCCGGCGAGACCGACGCCGATTTCGCCGACACCATGGCCCTGGTGCGCCAGGTCGGCTTTGTCCAGACCTATTCGTTCAAGTACAGTCCGCGGCCCGGTACCCCCGCCGCCGCCATGGACGGGCAGGTTCCCGAGCCGGTCAAGGACCGCCGGTTGGCCGAGCTTCAGGCGCTGCTGCACGACCAGACCGTTGCTTTCAACCATGCCTGCGTCGGCCGCGAGATGCGGGTGCTGCTCGACCGGCCGGGGCGCCATACCGGCCAGCTGGTCGGACGCTCGCCCTACATGCAGCCGGTTCATGTCAAGTTGGGCGGTACCGAGGCCGCCGCCCGGTTGATCGGGCGGGTGGTGCCGCTGCGCATCGTTTCGGTCCATCCCAACAGCCTGGAGGCGATTCCGGCGTGACCGACGACCTGCCTGGACGCAGCGTGGTGAGGGAGTTCAGGGACAACGCCCTGGCCCAGGTGCTGTTCGGCCCGCACAACGTCAACCTGGAACGCATCGAAAGCCGGTTGGGGGTGGCGCTGGACCCTCGCGGCAACACCGTCACCATTTCCGGCACTGCGGAGATGAATCGCGAGGCGGCGACGGTGCTGGACGGACTCTATGATCTGGCGCGCCGCCAGGGCCATATCGAGACCGCCGACGTGGATGCCGCCATGCGCATGGTCCATCGCGATCCGTCGCCCGGCGGCGATCTGGTGATCCGCACCAGGAAGCGTCACATCGCGCCGCGCACGCCCACCCAGGCCGACTACATCCTGGCGCTGGATCAAGTCCCGCTGACCTTCGGTCTGGGGCCGGCCGGCACCGGCAAGACCTATCTGGCGGTGGCCAAGGCGGTGGCGATGATGGTGGCGGGCGAGGTCGACCGCATCATCCTATCGCGGCCGGCGGTGGAGGCGGGCGAACGGCTGGGCTTTCTGCCCGGCGACCTCAAGGATAAGGTCGATCCCTATCTGCGGCCGCTCTACGACGCGCTCTACGACATGCTGCCGGGAGATCAGGTGGCGAAAAAACTGCTGGCGGGCGAGATCGAGGTGGCGCCGCTGGCATTCATGCGCGGGCGCACCCTGACCAATGCGTTCGTCATCCTCGACGAAGCCCAGAACACCACCACCATGCAGATGAAGATGTTCCTGACCCGCATGGGCGAGCATTCGCGCATGGCGGTGACCGGCGACCCCAGCCAGACCGATTTGCCGCCGGGGGTGCGGTCCGGCCTGGCCGACGCCCTGGAGGTGCTCGATGGCGTCGAGGGGGTGCGATTCGTTCGCTTCACCGACAAGGACGTGGTCCGCCACGATTTGGTCACCCGCATCGTCCGCGCCTACGACAAAGCCGACCGGGAGCGCTTGCCATGACCACGCCGGACATCGCCGTCGCCATCGAATGTCCGGCCTGGACCGAGGCCCTGCCCGATGCCGAGGAGCGCTGCCGCCGGCTTGCCGCCATCGCCCTGGGGGCAGCCCCCATCGATCACGACGGGCCGGTCGAGCTGTCCATCGTGCTGGCCGATGACGACACGGTGCGAGGCCTCAACCGCGACTGGCGCGGCAAGGACCAGCCCACCAACGTGCTGTCCTTCGCCTCGCTCGACGACGAGGGCGCGCCGCGGGTGGCGGGGGCGCCGCTGCTGCTAGGCGACGTGATCTTGGCTTGGGAGACCACCGCCGCCGAGGCGGCGGCGCAGGGCAAGCCGCTGGCCGATCATTTTACCCATCTGGTGCTGCATGGGGTGCTGCACCTGCTGGGATTCGATCATGAGGAGGCTGAGGAGGCGGAGGAGATGGAGGCGCTGGAAACCACCCTGCTGGCGGCGCTGGGCATTGCCGATCCCCACGGCCACCCCGACGATGAGGAGAGCGATAAAGGGCGATGAACGATCCCGGCACTAGCCCGCCCCGCGACGGCGGGGCAAATGATCGATCCAAGGACCGAAAGCCCGGCGATCTGTCCGAGGAAACCCTGTTGGGCGTGATGCGGGGGTGGCTGAAAAGCCGTCGCCGGACCAAGTCGGGCGAGACCGTCCGCGAGGCGCTGGAAGAACTGATCGAGGACCGTGACGGCGCCGAAATCTCCATCGACGATCACGAGCGCCTGCTGCTGGGCAATATCTTGCACTTGCGCGACGTCACCGCCGACGACGTCAAGGTGCCCCGCGCCGACATCGTCGCGGTCGAATCGAAGACCTCGCAGGAAGACCTGATCAAGCTGTTCATCGACTGCGGCCATTCGCGGCTGCCGGTCTATCGCCGTACCCTCGACGACGTGGTCGGCATGATCCACATCAAGGACCTGCTTGAGGTTCTGGGCCAGGGCAAGCCGTTCAACCTGCCGCGCATGTTGCGCCGGGTGCACTTCGTGGCGCCGTCCATGCGGGTCACCGACCTGTTGCTGGAGATGCGGCTGAAGCGGACCCATCTGGCGTTGGTGGTCGATGAATACGGCGGTATCGACGGGCTGGTGACCATCGAGGATCTGGTGGAGCAGATCGTCGGCGAGATCGAGGACGAGCACGACGAGGAGGAAGAGCCCGACATGAAGGTGCTGCCCGACGGCGTGATCGAGGCCGACGCCCGCACTTCCGTCGCCGATTTCGAGGAACAGGTCGGCGATGCCCTGACCGAGGAAGAACGTGAAGAGGTCGAGACCCTGGGCGGTCTGGTGGTCTTCGTCGCCGGGCGGGTGCCGTCTCGAGGCGAGCTGATCACCCATTCCGCCGGGCTGGAATTCGAGGTGGTGGATGCCGACCCGCGTCGGGTCAAGCGCGTGCGTATCCGCCGTACCGCCTGTTCCGAACCGGCCGCGACCTGAAAACCGTCGGGACGCGGGCCTGTCACCCCGCATGGAGCTTTCCCAGACCATGAGCGTCATCACCCGTTTCGCCGACCGCCTCAAGTCCCTGGCCGGCTGGCGTCGCCGCCTGACCCTGATGCTGCTGGGCGCCCTCGCCGCTCTGGCGCTGCCGCCGCTGCACGTGGTACCGGTATTGCTGGTCGCCTTTCCCGCCCTGCTGTGGATGCTCGACGTCTCGACCTCGCGCCGCGCCGCTTTCGGCGCCGGGTGGTGGTGGTCCATGGGCTGGTTTCCGGTGGGGCTGTACTGGATTTCCCATGCCCTGCTGACCGATCCGGCCAAATTCGGCTGGATGATTCCCTTTGCCGTGTTCGGCCTGTCGGGCCTGCTGGCCGCCTTTGTCGGGCTGGCCACCCTGGCGGTCCGCCTCGCCCGGGTCGGGGGACCCGGCCGGGTTCCGGTGCTGGCGGCGGCCTGGACGGTGTCCGAGTGGTTGCGGTCGTGGGTGCTGACCGGCTTTCCCTGGAATCCGCTGGGGTCGGTGTGGGACGCCATGTTG
This sequence comes from uncultured Rhodospirillaceae bacterium, assembly GCA_903901915.1. Taxonomy (GTDB): domain Bacteria; phylum Pseudomonadota; class Alphaproteobacteria; order Rhodospirillales; family Magnetospirillaceae; genus Phaeospirillum. Next base: position 28,897 of record CAIUSV010000070.1, on the reverse strand, counting down.
CCGATGCTGCAATTCGGTGCCTTCGCCGGTATCTGGGGGCTCAGCCTGTTCACCGCCGTCGCGGCCCTGGCGCCGGCGCTGCTGGCGGACCGGCCGTCGGGACGGGTCCGGGCTTTGGTGGTGGTATTGACGCTGGGCTTGCCGCTGGCGGGCTGGGCCGGCGGCGCGGTGCGGCTGGCCGGCGGCGACACCGCTTTCGTCGATGGGGTCAGGCTGCGTCTGGTCCAGGCGGCGGTGCCCCAGGCGACCAAGTGGCAGGACGACAAGCGCGAAGCCAATCTGCGCGAGCATGTGGCCCTGACCCGTGGCCCCGGTTTCGAGGCGATCACCGCCGTGGTGTGGCCGGAAACCGCCGTCTCCTACTTTCTCGACCTCGATCTGCTTCACCGCGAAATCGTTGCCGCGGCGGCGCCCGGAGGCGGGCTGGTGCTGACCGGGGCACCGCGCATCACTCCCCGCGGGGTGGAGCCGCTTCAGGTGTGGAACAGCCTGTTCGCCATTACCGCCGAAGCCGGAGTGGCGGGGATCTATGACAAGGTCCATCTGGTGCCGTTCGGCGAGTATGTTCCGCTCAAGACGATCCTTCCCATCGCCAAGATCACTCACGGTGGTACCGATTTCTCGGCGGGGCCGGGGCCGGTGGTGATGACCTTGCCGGGATTGCCGCCGGTCAGCCCGATGATCTGTTATGAGGCCATCTTTCCCCACGCGGTGGTGCCGGCCGACGGCGAACGGCCGGGCTGGCTGCTCAACGTCACCAATGACGGCTGGTTCGGCATGTCGGCCGGCCCCTACCAGCATCTCGCCGCCGCCCGCATGCGGGCGATCGAGGATGGCCTGCCGCTGGTGCGTGCCGCCAATACCGGCATCTCGACGGTGATCGATGCCTATGGCCACGAGATCGTCAGGATCGCGCTTGGCGACAAGGGGGTGGTGGATTCACCACTTCCGGTTTCTATTTGGGTGCCGCCATATGGTCGATACGGCGATAAAATACCGTTTCTGCTGGTTCTGGTCTGCGTCGTGATCGGGGTGTTGGCGCACAAATTGTGCAGATGATATTTTGACATACCTATGGTATAGTCCTAATGTCGCATGTGGCGCTTGCGCCGCGAGTTGACTTGCATACAAGGGAGCTTTTAAGGTTCCTGCCGCAACCATCAGTTAAACGGACACCGCTCCGACCGACCTTTAGGAGGCTATCATGGCCAAGCCGAAACCCAGCCCCACCCCCGCCGGAGTCCGCCGCCCATCCAACCGTGGCCGCCTGCCCTCGGGTCAGCCCAATCCCATCGACGTTCATGTCGGCGGGCGGGTGCGGTTGCGCCGAACCCTGATGGGCCTTAGCCAGGAAAAGTTGGGCGAGGCCATTGGCCTTACCTTCCAACAGGTGCAGAAATACGAGCGTGGCGCGAACCGGATCGGGGCCAGCCGGCTGTTCGACCTGTCGCGGGTGCTGGATGTGCCGGTGTCATTCTTCTACGACGACATGGCTGAAGGCACCAAGGACAACAGCCCGGTGGCGGTGCGGCGCGGCTCTGCCGGTCTGGCCGAGGAGCCGGCCGTTTTCGAGCGCGATCCCCTGACTCGGCGCGAAACGCTGGAACTGGTCAGGGCCTATTACAGCATCGTCGATCCGCAGGTCCGTCGCCGCGTTTACGAACTGGCCAAGGCCCTGGCGGCGGTCGGCGAGGTCAAGAAGTAGTCCGGCTTGGCCGCCCGGCCAGGCAACCGGGTGAAGCCGGGTGCCCGGCCGGACGGCGATATATCTTGACGGCACCGCCTCGGTCCTGTCAGAAGAACCCCCCGGAGCGGGGGTCCCGTTCCCGTGGAGATTTTGACCGCTTGCCGCCACGCATGAACCGGCTAAGTGGGTGCATCACGATGGCGACTTCCAAGCTTCTGATGCCCCTGGTCCCGTATGGATTGGAACTAGGAGGGTAAGCCCCGTGTCCAAGCAGAATTACCTGTTCACCAGCGAATCCGTGTCCGAAGGCCACCCCGACAAGGTCAGCGATCGCATTTCCGATGCCATCGTCGACGCCTTCCTGGCCGCCGACCCGCATTCCCGCGTTGCCGTCGAGACCCTGACCACCACCAATCTGGTGGTGCTGGCCGGCGAAGTGCGCGGCCCCGCCTCCATCACCAAGGAGCTGATGGAAGAGACCGCGCGCCACGCCGTCAAAGACATCGGCTATGAACAGGACGGCTTCCACTGGAAGCATGCCAAGGTCCAGGTTCACGTCCATTCCCAGTCCGCCGACATCGCCCAGGGCGTCGACGCGGCCGGCAATAAGGACGAGGGTGCCGGCGACCAGGGCATCATGTTCGGCTATGCCGTCAACGAGACCGACACCCTGATGCCGGCTCCGATCCATTTCGCCCACTCCATCCTGAAGTCGCTGGCCGAGGCTCGCCATTCCGGCGCCGCCCCGCTGCTCGGCCCCGACGCCAAGAGCCAGGTCACCCTGGAATACCGTGCCGGCAAGCCGGTCCGCGCCACCTCCATCGTGGTGTCGACCCAGCATGACGCCAGCCTGTCCCAGGCCGATGTGCGTGAGATCGTGCGTCCGCATGTGGTCAACGTCCTGCCGGAAGGCTGGATGTGCGAAGAGGGTCAGTTCTACGTCAACCCCACCGGTCGCTTCGTCATCGGCGGTCCCGATGGCGATTGCGGCCTGACCGGGCGCAAGATCATCGTCGACACCTACGGCGGCGCGGCTCCCCATGGCGGCGGCGCCTTCTCGGGCAAGGACCCGACCAAGGTCGACCGCTCGGCGGCCTATGCCGCCCGCTATCTCGCCAAGAACGTGGTCGCCGCCGGTCTGGCCGAGAAGTGCGTCATCCAGCTCAGCTACGCCATCGGCGTGTCCAAGCCGCTGTCGGTCTATGTCGATACCTCCGGCACCTGCAAGGTGGACGAGGACAAGCTGTCTGACGTGTTGCAGCAGTTGATGGACCTGTCGCCCAGGGGCATCCGCACCCATCTCGGCCTCAACAAGCCGATCTACGCCCGCACCGCCGCCTATGGCCATTTCGGCCGCACCCCCGATGCCGACGGCGGCTTCTCGTGGGAGAAGATCGATCTGGTGGAGCAGCTCAAGCGGGCTTTTTAAGTCCGTCATGAGCCAACCAGGCGAAAGGCCGCGTTTTTACGGACGCCGCAGCGGTAAAGCGCTGCGGCGTAACGCGTTGGCCCTGATCGATACCCTGCTGCCCCGGCTGGCCATCGCCGTGCCGGGGCCGGGTGACCGCCTTGATCCGGCGGCCCTGTTTGCCGGCCCGGTCGGCGAGGTCTGGCTGGAGGTCGGGTTCGGCGGCGGCGAGCATCTCGCCGAGCTGGCCGCCGGACGGCCCGATGTCGGCCTGATCGGCGCCGAGGTCTTTCGCAACGGCATCGCCAGTCTGCTCGGCCATGTCCAGGCCCGCGATCTCGCCAATGTCCGCGTATTCGCCGAGGATGCCCGGCTGTTGCTGCCGACCTTGCCGGAAGCGTCGCTGACCCGCGCCTTCGTGCTGTTTCCCGACCCGTGGCCCAAGCATCGCCACGCCGAGCGCCGTTTCATCGCCGCCGACAATCTGGACGCCCTCGCCCGCCTTCTGGTCGACGGCGGTGAATTGCGCGTCGCCAGCGACGACCCGGTCTACGTCGCCTGGGCGGCGTCCCAGCTCGACCGGCACGGCGCCTTCGACGAGGTGCTGGCAACCACCGACCGGTCACTGCTGCCGCCCGATTGGCCCGCCACCCGCTACGAGCAGAAGCGGCTGGCCGGACCCCGGCCGACGTTTTTTCTCTACCGGCGCGTTCCGAGGCAACCGTAACTCCGGGTGTAATAAATCGGTCATCTGTGATAGGAAGGCGGCGCCCGCCAACTGCTTCGGTGCCGACCCCATGTTTTTCCGCCTGTTTCGAGCCTTGATGCCCAAGGAGGAGAGTTTCGTCGAACTCTTCGTCGAGCATGCCGAGAAGATTCTGTGTGCCGCCAAGGCGCTGGAGGACATGATGGCGGATGGCGCCGACATGGCGCAGCATTTCCGGCTGATCTGCACCTTCGAGGGCGAGGCCGACGCCATCACCCGCCAGACGTTGCAGGCGCTGCACCGCAGCTTCATCACCCCCTTCGACCGCGACCAGATTCACGGCCTGATCACCACCATGGACGACACGGTCGACGGCATCGAGGAGGTGGCGCAGCGGGTCGATCTTTACGGCGTCACCGAATTCACCCCCGACATGCGGGCATTGGCCACCGGCATCACCCAGTGCGCCCAGTTACTGCTGGACGCTATCCGGCTGCTCAACCAGCTCAACCGTAATGCCGAGGGTATCAACCGGCTGTGCGATGCCATCGGCCAGCAGGAAAGCGCCGCCGACAAGCGTCAGCACGAGGGGCTGCGGACGCTGTTCGCCACCGAAAAGGACCCGGTCAAGCTGATCACCCGCAAGGAGATCTACCAGCGTCTCGAAAAGGTCTCGGACCGCTTCGACGACGTTGCCAACGTCATCGAGACCATCGTCATCGAGCAGGTCTGACCGTGGAATCCTCGCTCGCCTTCCCCATCATCGTCGCCCTGGTGGTGACGGCGCTGGCCTTCGATTTCCTCAACGGCCTGCACGACGCGGCCAATTCCATCGCCACCGTGGTTTCGACCCGGGTGCTGTCGCCCAAATACGCGGTGGCCTGGGCGGCGTTCTTCAATACCATCGCCCTGGTATTCTTCAGTACCAACGTGGCCAAGACCATCGGTACCGGCATCGTCGATCCCACCTTGGTGGATACCCATGTCATCTTCGGCGCCCTGGTCGGCGCCATCGTCTGGAATGTGGTCACCTGGGCGCTGGGGATTCCGTCGTCCAGTTCCCATGCGCTGATCGGCGGCATCGCCGGTGCCGGCATCGCCAAGGGCGGCACGGATGCCCTGGTGCTGTCCGGCTTCATCAAGACCGGATCGGCCATCGTGCTGTCGCCGCTGATCGGCCTGATGCTGGCCATGTTCCTGATCCTGGTGGTGTCGTGGCTGTGCCGATGGTCGACGCCGTTCGCGGTCGATCGCCGTTTCCGCCTGCTTCAGTTCTTCTCGGCGGCCATGTACTCGCTGGGTCACGGCGGCAACGACGCGCAGAAAACCATGGGCATCATCGCCGTGCTGCTGTTCAGTCAGGGCATGATCGGCCCGACCTTCCACGTCCCCATCTGGGTGGCGGTACTGTGTCAGGTCGCCATGGGACTGGGTACGCTGTTCGGAGGCTGGCGCATCGTCAAGACCATGGGGTCGCGGATCACCGACATGAAGCAGGTCGACGGCTTTTGCGCCAACTCGGCCGGTGCCGTCACCCTGTTCGGCGCGACCTGGCTGGGCATTCCGGTTTCCACCACCCACACCATCACCGGCGCCATCATAGGTGTCGGCGCGGCGCGCTCGCTGTCGGCGGTGCGCTGGCACGTCGCCGGCAACATCGTCGTCGCCTGGGTCATCACCATCCCGGCGACGGCGGCGATCGGCGCCCTGTTCTTCGAGATATCGACCCACCTGTGGTGAAGTCTATTCGGACTCGGTGCCGACAAAGGACGAGTTGTCCTTCTTGGGGCGTTCGCCGGTGACGGCGGCGCCGGTGACCCGGAAATAGGTCAATTCCGAGATGTTGGTGGCGTGATCGCCGATCCGCTCCAGGTTCTTGGCGATGAACATCAGATGCGAGCACGGCGTGATGGTGCGCGGGTCTTCCATCATGTAGGTCAGGATCTCGCGGAACAGCGAGGAATAGACGTCGTCCAGCTCCTGGTCGCGTTCGCGCACCGCCAGGGCGCGTTCGGCGTCGCGGCCGAGATAGGCGTCCAGCCCGTCCTTGACCATCTCCTGGGCCAGCCGGCCGAGACGGATCACCGAGTGCATGGGCTTGAGCGCCGGCAGTTGGCTGAGCACCAGCGAGCGCTTGGCGCCGTTGGCGGCAAGATCGGCGATACGCTCGATCTCGCCGGCCACCTTCAGCGCCGACACCACGGTGCGCAGATCGTTGGCGACCGGGGCGCGCAACGCCAGCACCTTGATGGCCTGCTCGCCGATGAAGGTCTCGCAGGCATCGACCTGGGCATCGTCGCTCACCACCCTTGCCGCCAGTTCGCTGTCGCGCTTTTCCAGCGCCCGGATGGCGGCGTCCAGTTGGGCCTCGGCCAGTCCGCCCATGCGCGACAGGGCGTCTTCGAGCTTGGCCAGCTCGGCATCGAAGGATTTGACGATATGGGGCATGGGAGGTCCTCCGTCAGCCGAAGCGGCCGGTGATATAGCCCTGGGTCAGTGCGTTGGCCGGCGCGGTGAAGATCTTCTCCGTGGCGCCCACCTCGACGATTTCGCCCAGATGGAAGAAGGCGGTGAACTGCGACACCCGCGCCGCCTGCTGCATGGAATGGGTGACGATGACGATGGTATAGGACTGGCGCAACTCGTCGATCAGTTCCTCGATCCTGGCGGTGGCGATCGGGTCCAGCGCTGAACATGGCTCGTCCATCAAGATGACTTCCGGCTCGACCGCGATCGCCCGCGCGATGCACAGGCGCTGTTGCTGGCCGCCGGAAATGCCGGTGCCTTTTTCCTCCAGGCGGTCGTTGACCTCGTCCCACAATCCGGCCCGTTCCAGCGCCGAGCGCACCACCGCGTCCATCTCCTCGCCCTCGCGCGCCAGGCGGTGGAGCCGGGGGCCGAAGGCGACGTTGTCGTAGATCGACTTGGGAAACGGGTTGGGCCGCTGGAACACCATGCCGACGCGGGCGCGCAGCAGGACCGGGTCGATGCCGCCGGGGCCGTAGATCTGTTCTCCGTCCAGGGTCGCCTTGCCGCTGACGGTGGCACCGGCGATGGTGTCGTTCATGCGGTTGAGGCAGCGCAGGAAGGTGGACTTGCCGCAGCCCGACGGTCCGATCAGGGCGGTGACGTCGCCGGCCGGGATGTCGAGATCGACTCCCTTCAACGCCGGCTTGTCGCCGTAGCGCACCGCGAGTTGGCGGGTGGTCATCTTGGCGGCGGCGGCGGTGTGCTCGAACATGCCTGATCCCGGCGGTGAGGGCGTCCGGCCCGGTTATAGCGGCGGTCCGGGCGGGCGCAACGCAAAAACCGTGAATGATTCGTGTCAGCACCCCATATTGGGGCGGAAACAATGACGGATCAGCCCATCATGACCGAGGATCTTGAAATGCGCCATCGCGAGAAGATGGCCAAGAAAAAGGCGTCGCGCGACCGGTTGATGGCCCGCAAGGCCGGCGCCAAGGGTCTGCTGGTCGTCCATACCGGCCCCGGCAAGGGCAAGTCCACCGCCGCTTTCGGCATGGCGATCCGCTGTGTCGGTCACGGCATGAAGGTCGGCATCGTCCAGTTCATCAAGGGCGCCTGGGACACCGCCGAGCGGCGGGTGATGGAAGGCCTGGGCGAACTGGTGACCTTCCGCGCCATGGGCGAGGGCTTTACCTGGGAGACCCAGGACCGCATCCGCGACGTCGCCGCCGCCGAAAGGGCCTGGGAGCTGGCCGCCGCCATGCTGGCCGATCCCGCCTATCGCATGGTGATCCTGGACGAACTCAACGTGGCGCTACGCTACGACTATCTTCCGGTGGCGGCCGTCCTGGCCGCCCTGGCCGCCCGGCCCGAGGGCCAGCACGTGGTGCTTACCGGCCGCAACGCCTTGCCCGCCATCATCGAAGCCGCAGATCTGGTGACCGAGATGACCATGGTCAAGCACCCGTTCCGCGAGGGGATCAAGGCGCAGGCGGGGGTGGAGTTCTAGACTCTCGATTTGGCCGGAAACTGCTCTATAATCGCGCAATGACCAAGATTGCCGATCAACGCGCCATCATCAACCGCCGCGACACCGTCGTCCGGCTGGGCGAGCTGGCGGCCGAGGATCTGCCCAAGGCCAAGCGGCGCGGCCGGGTGCTGGAGCTGTTCAAGCAGGTGCTGGCCCGGGGGCGCGACGAGGTCCGTCGGCGTTTCGACGCCCGGGGCGACGGTTCCGAGACGGTGCGCGAGAACTGCTTCCTGATCGACCAGCTGGTGCGACTGGTCCACGATTTCGCCGCCGAACACGAATTTCCCCAGGGGGTGCGCACCTCGGGCGAGGCCATGAGCCTGGTGGCGGTGGGTGGCTATGGCCGGGGCGAGCTGTCACCCCATTCCGACATCGATATCCTGTTCCTGCTGCCTTACAAGCGGGTGCCCTATCACGAGCAGGTGGTGGAATACATCCTCTACATGCTGTGGGACATGGGGCTCAAGGTCGGTCACTCCACCCGCTCGGCCGATGAATGCGTGCGCAACGCCAAGGATGACCTCACCATCCGCACCGCGTTGCTGGAAATGCGCTGGCTGTGGGGTGACCAGGCGCTGTTCCGCGATCTGTGGGCCCGCTATCGCGGCGAGGTGATGGAGAATTCCCAGGTCGAGTTCGTTGAATCCAAGCTGGCCGAGCGCGATGCCCGCCATACCCAGATGGGCGATTCCCGCTATGTGCTGGAACCCAACGTCAAGGAGGGCAAGGGCGGCCTGCGCGATCTGCACACCCTCAACTGGATCGCCAAGTACATGTACCGGGTGGGCGACATCGGCGAGCTGGTCGAGGCCGGGGTTCTCAGCCGCCAATCGGCCAAGCGTTTCGTCAAGGCCCAGGCGTTCCTGTGGACGGTGCGCTGTCACCTCCATTACGTCACCGACCGTCCGGAGGACCGGTTGACCTTCGACGTCCAGCCCGAGATCGCGGCGCGCATGCATTATCTCGACCGCAGTTGTTCGCGCGGCGTCGAGCGGTTCATGAAGCACTATTTCCTGATCGCCAAGGATGTCGGCGACCTGACCCGGGTGTTCTGCGCCCTGGCCGAGGAGCAGTTCAAGCGCAAGCCGCGCCGGCTGCGGCTGGGGCGGCTGTTCGGTCGCCGTACCGTGGTCGAGGGCTTCACCTTGGAGGGCGGTCGTCTCGACCTTGCCGCCCCCGACCAGTTCGAGACCGACCCGGCGGCCATGATCCGCCTGTTCCATGCCGCCCTTGAACATGAGGTCGATATCCATCCCCGGGCGCTGGACATGGTTCACCGCAACCTCAAGCGCATCGACGCGACGGTCCGCAGGGATACCGACGCCAACCGTCTGTTCCTCGACATGCTGACGTCGCGCAAGAATCCCGAGGCGGTGTTGCGCCACATGAACGAATCCGGCGTCCTGGGCCGCTTCGTCCCGGATTTCGGCCGGGTGGTGGCGCAGATGCAGTACGACATGTACCACGTCTTCACCGTGGACGAGCACACCATCCAGGCGCTGGGTGTCCTGCACACCGTCGAACGCGGCGAACTCGCCGAGGAGGCGCCGATCTGCAGCGAGATCATCCACCAGATCGCGTCGCGCCGGGCGCTCTACGTCGCCGCCTTCCTGCACGACATCGCCAAGGGTCGTGGCGGCGACCATTCTGTCATCGGCGCGGAACTGGCGCTGAAACTGGGGCCGCGTTTGGGGCTGACCGACGAGGAGACCGAGACCGTCGCCTGGCTGGTGCGCTATCACCTTGCCATGAGCCATGTGGCGTTCAAGCGCGATATCGATGACCCCAAGACCATTCACGACTTCGCGGTTCACGTTCAGTCGCCCGAGCGGCTCAAGCTGCTGGTCTGCCTGACGGTGGCCGACATCCGGGCGGTGGGGCCGACGGTGTGGAACGCCTGGAAGGCCGGGCTGCTGCGGGAATTGTATCTGCGCGCCTCCGAGGTGATGACCGGCGGGCTGGCCGGTGCCGCCCACGCCACGCGGGTGCGCAACGCCCAGGACGCGCTTCGGGGGGAACTGGCCCGGCACGCCTGGCCGCCCGAGGAAATCGACACCCACCTGGCGCGGGCCTATCCCGCCTACTGGACCACCTACGACACCGCCACCCAGATGCGTCACGCCCGTCTGGTGCGGGAAGCCGAGGCGGTGCGCGCGCCGCTGACCGTCGAGCCCCGGGTCGATACCCAGCGTGCCATTACCGAGATCACCGTCTATACCGGCGACCATCCCGGCCTGTTCTCGCAGATCGCCGGCGCCATGGCCATGTCCGGCGCCAACATCGTCGATGCCAAGATCATCACCCTGGCCAACGGCATGGCGCTCGACACCTTCTGCATCCAGGACTCCGAGGGTGGCGCCTTCGACAGCCCCGGCAAGCTGGCCAAGCTGGCCACCTGCATCGAGCAGGTGCTGTCGGGACGGTTGCGGCTTGACCGCGAACTGCCGACCCGCAAGGGCAAGCTGCCGTCGCGCGCCCACGTCTTCAAGGTGCCGCCCAGGGTCCTGGTGGACAACAAGCCGTCGCGGTCGCACACCATCATCGAGGTCAACGGCCGCGACCGCCCCGGCCTGCTGTTCGACATCACCAACGCCATGACCAATCTGGGCCTGCAGATCTCGTCGGCCCACATCTCCACCTACGGCGAGCGGGTGGTGGACGTGTTCTATGTCAAGGATGTGTTCGGCCATAAGGTCGAGCACGGCCGCAAGCTCGACCAGATCAAGGCCACTCTGCTGAAGGCGCTGGAAGACCCGGCCGCCACCCGCGCCGGGTCCAACGGCACCAAGGCGGCGGAATAGGGGGGGTCAGTCGTTCCGGTCCACCCGCGCCAGCAGCCGATGCAGCGTTCCGCGGCGAATGCCCAGCTCCCGCAACTGCTCGACCGTCGCGGCCAGGTAGTCGCGGCTGGATCCGGCGATTCCCACCCCCTGGCGCACCAGACGTGCCGCTTCGGCGGTATCGGCGGCACGAAAATACTGGGGGTGGCGGCGCTGGGCGATGAAGGCCCAGGCGGCCACCCGGCGGCCATCATCCAGCGTTACCGGGACGAAACGCGGATCATAGACACCGGTGAGCATCTCGCGCTCGTAAAGCTGTCGCATCACCGCTTCGGCCGCCGCCGCCTCGATCCGGAAGGCGCGACCCAGGCACGACCCGCCGAGATCCAACCCCAGCACCAATCCCGGACGCCCGGCGGTACCGCGATAATGGTTGGAGAGGATGCACATGGCGCGGTGATAGCCCTTCAGTCGGGCGGTGCGCGCCTCCACATGTCCGAAGTCGGGTCGCCACATCAGCGAGCCATAGGCGAATACCCAGAGGTCCGGGCTTTCTTGCTCGGCGGGCTCGGGCGGGGTAGAGGATGATATGACGTTTTCTTCGGCACCGCGCATGTCGCCTCGCTTCCGTTTTCTCGCCCTGACCGTCGCCGGTCTGGCGGCGGCGGCGATCGCCGCCTACGCCGCCTATTGGTTCCATGTGGCGGGGCAGTTGCGCAAGGGTATCGATGGCTTTGCCGCCGACCGTCGCGCCGAGGGCTGGGCGGTCGAGATGGCGGCGGTCGGCTCGACCGGCTTTCCCGGCGCGGTTACCGCCCGGATCGGCGGCCTGACGTTGCGAAGCCCCGCCGGGCTGTTCTGGCACGCCGAGACCCTGTCCATCACGGTGCCGCCGCTGCGGCCGCTGGCCCCGGTCATCGATTTTGCCGGGACCCACGATCTGACCCTCCCCGGCTGGTCCGGCATCATCTCGGCGGCCGGCGCCCGGGCGAGCTTGCGGGTCGCGGTCGATGGCGGGCTGTCGGGACTGGCTTTCGATTCGTCGGGGGTGGTGGTGGAACAGGCGGGGCTGGAAGCGATCAGCGTGGCCGGCGCCTCGGTTTCATTCGACCGGCTGGGTGACGACGACGGCGGCCACGAAAAGCCCACCGCCCAGGCAACCATTGCCGTTCGCGGCATTGATCTGCCGACGTTGGCCGGTCTGCCGCTGGGACGGCGGATCGACACCGTCCAACTCGAAGCCCGGATCATGGGAAGCATATCCGGCGGGCCGCCGCTGGCGGCGCTGGCGGCATGGAGTACGGACGGTGGGACCGTCGAACTCGACCGGGTGGTGTTGGAATGGGCGCCGCTGGCTATCGAGGCTGATGGTACCATGGCGCTCGACCCGGCGCTTCAGCCGCTGATCGCCACCAATGCCCGCATCCGGGGCTTGGGCGAGTTCGTGGTCCGTCTGGTCCAGGCCGGTTTGATCGAGCCGAGAATGGCCTCGGCCGCCGAAATCATGCTGGCGATCATGGCCCGTCCCGATACCAAGGGGCGGCCGACGCTGTCGTTGCCGCTGACTTTGCAGGACGGCATCCTGTCGGCCGGTCAGATCCGCCTGACGCGGGTGCCGCCGCTGCCCATCGGGCCGCGCTGACGGTCCGAGTCCTCAGCTCATCTTACGGCCATAGCCTCGGGGGGTATAGGTCCAGGTCCGCGACCCGGCGGTGAAGCTGCGGGTCTCGGAATTGCCCACCACCACCATGGTCAGCATATCGACCTTGTCGGGCGACAGCTCGGCCAGGGAAATCACCTCGACGGTCTCGCCGGGGCGGCCCAGCTGGCGGGCGAGGATCACCGGCGTTTCCGGCGGACGGCCGGTCAGCAGGATATCGCGCGCCCGGGGCAACTGGTCGCGGCGGCGCTGCGATACCGGATTGTAGAAGCACACCACGAAATCGGCGGTGGCGGCGGCCCTCAGCCGGGCCTCGATGCTGTCCCACGGTGTCAGCAGATCGGACAGCGAGATGGTGCAGAAGTCGTGATTGACCGGGGCGCCGGCCCGTGCCGCCGCCGCCTGCAACGCCGAGATGCCGGGCACCACGGTGACGTCGAGGCGGTTCCACCTGGCCTGCTTTTCGCGGTCCATCAGCTCGAACACCAGGGTGGCCAGGGCGTAGATGCCGGGATCGCCGGAGCACACCAGCGCCACGGTGCGACCTTCGGCGGCGAGGTCGAGCGCCTTGCGGGCACGGGCCTCCTCGGCGCCCAGCGCGCTTTCGTGGCGGGTCTTGCCCGCCGCCGCCGCGCCCAGCAGGTCGAGGTAAAGCCCGTACCCCACCAGATCGGTCGCCGCCGCCACCGCCGCCGTCGCCTCGGGCGAGCGCCATTCCGGGGTGCCCGGGCCGATGCCAACCACCAGCAGCCGGCCGCGCGGCCGTCCCACCGCCAGCGGATCGATCGTGGCCACCGAACGCGCCACCGCGCAGGTGGAGCGGGCGCCCTTGGCCTTGGGCACGATCAGGGTCGCCCCGGTACCGGCGGCGGCGAGGGCGGCCCCTTCGGCGACGCCGTGACAACCGGTTTCGGCAAACACCACCTCGGACGGGGTGGCGAGGCGGGGGAGTTCGCGCTCCAGCTCCTCGGCGGTAAAGAACCGGGCGGGCACTCCCAACTCGGCGGCCAGGGCGTGCACCGCCGCCTCGTCGGCCTTGAGGTCGATGCTGGCGACGCAGGCCACCGCCAGCGGCGACAGCGCCTCGGCCGCCAGGGTGGCGTGGACCAGTTCGCTCAATTCCTCGGGCGGGACGCCGCGCTCGCAGCCGACGCCCAGGGTCAGCACCGGCGGATGGAATACCAGCTCATTGCCGTCGGGAGTAACCGAGCGGTCGGTGACGCGGATCACCAACTCGGCATCGGGAGCAAAGGCCAAGCCTTCCAGCCAGCCGGCCTCTCCGACTTCGACTTCCAGCGCCACCTTATCGCCGGCCAGCAGGGCGGCGGCCACCGGCTTGGCGACGGCGGCGTCGGGCAGGCGCCAGCCGGGCGGCGGATCGTCCAGCGCCAGCCCCAGGCTCAGTTCGCCGGCGGTGGTCAGCGCCGGCGCCACTCCCAGCGCCTCGCCGAGGCGGCGCGCCAGGGTGTTGGCGCCGTGGTGGCCGCCCAGCAGCGGCACCACCGACGAGCCATCCACCGCTACCGCCAGCACCGGCGGTTCGGCACGCTTGTCGGCCAGCAGCGGGGCGACGGCGCGGATCAGGATGGCGGCGGCGCAGACGCCGACCAGGGGGATGCCGGCGGCGAACAGGGCACGCAGATGCGCCATGGTGTCGGCAAAGCCCACATCGCCCTCGACGCGGCCGGTCAGCCCGTGGATGCGGGCGCCGGGCAGGGCGGCGCGCAGCCGGGTGGCGGTGGCCAGCCCGGCGGGGCTTACCACCACCAGGGCGATTTCATTCACAGCCATGCGTTGCCTCGCCGATGCACCAGGATGATGGAGAAATAAGACAGCGTCGCCACCGTGGCCGGGGCGAATACCCGCTGTCCGGGCAGGCCGACCCGTTCGATGAAGCGGGCCTTGTCCCACAGGTCCAGGCGCTCCAGCACCCGGCGGATCTTGGGCAGATGGCGGCCGACCTTCATGATCGCCGCCGCCTCGGTCTGGCGCAGCAGCGCCTCGATGGCGGCCTCGTCGCGGGTGGCCGGAATGATCGCCACCGCATCGTCCCAGGCACACAGCGGCGCCTGCAGGGCGGCGCCGGCGGCCATTACCGACGAGACGCCGGGGACGATCTCGACGGTGAAACGGGGTGACAGCCGGCCGAACAGGTAGATGAACGAGCCGAAGAACAGCGGGTCGCCCTCGCAGAGAACGGCGACATCGCGCCCGGCTTCCAGGTGGTGGGCGATCTCGGCGGCGCCCTGGTCGTAGGCGGCTTCGGCGCCGGCGCGATCGACGCCAAAGCCCATGCGGATGGCGATTTCGGCCCGACCGGCGGGAATGTGACGGGCGGCGATGGTGCGCGCCAGCCCTTCGCCTTCCAGTGGTGCCGGCCAAGCGATTACCGGCGCCTCGGCCAGGATGCGCGTCGCCTTGACGGTCAGCAGTTCGGGATCGCCGGGGCCGACGCCGATGCCGTACAGGGTGGGACTCATTTCTTCCGTCCCAGATACTGGGTCACCGGCATGGCCGGATGCCAGGTGTGGAAGCCGCCGACCTCGCCCAGCCGCGACACCGCCAGCCGGGTCATGTCGCCGCCGTGGCAGGCGTGGAAGGCGATCAGCGCCGCCTCGCCCTCGGCGGTGACGGCGTTGGCCACCAGTCGCCCGCCGGACTTCAGCGCACTGCGGCAGATGTCGAGCAGGCTGGCCTCCGATACACCGCCGCCGACGAATATGGCGTCGGGCTCGTCACCGTCCAGCGGCAGTGAATCGGGGGCGCGGCCGGCGACGATCTCCAGGCCCGGAACGCCCAGGGCAAGGGCGTTGCGGGCGATGCGGTCGATCCGCTCGGGCTTGTGCTCGATGGCGACGGCGCGGCCGCCGGCCCGCATCCACTCGATGGCGACCGAGCCGCTGCCGGCGCCGACATCCCACAGCAGTTCTCCCGCCAGCGGCGCCAGCGTCGCCAGGGTGACGGCGCGGATTTCCCGCTTGGTCAGCTGGCCGTCATGGAGAAAGGCGTCGTCGGGCAGGCCCGGCGCCAGCGACAGCGGATGCCCCCCCGCCGCCGCGACGCACTCCACCGCCACCACGTTGAGGTTGGATCCGGCGGCGGGGCCGGGGTGGATGCGCTCAAAGGGGCCGCCGAGGTTCTCCAGCACCGCCATCCGGCTGGGGCCGTAACCGTGGTGGGCCAGCAGGTCGGCCACCTTGGTCGGGGTGGCGGCGTCCTCGGACAGGATCAGCAGCCGCCGTCCGGGGGCGAAATGCAGCGCCAGCGCCTCGACCGGGCGGCCGTGGGCGGTGAGGCAGGCGACCTCGTGCAACGGCCATATCAGCCGGGCGGCGGCCAGCGAAAACGCGCCGGGATGGGGAATCACGGTGATCTCGGCCGGGTCGAACCAGCCGGCCAGGGTGGCGCCGGCGCCGAACCACATGGGGTCGCCGCTGGCCAGCACCACCACCCGGCGATCGCGCCGGCTTTGCAGCGCCGGGCGGCTGTCTCCGAACGGCGAGGCCCATTCCAGGCGTTCCGCCGTCCCGGCGGGAACCATGGCGAGGTGGCGGGTGCCGCCCATCAGGACCTCGGCATTCTCGACCAGGGCGCGGGCGGTGGGCGCCAGTCCGCTCAATCCGTCCTCGCCGATGCCGATGACGGTGATCATGCCAATCCGCCCGCCAGGGCATTGACCGCCGCCGCCGCCATGGCGCTGCCGCCGCGCCGGCCGGTCAGGGCGATATGGGCCAGGCCCGAGGCGATCAGGGCCCGCTTGCTTTCCAGCGCGCCGACGAAGCCGACGGCGAAACCCAGCACCAGCGCCGGGGGGCGTGCTCCCGCCGCCACCAGCTCCAGCAGGCGGAACAGGGCGGTGGGGGCATTGCCGATGGCGACCACGGCGCCGTCGAGATGGGGGCGCCACGCCTCGACCGCCAGGGCCGAGCGGGTGGTGCCGGCGGCGCCGGCTTCGGATGCGGAGACCTGCTCCAGGGTGCAGATCACCGGATTGGCGGCGGGAAGGCGGCGGCGGATGATGCCGTGGGCGACCATCTCGGCATCCACCAGGATCGGCCTGCCGGCGGCCAGCGCCCGGCGCCCGGCGGTGCCGGCGCCCTCGCTCCACGCCAGATCGGCGACGATGTCGGTCATGCCGCAGGCATGTACCACCCGGATCGCCAGATCGAGAAGATCGGCGGGAACGCGGCCAAGATCGGCCTCGGCCCGGATGGTGGCGAAGCTTTGGCGGTAGATTTCAGCGGGGTCGGCGATCCAATCGTTCACGGCCGCGGTTCAGTCGTGATGGTGATGGTGATGGCCGTGATCATGGTCATGGTCATGGTCGTGAGAGTGATCGTGGTGATGATCGGCATCGGTACCGATGCCGCGGACATGATGGTGATGACCGGCCTGGACGGCGCCGACCGAGGTCTCGTAGCCGATCACCTGTTCGCGGTACTTGCACAGCTGGCAGTTCATGGTCGGCGTGCCGTTCAGGGTCTCCTCGACCCGTTCGACGAAGCTGTCCACCACCAGGGGATGGTCGTTGAGGTAGGGCGCCTTAAGGATTTCGATGCCGGGATGGGCGGCGGCGGCCTTGTCGGCCCACTCGTAGATACGCTTGACCAGGATGCCGGTGAACAGGAAATAGGGGAAGACGATGATGCGGCGATAGCCGAGGCGGGCGCAATGGTCCAGCGCCCGGTCCACCAACGGCGTGGCGACACCGGAAAAGGCGATTTCGGCCCAGCCGAACCCCATGCCCTCCCACAGCATCCGCGCCACCTTGGCGACGTTGGAATTGGCATCGGGATCGTTGGTGCCCCGTCCGACCAGCAGCAGCAGGGTGTCGGCGCGCGAAATGCCGGCGGCACCCGTGGCCTCGGCTTCCTCGATGCGGGCGCCGGCGGCCGCCAGAAGCCTGGTGTCGACGGCCAGTTCGCGGCCATAGCGCACGTCGAGGCCGGGATTGGCGGCGGCGAAGGAGTTGATCTCCCACGGCAGGTCGTTCTTGACGTGGCCGGCGGCGAACAGCATCGCCGGAATCGCCAGGATGCGCGACACCCCCTTGGTCTTCAGCGCCTCAAGGCCGGTGTTGATGACGGGGGTGGCGAATTCAAGAAAGCCGCTATCGACCTCGAACTGGGGCAGGCGTTGGGTCAGATGACGGGCAAGCGCCCCGAATTCCCTGACCGCGTCCACGTCGCGGCTGCCATGGCCGCACAGCATCACCCCGATCTTCTCGCTCATCCGCTTGGTCCTCGGCCATCCCGCGTTGATCCGGCTGGTCGATGCCTCCGGCCGGTGAAGCCCGGACTATAGGGCCGGGTGGCGGCCCAAACAAGCCGGTTGACCTGCGGCCGGCGGGCATCCCATCCTGGCGCCATGTTTCCCCTGTTCATGCATTTCGGCCCGGTGCCGGATCCGTTGCTGCTGCTGTTCATGGCCATGGCGCTGGACGCCGCCCTGGGCGAGATGCCATGGCTGTTCCACCGGGTGCCCCATCCGGTGGTGTTGATCGGCCGGGTCATCGCCGTACTGGAGCGCCGTCTCAATCGGCCCGAACGTTCGGACACCGCCCGCCGGGTGCGTGGTGCGCTGATGGCGGTGTCGCTGACGGCGGCGGCGGCGGCGCTGGGCTGGGGCATCGCCTTCGCCGCCCGCGTGCTGCCGCATTTCTGGCTGGTGGAAGTGTTCCTCGCCGCCACCCTGCTGGCCCAGCGCAGCCTGTTCGAGCATGTCCATGACGTGGCGGTGGCGATGAAGACCAACGGGCTGGAGGCTGGGCGTTATGCGGTGTCGCGCATCGTCGGCCGCGATCCCCAGGCGCTGGACACCCACGGTGTCGCCCGCGCCGCGATCGAAAGCCTGGCCGAGAACTTCGCCGACGGCGTGGTGGCGCCGGTGTTCTGGTATGCGATGCTGGGGTTGCCGGGGCTGCTGGCCTACAAGACGATCAACACCTTAGACAGCATGGTCGGCCATCGCACCGACCGCTACCGTGCCTTCGGCATGGTTTCCGCTCGGCTCGATGATGTGATGAACCTGATTCCCGCCCGCCTTGCCGGGCTGGTCCTGGCGCTGGCGGCGCCGTTCGTGCCCAAGGGCCGGCCGCTGGCGGCGGTGATCACCATGCTTCGCGACGCCGGTCACCACCGCTCGCCCAATTCGGGCTGGCCCGAGGCGGCGGCGGCCGGGGCGCTGGGCCTGGCGCTGGGGGGGCCGCGCAAGTATCCCGGCCTGACGGTGGACGATAAGTGGATCGGCTCGGGTCCCGCCCGGGCCGAAATCGCCGATATCCATCGGGCGCTGCATCTGTTCACCGTCGCCTGCGTCATCGATGCCGGTCTGGTGGTGCTGCTGATGTGGCTTCAGGCAAGGCCGTGGTGACGGTTCAGGTACGGTGGTCCGGACGGGCGAATTGCGGCCATGCCCTGGCCACCACCGGGCCGTCGGCGGCGAGGGCGTGGCAGCTGTCGATCACTTTCGGGCGTTCACTCTCGCCCTGTTCGTGGCTGAGAATCGGGTAAAGGGTCTGGAAGGCGGTGGTGGCGATCGGCCCCATCAGTTCCACCAAATGGGTGCAGCCGTTGGTGCCGCCGAAGCGCCGGCGCAGTTCACGCTGGAATCCGTCGCCCAGCGACAGCCCCACCAGCGAGGCGAAGGAAGGCGCGATCTCGCCGCAGGGCGGGAAGGGGGCGTCCTCGGTGATCGCCTCGGCCTGGCGGATGACAAGGGTATCGTCGATCGTCACCCTGATTCGCATCCGGTGCACCGGATGGCCGGCCGGAATGGCGTCGTAGCCTGCCCGGGGGCGGCAATCGTAGGTCTTGGTGTCGAGCACCATGCCCTCGATGTCCCACAGACCGTCGTCGCGACGATATCCCTGGCAGATGACTTGGCGGGTGTGGATGTGGGTGCGGGCGGCGGGCGGGGACAGCGACATCGCGAGAATTCCATTTCCTTCAACATTGGGTATCGATGGCGGATGGCTATCGCCGCCGGTATTTCTTGGCTACCATATCGCATGGCATGGCGTCGGGGCGACCTGTCCATACCGGGGCGCGCCATGCGAATTCCGGGGGAGTGGGACCGGGGAGGGGACGGCATGGCCGACGGAGCGGGGCAGGGGGTGGCGGGAATCGTCGGTTTCCGGTGGGTGTCGCCATGATCATGGGATGGAATTCCCTGGGGCGGGCGACCCGGCTCGGGCGGCGGCTGGTCGTCTTGTCGGTCGCCTTCAGTTCGGCCATCGCCTGCATCATCACCCTGGCACAACTGGTCGCCGATTTCCGCCAGCAGCGCGCCGATCTGGATGTGGTGCTGGAGGAGGTGCGGCTGTTCCTGCCGCCGTTGGCCGCCAGCGTGTGGACCTTCAACGAAAGCCAGATCCAGTTGGCGCTGGACGCGGTGACGACGCTGCCCAATATCGATCGCGCCACCGTCACCGCCAACGGCGGCGGTGGGGCTTGGACCGCCGGAAACGGCTCGTCCCAGCGGGTTGTCACCCGCGTCTATCCCCTGTCCTACTCGGTTCGCGGAGTCGATCAGGATATCGGCGGTATCGAGGTGGTGGCGGGTCTTGATCAGGTCTATGGCCGGGTGATCTCGCGGGGGGTGGCCCTGCTGGGCAGCAACATGCTGAAGACCTTCCTGGTCTCGGCCTTCATGTTCGTGCTGTTCCGTCGGCTGGTCACGGTTCGCCTCGAGGCGCTGGCACAAAAGGTCGGCGGACTGGTGCCGCAACTGGCGTTCACCGCCCTGCCGCAGCCGCAGTCCGAGGGGGCCGCCCCGGACTCTCCCCGCAATGCCGACGAGATCGACGGGCTGCAATGGGCGTTCGACCAGATGGCGGAACAGCTGAAGGTTTCCGTCGATAGCCTGCAGCATGCATATGCCGAATTGCGCCACGTCAACGCCGAACTGGAACGCGACGTCGATGCCCGCAAGCGGGCAGAGGAGGAAGTGCGCCTGCTCAATGCCGAACTCGACCAGCGGGTCCGCCAGCGTACCGCCGAATTGGAAGCCGCCAACCGCGAGCTTGGCGCCTTCGCCTATTCGGTATCGCATGACCTGCGCGCTCCGTTGCGCCGCATCGAGGGCTTCAGCCAGATGGTGGCGGAATCCAACGTCGGCAATCTCGACGAGCGCGGCGTCCATTGTCTCAACCGCATCCGCGCCGGTGCGGTGGAGATGGGCGACATGATCGACAGCCTGTTGCTGCTGTCGCGATCGACCCGCGGCGATCTGGCGGTTGAACATCTTGATCTGTCCGCCATGGCGCTGGCCGTGGTCGAGGTCTTGCGCGAGAAGGACTCGCAACGCCGGGTCGATGTCGAGATTCAGCCGGGGGTGACGGTCGAGGGCGACCGGCGGCTGCTGAAGCTGGTGCTGGAAAATCTGTTGGGGAACGCCTGGAAATACAGCCGGCTGAAGGATGTCGCCGTCATCCGCTTCGGCACGGTGCTCCACGATGGCACCGACGCCGTCTTCGTCGGCGACAATGGCGCCGGCTTCGACATGAGCTTGGCCGATCGGCTGTTCGCGCCGTTCCAGCGCCTGCACCGGCCCGATGAGTTCGAGGGAACCGGCATCGGCCTCGCCACCGTCCAGCGTATCGTCGCCCGCCATGGCGGCAGGGTGTGGGCGGTGGGCGAGCCGGGGGTGGGCGCCACCTTCTACTTCACTTGCGGTAGCGGGAACGATACCGTCCAGCGTTGACCGTCGAGAAGGTGCCGCCGATGACCACCCCCGTTCCCCGTTCACGCTATCTGACGCTTGGTGGCCGCGAGGTCCATCTGACGGAATGGGGGGACGAGGCCGGCGATGCCCTGGTGATGTGGCACGGGTTGGCGCGGAGCGGCCGCGACTTCGATGTCGCCGCCCGCCATTTCGCCGGGCGCGGAGTCAGGGTGATATGCCCCGACACCTCCGGGCGCGGCTTGTCGGCGTGGTCGGACCATCCTGCCCGCGACTATACTATCGCCGCCTACGCCGCGCAGGCGGTCGAGATGTTGGAGCAACTGGGCATCGGGACGCTGGCGTGGCTCGGCACCTCCATGGGCGGTCTCGTCGGCATGGTCCTGGCGGCGGGGGCGCTGGCCGGGCGCATCACCCGGCTGGTGCTCAACGATATCGGTCCCGAGATCAATCCGGCGGCGCTTCAGCGTATCCGCACCTATGCCACCCAGCCGCCGGTATTCGACACCATGGCCGGGTTCGAGGCCTACATGCGCCGGGTGTACGCCCCGTTCGGCCATCTGCCCGATCCGGAATGGCGTCATCTCGCCGAAACCTCGGTGCGGCGGCGCGACGACGGGCGCTATACCGTCCATTACGACCCCAGGGTGATGGAACTGATCGCCGATCCCGCCGCCCCGCCCGAGCCCGACAGGTGGCCGGAGTGGGACGCCATTTCCTGTCCCACCCTGGTGCTGCGCGGGGCGGAGTCCGACCTGCTGCCGCTGGCGACCACCGAGGAGATGGGGCGTCGCGGTCCGCGGCCAAGGGTGGTCGCCATCGCCGGCTGCGGCCATGCCCCCGCCCTCAATGATCCCGAACAGCTGGCGGTGCTGGACGGGTTCCTGCTGGGGGAGTGATGGTGGCCGGTGCGGGTCCCGCCGCCATGGTTGCGCCGCGCTTCGGCGAGTATGCCGCCGGCGGAATCATCGGTGCCCGGGAACAGAGTCTTGTAGATGAGGGTGATCGCGCTTCTCTCTAGCGGATGGGATGGCGGGGAGGTTTTATCGCGGTCGGCGAGCGGCACGGCAACGGTGTTGGCGCGCCGGTGCACCATGGCGTTCCGATGGGGCGCGAACATGAAAATTTGTTCATGGACTGGGGAGTGTGACTCCGCTGGAAATGGCGACGGAACATCGTTATGAAGTACCGCCATGCACCGGTTTGCCAATCCCGCCCGCTTTCTTCGCCTCGCCAAGGTGATCCTTCCCTGGTCCTCCGGCATCGCCGTCATCAGCCTCGCCGCCGGACTGTGGTTCTCCCTGGCCGCTTCGCCCGCCGACTATCAGCAGGGCGATAGCGTCCGCATCATGTATGTCCATGTGCCGTCGGCGTGGATGGGCATGGTCTGCTATGTCGCCATGGCGGTGTTCAGCGCCATGGCGCTGATCTGGAAGCATCCGCTGGCCGATCTGCTGGCCAAGGCCACCGCCCCGGTGGGCGCCGCCTTCACCTTTCTTTGCCTGGTGACCGGTTCGCTGTGGGGCAAGCCCATGTGGGGCACCTGGTGGGCCTGGGACGCGCGGTTGACCAGCATGCTGATCCTGCTGTTCCTTTACCTGGGCTACATGGCGCTGGTGAACGCCTTCGACGATCCCGAGCGCGGCCACAAGGCCGCCGCCATCCTGGCCCTGGTCGGCGCCGTCAACGTGCCGGTGATCAAGTGGTCGGTGGATTGGTGGAACACGCTGCACCAGCCGGCCAGCGTGGTGAAGATGGGCGGCCCCGCCATCGACGCCAGTATGCTGATACCGCTGCTGCTGATGGCGGTGGGGTTCAAGGGCTATTGGGTCAGCATCCTGATCCTGCGCAGTCGGGCCGAGATCGCCGGCCAGAAGATCAGGGTGATCCGCATGGCCCAGATCCATGCCGCATCGCGGGGGGAATGATCGATGGATGCCATTCTCAACATGGGTGGATACGGCGGTTACGTCTGGCCGGCTTATGTCATCAGCGTCGTGGTTCTGGCGGCGGTGCTGATCGCCTCGCTGACTGCGGCCCGGCGCAACGAGGCCGAATTGGAGGCGTTGCAGCAGGCGCGCCGCGAACGCCGTAACGCCGTCGCCCAGGAGGCAACCCCGTGACCCGCAAGCAACGCCGGCTGTATTTCGTCCTTCTCGGCATGCTGGCGTTGGGCGCCGCCGTGGCGCTGGTGCTGACCGCCATTTCCGACAGTCTGGTCTATTTCTACTCCCCCACCGACGTGGTGACGCAGCGCATCCCCGAGGGGCGCCGCATGCGGGTCGGCGGGCTGGTGCAGGATGGCAGCGTCAAGAAGGACGGCAAGCAGGTCACCTTCGTGATCACCGATCTGACCAATACCATTACCGTGAGCTATTCCGGCCTGCTGCCCGACCTGTTCCGCGAGGGCCAGGGGGTGGTGGTCGAGGGCCGCAAGGAAAAGGACGGAGCCTTCCACGCCTCCGAGGTGCTGGCCAAGCACGACGAGAACTACATGCCCAAGGAAGTTGCCGACGCCCTGAAGAAGTCGGGGCAATGGAACGACGGCAAGACCAAATAGCCCACTCATCACCCGTCACGCCCTTCCGGCTGACGAGAGCGAGGATATGATCCCATGATCGCCGAAATCGGGCATTTTGCCCTGGTTCTGGCCCTGTGCGTCGCCCTGGTGCAGGCCATCGTGCCGCTGGTGGGGGCCCGACGCGGGGTGGACTCGTGGATGGCGGTGTCCGGGCCGGCATCGACCATGCAGTTCCTGTTCATCGCCATCGCCTTCGGCGCGCTGATGAACGCCTACGTCACCAGCGACTTTTCGGTGATGAACGTCGCCCAGAACAGCCATACCGAAAAGCCGATGCTTTACAAGGTGGCCGGGGTGTGGGGCAACCACGAGGGCTCGTTGCTGCTGTGGGTGACCATCTTGTCGCTGTTCGGTTTCGCCGTCACCCTGTTCGGCCGCAATCTGCCGCCGGGGCTGAGGTCGCGGGCGCTGGCGGTGCAGGCGATGATTTCGGTGGGCTTCTTGCTGTTCATCCTGCTGACTTCCAACCCGTTCGCCCGGATCGAGCCGCCGCCCATCGACGGCAGCGGCCTCAACCCGATCCTGCAGGACCCCGGCCTCGCCTTCCATCCGCCGTTCCTGTATCTCGGCTATGTCGGTTTTTCCATGGCTTATTCCTTCGCCATCGCCGCGCTGCTGGAGGGGCGGGTCGATCCCGCCTGGGCGCGCTGGGTGCGGCCGTGGACGCTGGCGGCGTGGATCTTCCTCACCTGCGGCATCGTGCTGGGGTCGTGGTGGGCGTATTACACCCTGGGCTGGGGCGGCTGGTGGTACTGGGACCCGGTGGAGAACGCCTCGTTCATGCCGTGGCTGGCCGGTACGGCGCTGCTGCATTCCGCCGTGGTGGTAGAAAAGCGCGACGCGCTGAAAAGCTGGACCATCCTGTTGGCCATCGTCGCCTTCGGCTTTTCGTTGCTGGGCACCTTCCTGGTGCGCTCGGGGGTGCTGACCAGCGTCCATGCCTTCGCCACCGATCCCAAGCGCGGCGTGTTCGTGCTCGGCCTTCTGGTGCTGGCGGTGGGCGGTTCGTTCAGCCTCTATGCGGTGCGGGCGCCGGCGATGAAGATGGGCGGGCTGTTCGCGCCGATTTCGCGCGAAGGCTCGCTGTTGTTCAACAACGTGCTGATGGCCACCGGCGCCGCCACCGTGCTGCTGGGCACGTTGTATCCCCTGTTCGCCGACGCCCTCAATCTGGGCAAGGTGTCGGTGGGGCCGCCCTTCTTCAACGCCGTGTTCCTGCCGCTGATGGCGCCCATGGTGGTGGTGATGGCGGTGGCGCCGATGATGGCGTGGAAACGCGGCGATCTGGCCGGCGTGCTCGGCCGCCTCAAGGTGGTGGCCGCGCTGGCGCTGGCGGCGGCGGCACTGGTATGGTTCCTCCAGGGCGGCTCGGCCGGCCCGTGGTGGACGGCGGGCGGCTTCGCCCTTGCGGTGTGGCTTGGTCTCGGCACCCTGGTCGATCTCGGCGGGCGGATAGGACTGCTGCGCGATCCCGGCCGGGCGTTGGGTCGGGCGCTACGGCTGCCGCGCTCGTCCTGGGGCATGGTGTCGGCCCATTTCGGCCTGGCGGTGTTCATCGTCGGCCTGACCGCCTCGTCGGCCTGGACCATCGAGAAGATCCAGACCCAGGCCATCGGCGAGACCGTCCAGGTCGGCGACTATGCCGTCACCTTGAAGGCGGTCGAGACGGTGCCCGGTCCCAACTACACCGCGGCACGGGCCACCTTCGACATCGCCAGGGATGGCCAGTCGGTGGCGCTGATGCAGCCAGAGAAGCGGCAGTACCGCATGCCGCCGCGTCCCACTACCACCGCGGCGATCCGTTCGGGCATCGCCGGCGATCTGTACGTCGTCATCGGTGACGAGGACATCAAGGGCGGCTTCGTCACCCGGCTGTATTACAAGCCCTGTGTGCTCTGGCTGTGGGCCGGTGGCGCCCTGCTGGTGCTGGGCGGGCTGATCAGTCTGGCCGACCGCCGCCACCGCATCGGCGCCCCGGCGCGGGCGCGGGTGGCCGGTGTCGGCGCCAAGGCGTGAGAGGAGGACGGTTCCATGCGTAGCGGCCTCTATATGCTGCCGGTGTTGGTGTTCGGGGTGCTGGCCCTGTTCTTCCTCAAGGGGCTGGGGCTCAACCCGCGCGAAATTCCGTCGGTGCTGATCGACCGGCCGGTGCCGGAGATGACGCTGGCACCGCTGCCCGGCCGGGGCGATTCCCGCGGGCTGGATACCGCCGACCTCAAGGGGCGGGTGTCGGTGGTCAACATCTACGGCTCGTGGTGCATCGCCTGCGTTCAGGAGCATCCCTATCTGGTCGAGATCAAGAAAAGCGGCACCGTGCCGATCATGGGCATCGACTGGCGCGATGATCCGGTGATGGGCTATGCCTGGCTGAAGAAGCACGGCGACCCCTACGAGCGGGTCGGCGTCGATCCGCCTCCCGGCCGCACCGCCGTCGACTTTGGCGTCACCGGCGCGCCGGAAAGCTTCATCGTCGATAAGGCCGGCATCATCCGCTACAAGCACATCGGCCCGATCACCCCCGACATCTGGACCCGCACGCTGTTGCCCATCATCCGGGAGCTGGAGAAGAAATGAGATATTCTCTGCTCGCCTCGCTCGTCCTGGTCCTGGCGGTGACGTCGCCGGCGCTGGCGGTCAATCCCGACGAAATGCTGAAGGACCCGGCCCAGGAGGCCCGCGCCCGCGAATTGGGCAAGGATCTGCGCTGTCTGGTTTGTCAGAACCAATCCATCGACGATTCCGACGCCGATCTGGCCAAGGATTTGCGCATCATCGTGCGCGAGCGCATCTCGGCCGGCGATACCGATCAGCAGGTCAAGACCTTCGTGGTCGATCGCTATGGCGATTACGTACTGCTGAAACCGCCGTTCAAGGCGTCCACCCTGGTGCTGTGGCTGGGGCCGTTCGCTCTGTTCGGCGGCGCGGTGGCGCTGTTCGCCCGCTTCTATCGCCGCCGTAAGGCCGGTGCCGGCCTGCCGGCCCCCGCCCCTCTCAGCCCCGAGGAGCAGCGTCGTCTCGACAGCCTGCTCAAGGAGTCCCGCCAGTGATCTGGATCGTCTTCGCCGTCATGGTGGCGGCGGCGGTGGGGGTGCCGCTGCTGCCGCTGCTGCGTCCCGCCGCCCGCGCCGCCGCCGCCCGCTACGAGTACGATCTGACGGTCTATCGCGACCAGTTGGACGAGATCGGCCGTGACGTCGAGCGCGGTCTGCTGTCGGCGGATCAGGCCGAGGCCGCCCGTACCGAGATCCAGCGTCGCATGCTGGCCGCCGCCGACAACACCGGAGCAGCCGCCGCACCTGTCGCCGGCCGCAAGAACTGGGGCATCGCCGCCGGCATCGCCGTGGCGGTGCCGTTGATCGCCCTGCCGTTCTATGGTCGGCTCGGCGCCCCGGAACTGCCGGACCAGCCCTATGCCGGGCGAGCGGCACAGCTCGCCCAGATGCGTCAGCAGGAGGCCTCGATTCAGGCCATGGTCTCGGGTCTGGCCCAGCGGCTGACCAAGACCCCCGGCGACGGGCGCGGTTGGGCCATGTTGGGCCGTTCCTATCGGGCGCTGGGACGGTTCGAGGAGGCCAAGGCGGCGTTCGAGAAGGCGGTGGCGTTGCTGCCGACCGAGGTCGGCCCCAAGGTGGAGTACGCCACTCTGCTGATCGACGAGGCCCAGGGGCTGGTACCCGAGGCGGTGTTCGTGTTGCGCGACGTGCTGGCGATCAATCCCAATCAGCCCGAGGCCCTGTTCTTCGTCGGTCAGGCCGAGGCGATGATCGGCAACACCGACAAGGCCAAGGTCCTGTTGACCCGCCTGTACAACCTGCTGCCGCCGGAATCCCCCGCCCGTGCCGAGGTCAAGGAAGCGCTGGACAGTCTGAGCCAGTAGCCGGCGCGCCCGCCGGCTACTCCAGCGCCTGGCGCAGGGCCGCGGCGCTGGCCCACGGCGCCAGCACCAGCGAGCCGGCGAGGATGCCGGCCAGAATCATCAGGTGCGGCCGCGCCGACATACCCTGGACAGCGGCATCGATGGCGCCGACGCCGAAGATCAGCACCGGCACATAGAGCGGCAGGATCAGCAGCGACAGCAGTACGCCGCCGCGCCGCGCCCCCAGCACCAGGGCGGCACCGATGCCGCCGACCAGCGACAGGATCGGGGTGCCCAGCGCCATGGCCGCCAGCAGAATGGGAAAGCCGTCTGGCTGCATGTGCAGCAGTACCGCCAGCACCGGCGCCGCCACCATCAACGGCAGGCCGGTGGTCAGCCAGTGGGCCAGCATCTTGGCCGCCACCACCATCCCCAGAGGTGCCGGGGTCAGGACCAGCAGCTCCAGCGAGCCATCCTCGTAGTCGGCCTGGAACAGCCGGTCCAGCGACAACATCGAGGCGAGCAGCGCAGTCACCATCAGCACGCCGGCCGAAACCCGCTCGAGGATACCGGCCTCGGGGCCGATACCGAACGGAAACAGCACCACGGTCAGCACGAAGAACGTCACCACCATGATGCTGTCCGATCCCTGGCGCAGCGCCAGACGAAGATCGCGACGGACCACTTCGACGAACCGGTTCATGCCGGGTCCTCTTCATTCCAGGGAACGGCGAAGCGGTCGAGATGCAATTCCTCGGCGCCGGGAAGATCGATTTCGGCATGGGTCGACAGCACCACCATGCCGCCACCGGCGCGATGTTCGGCCAGCACTGCCTCCAGCGCCTTGATCGACGCCTTGTCCAGCGCGGTGGTCGGCTCGTCCAGCAGCCACAGCGGGCTGGGTGCCGCCAGCAGCCGGGCCAGGTTGGTCCGGCGCTTCTGCCCGGCCGAGAGCATCTTGCCCGGGATGGTGGCGAGGTGGGAGAGGCCGAAGCGTCCCAGCGCCCGATCGACGGCGCGGCCCGCCCGTTCGGCGTGGGGATCGTGGAGATGGGCCCAGAAGCGCAGGTTCTCGGCGACGGTCAGCACCGGCTTCACCGCGTCGTGGTGACCGAGATAATGGGTGCGGGCGGCATGGGCCTCGGGGTCCTCGGCGATGGCCTCGTCGTCCCATGCCAGCACGCCGTGCGCCGGGCGCAACAGTCCGGCCAGCACCCGAAGCAGGCTGGACTTGCCGGAACCATTGGGTCCCAGCAGCAGCAGCCCGCCCCCTGACCCGAGCGAGAAGCCGAGGCCGGCGAATACCACCCGGCCGCCGCGCACGCAGGCGAGATCCCGTCCGGAGAAAGTGGAAGATCCCTGGTTGATCATGGCCGGCACCATCGCAAAATTCCGCCCGCTTGGCGAGGGGGCAAAATGCCGGGGCTTCATGTCGGAAAAGTGGGCGGCCGACGAATTGCGCAAATTAAAAATAACTAAAAATTACATAAAGTACGCTGAAGGCTCATGCCTTATAGAGCTCGGCGACACAAAGGTTATT
>CAIUSV010000069.1 GCA_903901915.1 uncultured Rhodospirillaceae bacterium | reverse complement strand
ATCACGGTGACGGCCGGTGCCGGCGCCGACCGCGTGGTGATCGACCAGGTCACCGGCGGCTCGGTTTCAGGCGGCGACGGCGACGACAATATCAAGGTCACCAACAGCGTCGGTGTCAGCCTCGATGCCGGCGACGGCAACGACACGGTCACGGTCAGCGGAGGCAGCGCCATCACCGTGACCGGCGGCACGGGCGACGACACCATCTCGGCCAGCGCCGCCACCACGGTCCGGATCGACGGCGGGGTCGGTGAGCGTGATCGCGCTTTTTGATGGCACTGGCGCCAAGGTATTTGATGGATAGTTATTCATCGTTGTTTTCCGGCGCCCGTTTTGGGGTTGGCTGCGGGGGCGTAGAGAGCGAAGAACAATCCATCGTCGATCTGTTTGGCGTCTTGTTCGGCGGCGGCGGCGAGGAGGTTGTCTGCCATGATCATCATGCTGCGGATATTGCCTTGGGCGTGGTCGGCAAGGGCGGCGATGACCTCGGGTGTGATCAGGGTCGGCGCCCCGGCCTGACGCAGGGCATGGCGCAGACAGTCCCGGAGGGCCTCGGGGTCAGCGCGCTCGATCGGCAGTCGGACGCGGATTCGGCTGTCGAGGGGCAGGAAGTCGTCGGAGCGCAGGCGGTCGGCCAGACGCGCATCACCGGCCAGGACGATGGTGAGCAGGATCTGCGAATCGAGGCGGGTCGAGGCGAGCAGGCGCAGTTCGGCCAGCACGGCCGACTGCATCTCCTGGGCTTCGTCGATGATCAAGACCGGGCGGGTCAGGGATCGGTCGATGTGGGCCTGCCAGCGTTGGCGCAGGACCTTGGCGCCGCCCCAGCGGTTGTGCGGGTGGAGCTCGACCTCGAACAGGTCACCTATTTCGCGATAGAAGTCGGCGATACCGGCCTGGGGCCGGCTGATGACGCCGACCTTGATCTCGCCCTGGGCAGCAAGGCGTTCGGCCAGGATGCGCAAGGCGGCCGACTTGCCGGTGCCGGGGGCGCCGGTGACCAGGGCGAAGCCGCCCCCGGCGCTGAGTTGGACCACCCGGCGGCAGAAGGAGTCGATGCGCGGCGGAATGTGGAGGGCGTCGGCCGGAACGTCGGGTGCGAACGGGTTCCACTTCAGGCCATAAAGGGCGAGGAGCTTGCGGTTCATCGCGGGTCCTCCTCATCCTTGGGCAGGTAGGCGGGGGGCAGGCCGGTGGCGGCCTGGCGCTCGATTAGCGCCGCCAGGCGCGGCGCGATGCCGGCGGCCGGCGGCTGCGGGAGGGGGGCGTCGGAGACCGGGTCGAGGGTTCGGCGCCGGCCGTCGGCGTTTTTGGCCTTGTCCTGGGGCAGCAGCCGGCACAGCACGGCACCGGTGTGATCGTCGGCGAGATGCACTGTGGACAGATCCCAGCCGGCGAAACGAATCTCGAGCTGGCGGAGGTGGCGGTATTGATTTGGCACCTCGAAGCGGCGGCCCTCGACGACGATGGTGCCGTCGCTGCGGCGCACGGTGCGGCGCTCGGTGCGGGTGAAGGCGAGCCGCAGCGTGGCACTATCCGGACAAGGGCGGACCACGTCGGGGCCGGCGAGAAAGCGCTCAAGTGGGGTTTGGCCGAGTTCGGAATGGACCTTGTGGTTGTAGTCGTACTCGACCCAGGCCTGGGTTGCCTCATTGAGCTTGGCTAAGGTCAGGTCCAGCACGCCCTCAAGCATGGGGAGCAGCCGGCCTTCGATCTGCCCCCAGAACGATTCCTGCTTGGCGTTCTGGTAGGGCGAATACGGGAGGGTGGTTTCATGCAGGACGCCGAGGCGGGCCAAGCCTTCGGTGATCTCGGTGGCGGTCATCGCCGCGCCGTTGTCGCTCATGGCGGCGCGCGGCAAGCCACGCTTTTGCAGGGCCTGGGCCAGGCCGTGGGCGACATTCTCGGCGGTTTCAGCCAGATACCACTGGAGATGGCAGGCCAGTCTGGAGCGGTCATCGATGATGCCGAGCAACAACGGGGTCTGCCAGGTGCCGCGCAGGGTCAGCACCTTGCGCGAGCCATGGTGGTAGTCCCAGTGCCAGAGGCCGCCGACATACTCGGCCTCGTAACTGCGCACCTCGCGCTCGGCCAGGCGAGCTTCGGCTTTGAGGGCCCCTGGGGTCTGGCGGTTGGTGAGCCTGCGGCGTTTCTCCAGGCCGTTGGCGCGCAGATAGCGCCGGATGGTTGAATAGGACGGCAGTGGGGTGAGTTCGGGCCGGGTTCCGGCGATGGCGCTCAGGTTGTCGTAAAGCAGTTGGGCGCTCCAGGCGGGATGAGCGGCATAGAGCTCGCGCACCGCCTGGCCGAGCGCCGGCGTGACCGCGGGCTGGCGGCCGGCGTCACAACGCGGCTTACGACGCAGAACGGCGACCGGGTCCTGGCGCTCGCGCCGCGCCCGGTAATACCAGCGTTCGATGGTGGAGACGCCGAAGCGGGCTGGTTTGCCGGTGGTCGGATGCTGCCAGGTGCGTTCGGCGAGCCGTGCCAACTCGGTCTGAAGGGTGCCGGGCTCGGGTGGAGCGGCGAGCAGTTGGCCGACGACGGAAAAGCGCAGGCGGGCCCAGCGCTCGTGCCGGTTAGGAGCGGTATTTGTTGCCAAGTGTGATCTCCCAACGACCTCGTGAAGGGGATGGTCGGCAGGCTATGATCGTGCCCGGGGGCGGTCGCGACGCATCTTCTGCGGGCGGCGGAATTCCGTCAGAAAACGTGACCGGGCCGGCAGCCGCCGGTGATCGGGGCCAGGAAGCGGAGCAGCAAACGCAGGCGGTGGTCAGGAGCGTCGGCGTCGGGATCGCCAAAACGGTCGAGCAGAGAGGCCGGCAGGCCGGCGCGATCGACCGGGGGCATGAAAGCGGCGGCGGCCTGGGTCCAGAAGGGGCCGGAGGTGAAGATCTCCCGCCACCACCGCCGCCAGCGGACCACGGTCCTGGGGCTGATGCCGAGACGCGCCGCCAGTTGCCGCTGAGCCGTGAGGGAGCCGCGCTGCAGTGCCGACACCACCGTGACCACTGTCGCCAGATAGACCTTGCGGCCGAGGAAGCGGAGCGATGGCGGCGTGGTGCGCTTGCGGCACTCCGGCTCGGCACAACAAAAGCTGAAGCGCCGGCGGTCGTATTCGGTCGCCCCGGACGGCATTCCGCGGGGTTTGCGGGCAAAGTGCGCGGCATGGAGCACGCCGCCGCACACCGGGCACCGACTGTTGCGGCAGGCCCCGGCGCAGTCCTGATCGAGTGTCAACAGCAAGCGGTGAAATCTGGTATCCGCCACCAGCGACTGATACAAGGGGTTTGATCCTTCTATTAATGTGGGAACCATGGCCAAGACCGGGCGCAACCAGCCCTGCCGGTGCGGCAGCGGCAAGAAATACAAGCACTGTTGTCTGGCCAAGGATGACGAAGCCCGGCATGCCGCTTACGCCGCCCCAGCGACGGACGAGCGCGACGGCACGCCGACGGACGAGCGGCATGATCGCCTGCATCATATGTTCTGCCCGAACTGCTATGCGAAACTGGCCACCGATTCAAATGCCGTGGTCGGTTTGGTCGACGCCGGCCGGTTCCATGAGGCGGAACGGGCGGCACGCCAACTGTTGAAAGACTTTCCGGGGGCATACGACGGCTACGCCCGTCTGGGGCTGGTCTTCGAAACACGGGGCGACGACGCACAAGCTGCCGACTGTTACCGGAAGGTAATCGATATGGCCCGCCTCGACCCGGACCTTTATCCGTCCGGGTTTGTCGCCGGTTACCAGGCGCGGATCGATCAGCTCGGTCTGAAGGTCAGCCGGACGTCCTGACGGACGCCGGTCGAGCCCGATGTCCCACCGCCCCCCGCTCCCGCGGACGGGAGCTCCCTCGCAGCATACCGGCTTCGACCGAGATTGGGCGCCTCCGGCACAAGGATCAGTCTTATTCCGAGCGACCCAGCCGCGCTTCCGAAAAGACAAGACAGACCAGAGTTATCCACATTCCTATAGAACAAAAATACAAATAAAATAAACCCGTTAGAGAAATTATCCCCGCTATTCACACTTTTGCGCCGACAGCAACATCCAAAACTATTTCAATTATGTTTTATTGTCCTTGATCGCCAAACAAAAGGCAACTCTCGATCAAGATCGGTGATGGAGCTGTCATGCCGTTCATCACTATCCTTGATCAGA
Source organism: uncultured Rhodospirillaceae bacterium (assembly GCA_903901915.1). GTDB lineage: Bacteria > Pseudomonadota > Alphaproteobacteria > Rhodospirillales > Magnetospirillaceae > Phaeospirillum. The sequence continues at coordinate 401 of CAIUSV010000069.1, read as the reverse complement.
GCACCGGGGAAATCCATCGAAAAACTCGCTCAGGCTCAGCCGCGCCAGCCGTCGACCTGGAGTACCCCGGTGAAGGTGCTCAACTGGGGCCGCGGGCTGTCGTTCTTGCGACCATCGGTATAGACACAAGACCACCGCTGGCGGCAGCGGCCCACCCCACGGCCGATCATCGCGGGCATAGCCGAACAGGGCGCCCTGATGGGTTTTGCCTTTGGCCAGCACCGGCAGATGGGTATCGTCGCAGAACAATTTGGGCGACGACAACACGGTCGTGCACAACAATTGGTAAAGCGGGGTCAGCCACCACACGGTCTGGCCGACCCAGAAGCACAGGGTCGAGGGATCGATGTCGACGCCGTCGCGCTCCCAGATGCCAGCCTGGCGGTAGAGCGGCAGACCGT